>CAKUUD010000002.1 GCA_934692675.1 uncultured Eubacteriales bacterium | reverse complement strand
TATATCAATCTTACGATTTTAGCTTCGCTTTCTATAATCTTTGGCACGCCATCTTCTCCTTTTTCGTAGCCTAAGAAATGTTTATACGGAAGACTAACCTTACCATCGGCAAATCTTTTTCTTTGACCCCATGTTACGTTTTCACTTATCGACCTTGATTCTTCTTGAGCGAGTGAACTCATGATAGTAATTAACAATTCGCCTTTAGAATCAAGCGTATAAATATTTTCTTTTTCAAAGTAAACTTCTACACCTTTTTCTTTGAGTTTTCTGACAGTCGTTAAGGTATCTACTGTGTTCCTTGCAAATCTTGAAACTGACTTTGTAATAATGAGGTCTATCTTCCCGTCAAGTGCATCTTTTATCATTCTGTTAAAACCGTCACGTTTTTTGGTGTTGGTAGCACTTATTCCTTCGTCAGTATAAACCCCAACAAATTCCCATTCACTTTTTGACTTTATATATCTTGTGTAATAATCGACTTGTGCTTCGTAGCTTGAAAGCTGTTCTTCGTTATCTGTGGATACCCTTGCATATCCTGCCGTTCTTCGCTTAATAGGTGCCCGTATTGAGGTATTTGTAAATAAATTAAGCGTTGCTGGAATTACAGTTACTGCTCGTGCCATGTTCACTTTGTGTCATCCTTTCTTGTCGCACTTTAGCCATTTGTTTCATTTCTTCAGTCCAAGAATCTCTCCTTGAAGGGTAATTCCACGCTTTCAAAACTTCATCACCGTAATTAAGAATAAATTTAAGCTTACCCTTGCTTGGAACAACGATTTTACTTACTTTGTTTTTGAATATCTGTTCATCGAACTTTGCAATTCCGAGTGTCTCACAAGATAGTTTTTCGAGAATTTCTTCAGGGATTATACTCGAAGGGCAGTACTTTTTGCCGTAGGAATTAAAAGTAGAACATATCCATATCGGCTTTTCATATTTCGTGCCACTTCCAGCAATTTTTCTTCTGTAGTTTTTACCACAAATCCCACATTCTATTTTGCTGGTAAAAATATATTCTTTAATTCCGCTAGTAGGTTTGTAATGATTAGCTCTACAATTTATTTCTTTTTGCACTTTTTGAAAAGTATCAACATCAATAATTGCTTCGTGGTTACTCTCTACATAGTATATTGGCAAATTCCACACGATACAGAGGGAATATCAACACCCCACTGTGCAAGCCACAAGTCATATTTCGGCAAAAGCTCGTCTTTATAAAGATAATTGTTAATCCAATTAAGATTGCAATAAAACATAGCATAATATCAGGCTTTTTCAACTTCACTACAAAATGTTTTCACAATATCTGTACGCTGGCGATTACTAAATTTTAACTGTTCTTTGTCCTCTACGTCTATGATGACAGGATATTCAAGCCTCATATCCCCAATATTTTCAAGACAAAATTCGGCTTCACGTTTAGCGTCATCAACCGAATCCGCATAAGAATAATGATAACATCCTACGGGGATTCCCACAGCTTTTGCGTTCTCATAGTTTTCTTTAAACTTTTTATCAATCTGAGTAGGAGATTTTTTACCCCAACCCTCACGAATTATTGCAAATTACGTGCCATCTTTTTTAACTTCATTCCAATTAACCCCACCTTGCCATTTTGAAACATCTATTCCTTTTAAGTCCATGATTTTTCCTCCTCAACCATTTATTTAAAAAGTTATATTTTTTGCTGTTTTTTAAGCAACTATCAAGCTGTTCGCTTCCACATATAACAAGTTATATATGGCTGTAAATTGTTATGTGAGCCACCGCCACCGGTATTTTGGTTTGTCGCTGTTGTGTATGACATTTCCGTCCAACCATTTGAATTTCCTTTGTACTGAGAAGACGTCCGCCCACTATAACGGGGTGTAAATATGCTTCCGTCATCGCTGTCTTCTCCTCCGAAAAGTGCGGGTCTTCCATAATTGTGTCTATGTGAATTTTGAGTGTGAGTGTGGCTTGGCATTTGTGCAATCGTTAAAGTATGTGTTTCTGAACCACCTGTTTTTTCTACTGTGTTAAAAGTTCCACTTGTGCTAACTCCAACAGGAACTCGTCCTTGACCCCAAGTGATCCACGTTCCACCAAAAAGATTGGTGGGATTTGTGCTATTTACTGACATATAAATTGAGCCTACCGGGTAAATTAAATCAAAGATAGTTTTATCATTTATCTTAAGATTTCCCGTAAGTTTGGTATCCATGTTAATCTCAAAAGCATTCTGCGTTGAAACTTTTCCAATCGCCATACCTTTTCCGCTTTGGTTATAGTCAACAAGAGTGTATGCGGTGGATAAATTATGAGAATATTCCGCAATACTAAAAAAATCAGTAGCAGAGGTTTTGAAATTGTACTCTGATTCGGTATCAATATTTTGAATTATTTGTATAGTGTTTAGCGTGTAATTCGTGTTATCTAAATCAAAAATATTCCATTCCGTTTCCGATATTTTTTTATACTTAATTTGAAAAGATTTCGTGTTTTTAGAATTAACGCTTGAAATTGACGCTGAAACAACACACTTCGCACAATTTCCTTCGTCATTTGCTGTTCCGTCTTGATTACATCTTGAAACTGAAAAAGAATTAATTGACGGATTTGCATATTCTATAACATTAAAATTTACGCTTTGGGATTTTGTTCGTCCTCTGCTGTCTTTAACGGTTACAGAACAGGTATTGTTTCCGCTTGTAGTCAAAAATCCGGTTGTAAAACTACTTGATGTATATGAAGCTCCGTTAATACTTATGGAATATGATTTAATTGTGCTTGAATAACTTTCGCTCGCTGAAATACTACCTGAAATTTTAGATTTTCCTTGAACGTATGCCCCAAACTGTGCATAAATTTCAGAAACAGCTTCCGACAAATTGACAGAATTAATTGTCGGCACAATATTTGACGGAACGTTAGCAGTAAAAGACGTACTATTACACCCAATATATGTGCTTCCGTTATATGTTTCAAGCCAAAGCTTTACATTTAAACTTGTGGAATTCGGCGTGCTGTTTGCAAGGCTTAGCGGAACTGTCCAACTTTTGCTTGTACCGATTTCGGTTGCAATAGTATTCCAACCGCCTGAGCCAATTTGATAATAAAGAACGTGTGTAAAATTGCTTGACGCTCTGTTTGTGTAAACTGTTATGGAATCACCCATAATAACCGAGCTTGAGCTAAGTGAGGGATTGCTTGCTCTTGGTATTGTTGATAAAGTTTGCGAATATGATTGCTCGCTTGACGATAAAGGTGTGTCCATGCTTATCCAAGCGGAACAAGTAAGCGTTTTTGTTCCGTCATTGTTGTGGTAAATATCAAGAGTTTTGCTAAAAAGATTTATTCCCGAACTCGTTATTTTTTGACTTGAAGAAACCGTTGCAGAATAAGTTGTGCCGTTAATTTTACAGTAGCAAGTTCCTGATCCATAGGTCGTATATCCCTGATTGTCACGCCAAAATCTTACATAAACAGTAACATTTGAGCAGTTATTTGAAACATTTTGTGAGTTTTGATTTACTGTGATGTTATATTTAACGTGCGTGTTACTGGTCGAAAAAGTGCTTGATGTTCCCAAAATTTCACCTCGTTTTAAAATTTGATATTGACTATATATCTGAATTTGCATATAATATTGATATAATTATTTTTTAGGAGTTGATTTGTATGCCGGCAATAAGACCAAGCGCAGATTTACGCAATGACTATAACAGCATAATTGATTACTGCAAAGAAACTAATAAACCTGTATTTATAACCAAGAACGGACACGGTGACGCAGTTATTTTAAGCATGGAAAGTTATGATAATCTTTGTAGTAAATATGAACTTTACAGATTAATCGATGAAGGCATTAAAGATGTTTCAACGGGCGATGTAATGCCATACGAAGACGCTATTAAAGAAATTACAGGTGAGGAGCTTTAATTTGTAATGTATAAAGTTTTAATATCTAAAACTGCCACCAAAGATTTAAAAAGTGCATTTGAATATATAAAATACACTTTAAAAAATCCTATTAGTGCTGAAAATTTAATCGCATCTTCAAAATCAGCGTTTAAATCTTTAGAAAATATGCCGGAAAGGCAGTCGATAGTTAAAGATGAATATTTATCAAAATTTGAAATTAGAATTTTACCTATAAGTAATTACCTCGCTTTTTACAACATAACAGAAAATACGGTAACAATTATTAGATTTCTTTATTCAAAAATAGATTGGCAAAAATTTTTAAAATAGTGCCTTAGGGTACTATTTTATTTTCTTAAACGATAAATTTCCGCTTGTTCTTGGGTAAAAAGCAAAATTACCGAGCTGGAGTGAATTTAAAAACTCTCCGTCTGTAATATAAAGTTTGTTATCGGTCATGTATGCAACTTCGATTCCGTTTTGTAAAAAAGAAATTTTATCATTACTTATTTTAAGCATAAGATTGTTATTAATTTCACCAAGAATTATATCGCCGTCAACAAATCGAATATAACGGATTATGTTATTAAACTGCTCCGCAGAATTTGCGTCTAAATTATTTATGAGTTCCGTTAAATTGCTAAACTGGTAAGTAAAATCTTCACTCGTTTGTATAAATTGAGTTGTGACATTACTTCTGTATATTTCAAAGTCTTTAATTTTGGTGTAAAGCTCGGAAACTTGTGACATTATAGCTGAAGCATTTTGCTCAAAAGCTGAACTGTTTTCGATTGTTTCGTTAGCTATGTCCGTAATACTACCGCTATTTATATATCCACGTTCAACTCTGTCAACACGGGTTATGATATTGTCAGTATTCTTTTTATTTTCTAAAACCTTATCCGTAAAAGTTAAGGATGACTTATTAAGTTCAATTGTTGTAGCTTGCGGATTTTTCATGTCTATTGATATTTTTTGGAGTAAATATAAATCATCAAGCCCATGAGGACTACTCAGGCACCTGATATACTCACCAATTTTAAAAGCTCCGATTTGGTCATTTGTAAGCTTTAAATCTATTGCCTTTATAGAAATCTCACTTTTAAATTTTATACTGTCGGCAAGGTATGAGAGTGCTTTGGCTTGCAGATTTTCTGCAATTTTTACATCTTCCCATTTAACCACTTCATAAATAGCTCCGTAAGTTTTCGCAAGTGTGGTGTTTAAAATGTGGTCGTCTGTTTTTATAATTCCTTCCGACAAAATCCCGTCCGGCAGGCTTTCAATTGTCAAATATTCATCAGTTTGATTTCCGTCAGAATCTTCAAGCCTTGCTCCAAGCGGAATAATTCCCGTTTTTATGTCTGCTCCGCTTATTTCTTCCGTTAAATCAAGGAGATTTGCTCCAAACTCTATTTTCTGCGTACAAACAAGTTTGTTTCCGACTGATGTTCCGTCAGACGTAAAATCTTCAAGATAATCAAGATAATTTACTCCGTTTTCTTCACGAATTACAAGATAACCTCCATAACTTTTAAGAAGCCTTGAAGTTATAACTTCCCAAGAGCTTAAATATTCAATACTTGAACGTGCAAGGTAATTATTCGGGTCGGTAACAGTTATATTCCCAAGCTGTATTTTTTGAAAATCTTTAACCTGCGAGTTATGACAAGTCAAAACCCAATTTAAAAAATATTCTATAGCGTTGTCATGCTCATAGTCTAAATCTGAAAACTGTTCATCATTTGGAAAATCAAATGGGCGAATGATGCTGTCAAGTAAAAAAGCGAGGATTCCCTCGCAAGTTATCTTTTTTTCGTTATGGAATCCAAGCTCCGAATTAATCACCCGCCCTTTAAAAATTAAACTGCTATCTCGATAAACTTTAATTATGGAGCTTAGTTTTGATATGTTATTAAAATATGGGTGATTTGGATAAATAGTAAAAGTTAATTCATAAGCGGTGTTTAATTCTTGTTTCAAAACAGGACTTTCAAGTTGAAATTCATTAAGCTGCGAATCGTATAAAATATAGTCATCGCAAAATATTTTATACTGCATTAAATTTCACCTCCTAATCTTTGCATAAAAAATGCACCCGAAGGTGCTAAATTAAATATTTTATATTTTCATATAGCATTTGTCTTTTATAAATGCTCTTATTCTTTCATTATCTTTCCCTTCATAAAACGGAATGAGTAAGTTTTTAAATTCTTCTGTTTTTTCTGCGGGAATAACAATTATTCCTTTACCTTTGGAAATAAGATAGTGATTGCTAAATATTACGGCGGTTCTTTTATTTCCATCAATAAATATTTGTTTTTTCATAGTGTAGAGCAAATACTCTGTTGCCCTGTCAACATCATTCATCTCCATATCGGAAATTTTATTTAAATCTTCTTTTATAATAGACTCAATGGGCAAATCAGGTTGCCATTTGGTACCGCCAATGCTCACAGGAATACTCCGTATCTTTCCGGCAGTATAGTAAAATCCTTCTTCTACCATTTTGTTAATTTCGCAAAGTAGTGAAAAATCAGTATTCGATGATATAACATTTCTATTTAATATAAATTCCCAAGCGTGTTTTAAATTTACTATTTTCATTATATCTTCAGAAGTCATATTATTAACTTTTCCGCCTTCAATAATGCTTTCGGTATCAGCAAAAGTGGTGGCAATTCCTTCTAATATTGCTTGTTTATAAATAGTGTGGGCAAGGTGCCTTTTTGCAAAATCTATGTTGATTTCTACATCGCTATTCACTTCATTTTCGATATAATTAAGTTTTTTAAGTTCTTTATTTATATCTCTGATTTGCTTTTTTAACTTCTTAGCTTTTATATTGTTGTTTAAAATAAGGTTATATAAGTCATCAGAGTATTCATCTATATATTTTGTGAGTGAAACTCCGTCTTCTCTGTAATGAACATAAATGTATTTATTTGACCCTCTTTCTCTTATCTCAATCGAACCATAAGAAAGCGATTCAAGTTGGTGTTCAAGTAATTGCTTATTTTGAAGAAGTGCTATGACTTCGGATTTATTACCCATAATGATATCTCCTTAATGTGAAACATTTTTAATTCATTTTTTTGATTTTGTTTCACATAAGTATTATACCATATACATCGTAAAATGTGAAACATTTTTTCAAAACATTTATTATTTTGTTTCACACATTGGATTTTTAAATTTTCCCCTCCTGAAAATTAAGAGTAGCATTGCCGCTTGAATTTATAGTATTTGCACCACTTGTTAGCTTTATCGCTCTTAGGTGCGTTCCTGCATTATAAACCTTTGAATTTATTGTGATTTCAGATTCGTTTATTAAGTCCGCATATACTGTCATTCTTGAATTTTGCACCGTGTTTGTGCCTTCGACTAAACTATAATTTGTTATGTTATTTTTATACTTGAAAGGCTCACAATCGCAAGAAATAACGACTTTTCCGAGCATACTACTTGAATTATATTCATCAATCTGACACTTACCAACATAGTAAAAATTTGGGTCGGACCATGTTTTAATCTTCATTTTATGTCCGTGCAAAAAAGAAGAAATATTTATCATTTTAGCTTGCCAATCATTTATTTTGTCAATGCTTTCAAAAGTGAACTTTAGTGTTCTGTTTTCATATTTCATTTCTCCAAAACATTCTGATAAATCAAGACTTCCGTCCATGCCCTCAATGCTTACGCTGTAAGTTTTAGGCGAGGGGAGCCCGATATTTTGTTTCGTCAAGATAACACCGAAATCAGTATAGCTGTGTTTTGAAATATTTGTATTCCAAGATGTAAAAGTAATTCCGTTTAAATTGCTCATCGTCCTCGCTCCTTGCTAATTTGAATTTTTGCAAGCTCCTGGTTGATGGGTGGCGTTAATTCTCCAACCAAAACACCCGTATCAAGACAAATCTGTCTGCTTTTAAGGCCGGGGATATAATATTCGAGAAGTGATAAGATTGAATCAAGTTTCCCAAGTATTTCGCTATTGCTCATTTCCGAAGTGGTTTTAATATTACTTATGGAATTAGTCGAACTTGGTTAATATTACCCGGCGACCTGCATCGCTTAAGTACGGAATAAACTTCAGATACGCACATAAAAAGAGCTACCTTTCTTTACATACCATTAAATTCTAAACCATATAGTCACCTCTTTCTTTTTTCTAATTTATGGTTTATATATTAAACCTTTTCGTTATGCATACATGTCGAACAATGGTGTTGTACCATTATAGAATTTTTTAAACAAAAAAGCTCCCCTATTGGAGAACTGTTTGGAATGCTAATTTTTAGATGCAAGTTTGGAAATTTCTAAAATTATTTTTTCTACTGATTCCAGTTCACTTGGACTTAAACTTTTAAGTATCTCTGTTACATACGATAACTCATTTTTGTTTTCTTCTACTTCAAAGAGCAGATAATCAGATGTTACATTCAATGCTCGTGATAGCTTATACAAAGTCTCTGCAGATATTCCTTTTTGCCCGGTTTCAACGTCATAAATAAATCTGTCACTAATTTCAGCTATCTCACCTAATTTTTCACGAGAGAACCCTCTTCGTTCTCTCAATTTTTTTATTTTTAAGCCTAACTTTTTATTAAAATCATTCACAGTTATCACCTCAACTTAGAGATTACCAACTATTGAACATTTTAAACACGAGCATTAGCTCTTGAATAACACGAACTATTGTTGTGTAATATATGTAACTATCGTTCTAAAACAACGATACTACTTAGAAAAAAACTCGATTATCAAATCATTCATTATTTTATGTTATCTCAAAGAAAAATTTTTGTATGACGGTAACTTGGTTTTTGAAGATTTGAATTCTTCAATCAAAAAAATTAAGGAGGAAATATGCAACGAAAAATATGTACATTTGCAGGGCACAGGGAAATTTACAACATCGATTCTATAAAAGTAAAACTAAAAAATGAAATAATAAACTTAGTTAAAAATCATGGTGTTACCACTTTCTATAATGGAGGGATGGGAAAGTTTGATTGGTTATGTACCAAATGTGTTAAAGAACTTAAATCATCTTATTTATTTTCATTACTTAATCTTCTGTTTTTTGATTTTTGAGAGTGAATTTATATGACCAAGTTATTTTATGACAAAAACCGAATTAAAATATATGGCAAATTTTTATATCGCTTTTCTTTTTTGCGTATGTCAGTGTTCTGTATGCTCCACCCCACTCGTTATGAATATATGTAATCAAGAAATCCGCCCTATCAATCATCCATTCATTGCGTTTTATAATAGCGTATTTGGGTAAAACTGGTTCTAGATTAGGGTATACCATATCATCAAAATCTTCATAACGATTAGTCTCTGATTCATTTTTATATGCCAGTATTAGATATGATTTTATAAACGGATAGTGTTCATGGGGGAGACGGCTAGAAAGTCTGTATTCTAGTGTCTAGAACGAGAATAAATTTTTAATGCTTATTGACAGTATATAAAAGCAAAAAACACAACAAGCCGTAGTTCCTATTATATGGTGCCATAGTTCCTTTCCACAAAAATATTGAGAGTGTATTAAAAGGTATATTGAATTTCACTTATATAAATTAAACAAAAAAGAAATAACAATATTATACATTATACAACCCGGTTTTGTTTTTTGTCGTTTTTTGTGTCTAAAAGATAGAACTTTCAATAACCCTAAAAAAGCAGGGCTAAATAATGCTATAATAGATATAAGTGAAGTGTGAATAAAAATGTAAGAGTTCTTTAACATAATCACTTGCAAAGAATGGTTTGAAGGGGGAATTAGCAAATTATTATATAATGCTGAAGCCAAAACGCACTAATCTACTATGGCTTATGAAAGCGAAAATTTATTTTGACTAATGGTATAAATTGGAAGCAAAAGAACATTAGAACACATTGATAGTTTTTTTAGTGCGGGATTTTAGTGTTTAGAAACTGCACATAACCCATTTTGTATTGGCTATTTTACATATGGGAATTGGTTATTTTTGTAAAGATATACTTAAAAAACTTGTTGAAAATGTGTGACAAAAATAGCCAAATAATATTTTATGGAGGATTTTTTATGAAGTTTATTGTGAAACCAAAGAAAAGCAAAAACGATTTTTTTTGTTTCTGTACAACACTGTGGGGCGGAAATGGATGTTCAAACGTTTGTCAAGGAAATTGTAGTGGTGTATGCACTTCGCATTGTAGCGGAGTAGGTGGAGAAGGCGGGCCCTCATCACCTTCTGAATCTGAAGGTGGTATTTTTGGGCCCGGAGGTTTGTTTGGAAATAGATAAAAGCAGGAAAGGATTTTTATGAAACCATCTAAATATAATCTAATATTTGAACACAAAGGTAAAAAGCTAGCGTTTAATTCCTATACGTGTGCGCTAGCGGAAGTAAATGAAGATTTTTTGAAAATCTTAGACAGTTGTCAGAAAAGCAGAGATTTAGAGGGCTATGAAGAATTAATCAACAATATGAAATCGGGTAATTATATTGTTGACGATGATCTTGACGAGACATTGGCATTAAAACTTTTAAACTATAGTGGGAAATTCAAAAATCAAGGATTAAACTTAGTTATTGCACCGACTTTGAGCTGTAATTTTGCTTGTCCATATTGTTTTGAAAGTCCCACAAAAGGTGTTATGTTACCCGATGTTCAACAATCAGTCATTCAACTTGTTGAATCAGCGGCTAAATCTAAATCTAATATTGGCATCACTTGGTACGGTGGAGAACCTTTGGTTGCAAAGGATATAGTTTTTAGTATGTCGGAGAAATTTATAGATATTTGTCGCAAATATGGTGTAAACTATAATGCTTCAATAGTAACAAATGGATATTTAATAGACGATTCAATCGTTGATGACATGGTTAAATGCAGGATTTTTAGTGCACAGATAACGATAGATGGGCCTGAGGATGTACATAATCAACGCAGAAAACTTAAAGTGGATAACGGTCAAGGAACATTCAAAAAAATAATTGAGAATATAAAACGATTAATTTCTAAAAATATTGATGTTTCAATTCGCGTAAATATTGACAAAACAAATGCAACCAGGGCAGAGGAGTTATTAGATGTACTTAAATCGAATGGATTAGATAAGTGCAGAATTAACTTGGGACACGTTCGCCCGTACACAACTGCGTGTAGCTCTATTATGCCTGATTGTTTTGATACGCAAGAGTATGCAAATATAAATACAAAATATCAGGCTATATTAAACTCTAAAGGGTTTGACTCTTCTTCTTATCCTTATTATCCGGGCACAAAATCAAATTATTGTTGTGCGGATTCTATTTCTTCGTTTGTTATCGATCCTTTAGGCAATATGTACAAATGTTGGAACGATGTAGGAAATATATCTCGCAAGGTAGGAAATATTACAGATGAGAATAACGGTTTAGAAGCCAACCCATTACACATTAGATATATGCTCTGGTCTCCTTTTGATTATGATGAGTGTAAAAATTGTAATATCTTGCCAATATGTATGGGTGGTTGTCCTTATGAGGGACAAAAACAAGGAAAACCAGATTGCGAAAAATGGAAATATAATTTGTTGGACACCCTAAAATTTACATACGAAAAGCAATGTACGTGTAATAAAAATTAAGAAATATCTATCCAGGAAAGGAAGTGTTATTAAATGAAGTACTTAGTATTACCCGAAAACAAAAGAGTTTATGGATATTGTCATGGTTGCGGAAATGATTGTGGCGGACAATGTGGTGGCAACTGTGGTGGAAATTGTGGCAGAAACTGCGGAAGCAATTGTTCTGGACAAGGTGGCGGTGGCGGTTGCAGAGCAAATATGGTACCCATTTATGCATTTAAAACCAAATAATAAGGTTTTATTATGTGCAAGGGGGGTGTTATGATTGATTCATAATGATTTTTATCCGGTTTTTGATGTTCCCTATTATCCTAAATATGCTACGTGGGAAATGACTCTTCGCTGTAATATGAATTGTTTACATTGTGGTTCACGTGCAGGAAAGTCACGACTAAACGAGTTAAATGAATCTGAGTGCTTAAATATCGCCCAGCAACTTATTGATATGGGTAATGAACATATTACCTTGATAGGCGGTGAGATTTTTTTAGTCCCTCATTGGTACAAAGTTGCAAAAAAGTTTGTGTCCTCAGGTGTAGACACTAATATAATAACCAATGGTTATAATGTTGGTGATAAGCAAATTTTTGAGTTAAAAGAATCTGGAATAAATGATGTTGGTGTATCGATTGATGGTATGGAAAAAAATCACGATATTATTAGGAATAGAAAAGGTTCTTTTAAAAGTGCTATTGGTACCATAAAAAAATTAAAAACCTGTGGGTTCTGTCCAGGAGTTGCCACTACAATCTTAGATTTAAATTTTGAGGATTTGGAAGAAATGTATCAACTTTTCAAGGATTTAAAAATAGGTATATGGCAATTGCAAATAGCTGCTCCTATGGGGAGGTGTTCAGATAATAGAAAGCATCTTTTAAACCCAAACAAAGTGCCGCTTATCACAAGATTTATTTATGATAAAAGGAAATTAAAAGATGGCCCTATTCTGCTAGCTGGTGATAACATAGGATATTATGATTGTCATGACATAGACATTAGATCACCTAATTTAGATGAACCATCCCGTTTTACAGGGTGTGGCGCAGGATTATTTAACATAGGAATAGATAGTGTTGGTAATGTTAAAGGCTGCGAATCTCTTTATAGTGAAGAGTTTATTGAAGGTAATTTACGTGAAGAAACGCTATATGAGATTTGGAATAAGAAGGGAGCGTTTTCATACAACAGAAATTTTAAATTTGATATGCTCCATGGGAGATGCAAAGGCTGTGATAAAGGCTATAGTTGTGCAGGAGGATGTAGACAACTTAGTTATTTTTCAAGTGACGATAAATGTTTCTATGATAACATTTATTGTAGTTATAAAAATTCATAATAAAAATATATTTCGGAGGAAAACTTATGGAAAAAAATTTAGAAAAATTAGAATCACAAACTGAACTTGAAGAGTTTAAATTTATAGTTAACCCTATAGAAAGATATTATGAAGGATATTGTTTTGGGGGAAGCTGCGGAACTCAATGTCAAGGAGATTGCCACTCTAATTGTCAAGGAAATTGTGCAGGCAATAGATAATAAATCTGAAAGGCAGGCAGTATGTTACAACAAGTTGACGAAGTAATTAATGAATCACTCACTTCTCCAAAACTACACATTGATGACAAAATACTAGAATTGTTGAATCATTCTTGTACCCTATCTTTCAACTTTCAGAAATTGACAAATCTTTTTGACTATCAAAAAGACGTGTCGGTGTTTATTTGTGATTCTTTTGAAAGTTTAAGAAATTGTTCCCAAAATGAACGACTACCTGATTGGGTAATAGGATGTAATAGAGAAAATAAAATTTTTGTATTGAATCCTCAGATATGGAAGACGATTAACATCACATCTTTTGAAAAAGTGATAATTCACGAAATGACACACGTTATGATTAACGAGGTTATTTGTGATTGCCCCCTTTGGCTAAACGAAGGGTTTGCTTTGTGGTACGCTGGTCAAATACAAGAATTTAAATTAGAGGATGTAAAATTTAGCAACCCTTATAACTTGGACTACAATAAAAATATCTATGCACAGAGTGCTTTGGTCATTAAAAAGCTTTTTGAGTTTTACCCAGAAACATATTTATTGAAGGCATTGTTAAATTCAACGAAATGGGAAAATAATAAAGTGTTTGGGTTAAAGGCTTTAGAAAAACTATTTTTTACAAAGGATTAAAATATATGAGTAGTGTTTCAAAACTTAAAATTTGTAAAATGGAAATTAGTGATATAAAGAATGTAGTTTCTCTTTGGTATAAATTAGCAGAAGATCAATTATTCCAAAACGAGTACAGTTCTTTAAATATTAAGGATGTTAAAAATGTAACTGTATATAACTATTTTTCTGATTGCTATAAAAACAATAATTGTGAAATTTTTTTAGCAAAACACGAAGATATAATAGTGGGATTTGCAGAAATCTGGGCTCGTAAAAAAGATTTTATATTTGAGCCTGAGAACTATGGGTATATACTACATTTTTTCGTAGATAAAAAATTTTATCAAGAGATCAATCCTTTGTCTACCCCTCTTAAGCTGTTTAGGGAATGTGAAAATTGGGTTCGTGAAAAGCAACTTGCTTATTTAACTTCGGATGTTTATGGCTTTAACGTAAAAGTCCAAAAACTTTTAGAAAAATCAGGAGCAGTACCATACAAAATACGATATGTTAAAAGGTTGTCAGAATGAAAGAAATATTGATTTTTTTAAAAAATATAATAAAAAAATATATTAAGGAAGAAATAATAGGGTTTGTTTTCTCTGTTATTTATACGTTTTGTCTTTTCCTCTCTCCACAAATTTCTAGATTTTTGATAGATGATGTGCTGATTTCAGAAAACTTTGGAAAATTATACTGGGGAATAGGTGCATTTTCCTTTATTTGTGTGGCACAGACATTCAGTGGGTATATCAAAAATTATATATTTTTTCGAGTTTCCGAGAAAATAACATTTTCTTTAAGACAAAAAATCCTTAAGTGTCTCCTCTATTCCCACCTTTCTTTTATAGACAAAACCCCAAAAGGATTTATATTGTCGAGATTTTTTAATGATAGTAAAAGTATAAGTGATTTTATAACTAATATTTTTGTGGTCATTATAAAAAATTGTTTGCTTATACTAGCTCTTACGGTAGGTATGTTTTTTTTATCTTGGAAAATTACACTCTCTATAATTACCTCTTTATGTATGTACATAGCTATAAGTATTTTTGCATCAAGAAAATTTAAAGAATTTTCAAAAATCACTCTTGCAAATAATGATATGCTCCATAAAGATTTTAGTCAAAGTGTTGATAATTCGTTTTTAACTAGAGTGTTTTGTTTACAGAATTATTATTATAAAAAAAACGAAAGGAATTTAAGAAATATCTATACCTCTAATTTAAAAATTGGGAATTTTAGTAATATCATAAATTCTTTTTCAAATATAGCTGTAATTTTTTCACTTTCGATGATATATGGTTTTGGTGCATTACTAGCTTTTAAAAACGAAATTTCGATAGGTACTGTAGTAGCTTTAGGAATATATTTTCAGATGCTAATAGCACCTATAAATGAATTAATAGGAAACAATACTAGATTTCAGGAGATTATTCCCGTGATAAAAAGATTGAATGAATATTTACATTTAGAAAGAGAAGCTTTATACCCTTATAAAACAAGCTGTGAAACAATAACTGGGGAAGAAACTCGGATAATCTTTAAAAACGTATATTTTAATTATTGCAATAATGACGAAAATGGTATTGGTTTAAAAAATATAAATTTAAATTTGACTGGTAATGGAATATATGGATTGTTTGGAAAATCGGGATCCGGGAAAACTACTATTTTAAAATTGATTGTTGGACTTTATGCACCTACCAAAGGAAATATTAGTGTTATTATACGTGGCAAAGTAATAGCTAATACTTATGAATTAAGAAAAGAAATGAGCTATGTTTCTCAAAATTTTGAACTAGTTAATGCCTCGATATCAGAAAATTTGAAATTATTTTCGAACGAAATAACCGATGAGGAAATGATAGATGTGTGTAAAGAATTAAACTTGCACAGTAAGATAATGAGCTTAAAAAATGGTTATAACAGTACGATAGATGAAAAGATTAATTTATCAGAAGGCGAAAAACAGCGAATGTGCATCGCAAGATCCATATTAAAAAAGTCTTCTATATATATTTTTGATGAACCCTCAGCTTTTTTGGACAAAAATGCTAGAGACAAAGTAAAAAAGTTTATAGAGAAACTTGCTGAGGATAATATGGTTGTTGTGGTGAGTCACGATAAATACCTTTTAAAAAATTCGAAAAATATAACAGCCATAAGCGAAGGTAAGATTATGGATAATTTGACATACGAAGATTTGCCCTAATTCCTATGCATTATATTATATTTAATTAAATTTTGACTTAAGGTGTTTCTATGAAAATAAAAAATTTTAGTGTGCGTCCAATGGAATATAATGATATAAAAACTGTTTCTGATTTATGGAATAAACTTTCTTACAATCAGCTAAGCCGAGATGAGTATTATAATAAAAATCCTGACAATTTGCTGAAAGTAGATAATACAGGATATTTCAAAAATAGTTTCGAAAACCCCAATTGCTCTATTTTTATTGCAGAATACGAGCACAATATCGTAGGATTTTCTGAAATGTGGTTTTATGAAAAAGATTTCTTTTTTAATATTGAAGATTATGCATATGTATTACACCTTTTCGTGGATACAGCCATAAAGGTTAACATTAACCCCTTATTAATACCTTTTGAATTATGCAGAGCGTGCGAAGAAAAAGCTCTAAATTGTGGTTACCGCTACATAGGCGGTGATGTATTTGAATTTAATAATCAAATGAAGACATTTTTGCAATTTCTAGAGTACCAACCATATCGTGCTCGATATATGAAAAAACTATATAGAAATATTGAACAAGGAGATAAGAAAACATATGGATGATATGTGCTATAAAAAATTATTTTCAGAAAAACTTCAAGCAATACAAAATATGAATACTTTTAAAGATTATTTTAAATGGATACAAAATACTTATCCAAATCATGTTTTATTTGAATATGGAAATACTAAGTATAACTGTGAATACTTTTTTCACAAATCAGATTTAATAAGTGATTTTTTAGAAGAAAAACTAAAATCTTTAAAAAAGGGCTCATGGATAGGAATTAAACTGCAAAATCATCCCCTTTATTTAGCGGTGTGCTGGGGAGTGTTGAAAAGCGGATTTAATATTTTACTTATAGATACTGATATATCACAGCCTTCTTACGATTCTTTGGTATTCCAATCCGGAATATCTGCAGTTATAACAAATGAAATTACAGATGAACCAAATAATGTAATTACTTTGCTTTTTGACGAAATTATTGATTTTAAAAAAAGTAGTCATACAAAATCAAAATCTAGTTTTGTGGCAAATAAAATGGCTCTTTGTTCTTCGGGTACAGAAGGTACTATAAAAATATCCGTTTACAGTGAAGAAAATTTCCTAGAAGCCGTAAAAAAATCAATAGTGGGATTTAAAAACACTTTTTTAGAGGCAGATATTAAAGGCGTAGGGGATAAAATTTTAGTTTCTCCACCCTTTTTTCACATTTTTGGTGTGCTTGTTTTATTTATTTATACAACCGTAGGTATTACCATAGTTATCAATAAAAATAAGTCTTTGTCTGATTTTATAGAAAATATTAAAAATAAAAATGTTAAGTTGGTAGCTCATGTCCCGGCTATTTTGGACTCACTATTTAAATTTATTGAAGGAAAGTATGGCACTTTAAACACTTCTAATTTGGAAAAAACCTTAGGCAATAATTTAAAATTTTTTATTGGAGCAGGTGTAAGCGCAAATAAAAAAACTAAAAAAATCTTAATAGAATCCGATATCAGATACATAGATTGTTATGGTTCTACTGAATCAGGCGTTATTTCTATAAATAACATAATATGTAAAAATTTTGATAGCAAAGTTAAGGTTTTAAAAGATGGTAAACTTTTAAACCAAGGATATGGAGAAATAGTAGCGGGAGGCAAAGGAATACGAAATGCAGTGATAGAGAGCGGTAATGAAATTCTAAAACCGTGTACATCTGAAAATGATTATATTAGAACAGGCGATTTGGGTGAAATAAGGGATAATATGATCTTTATAGAAGGCAGAAATAGTGATATAATAATATCACAAAATGGTGAGAATATTGTCCCTGCAGAGATTGAGAATTATTTTTGTTTTTTAAATGATAATTCTTGCCAATATGTTGTTATAGGTATGAATGAATTCCCGGTATTAGTCATACATACTGAAAAAGAGTTTATATCACTCAGCCAAAAGAGGCAGTTAATAGAAAAAATTCGTCAGAAAAACCAGGAAATAAAAATTTCAAAAAGAGTAGTTTGCGTTTATTTTATAACATCTGCCTTTCCACTCACCTCTTCTTTAAAAGTAAAAAAATCACTTTTGAAAGAGCAGATTATGACTAATAATTTGAAGTATGAAAAAATAATTTTAATAAATAAAGGACAATCAAAATTCAATTTAGAAAATATAATGTATGATCTTAAATTGTTTTTTAGTGAACATTTAAATATTGATTTTAATGACATAAAAGATGACACATTGGTAATCGAAGAGTTGGGTTCAAATAGCATAACTATTGCTGAGTTATTTGTCTACACCCAAAAAAAATATGGTATAAAATTAAGTAACGATTTTATCCTTAAATCCTCGTTGAGTATAAGTGACATAGCAAATAAAATATTTGAAGAAACGCATATCTTATGAATCTCTATATTTTAAAAATACCAAAGGAAATAATATGGAATAAACTAGAAAAATATATGTGTTATATTTCAAAGGAAAGAGCAACAAAAATTGAAAAGTATATAAGTAACCATAGCAAAATCATATCGTTGCTTACTGAAATACTTTTGCGACATTGTCTTACCTGTTTTCATAGGGTAAAAATTGGTGATATTGAATTCATTTATAATGAGAATCAAAAACCTTCAATTATCAGCAAAGAAAATTTATATTTTTCTATATCGCATTCATGCAGTATAATTGGGGTTGCGGTAAATGATCGTCCTATAGGATTAGATTTGGAAGTGGAGAGAGTTATAAATTTAGATATAGCAAAAGAATTTTATTCTTCAGAAGAGTGCCGCCAAATTTTTAAACGAGGTAATAATAATATTTACAGAGATTTTTTCAAAGTATGGACACAAAAGGAATCTCGTTTAAAATTATTTGGGGATAGTTTTTTATCTTTGATGGAAAAGACCCCAAGAAGCAAATGCATCACACAAACGGTTTGTTGCAATATTGATACAGATGATGTTATAATTTCAACATCTTCAAACGTTACAAATTTAAATATTAAAATTTGGGAACTTGATTTTGAAAAAATTTTAGGGGACCTCGAGAATACTAGATGAAATAAGTTTAACAAGGGAGATTATTTATGCATTGCATTAAGAGAATAAATGTTAAAATTATATCTTTAACTATGTCTTGTTTTATGATTTATAGTAGTACTTTAGTCAGTCCAAATAATAGAGTTTTTGCTGTAAATTCATCTTTAGTATCACAAAGCCATACTAAAAAAAGTTGGAGCGAATCGCATCCTATACTCATAAAGTTTTTAAAATATGTTGCAATTGGCGCAGGTGTAATAGGTGCTGCTTCTTTAAGTTATTACGCAGGGAGGCTTGTTTTAGATATCATCAACCCAGATAGGGTGACTTCAAGGGAAGATATTCAAAAAGTTAAAGTACGACTTAAGCAAATAGACAAACAGCTTTTAAATTATGAACTAGGAGAAAGCTCTGAAATAACAAAAGATAATCTAGACGAAATGCGTAAAATTAAATCTTCTCTTGAATCACGAGTTAATATAAATAAATCTAATTTTAGTGCAACAGATACCATTGCTGGATTAGCGGGATTAGGTGGTGCTATAACAATAGCAAAATGTGGTATGGATATCATTAATTCTTTGGGCGAGTTTTCAAAAAACATACTAAATATCTCTAACTTAAGGTGGTCAGGCAGCAATTTTATAAATATGTACAAGGAAACTTCAGAACTTTTGAAACCACCCCCACGAGGAATGCAAAAGGAGGATGCTTTAGATTATTTTAACGTACTTTTTGAAGATTTTTATGGTCAGGATGAGGCTGTAACTGAACTAAAAAGTCACATTTTTGATATTATTATAGCTAAAGATCAAGCTAAGTGGAATGGTGAAAAATATTCCCACTGTGACGTGTTATATCTTTATGGCCCATCAGGGGTAGGTAAATCATTTATTGCCAAAAGATTACCTAGAGCTCTTTTAAGCGCAGGTGAACCTTTAATTCTATCTTCGTCTGATGTCAATAAAGAAAAGAAGGAAAGCGTGGTTGATCAATTATTTAATTCGGTAGCACAAAATTCTGAAAAAATTATTCCGACCAAACCTTTGATAAAGTATTTAAAAAACAACCCTGGTGGAGTAATTATCTTTGAAGAATATGATAAAATCTGCACTCCTACATTGGACGAGGTTATACGTGGAGCGATTGACCAAGGAATTATCAATATTGATGGAGAAAAAGTAGATTGTTCTGGGACAACATTTATTTTTACTTCCAACGAAGATGATATATCTATGAATGGTTTTGATGAAAATTCGGATTTAAGCCTAAGTAAAGAAAATTTGGAAGCGGGTTATACGAGAGTAGCACATAGTAAATCTTTTCTTAATAGAATCAAAAAAGTTAAATTTAAAAATTTGACTTCACCTGAATATGCTAATATTATAAAAAGCCATTTTAATATGGTCAATGCTTATTGGAAAAATCCCAATAATGGCGGTATAAATTTGGTCATAGAAGAAAAAATCATACAAAAACTTTCAGTAGAAGTTGAAAAGATAAACCAGGGTGCAAGACCGATTGATTTATGGATAATTCCTCAAATTCAAATCCTATTGGGTGACAAGATTAAAAATGCACCAAATTATAATTTTTATAATGGTAAAACTTTAAACATAAAATATGATGAAAATAACAGAGTTTTTTCAGTGAACGAAGAATAAAAAAGTAGTTTAGAATAGCATATCTTTCTTTACATCCAAAAGAGCCTTAAAAGCTGAGATTTTATTAACCGTGTGAAAGTATGCAACCCTCTTGAGAAAATTTATAGGAAAATGAAACCTTAAGCGTCAAGGTTTCATTTTTTCTAATTTAGTATTTAAATAAGTCCTATAATATGAATTTTTGAATCTAAAATTTATATCCAAACATAAAGAAACCCCAGTAGTACTGGGATTTCAATTGTATCAATATTTGAGTACAAATATGGTACGGATAACCAATAGGGACTCGAAAAAACTCAGCAATAATAAGACTTTTAGCCGATTACAATGTTTGCATTTTACAAAAATGATAATGTAACCTAATTTTCGATCGTTTTAAAAATCTTCTATTTTGTATCCATGTGACAAACTATACACTCGAAACCAGCGACACCAGACCCGTTGCTTTACAAAACAGAAAGCAGCCTGATCGTCATTACTGCCTTTTTTACAGTATGCAAAACCCGAGCCCAATCTATCTTTCAAACAGTATCCATGCTTTTCAAATATGTCATTATAGTCTTCAAACAGCGAACCCAGTATGCTGCTATCACTCCTACCAATGAACTTACTTTGATCACCATCAGAACTAACCGTGAAGCCGTTTATTATTCCGAAATATACCAGACTAGTTTGCGGAAGCTGGTTTATACCATACCCATATTCTTTTAAACATTTATAAATTTGGATTTCAAAAATTACAAAGCATACTCCAAATATTATAGCCAACACTGAAAAAAATTTTTTCATTAATATTTAACCTTTCTAATTCAAAACTTTCCCCTTGCTTTTGAGAGGATAACAACTTTTAATAGCATATAAAATTTTATCCGTCTTTATAAGGCAAACAAAAAAGCCAATTGCATAGCAACCGGCCAATTTCGACGATGGTACCGATGGTGGGACTTGAACCCACATGTTGTTGCCAACAACGGATTTTGAGTCCGTCGCGTCTGCCATTCCGCCACATCGGCTTTAACACTATCGATTATATCGGATAGTGTTTTATTTGTCAAGATTTATTTTATATTTAATTTTAAATTTTTAAGCTAACCTTTTTACAGCAGTATAAACCTTGGAAATTTGATACCAAGTAGAATAGTCTACGGAGCCTGTTTGAGGCATGCTAAAAATTTCTTGAAATTTTTTTACGGCATTTATGGTGTTCTGGCCGTAAATTCCATCTACTGCCAATTTGGAAATCATAGGATAGTTATTACTAATGGCGTTGAGCTGCCTTTGGATAGTTTTCACACTCTCTCCTGAGGAGCCCGACTGAAGCACTTCGCCGGGGAAAGAAGAGGGGACGCCAGCGACTTGTTTTGCGTATTCTGTATATATTTCGGAACCATAGTAAGTCCTTAAAATATCAATATAATTTGCTCCATTTTCAGCAAGTGATTTTGATCCCCACTGAGAAAGCCATTCAGGACAAGTTACGTTTTTTCCGTCGCAATATTGTGAAAAAAGTGGCTGCTCGATTTGAGGTTTGGTGATAAAGGTGGTAAATAACTCATCCACTATATTAGAAATTTCTTGGAATACATTTCTTTGATATACAAATTTTTGATCGTATGCAGTGGAGGAAGTAACGGTAAAATTTTTCCCTCTGCTTCTGTACCATTCCGTGTACACTCTGTTTAAAGTAAACGAATTTATAGCCAAAACATTTGCCTTTATTGCTTCTTCAGGCCATGTGGCGTATATTTCGGAGCTTGCAACATTTTTTATATATTCTTTATACGGAATCCAGTAATTAGGTGCAGAGTTATCGTCAGGAGCGCCGTCGTGAACAATTATAAATTCAGGAACAACTATTTCATCAAGTATTACGTACCCTTCAGAGCGCGGGAGCTCTTTTACAGAATCTTCAGGAATTTTCGGGGGAAAGCTTCCGTAAAGTGTGTGCTCGGGAATTAAAAATGTAGAACTTTCTTCTTCGTCTGACTTTTTCATATATACATTTTGCAAAGCCAATACATCGGGCAGTATTTGTAAGTCTTGAATCGTAACAGATTCAAATCCCGGAGCGCTTACACGAATACTGTATTGATTGTAGGGTTGAGGAGCTTCAGGTTCCAAAGAATATTCAGGTGGGGGAGCGGTTAGATTTATAACATCTGTATTCCCTGATGAATTTGTAAAGAGTTCTTCTAGGGTTCTAGAGTCAATGCTGTTCGAAACTTCTATTTTTACTCCCGAAATAGGCATCCCGACGGTTTCATTAAATACGTTAATTTGTAATCTGCCTGTGCTCATTTAAATTTATCACTCCTATATGGTTTTATATAATTAAATGAATTTATTTTTAATATTATGATTTGCAAATAAAAGATAAGACCCGGACTTTTCATCCGGATCTTTGTTTTTAAAATAAAGTTTCAAATTCATCGTAGAATTGTAATAGATTGGTATATTTGTCTAAGTGCTTATTTGTAAAGTGTAGTGCCTTGTCTATAAGTTGTTTTCTTTCGTTTTGGAACTCTTTTTTGGCATCAAATTTTTGTTCGTTATATTATGTAATATAGTTTTCTATATCTTTCAATTGTTTTATTATGCTTTCTATTGACTGTCTTTCTTTAGGAGTCATTTTAAACATTTCAGCTGCAGAGCCTTGATTTTTTGGAATAGATTTTAGCTTGTTGAGATCTGGTTTTGCTTGGTGAATTGAGGCTCGTAAATCGTTGAACGCTGAGTTTATTCCCCAAATGGTGTTGGGGTCTTTGCCGGTATGGTAATTAAAAGCATCAGCGGCATTTTTAGCAGCGTTTACTAACCAATTGCTCCCATGTTTTTCATTTTCAGATTTACGTATACTCTCACATAAACTAATAAGTTCATTCAAATGGGTAATGATTTTACTTTCAGTTTCGTATACACCAAGTGGGTTGAGAGCTCTGTAGAAATCGAGCCATGGTTCAGCCTTTATGAATTTTTCAGAATCTTTCTGTTCTTTTTCTAGTTTAGAACGATCGCCATCATCATTGTCTCGTACCATATTTTTATTTGTTTTAAGACATTTTTAATTTGGTTTCAATCAATGTTTTCATTTTTGTTTTTTCTTGAGAGGAACCAATAAACTCGGAATCCTCAAGTGGTTCAAAAAGGATACCATAAACTTTATCATTACAATATTTATTTAAAACTTTTTTTCTGTAATTGCTTTCCGCGGCTGGTTCTTTACTTTTCTTATAAAAATATGAAAAATAAATAATTATTTACAAAAATCAAAGCCTTTCCGATAAAGTTACGGAAAAGCCTTAGACTTTATTTTTAGTTTTTATCTGTATTTTCTTTTTGAGCCTTTGAGATTATCCAGAATATAAGGAGTGAACCTATTATCAAAATGATTATTACGCTCAAAAGTTCGTGATTTAAAATCCACTCGTACAGCGCTGCGAACCATGATTTTCCATTTGAAAGAAGATTTCCTTCTCCATCAAGTAAATCGAAATCATTTTTGTTTTCGGTGAGATCTCCTAACTGAGAACTTACCCCTTCGCCTAGGAGCGCTTGCAATTCTTCTTCGTTATCTACCAAATCCGAAACATAAATCTTTGTACCGGACGGATCGGAATAATTAGGTATCTTTTTGGCTGCTATGCCAAATAGACTGAACGAAGTTGCTTCAAATCTTGCTGTTCCATCTGTTATATTCATATCGATGTATTCTATATTTCCATTTGATTTTTCATGAACTACAACTTCATTTTTGTATCCGGACAAATCCGGAGCAGGCATCGTAACTGTAACTTTATTTCCGTAGGGAATTTCGTATACTTCGTCTGTTAATAAATCAATTAGATAAATATCATAAAGATAAAGGACTTCTCTTCTGTCGATTTTTCCGTTCATATAATTTATCTTTTCTTGGTTACCTGTCAGTTTATCAACCACTACTTTTATATTCCAGTCAAGTCCCGTTACAGATATGTCTCCGGATTTATGATTAATAACGCCGGCTTCCTGTTGAGCTCTTTTTAAATCTGCAAGATTGATAACCTCGGCTTTTTCTTCGTCAGAAAGATTAAGATAAGTTTTTGTGGCGGTAACCACTCTACTTATATCTAGTTCTGTCGAAACCTTATCGGGAACGTTGTTTACATCTTCCATAGTGACTTCTTCAGGGTTTTTGTAAACATTTTCTACTGAAATTTCCAAATCGCTGCTAACATTACTTATGCTATAGACTCCGGCGCTTTCAGCAATTGGTTTTGAATTATTTAAAAGTACAATCGGAGAAGATTTATCATAAGCATCCATTAGTGTAATTTTAAAATATAAAGTTTCGCCATCTTCCGCGTCAAGTGATCCCGAGAAAGGTTTGTTTTTACCGTTTTTATAAATTACACCTTCTGTTTCTTTAAACGTTGCTTTGTAGGTATTCTTTTTTATTCCGGTGATTTCAATTATTTTATTTTCGGTTATATCGGAAATTATATATCTTCCGTCAACAGGGGAGATGGTATTTATGCTGCCTTTAAGTGTTACAATCGGGGTTGAATGATTGTAGGCTTTGTCCAGTGCGATTGTGAATGCCAAATCATCTCCATGGTTTACAGTTAAACTTGAATTAATTACATTCCCGTTATCATCCAGGCACTTCGCTCCCGAGGTTGTTCTTATTTCTACACTATATACCGATTTTTTCGTGTTTTCAACTGTTATGGTGCAGTTATCTGATGCCTTTTCTATGGTATACATTCCATTAGAGGGCAATAATTGTTTTCTGAATCCGGATTTTTCTTGTTTGCTATAGACTTTAATTTCTGAAATATCATAACCTTCTTCAGCAAATATTTTAAAGCTAAAGTCATCACCGTGATATACTGTTCGCTCTATAAATTCACCGCCGGACATATATTTTTCCTGTCCGTATTTATCATAATATGAGATTCCTGTCGTATTATAAAGTTTCATTTTGTAGGTGTTATGCTCCAGGCCGTCTACATAAATACGAACGTTTTCTTGGATATCCTTGAGGATGTACCTGTCCGTGTCCTTTCCTTCATCATTTTGCACTTTTGGAATTTCGGTGGGCGTTTTGCCTTCTGTAGAATATTCCACCATTATTTTGTAATTTTCAGAGTTTGAATACGCTTCGGAAATATTAACTTTAAAAACTAAATCTGAACCATAGGCCACTGTGTTTTCTCCAATAAAGTCTTTTCCATCAGTAGATTTAAATGTCAACCCTTCGTGTTCTGTGAAGTAAACTTTGTAACTCATTTTTGTAGAATTTTCTATTTTTATTATTACTGCGGAAGTCACATTTTTTATTGCATATTTTCCGTTTTCATAATCCAGCTTGATGTTATTTGCGGTTACTATCGTCGTTAGAGGATCAAAACCTTCTCTTTCTTCAATAGTGAAATAAAAGTTCGAACCGTAGTCAACATTCAGCTCAATATTATCTTTTGAGGGATTTTCAGGGAGCTCATCAACATAGGAAACTTTTTTATCTCCGTTTTCATCGGCTGCCATTATAATGTATCTTCCGCGTGTATCTTTATAATATACGCTGTCGTCATAGGTTAACGTCACGGGGACAAAATTTCTTTCTCTTGTAGAGAACACCGAAAAACTTTCCTGGATGTCTGTTACTATATACGTGTTATCGGTGATTAAAGGATCCGTGGAACGTTCGATTCTGGTTCCGTTAGGAAGGAGTACGCTGTCACTCGTTCCATCTGAAGTTATTTTAAACGAATCATTTCCTGTATTTATTATCAAAGTTTCATCATTATTATACCCGAGTTTAGGCTGAGTCCTGAAAGTGAAGTTGGAATCAATGTCAAATTCCTTTTTCAAAAATTGCTCGTTGGTTTCATTGTCGTAGAATTCCGTGTAACCATCGTTGCAAGTTATGGTGTATCTACGTTTTTGAATTTCGGGCATCTGTAATGTATTATTATTTTCTAAGAAATTTTTTATATGATAAATGTAATACGTTCCTTCTACTGGATCCATTTTTTCTTCATAGCTAATGACAGAATATCCTTCTTTAATAACTTTTACTGCACCGGGAACAAAATCATATTCTCTATCTGGTTTGATAATGAAGTCGTAGCTCCAATGATCCTTTTCGCCTTGGTGCCAATTTTCTTTATCCTCTCCGTTGCTCGCTACTTCACTACTTGTTATTTGTTTACCGATCTTGCCGTTGTCATACTTATAGAATTTTACGCCTTTCGTACCCTGCGGGAGTGTTAATTTAGGGTTCTTTGCAGGAGTGCCTAGCATTAAGTTCTCTGTATCGAATTTTGGCGTGATTCTTATCTCTTTGAATGCGTTCAAAGAATAGATATCAAACACACCTTGGATAGTATTGGAATATGCAGGATTTTCCGATTTGAATTTTCCAAAAGCACTAACGTGGCCGGGAGAAATTCCGTAGTAGTCAAGTCCAGATTTTGAGTCATTCTCTAGGGGAAATTCTCCTGTGGGCGTCATGTATATTTGCGAATTTCTAAAAATATTTTCGAAATGAGGTTTTTTATGATCCTCTTTGAGAACGATATCGTCTTCATATCTTTGGTCCGGATTGTCTTCAAACACCATGAGGGTTTTTGTTTTTATGTTAAGGTCTATATCGCCGCTTGAAACTTTTTCGGGTTCGGTCGATTTTTTGCCTTTCAATACTGCCGAGTCTATTAGTGCTTCTCTTTTACCATTGGAGTTATTGGAGTATTTAATATTCAGATCGTATGGTCTACCATTTAGCTCTTTTACTCGCTCTTTCATTCGATTTTCAAAATCAGCTATTTCTTCACCGTCGTTGGCTTCTCCCATTAAATAGCTTTGCCTAAAATATTCTCTATATGGAACTGATCCAGCTGGAGCCACTTTGTCATTATATAATAAAAGTTTTGTCTTAGTATATTGGTGTTGATTCAAAGTTTCCCATTTAGCAGTATCGGGATCTGTAAGATCAACATCTGTTTTATCAGAGTCACCATAATAAAACGTTCTATCTTTGGCAACATAGTTCAAATCATCTATCCTTGTTAGCAGGGAATAAAAAATCTGATTTGAGTAATGAAAATATTTTGTATTGAAAATTGAGAAATTTTGATAAGGAAATTGGGCATAACTTCTGGCTTCTGCCAAATTTTTTGCTTCTGAAAGAGTTGTTGAAAGCCAATGAATCTGGAAGAGTCCTCTTAAAGAGTCGGTAGGAAGGTAATGGTAGTAATATTTTCCGTTGTTAATATAATTATTACCAATTCCTCCACAAGTATTTTTAAGTTTTCTGTATTTTTTTCCGTATTGTACTTCGCCAAATAAATTAAATATATCCGTAGCTATAGTTCCTTCGTATGTTTCAACGTCAAATTGAAATCCAATAAAATTTTCGGGTGTGCACTTTTCTCCGTAGTCAATCTTGATGTTGAGCTGTGTCGGGGCTTCGTAACGATAAAACAAATCGCACCCGGCGAGGTTTTCTTTGCCTCCGTTATCGTTAATATACTTGTCGCACTGGGAGTTAATATCATTTCCGGATTTAGGGAATGTTTCTCCTTCTTTGGATATTACGTGGTAGCACATGTCGTATGTTTTTCCCGGCGGAACTTTTATTCCTAATTTTGTATTCATGTCCGTGGGGTATTCTTTGAAGTTTACGTCATAGTCGCAGTCCGTACCGGATTCTTTAACGAGTTTATATTTCGAAGACATATTTCTGGCGCTTACCAGCTGTTTTTCGCTTTCTACTATTGGATTGCCTTTATTATCTTTGACTATGTCACCGTTAGAATCTGTTTTGTAATATTTATCTATTGGGACTTGTGCTTCCGAAGCTTCGGGGTTGTAAAATATTATAAATTTATCTGTTGTAACATTTTCTAAAGTGAAAGTACCTGCTTTGTTATCGGTCGGGCAACGTAAGTTTGTGGCTTGTTGGTCTGTATCTTTTGCTGCAAGAACTTCATTCGTTTTTACTCTTCTTGCACCAATTTTAAATTCAGAATTATAGTTTACAGTATACTCACGGGTTGACTTATTACCGAAGTCTACGTAGTTTGCATCATTATCAGAAACTTTTAAATCATTTATCTGTAAATCGGTTAAGTGGGTGAATATCGTTACTTTAAGTTGCTGAGTTGATATTCCGCATTCTTCTAATTCAATGCCGCCCGAATTTTTTATAACGAAATACCCGCTTCCATTAGGAGAAATAATTTCTGAGGTGTGTTTTACGCGTAGTTTTATTTTTTTCTCGTTAGAAGAATTAAATTTCAGATAAACTGTGGAGTCATAGGGAGCCGAAAATTCCACGGGGGCATCATCTTCAGTTTCAACTTTTGTAAGCTTATATTGCTTTCCATCTTGTAATTCATAGTATGAGTTATCGTAGTCTATTTCAGCATCTGTGTTATTAGGGTCAAAAGTAATTTCTGCGGTTGCACGTGTTAAGCCTTCTACTTTTATTAATACTTTGTCTTTGATGCCTTCTATTTTCCAGGTGGAAGTTGTTGCGGTTGCATTTTGTTTTTCCAGCGTTTGACCGTTAGGATGTTCATTTTCTATTATCATTTGGGTTAAGTCCATGTTTTTGCCGTCGGTGAAGAATTCTACACGTATGTCGCTTCCGTGTTCTATATTGTATATATAATAAAGTTCATCCGTTTCCGAAGTAAGTTCTGTATCTTTGTTATCTTTCTCAAGTATAACGTTCATCGTTAAGTTTGAAGTTGCGAGTAGATTTTTGGATGCCTTGATGGTATACACGTCAATTTTCGGTGCGTCGTCACCTACTAGTATTTTTATAGGTTGATCTCCAACTTCTAAAGTGTATACACCATCTTCATCCGGGCTTATTAATGTACCATTTGTATAGTCGGTATCATTTTCGCCAACCTGATATAGCTTTATATTTTTAAAATCATTTTTGTATCCTTCTACTTCTTGCAATTTAAATTTAAAAGTGCCTTGGGATACTTTTAAATCCTCTTCAAATTCGCTGCCGTCTTCTTGTACAAAATGTACTCCGGGTTTAACGGGTAAAGTAATAGTAGTTAAACTGTTGGTTGAGCCTTCCTGGACACTGATATTATGATTGCTTGTAATGTCAGAGATATAATATTCAGTTTTTTCGTCCTGTTGAGTTTTACTCATAGAAATATTATTGTCGCGAATCAGTGCGTCGTTATTTTGAGTATAAAAATTATACATTTCTCCGTGAGTTGCAGTTACAGTTTCTCCGGGATTTAATGTGTTTTCGGATTCTTCGGAATTATTATTTTTGTAATACAAAGTTTTTCCCGTGGTGTTTTTTATATCGTATTTATTAGATGTTATTTCGATTCCGTCTTTAACGTCAAAATTAATTTCAGTATTTTCTTTTGCTTCCCAAGCAAACCTGCGTGAGGTGTTATCAACTTTTAAAAAGTAATCATTAGATTCTTTCGGGAAAATATCAAAATTTTTGTCGGCTAACTGAGAATATTTGTCTTTCAAACGCATTTCGAAATTTGCAACAGTACCATAAGGTATGTTTTTGAGGGTGTATACATAATTATCATTCTTATATTCGGAGGAGATTTTTTTTGCTTGTTTTTGAGATGTCGAGTCGCTGTTTGTATCATAGTAGACATCAAAAACTTCTTCGCTTACAGGTATGTTCAAAGTAAGCGAATAGCTGTTAGGTATAATGTCGCTGAAATATAGTGTCTGGTCTTGATTTATCGTTATCTCTTCAGAAGAATAAGATGTGTTTTCGTTTATTTTTTCGCTCTCACGTGGCATAAGAGTTATTATTTCGTTATTTTCATTTTTTCTACAGACTAAAAGGCTAGATGTATTATCTTCGCCATGCGCATCAGATTTTATCCTAACGTTACGTACAGGAAAGTCACTGTAACCTTCCTTGAATTTAACCAAAAATTTTATTTTGTTTTGGTTTGTAACTTTGGCCGATGGATTACCATCTACGCTTTTCCAGTCGTCCCATGTCCATTCGGGCTTTTGCGAAGAAGAATTTATTCCGATGGTTCCAATTGAATATTCCAATTTTTCTATAGCATCGGTGTAGGTAGGAAATGTTACGGTATATTCATTCGTTTCCGGGGCAGGCTTTATAGCGTTAATCGAAAGTATGCACGCTGACATAGTGCTCAGTACTACTATAATCGAAAATATTAAAAACATAGGTGCCTTAACAACTTTTTTTATCAAGTCTTTCATGTGATAATCCTCCCTGTTGTGGCTATAATAATAAATCAATTTATTATTATTATACTAATTTTTTACATTTTTTCAATATATTATATCATTTTTATCAAATTTATTTTCAATTTTTAATAAATGTAATATTTTTTTAATATTATTGAAAATAAAATATTGAAAAGGAGAGATTTTATGGTAGAAATTCCCACAGAAAAAATTCGACAAAAAGAAATATCTTTTATAGCAAATAATTTTGATTTCGTAAAATGTAAAAAAATAGGGAAAAGTGTACTAAATAGAGATTTAATTTCTTTATCGGTAGGCTGCGAAAAAAGGCAAGTGCTATGGCTAGGGAGTTTTCACGGTATGGAATGGATAACCGGGGCTATTATTCTCAAATTTTTTAAAAATCTGTGTTATCATATAAAAAATGAAGAAAAAATTTTTGGAGTGGATATCAAAAAAAGCCTGCAAGAAAGAGGTTTGATGGTTGTTCCTTTTGTTAATCCCGATGGAGTAGAAATATCCCTTTTGGGAAGTGAAGCAGCAGAGAATCATAAAGATTTGGCAGAAAGATTTGAAGGAACTTCGGATAAATTTTGGCAAGCAAATGCCCGAGGAGTCGATTTGAATCACAATTATGATGCCGGATGGGAACTACTGAAAAAAATGGAGATTTCAAAGGGAATCACAGCACCGGCGAGTACTCGTTTTGGTGGAGAGTTCCCCGAAAGTGAGCCCGAAACTCAAGCGGTTGTGAATTTATGCAGAAGATTTAACTTTGAATACGCTGTAGCTTTTCATAGCCAGGGCGAAGAAATCTATTGGAATTTCGGAGAAAAAATGCCAAAAAATTCAAGACATATAGCCAATAAATTAGCTCTTTCTTCGGAATATACTTTATCGGAACCCGAAGGCTTGGCGGTAGGAGGAGGATTTAAAGATTGGTTCATAACGGAATTTGATAAGCCGGCATTTACAGTGGAAATCGGAAAAGGGAAAAATCCGCTTCCTGTATCAGATTTTGATTCGATTTATAAAAAAATAGAAAAAATGTTATATATTTCAGCCCTTACATAAGAAAGTCAGTTTATTGATTATAATATTAAAATGTGATAAAATCTCCTGTATATGTATTTTTTAACGGGAGAATTAAAATTATGGCAGTAGAAAAAAAATATGAACTATGGATTCAAAATGTCAAAGATTTAGACTTGAAAAATGAATTGATTGAAATACAGAAAAATGAATCCGAAAAATATGAAAGATTTTATAAAGATTTGGAATTTGGTACAGCTGGCATGCGGGGAGTAATGGGTGCCGGAAGCAACCGCATGAATATTTATACAGTTAGAAGGGCAGCTCAAGGCCTTGCAAATTATCTTTTGAAATTCTCAAAAAAAACCAGTGTTGTTATTTCGTTTGATTCTAGGAATAATTCAAAAACGTTCGCCGAAGACTCAGCTCGGGTTTTGGCAGCAAATGGTGTAAAAGTTTACATAACAAAAAGCTTGAAACCTACCCCGGTTTTATCATTTTTGGTTCGTAAACTCGGTACTGATGCAGGAATAATGATTACAGCAAGTCATAATCCGTCCGAGTACAATGGATTAAAATGTTACGGCAGTGATGGCGCTCAGATGAATGAAATTACTGCGAAAGATGTTTATGATTCAATTGAAAGTATTGATATTTTTAGTGGCATTAATATTATTTCATTTGAAGATGGTTTGCATAGCAATCTAATTGAATATGTTGATGATATTTTTTATAAAAATTACATTGATATGGTTATGGGCCAAAGAATAAGTACTCAAAAAATATCTAATTTAAAAGTAGTTTATACACCTCTTAATGGCACAGGATTTGAATTTGTTCCAAAAGTTCTAAATGAGTGTGGAATAGATAATCTAAGCCTAGTCGAAAAACAATTTTATCCTGACGGAAATTTTTCTACTTGTCCGTCACCAAATCCCGAAAATAAATCAGCCTTTTCATTAGGAATAGATTTGGCAACGACAATATCAGCTGACTTGATTATTGCAACGGATCCCGACGCAGATAGATTGGGGGTCTGTGTTAAAAACGGCGATAAATACGTAGTGCTTACTGGCAATGAAATAGGAATTATTTTATTTTATTATATAGTTTCAAATTTGAAAAAAGAAAGTAAAACAAAAAATTCCATTCTAATAAAATCAATTGTTACAACTCGCATGGTTGATGCAATCGCTAAAGATTATGATGTAGAAGTTAAAGAAGTTTTGACAGGGTTTAAAAACATAGCTACTGAAATACTCAAGCTTGAAAAATCCAGTGAACAAGAAAGATTTATTTTTGGATTTGAAGAGAGTAATGGGTACTTACGCGGCACCGAAGTCAGGGATAAAGACGCAGTCTTGGCTTCCATGCTGCTCTGTGAAGCTGCATCTTACTATAAAAATTCTGAAAATAAAAATTTGATTGACATCCTTAGTGATTTAAAAAATAAATATGGATTCTTTTGCGAAAAAACGCTCAGTTATGAATTTAAGGGCTCAAAAGGAATTGAAAAAATAAATAATATTATGGAAAAACTTAGAAATAATTTTTCAAATTCTTTTGAAAACTTGGAAGCAATTTCAATGGAAGACTATCTAAATTCAAAACTTATTGACGCACGTTCAAGTAAAACGATTGTCAAAAATCTGCCGAAATCAAATGTTATTAAAATTCAAATTGAGCCCGATAATTATATAATTGTCAGGCCGTCCGGCACAGAACCAAAAATAAAATTTTATATTATGGTTTCCAGTAACAAAAAAGATGAAGCGCTGGAAACTTTGAGCAAAGTCGAAGAATCAGTTCAAAAATTTACAGAACAAAAAACTAATCAATAATTTGCATGAATTATCTCTAAAACCAAGCATTAGTGGAGTTGACTGATTATTTTAAAGCAATTGGGAGAATTTTTTATGGTTTATAAATGGTATTACAAAACTCCGAGCGGCTTCGATGATATGCTAATGAGTAGTGATGGAGAATATTTAAGAGGCGCTAGGCTTTATAAATAAGCAAAAATGTGATATAATGCTAAACGTTAAATGAGAATTATAAAAATTTAAATTTATAGATAACGTAAATAGAAAGGAATGACTTTTTACGGAAAAAAATCTAAAAAATAAGAATCAAGAAAGTTTATCAAAAGTCGCGATAAACTGGTTCCCGGGACACATGGCTAAAACCGAGAGAAAATTAAAAGAAGATTTAAAAAAAGTTGATATAGTGGCTGAAATAGTAGATGCAAGAATCCCTCTAAGCAGCCGTAACCCTGATTTAAACTCCATAATATCGGATAAACCAAGGCTTTTGGTAATAAATAAATCGGATCTTTCTGATAGTGGACAAAATAAAAATTGGTCAAATTATTTTGAAAAATTCGGAATAAATAATTGTTTTTTTAGTTGTAAAGATAATAAAAGTACTGTAATATTCAAGAGTAAAGTAAAAGAGGTTTTAAAAGATAAGATTAATTCTTGGAAAAAAAGAGGAATATTAAATCAAAATATAAAAGTAATGGTCGTAGGTATTCCTAATGTGGGGAAATCTACGTTTATAAATAAGCTGTCAAAAAATTCAAAAGCCAAGGTAGAAAATAGACCTGGTGTAACCAGGCAAAACCAGTGGTTTTCAGCGGGGGACGGAATAGAAATATTGGACACCCCCGGGGTGTTGTGGCCTAAGTTTCAAAATAATGAAGTGGCTTACAACCTTGCTTTTACAGGAGCCATTAAAGACGAAATATTAGACATAGAAGATATGGCGTCAAATCTATTAGATGTGCTCGTTAAAAACTACAAAGATAATCTTTTGGAAAGGTACAAGCTGGATAAAAATATTTCTGATGGAATGTCTGGGTATGAATTGCTAAAATATATCGGCAAAAGAAGAGGCATGGTGATTTCTGCAGGAGAAATAGATACTTTGAGAGCGGCAAACATGGTGCTTGATGAATTTAGAAGCGGGAAATTGGGAAAAATAACTCTTGAGTTTCCAGAATAAAAAGTAAGGGAAAAATATGGATTGGTTTAAATACGAAAAATTACATAACGACAATGGAAATAAAATTGTTTGCGGTATCGATGAAGCGGGCAGAGGTCCGTTGGCGGGAAGTGTATATGCCGCTGCTGTGATTTTGCCTGAAGGTACTCTAATAGAAGGAGTAAATGATTCTAAAAAACTCACCGAGAAAAAAAGAGAATATCTTTTCGAGGTAATAAAAGAAAAAGCCTTATCATACAGCATTTCTTTCTCAACGCCCGAAGAAATAGAAGAGTACAATATATTAAATGCTACATTTTTGGCGATGAAGCGTGCTGTTGATGGTTTAAAAATAAAGCCCGATGTAGCACTCGTGGACGGAAATAGATTGCCAGAGCTTGGTATGGAATCTTACTGCGTCGTAAAAGGGGACAGCCTGTCAGAATCTATAGCCTGTGCATCTATTTTGGCCAAGGTAACTCGAGACCGGGTCATGAAAAAAGAAGCGGAAATATACCCTGAGTATGGATTTGAAAAGCACAAAGGTTACGGTACTGCTTTTCATACAGAAATGATAAAAAAATACGGTCCGTGCCCTATACACAGAAAAAGCTTTTTGAAGAAAATATTAAAATGAATCGCAGCAAAGACAAAGGAAATATTGGTGAACTTATCGCAGGAAAATATCTTACAAGTGTAAAAAACATGAAAATTTTGTCAAACAATTATCACAGCAGATATGGTGAAATAGATATAATTTCTTGCACAGATAAATATATTGTTTTTGTGGAAGTAAAAACCAGAAAAAAAGAATCACTTTATAGAGGCGCAGAAGCTGTCGACAAAAACAAGAGAATTAAAATAATAAAAACCGCGATGATGTTTTTATCAGAAAATAATATTGACCTTCAGCCAAGATTTGACGTTGTGGAGGTTACTACTTTTAAAAATAAAGAATCACAAATAATTCATTTTGAAAATGCTTTTGATATAGGAGAATGCGATGAAATATTTTGATTTACACTGCGATACGCTTTATGAGTTGGTAACCAAGAATAAAAATATTGATAAAAATGATTTGCATATATCTTTGGAAAAATGTGATAGTCTAGAAAAATACTTTCAATGTTTTGCAGTATGGATTCCGGATAGTCTAAGAGGGCAAGAAGCTTTAACTTTTTTTGATTCATGCAGAAAAAAATTTTTGGATATACGTGATAATTACTTTCAAAAGAATTTTACTCCTATACTCACAGTAGAGGGAGGAGCTGTTCTTGCGGGAAGGCTAGATAATGTAAGATACCTTAAAGAAGCCGGCGTGAAAATTTTAACGCTTACGTGGAATGGAAAATGCGAAATAGGTGACGGTTCCGGCGTTGAAAATGCAGGTGGTTTGAGCGATTTTGGCAAAAAAGCTGTTAAAGAGCTAGAAAATCATGATATAATTATAGATGTTTCTCACGCAAGTAAGAGGCTTTTTTATGATGTAGCCGAAATTTCTACAAAACCTTTCATTGCTACTCATTCCAATTCATATAAAATTTGCCCACATCGAAGAAATTTAGATGATGAACAATTTAATATCATAAAACAGGTGGGAGGAATTGTAGGGATAACATTTTGCAAAGATTTTTTAAAATCGGATCCGAATAACATAACTTTTGATGACATCAGAAGACATATAGACCATTTCTTGGAATTGGATGGAGAAGATACAATAGCATTTGGTGGTGATTTTGATGGCGCAGTAGTACCCGAATGCATTGATTCTATAGAAAAAATTAATAATTTGTATGAATATATGTGTATTAAAAACTATAAAGAAAACATTTTGAAAAAATTATTTTTCGAAAATGCTTATAATTTTTTAATAAAAAATAACGAAAGTAGGGATTGAGTGTCAATTTATGCTATTTCCGACCTTCACTTATCATTGGGCGTAGATAAGCCGATGGATGTTTTTAAAGGATGGAGTAATTATGTAGAAAAACTAAAAAGTAATTGGATTGAAAAAATTACTGAAAATGACACGGTTGTTATTGCCGGGGACATATCGTGGGGAATGAATTTTGAAGAAAGCTATGAAGATTTTAAATTTATAGATAGTTTGCCCGGAAAGAAAGTGCTTATCAAAGGCAACCACGATTATTGGTGGTCTACAAAACGTAAAATTGAAAATTTCTTTAAAGATAATAATTTAAATTCTTTGTCAATCGTTCATAACTCTGCCATCCGCGTGGGAGATCACTGTATATGCGGAACAAGAGGGTGGATGTGCACTATGGATTTTAGGAAAGATAGAAGAATTTATTTTAGAGAACTCGGAAGGCTAAATACTTCTTTGAATATTGCAAAAAGGCTTGGTGGCGAGCCTATCGTGTTTCTTCATTATCCTCCGGTATACAATTTTGAAGAATCTCAAGAAATTATTAATATTTTGATTGAAAGAAAAGTAAAAAAATGTTATTATGGACATATTCATGGTAGCGGAGCTGACAGAAAGGTAAAATTAGGAAATTATAAGGGAATAGATTTTAGTCTGATTTCTTGTGATTATTTAAAATTTTGCCCCAAATTTGTGGTATGAGCCGGACTTATGAATATTGGGATACATATTATTAATTTGTTTTACAATTGAAAGGATTGATTTTTAAATGGAATTAAAGTCGTCAAATAAAGTGGATGTTAACCGTTGGGAATTAGAAATTTTTATTTCTCCCGAAGAATTCAACAAGGAAGTAGACAAAATTTTTGATCGCAAAAAGAAAAATATTTCCGTACCAGGATTCAGAAAAGGCAAAGCTCCAAGAAAATTCATTGAAAAATTTTATGGAGAAGGAATATTCTACGAAGACGCAATAAATGCATTATATCCTGATGCTATCGATAACGCTGCCAAAAAAGCTGGATTGGAACTCGTTGATGACCATATAGATTTTGAGCTGGTAAAAATGAGCAAAGAAGATGGCTTAACATTTAAAGTTAAAGTAACTGTTATGCCTGAAGTTACGGTTGAAAATTACAAAGGCATCAAAGTTTCGAAAAAACCTAGAATTTGCGTTTCAGAAAAAGACATAGATGAAAAAATAAAAGCTATCTGTGAAAAAAATGCACGTTTAGTATCTTGCGAAGATGGAAAAGCAGAACTAAAAGACATAGTTAACATAGATTTCAAGGGATTTGCAGATGGTAAGGCTTTTGAAGGTGGAGAAGCCGAAGGAGTAGATTTGGAACTCGGTTCTCATCAGTTCATTGCAGGCTTTGAAGAGCAAGTTGTAGGTCATGCAGTAAATGATGAATTTGATGTAAATGTAAAATTCCCAAAAGATTATCATGCGGCTTCTCTTGCAGATAAGGATGCTGTTTTTAAAGTTAAATTAAATAAAATTCAACGTAAAGAACTTCCTGAATTTGACGACGAATTTGTAAAAGATGTAAGTGAATTTGAAAACGTAAAAGATTACAGAAGCAATTTGAAAAAAGAAATTTCGGAATCTAAAAAAGTTGAAGCAGAAAATAAAATTGAAAATGAAACTATAGATAAATTTATTGAACTTGTAAAAGCTGATATTCCGGATGCTTTGATAAAAGGCAAAGTAAGAGAACTCGTAAGAGATTTCGAATACAAATTGAAAGCTCAAGGTCTTGATTTGAAAAATTACTTAAAATACACCGGAACCAACGAAGAATATTTGGAAAACACTTTCCGCCCACAAGCTATTAATCATGTAAAACTTAGTTTAGGTCTTAAAAAAGTTGCTGAGCTTGAAAATATCGAAGTAACTCCTGAAGATATTGAAAACGAATACAAAAAAATAGCAGATGGCTACAAAATGAAACCTGAACAAGTTAAGAAATTTATCGCTGAAGACGATATTAAGAAAGATATTTCTAGTTCAAAAGCATTAAAAATTATAAAAGAAAACAGAGTAGAAGAATAAGTTTGTTGAATAAAAACATATTTATTGCAAATTACTAATTACGGAAAAATCTATATTATGAGGAGATATTGCAAATGAGTTTAGTACCTTATGTAGTTGAGCAAACCGGTCGTGGCGAACGTTCATATGATATTTTTTCAAGACTTTTAAATGACAGAATTATTATGCTTAATGAAGAAGTTAATTCGGCAAGTGCAGGCTTAGTCGTAGCTCAACTTTTGTACTTGGAAGGTCAAGACGCTTCTAAAGACATCAGTCTTTATATAAATAGTCCCGGCGGCTCTGTAACGGATGGAATGGCTATTTATGATACCATGCAGTATATAAAATGTGATGTTTCTACAATATGTATAGGTCTTGCGGCGAGCATGGGAGCGTTTTTGCTCGCGGCTGGTACTAAAGGAAAAAGATTTGCTCTTCCTAATAGTGATATCATGATTCATCAACCCAGCGGTGGCGCGAAAGGTCAGGCGACGGATATTAATATTCATGCGCAGCATATTTTAAAAACGAAAGAAAAACTTAACAAGATATTGGCTGAAAAAACAGGTCAACCTTTTGAAGTTATTGCTTCTGATACCGAAAGAGACAACTTTATGAGTGCTCAAGAGGCTCAAAATTATGGAATAATTGATAAAGTTATGATCCATAGATAATAAAAATTGACAGTTAAGGAGAATCGGTGATATATCATGAGTATAAATAGAGGAAGCAGAGATAGAGAATTGTGTTGTTCGTTTTGTGGTAAACCGCAGGATGAGGCCAAAAAGTTAGTAGCTGGTCCTGGCGTGTGTATTTGCGATGAGTGTGTTGAACTTTGCGTTTCTATCTTGGATGAAGAAGTTGGAAAAATTTCTTTGGATAGTGATTCTATCGTTAATAAATCTAAGAAGTCTGATGACAGAGTGCTTCCTAAGCCTCATGAGATAAAAAAATATTTAGATGAATATGTAATCGGTCAAGATAAGGCAAAACTTGCCTTATCTGTGGCTGTTTACAACCATTATAAGAGAATATTTTTTGGAGAGAGCGGCAGCGACGTAGAACTAAAAAAAAGTAATATACTACTTTTAGGTCCGACCGGCGTGGGCAAGACATTGCTTGCGCAGACTTTAGCAAAAATTTTGGATGTTCCTTTTGCCATCGCCGATGCTACCACTCTAACTGAAGCGGGTTATGTTGGCGAGGACGTAGAGAACATACTTTTGAGATTAATTCAAGCAGCGGATTTTGATGTAGAAAAAGCAGAACGTGGCATAATTTATGTAGATGAAATAGACAAAATTGCAAGAAAATCAGAAAACGCTTCTATAACTCGTGACGTAAGTGGCGAGGGCGTTCAGCAAGCACTTTTAAAAATTATTGAAGGCACAGTTTCAAATGTTCCTCCGAAAGGCGGCAGAAAACACCCTCAGCAGGAATTTATACAAATAGACACCTCTAATATACTGTTCATTTGCGGAGGGGCATTCGAAGGTATCGAGAAAATAATTGAAAAAAGAATTAGTACATCCTCCTTGGGATTTGGTTCTACCGTGTTAACTCGAAAAGAAATAGATGCAAAAAATTGGATGGAAAATGTAATTCCTCAAGATTTTGTAAAATATGGTCTTATACCCGAACTGGTAGGAAGATTGCCTGTTATAGCCACTTTGAAGGGTCTGGATGAGGACGCACTTGTTGAAATTTTGACCAAACCTAAAAATTCTCTTATTAAACAGTATAAAAAATTATTTGATTTGGATAAGGTAGAACTTGAATTTAAAGATTCTGCTCTGAGAGCCGTTGCAAAGAAAGCTATCGAAAGAAAAATCGGTGCTCGTGGACTAAGATCTATAATCGAAGAAACTTTGCAACAGGTTATGTTTGACGTCCCATCAGACTACACAATAGAAAAAGTGGTCATAGATGAAGATGTTATTAACGGAAAACGTGAACCTGAATTTTTATATAATGAAAATAGAGAACCAGTATTTATATCCATAAATTCAGATAAATTATTTAAGAAAAAGTCGAAAAATTCAGATGCTTCATAAAAGAAACGGAGTTGAATTAAAATAGATACTATAAATTTAGTTGAACGCGAAATCCCTGTTCTACCACTACGGGGATTTGTTATGTTCCCGGGAATAACTGTAAATTTGGATATTGGAAGAAAGAAATCAATATTGGCTGTGGAAGAAGCTATGAATTCTAATCAGCTGATATTTTTGGCTAACCAAAAAAATATTAAAGATGACGTGCCGGAAGCAGATAAAATTTATGATTTTGGTGTTTTAGCTAAAATTAAACAGATTTTAAAACGTACCGATAAAACCATGCGAGTACTTGTAGAGGGGATTTGCAGAGCGCAAGCCAAAAGTTTTGATGACTCAAAAGAATTTATTATTGCAAAAATCGAGAAAAAAGAAAGCCTTTTTCTAAACGATACCGATGAAATAAAAGCTTTGATCAGAGAAGCTAAGGTGATTTTTGCGGAAAATGTAGATTTATCTCCTCAAGTTCCTGTAGAATTGCTTATAGACGTTGATGATACCGGCAATTCAGTGGAAACGGTAGATAACATGATTTTTAATAGTTCAATTCAACCAAATGATAAGCAAAGTTTGTTATCTGAACTGGATTTTGAGAAAAGAATCGTTAAATTTATAAAATTATTATCTCAAGAAAATAATATTCTATTTTATCAGAAAGAACTTGCCTTAAAGGTAAAAGATAAACTCGAAAAATCCCAGAGAGATTATTTGCTTAGGGAACAGATCAAAATTCTTTCTGATGAATTAGGAGATTTTGGTGACCCCGTAACAGAATCTGAAAAATACTTAAAAAAAATAAAAAAGCTTAAACTGCCTAAAGATACATACGAGAAGCTTAAACAGGAATGTGACAACTTATACAAAACTCCAAGTGGTTCGCCGGAAGCCAATATAATACGAAATTACTTGGATTTGTGTATTTCTTTGCCGTGGAATAAATCTTCCGAAGACATTTTAGATATAGATGGAGCTGCAAAAATTCTTAACGAAGAACATTTTGGACTAAAAACCGTGAAAGAAAGAATACTGGAATTTTTGTCGGTAAGGAAATTGGTGCCGAACATAAAAGGGCAGATTATATGCTTGGTAGGGCCTCCGGGCGTGGGAAAAACTTCAATAGCACGTTCGTTGGCAAAAGCTATCGGGAAAAAATATGTTAGGATGTCTTTGAGCGGTTTGGGAGACGAATCCGAAATAAGAGGACACAGAAAAACCTATGTAGGAGCTATTCCCGGAAGGATAATTTCTTCAATAAAACAGTGTGGAACCAATAATCCGCTCATGCTTTTGGATGAAATAGACAAGTTATCTAAAGATTATCATGGTGACCCTTCATCTGCGTTGCTTGAAGTTTTGGACCCCGAGCAAAACAGTGAATTTTATGATAGATATCTTGAAGTTCCTTTTGATTTAAGCAAGGTGTTATTTGTTGCGACTGCAAACGATAAAACTAAAATTCCTGCTCCTTTGTACGACCGCATGGAAGTGATAGAACTTTGTAGTTATACCCAGGAAGAAAAATTTCATATAGCAAAAAATCATTTGATCCCTAAACAATTAAAGCGTCATGGGCTTACTAATGTAAATTTTGTTATAAGCGACAAAGCAATAGATTTCATAATTAAATTTTATACGAGAGAAGCTGGCGTAAGAGAATTAGAACGAAAAATATCTGAAATTATGCGCAAAACTGCAAAAAAAGTAGTATCGGATTCCAAAATTGAATCTATAAAAATAAATGTGAAAGATGTAAAGAAAATTTTGGGATGTGAAAAATACAAGAAAGAGTATATGGCAAACGGAGAAGCGGGCATCGTAAATGGCCTAGCCTGGACTGCGGTTGGCGGCACAGTGTTGCCTGTTGAAGTGCTTTTAATGAAAGGAAAAGGCAAAGTTCAGATAACCGGTATGCTTGGCGATGTTATGAAAGAATCTGTAAATATAGCGATTAGTTATATTAGAGGGAATGCCAAAAAATTAGGTATAAACGAAGATTTTTATAAACAATTTGATATGCACATACATGCTCCGGAAGGCGCAATTCCAAAAGATGGGCCTTCGGCCGGTGTTACTATTGCCACGGCGTTGGTATCCGCTTTAACAGGTTATAAAGTCAGGGACGATATAGCTATGACTGGTGAAATCACGCTAAAAGGTGCAGTATTGCCTATCGGTGGCTTAAAAGAAAAGACAATGGCAGCTTACAAAAATGGTTTGAAAACAGTGATAATTCCAAAAGAAAACGAAAGTGACCTCGAAGAAGTTGAAGATGTGGTTAAAAAATCGATTAAGTTCGTTAAGGTAACTAATATAAGTGAAGTTTTGGATATTGCTATAGTTAAATGATTAAATTAATGTACATGAGGTTAAAATGATAAATTTCAATGAAGCAAATTTTGAAAAATCAATCGGTAATTTGGGACAACTAGTTAAAGAAAATATTCCCGAGATAGTATTTTCAGGGAAGTCTAATGTAGGAAAGTCTTCTCTGATAAATAAAATATTAAATAGAAAATCTTTGGCAAGGACGAGCTCTAAACCCGGTAAAACTATCAATATAAATTTTTATAAATTAAAAAACATTAGATTTGTGGATTTGCCCGGATATGGGTACGCTCAGGTATCTTTTAAGGAAAAAAAGCGCTGGTCTGAGTTGGTAGAAGGATATTTTGAAAAAGATCGCAATATTAAATTAATAATACAAATAATAGATGTACGGCATCCGGCATCGGCGCTAGATATGCAGATGATAGAGTTTTTGAGTTCTCAAAATTTTCCGTTTATAATAGTTGCTTCGAAGTGCGATAAATTAAATAAAACTAATCGTCAAATGAGGGAAAAAATGATGGAAAAGGAGTTGTCTTCCTATGAAGATATTCCTAGGATTATTTTTTCATCTCAAACAGGCGAAGGTATAGAAAAAATAAAAAATATCATATCGGATTATTGTGATAATTAATTAGGAGGAATGACCATGAAAAAAGAAATGGATAAAATATATAATCCTAAAGATGTTGAAGAAAATATTTATAAAGAATGGGAAGAAAAGGGATATTTTAAAGCTGAAGTTAATAGCCATAAAAAGCCTTTTACTATAGTTATGCCTCCTCCAAATATTACGGGGAAGCTCCACATGGGGCATGCTTTAGATGAAACTATGCAAGACATTCTTATAAGATTTAAAAGGATGCAAGGATTTGAAGCTTTGTGGGTACCAGGTACCGATCATGCTTCTATCGCCACAGAGGCCAAGGTTGTAGAGCAGCTTAAAAAAGAAGGGCTGTCTAAGGAAGAAATCGGCAGAGAAAAATTTTTGGAAAGAACATGGCAGTGGAAAAAAGAATACGGCGGCAATATTGTAAATCAGTTAAGAAAATTAGGTGCCTCGTGTGATTGGTCCAGAGAACGTTTTACAATGGATGAAGGGTGCAGCAGAGCTGTAAGAAAATTTTTTGTAAAATTATATGAGAAAGGGCTTATTTACCGAGGAGAAAAAATTATAAATTGGTGCCCTAATTGCAAAACATCTATATCTGATTCGGAAGTTAATTTCAAAGAAATGGATGGGAATTTTTGGCATATAAATTATAAACTGGTAGATTCGCTTGACCATGTTACTGTTGCTACAACAAGACCTGAAACAATGTTCGGGGATGTAGCGCTTGCAGTAAACCCGAAAGATCCTAGATATTCCCATTTGATAGGTAAAAAAGTAATTGTACCAGTAGTGGAAAGAGAAATACCTATAATTGCCGATGATTACGTTGACATAGAAGTTGGAACCGGAGTTTTGAAGATTACTCCTGCTCATGACCCCAATGATTTTGAAGTAGGTCAAAGACATAATTTACCTATTATAAACGTTATGGATGAAAATGGAAAAATGAATGAAAATGCAATTTTGTTCAAAGGGCTTGATAGATATGAAGCCAGAAATCAATTAGTGGGACTTTTGCGCAAGGGCGGATATCTGGAAAAAACAGAATCTATTCATCATAATGTAGGCACATGTTATAGATGTTCAACAACGGTAGAACCCAGAGTTTCTACTCAGTGGTTTGTTAAAATGGATGAGTTAGCCAAACCTGCTATCGATTGCGTAAAAAATAACAAAACAAAATTTGTTCCCGAAAGATTTAGTAAAATTTATTTTCATTGGATGGAAAATATAAAAGATTGGTGTATATCAAGACAGCTTTGGTGGGGTCACAGAATACCCGTGTGGTATTGCAAAAAGTGTGGAAAAATGACTGTATCCAAAGATACTCCTGATGTGTGCAAACACTGTGGATCGAATGAGATATATCAGGACAATGATACTTTAGATACTTGGTTTTCATCGGGTCTTTGGCCGTTTTCTGTATTGGGCTGGCCGGAAAAAACACCGGAACTTGATTATTTTTATCCTACGAATGTTTTGGTTACCGGCTATGATATAATATTTTTCTGGGTTGCTAAGATGATTTTTTCGTCACTTGAAATGACCGGAAAAGAGCCTTTTGAAAATATTTTAATTCATGGTCTTGTGAGAGATTCACAAGGAAGAAAAATGTCAAAATCTTTAGGTAATGGTGTGGATCCACTAGAAATAATTGAAAAATATGGCGCTGATGCTCTTAGATTTTCACTCATGCTAGGGAATAGCCCTGGAAATGATATGAGATTTTTTAACGAAAAAGTTGAAGCCAGCAGAAATTTTGCTAATAAAATATGGAATGCCGCAAGATTTATACATTTGAATACTGATAATCAAGCCTTAGAAAAAGGAATCCCTGAAGAAATAGGGGATATCGATAGCTGGATTATAAGTAGATTAAATACAGTTATTTCAGAAGTTACAAATAATTTGGATAAATTTGAACTCGGAATAGCAGCTCAAAACATATACGATTTTGTATGGGATGAGTTTTGCGATTGGTATATTGAATTTTCAAAAATAGAAGGTAAAAAAGAAGTGTTACTTTTCGTTGTGGATAGCATTTTAAAATTGCTCCATCCGTTCATGCCTTTTGTTACTGAAGAAATTTGGAAATCTTTCCAGAATATCGATGGTTCTATAATGATAGAAAAATATCCTGAGTTCAATAAAAAGTATATAAATAAGAATGCCGAATATAATATTAACGTATTGATGTCTGTGATAAAATCTATACGAAATATGAGAAGTGAAATGAATGTTTCGCATGGCAAAAAAACCGTAATTTATATTGACAGTGACAATTTAGAAATATGCAAAGTATTGAAAAAATACGAAAATATTATTTGCAAGATGGCTTATGCTAAATCGGTTGAAATAAACTCGGATAGAGGGGATGAAAAATTAGTTTCCGCTGTTAATGATTATGTAAAAATTTACATTCCCGTAGACGAGCTGGTTGACAGAGAAGAAGAAATAGCAAGATTAAATAAAGAACTTGAAAGTGTAAATAAACAACTGCTTCAAGCAGAATCGAGATTAAAAAATGAAAAATTCCTTTCAAAAGCTCCAAAAGAAATAGTGGACGGAGCTCGTGAATTGGCAAATAAGCTCGCTGACAAATCTAAAAGAATACTTGAAGAAATATCGAAATTAAAATAAATTAAAAAAATTTTATTGATGACTTATTTCTACAAAATATGCAATGAACATCCTTTATCATAGTGATAGAGGGTGTTCATTTTATAATAAAAAAGGACATGCTTTTTGATATTTGAATGTTTATTAGTAAAACCTAAAACAAGGAGGTAAAAATTAATGGCAGTTAAAATTTTGCCTGAAAAAAAGGGATGCGTGGTTGCCGTAATAGAAGGAGATATCGACCATCATACAGCCAAAGACATAAGAGAGACCATAGATGAGTATATAGAAAAATATTCTCCTTTATTTCTCAAATTAGATTTTGGTGAAGTTAGATTTATGGATAGCTCGGGAATAGGATTGATTATGGGAAGATACAAATTAATGACTTCTTTAAGAGGTAAATTAAAAGTTGTTAATGTACCAAGGAATTTGGAAAGAATGATTAAATTATCCGGACTAACGACTCTGGGAATTTTTTAAAGAAAGGAAAATAAGAAATGCAAGAAGTAATAAATGAAATGAACATAAACTTTTTCAGCAGGTCGTGCAACGAAGGCTTTGCGAGGACTGTAGTATCGTCTTTTGTATCTCAGCTAGATCCTACAATTGATGAACTTGCAGATATTAAAACGGCGGTTTCGGAGGCAGTAACGAACTCAATAGTTCATGGGTATAAAACTGGAATAGGAAAAATTTACATATCTTCAAAAATATATAACAACGGTTGTGTGATGATAAAAATTAAAGATAAAGGTTGCGGGATAGAGAATGTAAAACAAGCTATGGAACCTTTATTTACAACCGGTGGAAGTGAGCGCTCAGGGCTTGGTTTTGCTGTTATGCAAAGTTTTATGGATAAGATAAAAGTAACTTCAAAAATTGGGAAAGGCACTACCGTTACGCTTCAAAAATTTATAATTCGCAGAACTGTTGACAATGAATAATGATAAAATTGTTATAGAAAACCACTTGGGATTAGTGCATCTGTGCTGTCAAAGATTTCGTAAACGGGGAATAGATTATGAAGATATATTTCAGTCCGGATGTATAGGTCTTACAAAGGCTGCAAAAAACTTTGACTGTTCAAAGGGCGTAGTATTTTCAACCTACGCAGTTCCGGTTATATTAGGAGAAATAAAATCTCTTTTTCGGGAAAATAGGGCCTTAAAAATAAGCAGAAAAATAAAAGAGCTTGAGACTAAAATTAATTATGAAAGAGAAAAGTTTTTGAAAAATCACGAAAGAGAGCCGTCGATAAATGAGCTTTCAAATATACTGGAGGTAGACTGCGACCAGATAATCGAAGCTTTAGAATCTTCGAGAGCTCTCATCTCTCTTGATTCTCCGGCTGGTGAAAATGATGATAATAAAAATTCTCTTGAGATACCAGTCGAATTTGATGACGAAAAGATATCTACAAGAGTTTCATTAATCGAGATTTTAAAAACTTTTGAAAAAAAAGACAAAAATTTAATATTTCTCAGATTTTTTAAAGGAAATACTCAATCTAACACCGCAAAACAGCTCGGAATGACGCAAGTTCAAGTTTCAAGGCGAGAAAAAGTACTTTTAAAAATGATAAGAGAAAAACTGGCTTAAAATTTTAAAGATTTTTTGCTATATCTATTAATTTTTTAAGCCTGTGATTTATTCCCGATTTGCTTATCGGGGTTTTGTATAATTCAATCATTTCTTGGAGCGAAATATACGGATTGGAAAGGCGTATCTCTGCGGTTTCTTTTAAATGTTCAGGCAAACTATTCAGTCCGATGGTGTTTTTGATTTTCTTAATTGCATTTATTTGAACAGTCGAAGAATTGGTTATTTTACTCAGGTTAGCCGTTTCAAAATTGGTTGCGCGATTAACGTTATTTCTAACTTCTTTTAGCATTTTTATCTGCATTATTTCCATTGAACAGTTTTTAGAATCTATATAAGTTAAAAAATCAGTAATTTTATCACTGCTTTTTATATAGAGGACAAAATTATCTCTTCTTTTGATTGTTTTTAAATCCAGGTGTAAAAAGGTTATACTGTTTAAAATATTAAGTAGCAAATTGCAAGAATTTTCGTTAAGCACATTAAATTCAAGATGATATTCTATTTCAGGGTTAGCAATGCTGCCGCAAGCCAAAAAAGCTCCTTTTACAAAATCGGAAACTGATGCATTTTCTGAATTTTCAGAAGATGCATTTTTGAAATCTGAACATTTTTTTAATATCTCCGATTTGAGTATTTTTAAAATAAATTTCTCGTCAGAAATTTTTTCTAAAGAAAAATAATCTTTAGAATTATTTACTGCCAACAAGTTTTTTATTCTTTTTAAAGTCAAATCATTTTCTATCTTCACCGAATTTTGCGATGAAATATCTGTACCTGAAAAAATGTATATCCCACAAAGCTCCATTAGTGGATTTTTTATGTTGGAGCTGATGAGTTCTTTTTTTACTTTATAAGAAAATGACATATTTATCATCCTTATATTGTTATATTTCCTAAAGTTTTGATTTCGCACTCGAGGTTTATTCCCGAATTATTATAAACCGTTTTCTTAATATGTGTGATTAATTTGGATACATCTTCAGCGGAAGCATTCCCAGTATTTACTATAAATCCTGCGTGTTTCGGACTGACCATTGCTCCTCCAACAGAATATCCTTTAAGTCCGCAGCTTTCTATCAGCGTACCAGCATAATAGCCATTACCGGGTCGTTTAAAAATACTTCCGGCATTTGGTTGGCTCAAAGGTTGCTTTGATTTTCTTTTGTGAATATTTTCATACATTTTGCTGCGTATTTCTTGGCTCGAAAGAGGATTAAGCGACAATTTAAGCGAGGTTATAATAAAAGGATTGTCAGTATAAAAACTTTTTCTATACGAAAGCGCCAATTGGTCTTTGCTTAATATTTCTTCATTTCCCTCAAGCGTTATGTGAGTTCCTTGCAATATCACTTTGGAAATATCATCTCCGTAAGCACCTGCATTCATAAACAGCGCACCACCGCATGAACCCGGGATTCCCCAGGCAAATTCAAGGCCGGAAAGATTATTTTTCATAGCAAAAATGCAGGCTTTAGCGAGCGGGATTCCGGAGCTACAAAGTAAAGTGGTTTCGTTTTCAAGATTTAACACTCTTTCACTTTTCAGCAAACTTAAAACAATTCCTCGAAATCCCTCATCAGAAACCAGCAAATTACTCCCATTTCCTATCATGAAAAAGGGAACGTTGGTTTCTGATATTTTTTTAAGTATTTTTTTTAAAGATTCGGTATTATTAACGTATATAAATAAATCTGCAGGTCCACCTATTCTAAACGAAGTGTGGTATTTCATTTCTTCGTTAACTAGCACTAAACATCCTAGGGTTTCAGCTAAATTCATTATGCTTTGGTATATCGTAGATATAATTTTTATCACGCCTTTAAATTATTTATTTTTAATTATTATTCATCGTTATATATCCCATATGCACTTTTCGGGTTCTTTTTCTTCCGAAGTTGGATATTCCATTCCTAGATTTATAAAAAGTTCTCTTGCTGCATTATATCCCATTTTTCTTTGCCTGTTGTTCATAGCTGCAACTTCTATTATTACTGCCAAATTTCTTCCAGGCCTTACCGGGATATTTATAAATGGAACTTTTACGCCTAGTATTTCAGTATATTTACATTCTGCGCCCATTCGGTCGTAAGATTTTTTATCATTCCAATTTTCCATATTAACTACCATATCTATAGTTTCAGTCAATTTTACGGAACCTATACCAAAAATTCTTCGAGCGTTTATTATACCTACTCCGCGCACTTCTATAAAGTGACGTATATTTTCCGGTGCTGCTCCTACCAATGTGTTTTTTGGAATTTTTCTGATCTCAACCAAATCATCGGCTATAAGTTTATGTCCACGTTTTAAAAGCTCGATGGCTGTTTCACTTTTTCCGACTCCACTTTCTCCGATTAAAAGTATGCCTTCTCCGTGGACATTTAAAAGTCCTCCAGAACGTGTAATTCTGGGAGCCAGGTGAACATTAAGAAATGGCGTGAGTTCAGCCATAACCTCTGCTGCGGAATCTTCAGAGGTTAAAATAGGAACTTTATATCTGTTTGCAACCGCTATTATTTCCGGCAATGGTTTAATTCCATAAGATATCACTAATAGGGGTGGTTTTCGAGATAAAATCGCTTCCACGGATTTATATATTTCATCTGATGATAAAGTTGAAAGAAAATAGCTCTCACTTTCACCCATAACTATTATTCTGCGATTATCAAAATGGTTTATAGGCCCTATTAATTCAAGGCCTAGTCTGTTTATATCTCTTGACGAAATTTTAACTTCTTTAGGATTAACCGGCATTAAAGCTACTTTAAAAGATAATTCTCTGATGAGATCGGTTAATTTCACATGAAATCCTGAACCCATTTTTGCCCACCGCCTCTTATTAAATTTAGTATTACGAATATATGAATCAGAACAATAAAAATATTGTCTAAAATTATCTAAGTTTGTTGAATTGTTTTATTGAACATATAATAACTTAAAAAAATATGTATTTAATTCGAATTTAGGTGTTGATTTTCAAATTATTATGCAATATAATAAATTATGTGATTTAAAATCACAAAACGTGGTACTGCGTTTCAAAAAATTTACGAATAACGTTATTTTATCATTTTTAAAAGTAAATATCAAATATAAATTCCGGAAAATATTCGATATATTATATTGTCCCTAAAGGAGGAAGAAGGTTCGTGATGAACTTAAACCTTTTCTCCGATATTCCTATTCATCAAAATTCAGAGTTTATAAAAGTTTTGATAATTGACGATGATTACGAGTTGAGGAGAAATTTATGTAAATTTTTATCTGAAAGTAAAAACATACAAGTATGTGCATGTTTAGAAGGTGGTATTGACATTGAGAAAGAGGTGGAAATGTATGAACCCGACGTGGTAGTTACTGAATTTTCCGCCAACGACAGAAGAGGCAAGAGTATTTTAGAAATTTTGAATGGGATAACAGAGCACAAACCAAAAGTTATTGTTCTTTCATCTTCTGAAAATGTAAGTGCTTTAGATGAGTCTTTTGGATATGGAGTAAATTACTATGTTAAAAAGCCTGTGATTTTATCTTTGCTTAAAAATGCGATTATTTCGATTTGTTCGGATAAAGTTCATGAGCACCATAAGATAGAAATGTACCATATAAAAAATCTGCTCAGAAGTATGTCGGCTCCCATTCACGTGGTAGGTTTCACGTATATTTGCGAAGCACTCGAATATTTGATTGAAAATCCAAAAACTATGTTTTTGAAAGAAATATATTTAGAGATTTCGGAAATACACGTAGTGTCTACTGAATCGGTTGAAGTTTCGATAAGAAATGCCATTAAGAAAATAGTTAAAGATTCTCTGCCTAGTTTTGTGGAAATTTTTGGAGAAAACGTTAAATCTGTAAGCAACTCTAAATTTTTATTTACATTAAAAGAAGTGCTGCTTTCACAAAGATTTTAAATTTTGCCTATGCCACATTTATGCACATCAGATAATTGTTTTTATACTTTCAAATCAAAAAAAGCTCTGAAATTCTAAATTTGAATTTCAGAGCTTTTGTTATATTATTGATTTTCCTTATCCAGTATTAATAGGGGGTCTATAAATTTTTCGTTCTTTGATACCATAAAGTGTAGGTGAGGCCCATCAGAAATTTCGCACGGGATAGAACCTATTGCACCGATATCTTGTCCGGCTTTTACTCGACTTCCTTTTTCCACTAATACTTTATCGGAAAGCCCGCAGTAGTACGCCGTAAATTTAGGATCATGCTCTATTTCTATTGTGATACCATATGAAGGATCCGAATGAACATTTTTTACTGTTCCGCTTGTTATAGATTTTACTATATTTCCGGAATCGGATTTAAAATCTACTCCTTCGTGAGCTCTCCAGTCAGATAAAGTTTTTGAATAAACAGGCTTACCATCGCTGAATTCTTTAAGAATTACATTTTCGGTAGGGTAAACAATTTCGGGGTCAGATTTTTCCGCAGAAACTGTTTTTAAGTCATCTTCATCGGAATCAGCTTTAGGCATAGGCTTTTTGATGTACGAACCGGGTTCGGATTTGCTTTCTGAGTTATTTATCGGTTCCTTTCCCGGTAATTCAGAAGATGAGATTTTAGACGGATTTTTTGATTTTACTTTAATGTTATCTTTCGTCTGGGCGCTTTCAGCAGTTTCGGTGGAGTTGTTAAGATTTTTTACGCTGCTGTAAGTAGACCATCCCGCTACCGAGACTGTGGCTAAGAGAATAGCGATCGCAATGTAAAAACTTTTCTTCTTTTTTGGCTTTGATATTTTTGTTGGGAAATTCACGTTATTTTTTTCGTCGTTGTTTAAATTTGATATGTTCATATATCAACACCTCCGCTGTTATTATTGTCACTTAAAAATATTTATATTCAAAATATTTTTATATTTTTGTAATATATAAAAATTTAAATAAAAGTGACAAATTACATCAAAAAATGATATAATATCCCTATTAAAATAATGAAATGAGGTAGAATAAATTGGAACTGAAGGAAGAGTTTATTTCCATATATAATGAAAACATACAAAGAGAGGGAGCACAGGAGCTTTTAAAATGGCTCGAGGGTACAGATTTTTTTACTGCTCCTGCCAGCACAAAGTTCCACTGTGCGTGCAAAGAAGGACTTTTGAAGCATAGTATAAATGTATATAAAGTTCTTATGGAGAAACATTTTGAGCCTTCAATTGATAATATAGAAAGTGCGACTATATGTTCGCTTTTGCACGATATTTGTAAATCTCATTTTTATAAAATTTCTACAAGAAACGTAAAAAATGAAGTTACCGGTATCTGGGAGCAAGTACCATTTTACACTGTTGAAGATGCGTTCCCGTATGGTCACGGAGAGAAATCAGTTTTTTTGATAGAAAGATTTATGAGGCTTAAAACAGGCGAAGCAATGGCAATCAGGTGGCACATGGGAGGGTTCGATGATTCTGCTAGATCCGGTGGATTCGCTATGAGTTTGGCATTTGATAAATTCCCGCTGGCGGTTAAGTTACATATGGCGGATTTAGAGGCAACTTACCTTCGAGAAAAAGGGACTTCCAGTGTGAAAAGATAAATATTTATTCTATCCATTTAATTGAATAGGAGAGTGATGATATTGTGAATATCTTAGTTTTAAATTCGGGCAGTTCGTCATTGAAATACCAACTAATTGATATGACCACAGAAAAAGTTTTAGCAAAGGGGATTTGCGAAAAAATAGGTTCGGATGAAAATATTGTCAAGCAAGTGAATTTTAACGGCAAAAGATTAGAAAAAACAGTGACCGGTATAAACAATCATGTGAAGGCTTTTGAATGGATAGAAAAAATGCTCATGAGCAAAGAATACGGCCCTATAGATAATATTGAAGAAATTGCTGCGGTGGGTCACAGAGTAGTTCACGGTGGGGAATATTTTAAAGACCCTGCTTTTATAGATAATGATGTAATAGATAAAATAAGAGAGCTTATACCTTTGGCTCCGCTCCATAATGGAGCTCATCTATCGGGAATATTGGCTTGCAGAGAAATGCTAGGGAATCATATTCCTCAAGTTGCGGTTTTTGACACGTCTTTTTATTATTCTCTTCCTGAAAAAGCTTATATGTTTCCTATACCTTATGAGTATTACAAAAAATACCACTTGAGGAAATACGGATTCCATGGAACTTCCCATAAGTATGTAAGCAATAAAATGTGTGACATATTTAAAAAAGATATTAATAAGTTAAAAATAATAAGTTGCCACATGGGGAATGGTTCATCCATCACAGCAATAGACAAAGGGAAAGCGATAGAAACAAGCATGGGACTTACTCCTTTGGGAGGAATAATAATGGGTACACGCTCGGGCTCGATAGACCCATCTGTAATTTTGCATTTATTCGACAGAGAATCTCTTACATCAAGCGAACTAAATAACATTTTAAATAAAAAATCCGGTATGCTTGGAATATCGGGAGTGAGCAGCGATGATAGGGAAATTTGCGAAGCAGAGAAAAAAGGGAACCATCGTGCAAAATTATCACACGAAATGATGGTCTATCAGTTAGTTCAATATATAGGCGCTTATAATGTTATTTTAAAAGGTTGCGATTGTATAATATTCACAGGCGGAATAGGAGAAAACCAATGGATGCACAGAGAGAAAATCTGTGAGGAGCTCCGATTCATGGGAGTGGAAATTGATAAAGAAATAAACAGGGAAACCATCGAAGGAAAAGCCAATAAAATTTCTAAAGACAGCTCAAAAATTGAAATTTTTGTAATCCCGACCAACGAAGAATTGGCCATAGCAAGAGAAACTTTGTCATTAATAAATCATAGTATGTAAGATAACAATGATATGAAAATGAAAGGCTGATTTTAATGAATATAAAAAAAATAGGTATTTTTACAAGCGGAGGAGACGCTCCGGGAATGAACGCTGTTACCAGATCAGTTACAAGGTATGCTATAAGCAAAGGTATTAATGTAATTGGAATACGTCGGGGCTATATGGGCCTTAGAACCGGCGATGCTTTCGAGATGAATTTAAGAACTGTTTCGGATGTTATTCACAGAGGCGGTACAATCCTTTATAGTTCACGTGACCCCGAGTTTCAAACTGAAGAAGGACTGGAAAGTGCTGTGAAATTTTGCAAAGAGTCTTCGCTCGATGCTCTTGTAGTTATAGGAGGAAATGGAACCTTAGCTGGAGCAAAAACTTTGGCGGATAAGGGAGTAAATTGCATTTTTATTCCTGCTACTATAGATAACGATGTTGCATGTAGCGATTATTCCATTGGATATGATACAGCTATGAATACAGCAACAGAGATGGTCGATAAAATAAGGGATACTGCTCAGTCACATGAAAAATGCAGTGTAGTGGAAGTTATGGGAAGACATTGCGGGGATATAGCCCTAAGAACAGGTATAGCCGTGGGAGCTACAGCTATACTTATTCCTGAAAAACCATGGGACTTAGAGAACGACATTATAAAGAGAATAGAATATACTCAAAAAATTGGAAAGAGACATTTTATAGTAATCGTGGCTGAAGGAACAGGAAAAGCTCAAGAAATAGCTGAAAAAATAAAAGAGAAAACTAAAATAGACGCCAGATGGACGGTACTTGGACATGTTCAACGAGGCGGTTCGCCGACGCTTAGAGACAGAGTTATTGCAAGTAATATGGGATGTCACGCAGTGGATTTAATTTTGAGAAATCAAAAAAACCGAACTGTTGCACTTGCGTGTAATAAAATTGTAGATTATAGTATTGACGATTCTCTAAAATTTAAAAAATTCTTTGATGAAGATTTATACGAAAATGCACTTAAAATTTCTATTTAATAGATAAACAGAAGTAAGAAAATTAAAAATATCAACTATACAAAATTAATATTTTGTATAGTTCGGGGAAGGAATTTAAATGAATAACCGAAAAGCTCTTAATATTACATACAATTCAGTTTTTATAGTGCTTTCAATAGTACTTGGATTTATAGGAAGAATTTCTATTTTTCCGGTTTTTCCTTTCCTTCAATTGGACTTTTCTGATATACCTATTTTTCTATCTGCTGCCGTTTCAGGAATTCCTTCCGGTGTTACGGTTTGGTTTATAACTGCACTGCTCAGAGCTGTTATGTATAGTTCTTCTGGATGGATTGGATTTGTTATAAGAGCTACTTCTTTAATACTCGTTGTAGGATTTGGAATATGTAGCAAGTATAAATTTAAATTATTTTATAAGATTATAATTATTTCATTTTTAGGGTTTGTTTGTTTAGGAACCAAACTTATTGCTAACTGGTATTTATGGATTGAGTTCTTTAATTTATCTCCGGAATTTTTAAACAGCCTGATGCTTACAATAATAATACCATACAATTTTTTAAAGATTTTTTTAACTTCTTTAATTTCCATTTCATTGGAAAAACCTACAAATAAACTAATAAACACAATTACAAATTATTAAATAAAATTTTTTTGACAAGCAATTGATTATCTAGTATAATAATGTGGATGTCTACGTAGCTCAGCTGGATAGAGCACACGCCTCCTAAGCGTGGGGTCGGAGGTTCGAATCCTCTCGTGGACGCCAGATTATTTTATCCTGTCTAATTTGACAGGATAATTTTTATTTGTTATAATTGATATAAATTGATATCAATTAGTATCAATTATAAAGGAGGAGTAAAAAATGCTTACTGCAAATGATTTTATGAATATCATTAATGACCCTCATTTTTACAATCTAAAAAAGATGAAAAATAAATATGGTAGTACAAACATTGAAGAAGTGATAAAGATTTTAAAATCCACTTTTTATAAATATATTCCTATTTGCGATTTTAAAAATAACGATATCGCCTATTCCCCGTCTTTAATTAATATAAATGATGATGTGTATAAAATTTTAATCTCCGGAGACAACAACAAAAACTACAGTATTGAAAAGATGGAAAATGAGATTCATAGCACTTTGAAAATTGAAAATATAAATTCAGACAGAAACAGCATCCGAAACATACTCGAAGGTGCTACTCCAAAAAATAACGATGAAAATAAAATTTACGGAATAAAAAAAGGTCTAGATTTTATTTCTGTAAAAAGCAATATCATATCTGAAGAAAACCTTTACAGATTGTATATGGAATCTATAGGATTTTATTTGGAAGAAGAAAACAAATTACTTGAAGGGAATCATTATCGTCATGATAGTGTCTATGTAGTCGGGAATAAAGTTTCACATTGTGGACTCCCCCATCATCTCCTCAAAAGTTATATGAGCAGATTTATTGATTTTATTAACACTAAAGACGAAATAAACACCTTAGAAAAATCAGCGGTAATTCATTTTTATTTTGCTTATATTCATCCCTACTTCGACGGCAATGGTAGAATGGCAAGGCTCGTGCAATTATGGTACCTTATTCAGAACGGATTTAATGCCGCTTTGTTGGTTTCATTTTCCAACCTTATTTCTGATACTAAAAACGAATACTATAAATCATTTGAAATTATCGAAGAAAATATTCAAACTTTAGGTCTCGTGGATGTTACGCCTTTTGTTCACTATTTTAGCAAAAATATTTTTAGCAAGCTCAGTTCTGCTGGTTTTGAAAATAGCACCAGTTTATCTGATAAAATCAATTCTTTAATTAGTGCTGAAAAGATAACCTTTAAAGAAAAGGAATTATTTTCGTATGTCATATCTCATTACGGAAATCAAGAATTTTCTACTAAAAAATTAGAAAAAGATTTTGGAAACGCAGCTTACGCCACTATCCGAAGTTTTGTGATAAAATTAACAAAATTTGGTATTTTTTCGTGTATTAAGTATTCGGGAAATAGAAATAAATATAAGTTAATATGAATTATTGACAAACTATTTCCAGTATGATACCATAATCAATGTTGATTATGGTATCCGCTCGTGGCGAAGCTGGATATCGCAGCAGATTCCGGTTCTGAAGATCGGGGGTTCGAATCCCTCCGAGCGGACCATTTTTGACTGGTTATCAAAATATTATACTACATTTTTCGACCCGGTTTGCCAATTCCGGGTCTTATTTTTTGCTTAAAATTAAATATATGAAAAAATAAGCCATTGTACTTACACACGAAATACATGGCTGATTTTTATTATGCTAATTTTTTGAGTATGAATTTTTGAGAATCGGAATTATTCTCATCTTGACCTTTAATGAACGAACCATTGATGGTCATAAAATGCTTGTTTAATTTTGAAGCAATTCGGTAACTTCCGTCTCCACACGGAATGAAATACCATTTATGTGAAAGACCGGTTTTAGAGGAATGTTTTATAAATTTAGAAACATATAAAGTTTTGTCAGGAAAAGTTTCTATTGCAAATGTTCCCGCAGACTTATATTTAATCTTAAATTTTTGAGATTCAGAGTTGTCTTTATCAGAAACGTATAGCCACGGTATGCCATGTCTTAAATTATGTATAGTGAATAATTTATCTCTATTTGATACAGGAGAGATTTCATAAATTCCATCAGGAATCAAATATTTTTCTTGTATTTCTTTTAAAAATCCGCTTACTTCAGCGTATTTCCACCATCTCTCTACATATAATGCTTTGGTTAAATTTTTCCATGGCTTATTTGTGCAGTGAAGTATCACAGGATTCTGCCATGCGTCTATTATTTCCTGAACCGAATATTTATAAGGATAAACTACGCAGCCTTGGTAACCATATATATGATCTTTTATATCAAAATTCCAAACACCAAATTTAGGAGGCAAAACACCATTTTTATGCATAAAAAGAGTATTCACCACTGTTTGATCATGTTGCCATAACTTATTATAATTCTGAGTTATAAATCTAGAAACTGCATTGACGTTCATGTTGTCTCTTCTTAATTCCCTTAAGTTTACAAGCATTACGCCGCTGCAAATATAATGGTCGTTGTATATTCCGAAATTTTCAGTCTCTTTCAAGTTAGGGAAATCCAAAAATCCTTTAAAATAATATCCTTCCATGTCTATGTTAATCATTTCGGAAAGATCGCCTAGAACTAAAGTATCTCCGTCTAACCATATGATTTTATCAACGCCGTGAATTACGTCAGGCATAGCAAGGCGGTAATACGCTGACGTGGGTATTCTGTGGTCAGTGTAGCCTTCTTTAAAAATATTTTTCATATCTACGAATTTCACGATACAATTCTTATATTTTTCTTCAACCGACAAAAGTTTGGATTTGGATTCGTGGCTTAGATTATCGGGATGCATAATGTATATGTGATAGATTGTATTTCTATTTGAATTTCTAGCCAGAGAGGTCATTGATACGATTGTTGGGTAAATGTAATTATCATCCGTAGCCATAGCAACTGATATTACATTTTTGGAAGAATTATCATTTGCATTTACAAAAGTAGGTTGAATAAAAATTCCCAGAACGAACATTAGGCAAAATAGAAATTTAAATGCACTTTTCTTAATTAAAATTTTAATACTAATCACTCTTTTCTTTTTTTGTATTATGCAATTACTATATAAAAACTTTTCTACCCTCCTATCGTATAATTTCTATCCAAGTATTTTAAATTTATTAATCAAAAAATGCAATTCATAATGTGTACAAAATATTTTATACGTTTTAAAATAAGTCATAATTGAAAGCTGATATGTTGACTGGAGACCTAATTTTGTGGTATTATTTCTTCTATGAATGTTTATACATTATTTAGAAAAGAGGCATATAATGCGAAAAACAGATATAAGTAAATATGGAAAATCCAGAACTGAATTTAAAGGCGGTGGTTCGCGAAAAGGACGATGCAACAATAAAGGCATCCGAATTTTAAGCGTGACGCTTAAATTTTTTTGGCGTGCTATACTCAGTTTTATGATGGTAGGTATTTTAACAGGAATTTTGGTAGTATTATCTTTAAATACTTACAAATCCACTATTTTGGAAAACGATATAGCGTTGAATATAACGGCATCAAAAATGGCTTTAACAAGTTTTGTATACGTAACTAACGACAGTGGTGAGACCGAAGAATACGATAAGGTATATAATTTAGAAAATCGAGTATGGGTGGATTTTAAAGATATCCCCAAAAACATGAAAAATGCCATAATTGCAATAGAAGATAAACGATTCTATGAACACAGGGGTGTTGACTGGTTCAGAACAGTCGGAGCGTTTTTTAATTTGTTAAAGGGAAACGCCGGGTACGGCGGTTCAACCCTTACTCAGCAGCTTATAAAAAATATCACCGAGGATAATCAAGCAAGCCTCACAAGAAAACTTAGAGAAATTTTTAGAGCCAGTGAGCTTGAAAAAAGGTATTCCAAGGACGAAATTTTGGAATCTTATTTGAATGTGGTAAACTTTGGAAATGGCAGTCGAGGAGTACAAGCAGCGGCAAATGTTTATTTTAATAAAAATATCCAGGAATGCTCTCTGGCTCAATGCGCTGCAATAGCAGCAATAACACAAAATCCTACCGCAAATAACCCTATTTATCATCCTCAGAATAATAAATTAAGACGAGATGTTGTTTTATCCGAAATGCTTTCTCAGGAAATGATTAGTAGTAAGGAATATAACGAAGCAGTTGAAGAATCAAACAACATGGAGTTCGTTTCGGAAATAAATAATCAAACTGAAGCTTCTTCTAATAAAAATATTAGAAGTTGGTATATGGAAACTCTTTTGAGAGACGTTATAAATGATTTATGTGAAAAATACAACATAGGCAAATCAACTGCTGAAGATATGGTCTATACCCAAGGACTAAAAATTTACTCAGCTATGGATATAAAAGCTCAAAAAATAGCAGAAGAAACTTTGAAAAATTCTAAAGTAATGCCTTCGGATTCCAATTTGGAACTGGGTTATATGATGATGGGACTTGATGGAAGAATCTTAGCAGTTCTAGGTTCCAGAAAAGAAAAAACCGGAAATTTGCTTTATGACAGAGCAAGCGTTGCCAGAAGGCAGCCTGGTTCTACAATCAAACCGCTTGCTGCGTATACTCCTGCAATTGAATGGGGATTTTTAAATTATTCTTCTTTGATTCCCGATGAGCCTCTTCAGATTGATAGTCAAGGAAATAATGTTATAAGAAACTGGCCGGAAAACTGGTATAAAAGCTATAAAGGAAATGTCACGGTGCAATGGGCTTTGGAAAAATCAGCAAACGCTCCCCCGGCTCAAGTTGTAAAAATGATTACTCCTGCAAAGAGCTATAGCTTTTTAACTCAAAAATTGCATCTTACAAGTCTTGATAGTCACGATGCCACATCTTTAGCAGCGCTGGCCACCGGAGGAACACACTATGGTGTAACCCCGAGAGAGATGACAGCAGCATTCCAAATTTTTGGTAACGGCGGAAAATATACTAAACCTTTCAGCTATTTTTATGTGACTGACCGAAATGATAAAATAATCCTTGACAACCGAGGAAAAAATACTCAACAGGCAATTTCTTCTTCTACTGCAACCATCATGAACAGACTTTTAAGAAATGTAATTATTGGGCCTGAAGGAACAGGTAAAGCAGCGAATATTGCTGGTTGGAACGTAGTGGGAAAAACAGGAACAACAACAGATGATTATGACAGCTGGTTTATAGGTGTAACTCCATATGCTGTCGCAGGAATTTGGACAGGCTATGATAACCCAAAGAGAATAAAAGAAACAGCTGCTGCAATCAGAATATGGAAACACATAATGACAAGCTACCTGGATGGTAAACCCAGCATAGATTTTGAATATGATCCTTCAGTGACTTCGGCTACCTATTGTAAGCGCAGCGGAAACTTAGCAACTACCTCTTGTGGCGAAATCGCTACCGGATATTATTCCGAAAGTAATATGCCCGGAACATGTACCTCGCATGGCGGAGCCAGTGTTCCTGTTCTTGAATACGATAGTTCCTCCGAAAGTAATAATTCGACGGAATCAAGCCCCGAACCGGAAAGCACCAGCGAAGTTATATCTCCTACTTTTTCACCTATCGTAGATTACGAAGAAAGAAGTACGCCTGGCAAGGTTAAAATATTCAGATAATCGATATCAATATTTTGTTTAACCGCATAAAATGTAATTGTAAAAGTACTATTTATTTTTTCTTTCAATAATTAGAGGAGCTGAAGACGATGAGCCTTATAGTTCAAAAATTTGGCGGGACTTCGGTCTCGGATACACATCATATATTTAATGTTGCAAAAAAAGTTACAGATTTATATTCAGAAAATAATAAAATCATTGTGGTGGTTTCGGCTCAAGGGCACACTACAGACATGCTTGTAAAAAAAGCTAAAGATATTGATGATAGCATTTCAAAAAGAGAAATGGATGTTTTACTTTCCAGCGGAGAACAAATATCCATAGCGCTCCTTAGTATGGCTATACAAAAGCTCGGATATCCTGCTGTTTCTCTTACAGGATATCAAGCTGGATTTTTGACAGATTCTTGCCACGGAGATGCTAAAATATTTAATATTGACACTTCCAGAATAAAATCAGAATTAGATAAAAACAATATAGTTGTTTTGGCGGGCTTTCAAGGAATAGATGACAAAAACGACATCACTACACTGGGGCGTGGTGGCTCCGATACTACTGCTGTTGCGATTTCGGCTGCAATGGGAGCGGATTTATGTAAGATATACACAGACGTGGACGGAGTATACACTTCTGACCCACGAATAGTGCAATCTGCTAAAAAAATAAATACTATTTCTTATGATGAAATGTATGCTTTATCATATTGCGGTGCACAAGTCCTTAATGACCGATCCATAGAGATTGCTAAAAATAATAATGTAAAAGTGGAAGTTCTCTCCAGCCTTTCAGAAAATTCCAAAGGAACCATAGTTGAAAACATTCCGAGGAAAAACACACATTCGGCAAGTGGAGTTGCAATTTTAAACGATATGGTAAAGATTATACTCACAGATATTGCCAACATAAATTTATCGTTCAGTACTATTAATTCGGAGCTTAAATCCAATAATATATCAATAGACATGAATTTGATGCCTATAGGTAAAACGGATAAAAATAAAATAATATTTGTAGTAAAAGAGGAAAATTTATCTGATACTTTAAAAATATTGAAAAATAATTTAGGGGTAGAAGATTCTAAAATATTTTATGAAAAAGATAAATCACAAATTTCAGTCGTAAACGTTTCGGAAAGCTTTAATATAAATATCGCGTCCATCATGTTTGAAGTATTGTCTGAAGCAAATATTAATTACGAAATGGTTGCATGCACAGAAAAAAGAGTATCTGTAATAATTCCTTCCAGCGCCGGACATCAAGCTCTTAATATGATTCACAGCAAAATTTTTGAAGAGGATTCTCTTATTTAAATAGGCTCTTTTCCTGTTATAATTACTTCTGTATTTGCAGACAAATTATATTGACATTTAGAAAGATTTCGAGACCATTCCTTTTCTATTTTCTTAAATACTTCGGGATTTGAATTTTTTAAAGTTCTTCCCAAATTTAAAATATCCGTTTCCATATCGGTAGTTTTATGAATAACCGCATAACATATGTCGGTTATTTTTTTTGACAATTTTTCTGCTATAGAATTCTTTAAATTTTCATCAAAACATGTATCAAATTTATTGTCTATCGAAAAAGCGGATGCTTTTACTTTTAAATTTATATCAAATGAAGGAGAATCAGAATTATCATTTATAACACGAGTTTGAGACTCAACTTTATTTACCGAGCATGTAATTTGACCCAAAGTTTCATCATGAATTTTGCATGTACCGCATTCAGGTACTCCTTTAAGAATCATGAATCCTAAAAAATCATTATCATGAAGATAACTTTTGAAAATTTCATTTGAAAAAACTGCTACTCCTCTTAGAATTATATTTTTTTCCGATTCGGATTTTTCTGTACCCAAACACGCAAGATACGGATCGCTTATTTTATTTTTTAAACTTGACACAAAATGTAGTATATCTGAGTTAAGAGCATCCGGAATCAAATCGTGTATATCTTTAGCTTTTATTAGTTTGTTATTGTGCTTAATTTTAAAATACTCCGAGGCTTTGTCTTCAACTACGCATAACTTAACCTTGGGTCTTGCCTCGCAGTGCCTTACAAAAAAATCCATGAATTTATCTACTCCATTTTTTGCTATGCTTTCTCCTATAATTATTATCATGTTCTGGGAATAAACAGGAGTCAAACTGGTCTTTTTGGATATATTCTCTAGCGCACTAACGAGAGAAGTCCCTTCAACTTCTATATTTTTTATATTGGGTTCATCTTCGTTGGCTGGGTTTTTAAAATCCAACGCTTGTACAGTTAGCAAATAGCCATTTTCTGAATTATCTATACCTATCCCTTGGATAATTAATTTTTGGTGTAATTGTTGGCCTTCGGAGCACCCCGTCAGTAATAAAAAGCTTAAACATACTATTAATCCCATAAATATATTTTTCGTTTTCAAATTACGTGTTCCTTTCGAATTCCTAATTTTTTTAAAATTATTAAAATTATCGGCAATATAACAGAAGTTAAAATTACAAAGTAAAAAAGAAATGTTGTTGTAGCGCTACTTTTTAAAATGCCAAAAAGATTCGGAAAAAATGTCGGAAGCATTAAAAGAATTCCAAATATTATAACTGAGTATTTGCTAGCTCTTTCTCCCAAAATTTTTTTAATTCCCTCTGAAGCTAACACTATAAATAATGATAATTTTAAAAATATTCCTAAGATCCAAACGCCCAAATACATTGCGTCCAGATGCCTAAAAGATCCAAACTTACCCGTCCCCGCGGCGGTATATACCGGGAATAATTGTGTATAGGTGAAATCACCCATGCTTCCTATAATCAGAATTATTATCAGCGAAAACACAACGTATATACAAGAATTCCATATTAAAATTCCTTTCCATTTGGTTCCTCTACCCATCGGAAGAAGCATTGCCATTGCAGGGATGCAGGAACTTTGTGAAATCATATAAAATATTCCTTCTTTGACAGATTCTTTCCCGTTGTACATAAAAGGTGTAAAGTTTATTTTTTCTATGCTGGAAAGCAAAGATATTGTAAGAAAAAATATAGATATTATCGTAGCACAAAGTATAAAACTTGATGTACGTGCTAGCGATTCCAATCCCTTATATGCCGCATAACAACATGATATTAATAAAACTATTGAAAGGAGCGAAAGCGAAATAGGCGGGTTTACAGCATTGGATATAAAATTATTAAAAACCGATAAAGTATGGACGCTTATCACCAAGTAATATATTACGTATATTAAAATTATACACATCCCCCATTTTCCCATCAGGGAATATGCGTTATCCATGACATTCATTTTTTTATCCATCAAAAATAATCTATATACAGGATAAACCAGCAAAAATGTTAATAAAAATGAAATAGGAGCGGAAATCAAATGATCCCAAATGTCAGAATCTCCTATAAGGAGTGTGCCGTACGTCATACTCACTACCATTCTGCTTATAAACAGCATGGAAAATATTTGTCCTACAGATATAGAAGGTCGTTTTTCCATAAATTTTTTCTCCCATATAATTATTTATCTTTAACTTCAGAACCGGGTAAATTTTGTACTCTTATATTTTTTTTACTTAAAAAGCTCCATCCGCTTCTGATTAAAACATCTCTCATGGCAAAAATATTAAACGGAGCTATTGGAGAAGTAAACGGTACTCCGTAGGAATTTTTCGAACATATATTTATTAAAATTGCCGTAAATACAATCATGATTCCCCATATTCCAAGTAATCCTCCCGTTATTATAAATATAAATTTCAGAATAGAAATAGGTTCGTATAGATTGGGTATTACATATGACGAAATAGCCGTTAGAGCAACCACCATAAGCGTCGGAGCACCTATAAGCCCGGAACTTACCGCTGTTTCGCCTATAACAAGAGCTCCGACTATACTCACTGCATGTCCAAGAGGTCTTGGAATTCTTAGTCCGGCTTCACGCATTATTTCATATATAAGATGTATAAATATTGTTTCTGTCATAAGTGAAAAAGGGGTTGTTCCTACAGCCAATGCTATTTTATTTAGTATGGGTCCGGGTAATATCTCCGGATTAAACGTACTTATCCCAACATATAGTCCCGGAAGAAGAGTAGACATAAAAAAAGCCAAATATTTGAGCCACCTTGTAAAAGTTGCAAAATACGTGTGCATGGAATAATCGTCCAAATGCTGGAAATATTCTACGAAAATATATGGTACAAGCAATGCGTTAGGAGTTCCATCTATTAATATTGCTACCCTGCCTTCCGAGATTTTTCCGCAAACCGTATCAGGGCGTTCGGTCATTCCTATTCCGCTGAATAATGAAAAATCTCCTTGATCTTCCAAATATGGAATCACATACCCGGATTCTATTACCATTTCTAAATTTATATTTTTTAATTTATCTTTTATCTTTTTTAGTATTTCCGGAGAAACCTTATTTTCCATATAGCAAAGGCAAATTGATGTTTTACTGACTGTTCCTAGTTTTGACATTTCAAATTTTAAATCCGGACTCTTTAGCCTTCTTCGTATAAGTGTCATATTTACTGCTATTGCCTCCACAAAGCCTTCCCTGGAACCACGTTGCATTAGTTCCGATGACGGCTCTGATACTGCTCTGAAAGAGAATCCCTGCACTCCTATAGCAATCATAGAATCGCAGCCTTCCATGGCAAAAAGAGCATGTCCGGACATTATTTTGTCAAAAGCATCAATATAGTTGGAAACTTGAACTTGGTCAGAAGCTATTATTATTTTGTCTCTTATATACTCAAATTTTTCCAGAGGACTCGTTCCCTTAATTTCCTTCGTAATAATCGGGTAAACCACACTCTGCGTTAGAGTGTCTTTATTTACCATTCCAGAAATGGTTATAATTGCACTTTGAGTATTGTCTACATTTAAATACTTAATGCAAAGGTCGGCGCTATCGTGAAATTTTCTTTTAAAATATTCTATATTTTCAACTAGTGATTTTGAAAAAAATTTTATTTTTTCTTTGCTTAGCTTGTTTTCATTATGAATATAGGTTTCTTTGAAATAATCTATCTTGTTAATATTTATCACCTCTATAATAATTTTTACTTAAAATTTTTAAATATACGCACTCATAAAAAAATAACCCTCTGTGCATTTTAAAAAATTACGCACAGAGGACATATATAAACGTTTTATAGAGAGCCGAATTTTATATGTAAATCATAAAAGATTTTATCCTATCATTCCTGAAAAAAATTCTCTTTCTTGGGGTGCTTCAAAATTTTTTTCTTCTTTTTCAGCGCCGCATGGGAATCCATGGTGTTTGCAATCTATACGAGCTTCCCCTATTTCTGTTTTAGCGCCGAACAGTACCGGAACTTCAACTCTTACTTTTTGACTTATAGTAAATTTGCAAGTTTCTTTTGATTTTCCTTCACACATTGTGCTTCCTCTTTTGATTATAGGTTTGCCGACACATTCAGTTTTTACTTTGCCGATTTGAGCAAAAGGTTTAATTTCCACAGGAACACCTACCACTACATCTTGAAATCCAAGCGCAGGGCATACCTCATGTTCAGGTTTATATGGTTTTTCGTATGGACAAGACATTTTGTGACCTCCTTAAATATTGTTTTTCTTTTGAGAAGAACTTTGATGATAAAAGTATTCTCATTAACATAATATTCAAAAATCTGTTTTAGGTTCGTAAATATGTGTTTATAAAAATTTTGAAAAAGTTCAAAATAATAGTTGACTTAAATTTTATGTTATGATAGAATCGTGAATGTAAAACAGTTGGAGGGGTGTCCGAGTGGTTTAAGGAGCCAGTCTTGAAAACTGGTGATCCCGCAAGGGACCGTGGGTTCGAATCCCACTCCCTCCGCCATCGAAATTAAATATTTGTTCATACTTTCACATTTGGAGAAGTACTCAAGTGGCTGAAGAGGCGCCCCTGCTAAGGGTGTAGGTCGAGCGATCGGCGCGAGGGTTCAAATCCCTCCTTCTCCGCCAAATAAAAATCCCCCAGTTGGGGGATTTTTTCTTACGCTTTTTATGTGCAAAATTAATTCCTATATTTTAGTTAGTTTATTGATTAAATCATATAAGTAGTTCGAACCGCGGGAAATCAAAACTCCCGTTAAAACACTGCCAATATGCGGGATCGTTGACTTAAGACCCAGATGTTTGGGTAAATCGAGTTCGTAAGACACAGACATAATTATTCCCAATACTAAACTACAAATCATCTGCCACGGCATATTTCCCGAAACAAAAAACTCATTAAAATATGTAACGATTCCTTCAATTAGTATTGCAACCATAATCATTTTTGATACATATTGATTCATATTTATTCCTCTTTTATAAAAGCGTCGGTAAATCCGGCGTTTTTCGTTTTTTGTAGGCAGTTTTCTGCATTTGATTTTTCTCTAAATGCTCCAATTTGCACTCTGTAAAGTTTGTCTGAATTGTCGGAAAGATCCTCTTTGTATGTAGCACCATAATAATTGCACACGCCTTTACAAATTGCTTCCCCGAGGGATTTGACGTTGTTTATTATCCAATCTGCACCTTCTTTTGTATCGTGGAATTCACACTCAACGTAAACCGCAATAGCTTTAGTCGAATTTAATTCTGCAAGGCTTGGATTTACTCTCAAATTGTAATCTGAACCAGGAGAGATGGGTGCAACAGCATTCAAAATTGCACTCCCTGCCTTTTTGTTTTCAGTATCGTTACTGTAAATCATGACGAGCGTTCCGCCTAAAGTTTGTCCGTTAGATGCATTCGTATGAATTGGAATATGCAAATCCGCACTCCAATTGTTGCTCTCGCTGATATTTTTTGTCAAGCTTTGCCCCTTGGGAGCCTTTTTAACTTCAAACCCACACCTTTCAAGAGCTGTTTTCGCAAATTCTGCAATTCTATTGCATTGTTCTTGTTCATTTGTGTTGCCAATTGCATAAACGTTATTTATTTGGCAACTTGGACTTAAATATACTTTTTTACTCATTTTAAATTTCCCCTTTCAATAAATGCCCAAAATTATTGATTTATTGTTGCTTTTTAGACAAACACTAACACCCATCACATTATCTCGCGTTCATCCCCTGTCAAAATATCTATATATTTCTTATTTGCTTCATTAATATGTAAAAAATTAATAAATTACTTTTAATTTGTAAATTTATAAAAATTTTTATATACTATATATAAAATATATTAAAATGAAGGTGTTTAAGTATGAAATTCGGTGTATTAAAAGACATAAAAATCGGTGAGTGCAGAGTAGTAGCTACCCCGTGCGAAGTTAAAACTCTGACAAATCAAGGCGCAGAAGTTTTTGTAGAACACGATGCAGGAAAATTGGCAGGATTCGAAGACACAGAATACATTGATGCCGGAGGAACAATATTAAATACCAAAGAAGAAATATATAAAACTTGCGACATGGTTGCAAAAATAAAAGAAATAGAACCCTCGGAATATGATTTATTAAGAGAAGGGCAAATTGTCTTTTCATGTATACACCCTGCAGCTCATCCTGAAGAAGTAGAAGCACTTTTAAATAAAAAAGTTATTTCATTTACTGCTGAAGATACTTACAGATACGGTTCCCCAAACTGCGAAGCAGCAGGAAAAGCCGGGGCGTTTATGGGGCTTTATTCTATGTTAAGTATCAATGGCGGGTGCGGGAAATTTGTATCAGGTCTCGCAGGAGCTCCAAATATAAAAGCGATGGTGCTTGGATATGGACTTGTAGGTTCTGCTGCAGTAGATTTTTTACATCAATTAGGAGCATGGGTTACTGTAGGTGATGTTAATTATCAGCAACTTCTGAATATAGAAAGCAAATATCACGGGAAAGTTAATACGTTTTTTTCAAATAGGTGCAATATAGAAAAATTATTACCAGAAATAGATTTGATTGTTAACTGTGTCCGCTGGCCGAAAGATAACAAAGAATTTTTAATAACTCGTGAAATGGTTAAATCTATGCACAAGGGTTCTGTTATAGTTGACATAAGCAACGATTATGGCGTTATAGAAACTTTCCACGAAACCAATCATAATGACCCTACGTACATAGAGGAAGGCGTCGTGCACTATTGCGTGCCCAACATTCCTTCTGTCATAGCGGGTTCGACATCTGTTGCAAATTCTGCTTGTTTAGTTTCTCATTTTGAAAATATTCTAAAAAATGGTGTAACTGAAGCTTGCAAAAAAGATGAGTATTTAAGACGAGGATTAGTTTCATATGAGGGATATTTGACACACGAAGAAACCAGCAAAATTCAAAATAAACCTTGGGTAAAGCCCGAAGCTATACTTAATATCTATAACGAAGACATTAAATTTGCTCCAAGATGTACAAGCAGTCGCTCCAATAATTATTACAAAGAATTTGAAGAGATATGCAAGAAAATTTAAATTAATCAAAAATTTTCCCCTACAGCCCAAATAAGCTGTAGGGGGTTTTTATTTACAATTAGTAGGTCTAAACTGCAGAGGAATTTTAGTTAAGCGTTTTAGGTGAATAAATCAATAATATAAAATTTTTATTCTAATAATTGATATCATCAAATAATTTTTGCAACTTTTCGGAGCTCATAATTTTTCTGTATTCTCCGTTCAAATCTATTACCACCTTCCCCAAATTAAGCATAATGGTACGTGTACCTATTTTAAGCGAATCTCTTATATTATGTGTGATCATTAGAGTTGTAATTTCAGGATCAGACGCTATCCTTTCTGTTATTTCAAGTATTTTTTCCGAAGACTTAGGATCCAAAGCTGCTGTATGCTCATCCAAAAGAAGAATTTTAGGTTTCTTTAAAGTAGCCATGAGAAGTGTAATTGCTTGCCTCTGTCCTCCGGAAAGGAGCCCCATTTTTGCATCCAGACGATTCTCCAGGCCTAAATTAAGTGATTTTAGTTTTTCTTTTAAAATTTCTCTTCTATTTTTGTTTATGCTGAATTTCAATCCTTTTTTTTCGCCTTTTAAAAACGCCAAAGATAAATTTTCTTCAACAGTAAGATTAGGCGCAGTGCCTCTCAGAGGATCTTGGAACACCCGCCCTATCATCTTGGCTCTTTCGTGTTCGGGCATATAAGTAACATCTTTTCCATCTATAAATATTCGACCTTTTTTAGGAAAAACAGATCCTGAAATCAAATTCATAAGAGTGGATTTGCCACACCCATTACCTCCAATTACCGTAACGAATTCTCCTCTTTTTATATCTAGATTAAATTCTTCAAAAATAACTTTTTTATTTGAAGAGTCTTCTCCAAAACTTTTGTGTATTTCTTTAAGCTTCAACATTTTTATTCTTCACTCCTTTAAAATTTTTTTGAATGTTCGGCAGGCCCAATAGAACAGCGGCAATAAGTGCAGTGAAAAATTTTAAATCGCCAGGGTTCATACCCATCCTCAGAACAAAATAAATCATAAATTTATAACAAATCGTACCCAAAACCACGCCTATTAATTTGGATATTATTGAATCCTTTTTTACAATGGCTTCGCCTATAACAATTGACGAAAGTGCAATTACAATCACTCCCACGCCCATGTTAACGTCGGAATAGCCCTGATTTTCTACCACCAGAGCACCTGATAAGGCGCATAAAAAACTACTTATCATAAGTGCAAAAATTTTACTAAAATCCGTATTTACTTCCAAAGATTTAGCCATTTGTTCATTATCGCCAGTAGCTTTTATTGTAAGCCCAAGTCTTGTTTTAAAAAACAGCCACAAAATTAATATCAAAAATCCGCATATGCATATTCCGAAAATAAAATTAGTAATATTCGAACTTCCATTAAATTTAAAAATAGTTTCTTTCCCTAAAATTGATAAATTAGCTTTCCTCATAATTCTCAGGTTAACGGAATAAAGTGAAATCATTACTAAAATTCCCGAGAGTATACCTTGAATTTTAAGTTTAGTATTTAAGAATCCGGTAAAAAATCCGGCTAAAGTTCCAAAAAGCCCGGCAACAACTATACTGATTGCAGGATGCACTCCGTGCAAAATCATAACTGCGCAAATGCTTCCACCGAGAGTAAAGCTCCCTTCAGCGGTCATATCAGCAAAATTTAAAATCCTAAACGCTATGAACACACCCATGCCCAAAACGGAATAAATTAACCCCTGAAATATAGTTGAAATTATAATATCCATCAGCTTTCTCCTTTCAAAATTTTTGTAACATCTATACCAAGTTTTTCGGCAATATCATAATTTAAATTAAGTTTCGCATTTCGTATATGTTCAATCGGAATGTTTTCTATTTTTTCTTCCCCTTTCAAAATTTTTGACGCCTGAGAAGCCACAATTTTTCCTAATTCATAGTAATCAATCCCGTATGTTGCAATTGCACCTTTGGAGAGCATATTGTCTTCCGCACAAACAACAAATTTTTTATTTTTTAAAAATATTTGTGAAATTTTTGGCATCGTGGAGAAAGTAATTTTGTCTACCGGCGCATAGAGAGCATCGACATCTTTTGCCAGATTTTCGGCCACTTGTTCAACCTCATTAATTTGAGAAACACTTGCGGATTTGCACTGCATACCAAGTTTTTTTATTTCTTGCTGTGCGATCTTTGCTTGATACTGAGGACTGGAATCCGTTACGGAGTATAAAACTCCAACTTTTTTAGAATCCGGCTTTAATTTTTTAATCAAAGAAATTATTTTATCCGTAGGCGCAAGGTCCGATACTCCTGTTACATTTTTTCCGGGCTTTTCTTCGGAATTTATAATCCCGAGCCCCTCAAAATCTGTTACAGCCGCCACTAAAATAGGGATATCTTTTGTGGCATTTGCCATCGTTTGTGCACAAGGGGTTGAAATAGCTAAAACAATATCTTTTTTGTCATTCACAAATTTTTCGGCTATAGTAACGCAGTTTGAAATGTCCCCCGATGCAATTTGAATGTCAAATTCTACGTTTTTACCCTGTTCATACCCCAAATTTTCAAGCTCATCTATAAATCCTTGCCTGGCGCTGTCAAGAGATTCATGCTCTACGATTTGCATTATACCTATTTTAATTTTGGAATCATCTTTTTTGCAGCTTATAAAAAATATCGAAGACAAAATTGGTAATAAAAATATCAATTTAAAAAGTTTCTTCATTTTAATTTACACCTCTTAATTTATAACTTTCACTAATCAAAATTTTTTATTATATCCCCAAACTATTGTAAGGCGTAACCTATAAATACTTTATCTACCTCCAAAAAAATAAAAAGCCCAAACGATTTTATACGTTTCGGCTTTCTTAAAATATAAAAGCCGCTACAGATATTTTTAAGATACCTGTAAGCGGCGCAGTCAAAAGGTCCACTACAAATATCTTATTTGTAGCAGCTTTGCCAGCTATTAAATTTTACGTCACAAATTAACAATTGCATGGCAAATTTCCTTTCTTTGTAAATTCGGGAAAATATTACCACATGAAAATATGTTTTTCAATACAAATTTAAAATTTAATATTTACTTCTTATTTTGTGAATAAAATTCATCAATATCTTCTTGGGTAATTTGTGAAATTCTTCTTTGATGCTCCCCTACAATTTTAACAAGCCTATCTATAAGTAATCTTTTAGTATCTCCGCAAGTGATTCTACCAGCAGTAAAATCTGAGTAAATGCTATTTAACGTTTCGTCATCTGTCTCAAAAAAGTTCAAATATTGGCACGCAACATCCAGCGTTATATCCCCGCCCACTCGTCTATGATCTTCCAAAGTGCCGTCGCCTCTAGAGCCGGAAAAAGCATATTTATTAACTTTCTTCTTTATTTGTGCAGGAGTGTCAGTTAAAAATATCGTAGACTCAGCAGACACACTGGAACTCATTTTTCCTGTATTTCTCTCTTTAGCTTCGCCGTTTTTATTAAAAGTAAGCGGAGGAATAAATTTCCCGATTATTGAGCACGGGCTGAATGTATGTTTAACCGGAGCAGACACCGACTTACTTCGTATTCTCTTGTTAAGAGTATTTGAAAGCTGCGATGAAAGTCTGAAGTACGGATCCTGATCTATCGCATAAGCAACAAGACATAATGCAGGTTTTTTAAAAAGATGCGGATACGATTGATAAAAAGCCGCAGCGCACTGATATACCGGCCAATCTATCATTCCGGGGTTTGCTTGGTCATCAAATCCAAAAACTTTTTGCAATGTATGAAATGTAACGCATTTTCTCATCTCGGTGACAAGCTCTTCGTAATCTCTGCATGAAAGCCGGTAATCATGGTTAGAAAATATAAAAGTTTTCTTCGGGTCAAATCCAACAGCTATTATGTCCTTTGAATTTTTTCTTCCCAAATCGTAAACTGTTTTAAACGTCATATCTTTAAAATAAAATTTTTCATCATCGGACATTTGTATCACTACATTACAATCAAATGCATCTTGCAAATATTTGGCAAACATAAATGGAACTAAATGCCCCAAATGCATGGCATCTGAGCTGGGACCGCGGCCTGTATACACAAATATAGGGCATTGGGCGTTCGGATCTTTCTCTTTCTCGTTTAAATAACTTTCATAAGCATCCAAAATCTCATTAAAATGCCTATGCGAAAAAAATATTCCTCGTGTTACCCATGGATGCAATTTTATATTTTTCCCTGATCTTTTCATTAAGCTTTCCCAGCGATTAATTATATCTTTTGTAAGAGGTTCTACTCCGAATTGGTCAAGCACAGCGTCATAATCAACTTTTCCTTCAACTTGCCAAGGGGTTATTTTAAATGAACCTTCCGGAATATCTTTAGGATTTTCTTCGCCGGGAGCCGTAGCGCAAATTTTTCCTGATAGTAATAGTGAAAAGCACAAACACATAGCTATTTTTTTAAACATTTAATATTCTCCTTCATATATTTTTTAACTTAATTCTTCAGCTAATTCTTTTATTATATTCTGATTTTGATACGGGAAAATTATTATATGAGATTTTTGATGTCCTGCTTTATCGGTAAAGCAAGATAGTTGATACTTTTTGCAGATTTCATCAGAAGGTGCATCAACAACAAAAATATTAGATTTTCCATTCCTTACAAAATTAACGCTTTTATCTTTAAGGCATTTTTCAAAAAATTCTATATTTTTCTTGTATTCATCGGAAGCCGAATGATTTAAAATATCAATTACTTGTTGCCTTGTAGAAAACGGCATTATATCCCTTGAACCTGAAGTAGTATTATCAGTTTGACCGATATAATCGATATGTTCTCCGGATGCTTTTTTGGTGCTCAAAAGAATGCTTTTAACCGTAGGAACACCAATATATTTATGTAAGCTGGTTGATATGGAATCTATATTAAGATTTTTAATCTCAGAAATAACAGGAGCGTCTACTTGGTTATTAGGAATGCCTCCGAATAGTGCTGCGTCTACGTGCACATAATATGGAATGTGCTTCTCTATAAGAAAATCTGTTATTCTTTTAACATCATCGCAAGAACCATATTTGGTAGTGCCCCAAGTAAGAATTATATTAGCCGGAGATTTTGTCTGGCTGTAATCTTTTTCTATTTGCTTAAAAAGAGCTTCGCAATTTATGGATTCATCCTCTTCAGAAGTCTGTGGGATAATTCTTCTTTTATGTGATTCGGAATTTTTATATATACTGTAATGAGCAGATTCGCAAAAATAAAGTATTCCATCGGGATTTTTCTTAAAAGAAGCATTAATCCCCCATTCATTGCTTTCGGAGCCTCCTGAGGTTATATATCCCCAATAATTATCCTGTATTCCAAATTTCTCAGCAAAGAGCTTTAAAATATCTCTTTCAATTTCTTTTGAGTCCATACGATAATTTCCTGATTCGTTTACATCTCCGCAGTTATTAGCCAAAAATCCTTCCTTTTCAATGGAGCTGAAAATGTTAACCAATGCAGTTCTTTTGCACATATTTGCAGGGTACCCAAAATGTCTTTCTCTGAGAGAAAAATTTTTTATATAAAAATCAATGCACTCAATCAAAGAGTTTTTATTCTCTTGGATGTCTTCGTGGTTGCTGCCCAGAAAATTAATATATTCTTCTATTTTTGAATCAAAAAAATTTTTTAAAATAGGTTTTAAACTATTTTCCAAATCCTCCAAGTTTTGATTTACTTCCAATACGTTTTTTACTGATTCATAGTATCCCATATCAGAATCAAGCTCTATCGCACTTAAATTCACATTCGAAAAAGCAGGAATAGCTAAAGCGACTGAAAGTAACCCAATTGTTTTTTTACTAATCATCAAAAATCGCTCCTTTTAATTCTTAATAGTACAATCATATGAACCAAAAAAGAAATTTATAAGTAATTTCTAAATTAAATTTTTTATTGTAAACCAAGCTTTAACCATACAAATTTTATAGCTATTTATTAATATCATCCTAATTTTTTTTAAAAAATTATAAAATATCACAAAAACATTTCATATTGTGATAAAATTTGATTGCAAGAAGTTGCAGAAAGAAGGGATAAAATGCAGAAGAAAAAAATTAAAACTATTTTATGCGCACTGTGCTTATTATTAAATTTGGTACTACCGATGTTAAGAGTAAACGTATGCGCGACAGAACCTAAAACTACACTATTTTTCAAGGGGCAAAATGAATTAGTCGACGGAAAAATTGTTTATTCTGGAGGTTCACAAAAAGGTACCATAGAACTTGTTAAGAAAATTGATTCTCCGACAGAAGATTACAAACATGTAGACATAACAAAACAATTCATGGAAATTGACCTAGAAAGTGAAAATTATTATTTAAAGGCAACAAGTTCTACTATTGTAGAAGATCCCGATGACATTTGGGGAGTGGAAGACCTTTCATATAACACTCTGTATATAGGTGAAACTAAATTTGACGTAAGTGTAAACCCTTATGTTGAATTAGATCCGGCTCAATTCAGTGAAAATTTAGAAATCGAACTCGTAAAAGAGCCCACTAATCCGGCGCATGAATACCCTGACGATATTTCCATAAATGCAACTTACGATGGCTTTGGCATGACGGTACGTCTTAACGGAGAAAGAGTCGGGAATGAGTCCAAGGAAATATCTGGGACCGGAAAAGGCTACGCCAGCGGCGACATTTACAATTTGATAAGTATTCAAATAGCATTCGGCGACGGTTACATTGGTAGCATAACAGTAAATGGTCAGAAAATAAACGTCCCTGAAGGCACTAAAGATATACTTGAATTTTCGGTAAAGCCTGCGGAAAGTTACACAATAGTTGTAACAAAAAACCAAGATCCTTCTAGCGAAAATAATTCTCGCACCATAATCTGGGAATCGGACAAAAATAATAACACAAGCCTTAAAGATAATGAACTGTTAAAAAACGGTACTGCCGAAATTCTGGATATTAAAGACCCAGATGGAAATTCAATCGGACTTAAAAATGTACGTCAAGACATTGAAAAAAATAATGGCTGGGCAGATGTAAAACCAGGTTCAAAGGTGATTTTTAAATTAAGGCCTCATTACGGATACCAACTAATCTCCATAAAAATAAATGATGAAATCTTGGTAGCAAGAAAAGATGAATCTACTTTTGAATATACAATGCCTGATACAAACGTTCATTTAAGCGGAATTTTTGAAAAAGTAGATGACCAAGTGAAAACCGAATCCGACAAAGTAAAATCCGGAACAATAAAACTAAGTGGCTCGGAAATTGATTCAGGTTCGATGCTCCTTTCCGTAAAAGATGCAGATTTAACCGAAAAGCAAATTGCTAATTTCAAAGAAATTTCAACGGGATACGAAATTTCATCCTATTTGGGAATTAATCTGGATCAAATTTTATACAAAGGAACAGCTGATGATTTTTGGTCAAATCCACTAAATAATTTAAATGATCTAGCAACTGTAACTTTACAGCTCGAAAAAGGAATAGTCGGCGATGAACTAATGCTAGTTCATGAAAAACATGACGGAACCTATGAAGTAATTCCTACAACTTATGACGCTTCTACAAACACGCTCACATTTAAAACATCAAGCTTTTCAAACTACGCCATAGCGACCAAGCTCTCAAACAGCGCAGAAATAGGCGGAAAAAACCAAGTATCCATTCCGAAAACCGGAGATAACATTGCAAGATATATTCTTCCGATTGCTTTGGGATTTGCTGCGTTGACTGTACTTTTAGCGGTAAAGAAAAAATCAAAGAAGACCCTTAATTAAAAATAAACCAAAAACATAATGCACCTCAATAGAGGTGCATTTTTATTGTGTCATATCAAAACTTTATTTACTGGTTTTTGGTTCTGGTGGGAATAACTCATTGCAATAAGACCTGTCTATAAAATTATAATCATTAACAAGTAATTTTTTTATCACAGCTTTTCGAGTGGCATAGTTGTACCATCACGGCCGCATAAAGCTTTGATTGATTTACGGATTTGAGAAGCCTGACCAAGAAATGTTTTTTGGTCTGAATTCTTTATTCCACCTTTTTTAAGAGCATCGCACGCGCAAATAAGATCTTTAGGGTCATTTATACCCGCCATACTTGCAAATATAATGCCCATTATTGCTTTGCGTGGGCCTTCATAATTACGTGCTATCCAACATTTTCTTACTATTTCCATTTTTAAATTTCCACACAGATTATCTGCCCATGGTTCTTTTTTATCCAAATCTTTAAAAATATTTTGCAAATTTGTGCATGTACTGCTTAAAGTACTTTCTGTCATTTTATCATAATTTTTCACAATATATTTGCCTGCGGCCTCAAAACATTTTTTTATTTTGGGATCGGTTTTTTCTCTTTCCCCAAGAGCATAGCGAATTTTACCAAATTTGTGTTCCTTTTCAAAGTCTTTTTTCCTTTTCATGCGCATTAGCAATCTGGTAAGTAACTCAATCTGTTTCTCTTTATCTCCGTTTAATTTGTTCAATTTCTTTTTAACCTTGGATAGAGTTATAAATTTTGAACCGAGTAGTTTTTTAGCGAAATCTGTTGCATCAAACTTTTCGATAGTCATTCCTTTAGGTAATTGTTGGCCAAGTCTAGTGTATAAATCTTTTAAAGCCTCGTTTTTCGCATTTTCTAATGTTTCTTTATCTTTATCTTTGATATACTCTTCTATTGCATTTGCAAAATCGCCATATTTGCGTGATTCAGGATTCAATCCTTTCTTTTTTAGAATTTCTGCAATTTTATCGACCGAAGCAATGGGGTTCATACTACCAGAACTATCTATTATTTGCTTTTTGAATTCTTCTTCTCCAAGTACTAATTTAGCTTTATCGTAGAATGCTTTATAACCCGCATCATCATTATCGGATGTACAAGTTGACTTAGTTACTTCACCTTCGTCATTAATTTCTATTGTTAATCCACACTTGGCTTTACCTGTTTCAACAAATTCGAACTTATGACTACCGGCACCTGGATTAATTAAAGCGCCTTGATCATTTATTTTATACACTTTTATAAGTTTATCTTGAATCATTTTATATATTACATAATCAAAAGCAGCAACCTCACTGTCTCCCCCTTTAATTCTTATAGTGTATCCATTACCACCATTATCAAATGCGCTCCAAACATTGTCAAATGCTCTTTCAAAGGAAACAGTATTCGGATCGTCATTCTCATTAGTATCGCTCTTATTATTATTCAAGAAATTCAAATATACTAAGCAAGCCGCCTCTCCTTCGTACTCCTCAGGCAAAGCAATTTTCATAGTATCTTTTAAATAACTTAGTCCATCCTCATTTAAAAATTTGTTATACAAGCCTAAGTGATTCTTCAATCTAGTTGTAAAATCTGGTTCCTTAAGTATTTTTTCACAAATAGCACTTACGCTGGTTAGGGTATTCCACTCACTGTTTTTGCTTTTTGATGATTCGCTTAAAAACGCCTTTTTGAAATTTATAACATTCAACGTTTCTTCATTTAATTCAAGGTTTTCAGGAGTTATTGGCTGTACGCCTTGGCCGTTTTCAGAAAATTTAATATCCCCCACATATAATCCATTATCTGTATAAAATTTTATTTGACCTTCGACTGCATCTCCATTAAATTTTTTTGCCACTAATTTCTTACAAAATACTTCCGGCGTTGGCCAAGCTCCACTAAAAGCTTTTTTTCCTTGAAGAATTTCACCAATCACTATTCTGGTGGTAGTATCTACAAAAACCCATTTTGGGTTAGCAAAAAAAGCTACAATTTCACCTTTCTCAACATTTTTTAAATAATCTTCATAAACGGTCATTGTCACTTTTCCATCTAAACCAATAGACTCACCATTTTCATTAAACTTTACAGTACCTACATCACAAATCCCCCATCCAGTACCTAAAACGATTTTGCAGTCAATGCCACCATCAAATTTTGTCGGTTCGAAATTTTCATTTTTTGCAGCATTGGGTTTTATCTTTCTAATACGTAACTTTTTATTATTTACACTAGCTATCAACTGGTTTGCGGTAAATGTATTTGAATTATCTATACATAGATAATATCCATCATCATGTTTCCACGGTACACTGGCTTCAAATACATCACCGTATTCTTCAAGATCCATTGTAAAATTAATTTTCTCAGGCATATCATCATTCCTCCTATTTATGTTAAATTTTTATATTCTTTGACCACTACACTATCCATTATATATATATATATATATTGTCAAGTGACTTTTTGTAAATTATGCACAAACACAAAATTTGCCCCCTGAATTTACAGTTGGCAAATTTTACTTAATATTTGACACTCACAAGAGTGCAACATCCTATATGAGATTTTTCATTAGTTCATTGTAATTGTATTCTTTGGTTTTATTAGTAATTATACACCAGTCTACGATGCTCCAAATTCCGCATCCCCCAGCTGTTAACAATTTTGCAACTCCAAGTCCGATATCTCCGAGCATAAATCTGTCTACGCCCAAAGCGCCCACTAAAATCGAAATTACAAGCAACATCGTTGGGTCTTTAAAGCCTATACATTCAACAACAGCAGCTTTGCTTTCATCAGCATCAAGTAATCTTTGTTTTATAGCAGGGATTTTTTCTGCTGGGAAAAATTTTCCGTTAGCAGCCAAGAATTGCTCAACCTTTTGATTATCCATAATTATACCTCCGTCACATAAATAATATTTTACAGTTAAAATTTTATCAATTATGTACAAAAAAGTCAAGCATATTTTCAAATATAACAAATATTTTATAAAATTTTTATAAACCCGTTATATACCGTATATAAATTAATCTTCGAGTTCCTCATCAAACGCCATAAGCGATTCACGAATAGAAATATAATCCTTATCGGCAATAATTAAATGGTCAAGCAAATTAACATGCATATTGCGAAGAAGATTCTTGATATGTTCCGTCGAAATTAAATCTTCTTTAGAAGGCACAGCCACACCACTCGGATGATTATGTGCTAACACTACCGAAGAAGCATTATACATGGCAACGAGTTCTATTATTTTCCTTACATAAAGGTCAACAGAATTAACACTTCCTTTATTTATAACATCGCTAAAAAGAACTTTACTTTTTGCGTCCAGGAGCGTTAAAACCACCACTTCTTCAGTTCTGCCTATAAATTTTAATGCAATACTATTGTAAAGATTTTCCAAAGATGTAGAATCGTTGCAAGAGTTACGGCTCTCGGCATAAATCCTGGCAACTGCTGAAATGAGTTTCAAAAATATAGCAGTGGATTCTCCTATTCCATCAACATCTTTTAAGACGGCAAGTGGCGCTTCAAATACTCCGTTAAAACTTCCGAACTTTTCGATTAATCGATGAGCTATGTCATTCGTATTTCTTCGTGCGATTGCGTAAAATAATAACAATTCAAGCACTTCATGATGTGGCCAGCCATCGATTCCGCCCAAAACAAATTTCTTCCTTAACCTATCTCTGTGTCCATCGTGCAATTTTACTCCTCCTTTTATTAGTAACATAAGCTATATTTTAACACAATTTTATTAGAAAATCAACAGTAACTTCCAATTACCATATTGATAGTGCTATTTATCACGTAATTAAAATGTTGGTATTTATATTAATCAGTGATAAAATAATTTGGAAAAAACATATTATAGGGCGGTTTATTCATGGAAAAAATAAGCGGAATCATAGAAAGCGTAATTTACACCAGCAAAACCAATGATTTCAAGGTAGCTAAAATATATTCTAGCGAAAACAAAAAAGCCATAACAATTTCTGGCTACCTCCCTGAGATAAATATCGGGAGCACTGTGAATCTCACGGGAAACTGGAAATTAAATAAAGAATTTGGAATGGAATTTAATGTTACTGAATGTGAAATAGGTTTACCATCCACTGAGCGTGAAATGGAAATATATCTAGGAAGTGGAACGCTTAAAGGTGTGGGACCGAGTCTTGCAAAATCCATGGTAAAATTTTTTGGCGATAGAATTTTTGAAGTAATAGAAAACGAACCCAGAAAGCTTTTATCGGTTCCAAAAATAGGCCCTAAAAAGCTAGAGCTAATAATAAAAAGCTGGAACGAACAAAAAGGCACCAAGGACTTATTGATTTTTTTGCAAAAAGCTGGATTAGGAACAGCTATTGCTCAAAAAATTTTTAAAGTCTATGGCGAAGAAAGTATCTCCAAAATAAAAAATAACCCCTATGACCTTATTTATGACATAAAAGGAATTAATTTCAAAATCGCGGACAGCATCGCAAAAAGTTTAAATTTTGATAATGATTTTTACAAACGATGTGAAGCAGGCATTATCTATATTTTGGAATCTTTATCCGCTACAGAAGGACATTGTTACATTCCGTCGGAAGAATTAGCTGAAAAATGTTCGAAAATCTTGGAAGTAGATGCCGAGAAAATTAAAGATGTTTGCGAAAATCTTATAAAAGAAAAAATTATAATCCGTGAAGAAGACAAAATATATTTGCCCGTTTTTTATAATTCCGAAATTTTTTTAGCCAAGAAAATCAAATCAATAATAGATTTCCCTGTTTTTCTCAAGTACAGCAAAGACGAAAACGAAGCTGAAATCGATAAAACCGAAAGAGATATAGGGATAAATTACGACGATTCTCAAAAAGAAGCTATAAATACAGTTTTATCTTCCAATTTCTCGGTAATTACGGGCGGAGCAGGCGTCGGAAAAACAACCATCACCGAAGCTATTATAAACATACTTAAAAATCGAGGTAAAAGCATCATACTAACCGCTCCCACAGGCAGGGCCGCTAAAAGATTATCAGAAATTTCAAAGTCAGAAGCCAAAACCATTCACAGACTATTAGAAGCGCAAGAAGGCGGCAGATTTGGTAAAAACAGTCTAAACAAATTGGCAGGAAGTGCTTTGATCGTCGACGAAGCATCGATGATAGACATAAAATTAATGTGCAATCTTTTTAAGGCAGTTCCAGATAGTATGACAGTAATATTAATAGGAGATGCCAACCAATTGCCATCGGTCGGACCCGGAAATATTTTGCATGATATCATAGATTCTCAAACTGTGCCAATTATAAAATTAAATAAAATATATAGGCAGTCAAAAATCAGCGATATTATAATAAATTCACATAAAATAAATCAAGGAGAAATTCCGGACTTAAAAATAAAAACTGATTCTGATTTCTTTTTCATTGAAAATAATAACAGTCAAAAGTGCGCTGACACAATTATAGAATTGTACACAAAAAGACTCCCAAATTATTACAAAGTCAATCCAGTTACCGATATTCAAGTCCTCAGTCCCATGAAAAAAGGAATTTTAGGCACTGACAATTTAAATCGAATTTTGCAGGAATCTGTTAATAAAAACAGCCTAAGCCTTACGTACAATGCTGTAGAATACAAACTCAAAGACAAAGTAATGCAAATAAAGAATAATTATGATAAAGATATTTTTAACGGAGATATGGGTATAATATCTTCTATAAATAAAACCGCAAATTTTCTGGAAGTGGATTTTGATTCAAAAATTGTAAAATATAATATTTCCGAACTTAACGAACTTGCACTTGCATACGCTTGTACAATTCATAAATCTCAAGGAGGAGAATATCCTATAATAATCATTCCCATGGACAAGAGCCACCATATAATGCTGGAAAGAAATTTGCTTTACACCGCCATAACCAGAGCAAAAAAGGTTTGTATTTTAATAGGACGCAAAGAATGTGTAATTAGTGCTGTGAAAACTAACAAGTCTAAATTAAGATATACCACGTTTTCAAAGCGCTTAAAACAGCAATTTCAAACCTTTTAAAATTATTATTTATTTATTTTTTTAAGCATGATATAATCTATTGGTTAGAGGTGGATTAAATGGTAATTTTGGGAATAGACCCGGGGTATGCTACTCTTGGGTATGGTATTATAGAATTTAAAAACGCAAAATATGCTCCTGTGCACTACGGAGCCATAATAACGAGCCCGAAAAATACATTTTCTGAAAGGCTTGAAATAATCTTTGATGAACTGGAAAAAATAATAAAATTATATAAACCCGATGTTGCTTCGATTGAAAAATTATATTTTCAAAATAATCACAAAACCGCAATTGATGTAGCTCAAGCCCGCGGAATAATTCTGCTGTCACTACAAAAATATAAAATTCCTATATACGAGTATACTCCCCTGCAAGTAAAAACCGCAGTAACAGGTTACGGCAAAGCTCAAAAGCCCCAAATAATGCTAATGACTCAAAGATTATTAAGATTAAAAGAAATTCCCAAGCCTGATGACACTGCCGACGCATTGGCTATTGCGATATGCCATGCAAATTCTTTGGGATATCAGTATATAGTAAAAAAGACAGGAAATTTTTAATTAATAGGAGTAAATATGATATATAGCTTAAAAGGTACATTATTATGCATAGAAGATAATTATATAGTCGTGGAATGCGGCGGAGTCGGCTATAAATGCCTTACTTCGGCGTGCACTCAAGAAGCTTTTAAAAGCAATTTAGACACTACTATACTTGTATACACATACATGAACGTCAGGCAAGATGCCATAGATTTATTCGGATTTTCCGAAAAAGATGAGCTTTCTTGCTTTAAACTGCTTACTTCTGTTTCAGGAGTAGGGCCTAAGGCAGCTCTTGCTATTTTATCTCAATTTTCTTCAGAAAAAGTGGCTTCTATAGTCACATCCGATGATAGCAAAAGCTTAACAGCTGTGAGTGGTATAGGAGCAAAAACCGCCAAAAGAATCGTTCTAGAACTTAAAGATAAATTATTTTCAAAAAATTCTTCGACTAGCAATTCTAAATTTAAAAATATATTACCTTCAAGTTCCAATGCTCAAAATGCAGCAAATGCTTTGATGTCGCTAGGATATTCATATCAAGATGTAATGCCTTTTATTTCAAGTTTAGACAGTAATTTATCTACTGAAGACATGATAAAAATGACGTTAAAAAGTATGGCTAAAGGAGTATAAAAATGGATGACAGAATTATAAATCCTTCGGAAATACCCGAAGATTTCGATAATGATAACCCTCTAAGACCTCAAAATTTAAATGAATATATAGGTCAAGAAAAGGTAAAAGAAAATCTAAAAATATTTATAGAGGCAGCAAAAATCCGCAAAGAGCCTTTAGATCATGTGCTTTTATATGGCCCTCCAGGACTTGGAAAAACCACTTTATCAATGATTATAGCGAAAGAGATGGGAGTAAATATACGAATAACTTCGGGCCCTGCAATCGAAAAGCCCGGGGATTTGGCTGCGCTACTTACAAATCTATCCCCAGGAGATGTTTTGTTCATAGATGAAATTCACAGACTTTCCCGAAGCGTAGAAGAAATACTTTACCCCGCTATGGAAGACTTTGCAATAGATATAGTAACCGGAAAAGGACAAATGGCAACTTCTTATCATCTTCCTCTTTCTAAATTCACTCTCATAGGAGCCACAACTAGAGCTGGCCAACTCACGGCGCCTCTTAGGGACAGATTTGGAGTTGTATTAAGGCTCGAAATGTACACTCCTGAGGAACTTTCAAAAATAATAAAAAGAAGCGCAAACATACTAGGAATAGAAATCAGCAATGATGGAAGTTTAGAAATAGCTTCGCGCTCCAGAGGTACGCCCCGTATCGCAAACAGATTATTGAAACGTGTCCGCGATTTCGCACAGGTGCTAAATTCAGGAGAAATAACATATAAAATAGCAAAAGATGCTTTGGACCGCTTGGGAGTGGATGAATTAGGTCTCGACACAAACGACCGTAGAATAATAGATACTATAATTTCATACTATGGAGGAGGGCCTGTCGGGCTTGAAACTTTGGCCTCGGCAATCGGAGAAGAAGCTATCACCATAGAAGATGTTTATGAGCCATTTTTGATGCAAATTGGATTTATCAGCAGAACTCCTCGCGGAAGATGCGTAACCGCGGCAGCTTACAGCCACATGGGTTACAAAAATCCACACGAACACGATTTCGAAAACGAACAATGCAAATTTTAATACTTCAGTTTAACACTTTAGGAGGATTTTTATGGGAAAATTTTTTGGAACAGACGGAGTCAGAGGAGTTGCAAACAGAGAACTCACCTGTGAACTTGCTATAAAATTAGGTCGCGCAGCGGCAAAAGTACTGACCGGCAATTGTGGGCATAGCGCAAAAATATTGATAGGAAAAGACACGAGAATATCATCGGATATGCTTGAGAACGCTCTTTTAGCAGGGATAGCTTCCGTAGGAGCAAAAGGAATTTCGCTCGGGGTCGTCCCCACTCCTGCTGTATCCTATCTTGTGAAAAAATATAACGCAGACGCGGGAATAATGATATCCGCCTCTCACAATTCGTTTGAATTCAACGGAATAAAATTTTTTAATAAGGATGGCTACAAACTCACCGATGAAATAGAAGATTCCATTGAAAAATTAGTGGAAGGCAATGAAGAACTGAGCTTACCGATAGGAGAAAAATTAGGAAAGATTTTAAAATGTGAATCAGCAATAGATGATTATACAAATTATTTATGCGAAACTTTTGAAGGAAATATAGAAAATTTAAAAATAGCTGTAGACTGTGCGAACGGCTCTGCCAGTGCAACTGCGGGTAAAATTTTTTCTGAAATAAATTCAAATGCAACCATTCTTTTCGATAATCCTGACGGAATAAACATCAACGAAAATTGCGGTTCTACTCATTTAGGAAAATTATCTGAATACGTCGTTAAAAACAAATGTGATATAGGAATTGCGTTTGACGGAGATGCCGATCGTTGCTTATTAATAGATAATAACGGTAAAATAGTGGACGGAGACATTATCCTGGCTCTTTGCGCCAAGTATTTAAAAGATAACGGCAAACTAACCAACAATACCCTTGTCGCTACGATTATGTCTAACATGGGGCTTAAAGAATTTTGCAAAAAAAATGACATAAATTTATCAGAAACAAAAGTCGGTGACAGATATGTTTTAGAAAGAATGCTTGAAAAAAATTACAGCATCGGAGGAGAACAATCCGGGCATGTAATATTCGGGGATTTATCATCCACAGGAGATGGCCAATTAACAGCTCTACAAATTTTAAACATACTCTCAAAGACCGGAAAATCTATATCCGAGCTTTCATCTCAATTTGTAAAATATCCTCAAAAGCAATCCGAAGTGAAAATAGAATTGTCACAAAAAGGTCTACTGAAAAATAACGAAAAAATTCAAGAATATATAAAAAATGCCACTGCAAAGCTTGGTTCATCCGGAAGAATTTTAATCCGTGAATCCGGAACAGAACCCAAAATTCGCATTATGGTCGAATGTCTTGATGAAAAGAAATTAGATTCTTTGATAGAAGAAGCACGAATTGTAGTTTCAGAAAATTTAAAATAAAAAGTTGTTACACAATAAGGAATGAAAATAAAAAATGAGATACACAAAATGGAAAGATTACGAACTTTTGGACACCTCGGATGGAGACAGGTTAGAACGCTGGGGCGATATAATTTTGGTTAGACCCGATCCTCAGGTAATTTGGAAAACGCCTAAATTATTGCCTCAATGGAATAATTACAGCGCTGTTTATCATAGGTCATCCAAAGGCGGCGGTGCTTGGGAAACAAAAAAACACGTTCCGGAATCTTGGAAAATATCGTACAAAAATTTAAATTTCAATGTAAAAATGATGAATTTCAAGCACACGGGCATATTCCCGGAACAGGCAGTAAACTGGGATATGTTTGAAACAATTATAAAAAAGAGAAAAGCGCCTACAAACGTATTGAATTTATTTGCATACACAGGAGGCGCAACTTTGGCATGCGCAAACGCCGGAGCTAAAGTCTGTCACGTTGATGCTTCGAAAGGCATGGTAACATGGGCAAGAGAAAACGCAGAACTTTCTAATCTAAAAACCGCTCCTATCAGATGGATTGTTGACGATTGCGAAAAATTCGTCCTGAGAGAAATAAAAAGAAACAACAAATATGATGGCCTTATAATGGACCCGCCATCTTACGGAAGAGGACCTCGGGGAGAAATTTGGAGAATTGAAGATAACATATATGAATTTATAAAATTGTGTAAAAACGTTTTATCAGAAGACGCCGAATTTTTTGTTATAAATTCATATTCCACGGGGCTTTCGCCATCTGTTATGGGATATATGTTGTCTGAAGTGCTCCAAAAAGAATTAGGAGGATATGTATATTCAGATGAAATAGGCATACCTGTTTCATCATCAGAGCTAGTTATGCCCGCCGGAGCAACAGCTATATGGAGCAAAAATAAAATATTTTAGGAAGTGATTTTATGAAAAAATTTATAAGTTTAGAGAATGTTACTTATAAAAGCACAGACATATACAGTAACAATTCGGCTACTTTGCTTGAAAACATAAATTTTTTTGTAAATCAAGGTGAATTCATATCGATAATGGGACCAAACGGGTGCGGAAAATCTACTTTGGCAAAGCTTTTAAATGGAACTTTGATTCCTACTTCCGGAGAGGTGTATATAGATGGTTTAAACACGAAAAACAATATCTCGGAAGTTAAGAAAAAAGTAGGAATGGTATTTCAAAATCCAGATAATCAAATTATTTCTTCGACTGTCGAAGAGGAAATAGCGTTTGGTTTAGAAAATTTATGTGTTCCCGCCAAAGAAATAGGCTCTATAATAAAAAATACACTCCACGAAGTCGGGCTTGACGGATTCGAAAAAAAGAGCATAAATTCGCTATCCGGAGGTCAAAAACAAAAATTAATCATTGCCGGAGTTCTGGCTATGAAACCCGATATCATGGTATTTGACGAACCTACTTCTATGCTTGATCCTGATTCTAAAAAAAATATTTTAAACACTATATTAAAACTAAAAAATATCCACAAAATAACTGTTATACTAATAACTCATTACATAAATGAAGCCCTGTACTCCGATAGAGTGGTTCTCATGGACAAGGCTAAAATAATAGATATAAAGCCTCCTAAGAAGTTGTTTTCTGATGTTGAACTCATCCAAAAAAGCGATATTTTACCACTTGCATCTACGGACATACTTCACTTTTTGAAAATTAACGGATACAGCGTCGATACAAACAAATTTTGTAATTCTGAATGTGCTGACGAAATAATAAAAATACTGGAGAAAATAAAATGATTTCATTTAAAAATGTTTATTACACATACGATAAATCTGATGATTTTTCTCTTTCAAACATAAATTTTGATATAAATAAAGGAGAAATTCTGGGAATACTCGGGAAAACCGGCTCCGGAAAGTCCACAATAATTAATTTACTCAGCGGGCTTTTGGAGCCTTCCGAAGGTAGCATTCTCTTGGATAATAAAAATATATCTGATTTAAAAAATGAACTATATTCCAAAATAGGAATACTTTTTCAGTATCCGGAAAAACAGTTGTTCAGCAAGACTATTTACGATGATATCGCGTTCGGCCTAAGAAACAGAGATACAGATGAAAATACGATTAAAAAAAGAATATCAGAAACTATCGATTTTTTAAATATAGATGAAAGTTTACTAAGTAAATCTCACCTGAGTTTATCAGGAGGAGAAAAGCGAAAGTGTGCCCTTGCAGGAATACTCGTAACTCACCCACAAGTATTGATTTTAGATGAATTCACAGCCGGGCTCGATGCTGCATCGGCAATTAAATTGATAGAATATATAAAAAATTACAAATCGCAAAAAAATGCCACGATAATTTTTGTTTCTCACGTTATGGAGGAAGCTGCTTACCTTTCTGATAAAATTTTAATTATGCATTTGGGAAAACAGGTTGCTTTTGGAGATTCAAAAGAAATTTTCAAGCAAAGTAAAAAACTCTTAGAGCTAGGGCTTGATATTCCCGACGCATCGAAAATTATAAATAAAATAAATGAAAATGGTTATCATATTCCTTTTGAAATTCAGTTAGAAAGAGCAAAAATTCAAATACTTGAATACTTAAAAAATACTGAGGTGCAAAAAATTGATTAAAAAAATATATTTTGGTAAATTTATTGCAGGAGATTCATTTTTACATAAGCTCGACCCGAGAATAAAAATATTATCTTTATTTGTTATTTTTTATGTCGTTTTTACAACTAACCATATTATTTCACTTTTGACTATTTTTTGTGGTGCGCTTATTATTACGTTTTTTTCTTCGGTTTCTCCTAAAAATTATTTAAAAAGTCTAAAACCTGTCATTATAATGTCAGTTATTACTTGTGTGATAAATTTCATTTGCGAATACAATTTTCATTTTATGAAAGAAAATTCTTTTCACGTAAATCCCAAGGTTGCAAAAAGCAGTATTGTGGTATTTATCCGGTTAATTTCTGTAATTTTAATAAGCTCTGTAAATATGTACACCACCTCACCCAACCAAATATCAAAGGCTTTGGAAAGTATACTCAGCCCTCTTAAAATATTTAAAATTAATGTTCAGGAAGTGGCCGTAACTATAACGATTTCACTAAGATTTTTGCCCGTACTATTTGAAGAAGCCGAAAATATATATAACGCACAATTGGTAAGAGGCGCAAAATTCCATGATAAAAATCTTATTGTTAAACTCAAAGCCTATTTGGCTGTGATTGCCCCTCTTTTCATATCATCACTAAAAAAAGCCAACGACCTAGCAATATCGATGGAATCAAGGAGTTACGACAGCTCAAAAAAACGTTCCAACTTTAAAACTTTGCAATTCAGTTACCGAGATTTAATAGCATCGATGTATATTTTAATTTTAGTTTTGGGAGCTTATGCATGCAACAAATACATAATAATATAAAAAAAGACAGAAATATTTTTTTGACCCTTTCTTATGATGGAACAAATTATCATGGTTTTCAAATCCAAAAAAACGCTGTTACTATTCAAGAAATTTTTCAAAATGCACTAAAAAATGTCCTGAAATGCACCTCTGAAATAAAAGGATGCAGTCGCACAGATTCGGGAGTTCATGCCAATATGTACGGAATTTCTTTTAAAACCGACAGTAAAATTAAGTGTGAGAATTTGATTTTTGCTCTTAACAGATATCTTCCCGGAGATATAGCGGTTAATTCATGTAGGGATGTGGATGAAAATTTCCATGCAAGATATTCATGTGTGGCCAAAGAGTACATTTACAAAATATTAAACTCAAAAATAAGAAATCCGTTTTTGGATAAATATGCATTTCACTATTGGTATCCTGTAGATATAAACAAATTGAATGCAGCTGCAAGTATGCTTATCGGCACGCACGATTTTACTTCCTTCGCGACCATAGACAAATCCCGAGAGGCTTCAAACATGGTAAGGACAATTCAGGATTTGAGTATAAAAAAAGATGGAGATTTAATAATTATAAAAATAAAAGCAGATGGATTTTTGTATAACATGGTGAGAATAATCGTAGGAACACTTTTAAGAGTAGCACAAGGAAAAATAAATCCTGAAGATATTCCCAAAATTATAAGCGAAAAGAACAGGGCTTTAGCAGGGCCAACAGCGCCGGCTCATGGGTTATATCTTAATAAAATTTTCTACTGAAATTAAAAATCTCAAGGATGGTGAAAAGTTACTTTGAGTAACTCAAAAAATGATTTTTAAAAATATTTTTAATAAATTTTACGAATTTTTCAAAAAAATAAAAACAGAAAATAAAAGACTTATCAAAGATATAAAAAATATAATTTTAGTCCTTGTAGGCAGCTTTGTGTTCATGATTTTATGGGTCAATAGGATAAATTTTCTGCCTGAAAATATTATTTTGTGGGCACAAGGGAAAGTTTTTAGCGTAGGATTTATGGACTCCTTTCCGTCCGGACTTGATGGCGAAAAGGTTTTAAGTAAAAATTTTCAAATCTATGACAAAAATATCTTTGCTCTAAGTGATACCTCGCTAAATATATTAAATTCAAAAGGAAAGATTATTCGAAAATCCAAACATAATTTTAGCAATCCGTGTTTAAAAATCAGTGGCATAAGACAAATTATATATGATATTGGCGGTAAAAATTATAAGCTAGAAAGCCTTTCAAAAACATTATTTGAAGGAAAAACAGAGAAAAAAATTATAGCTGGCGCGGTATCCGAAACTGGTTCCTGCGCGATAATCACCGAATCTGTAAACCACTTATCCGAATTAACTGTATACAATAAATCTCACGTAGAAAAATATCATTATTACTTTTCAGATATTTACGTAACAGATATTTGTATAAATTCTTTTGCAACTAAAGCTTTTGTTAGTGGAATTTCAACAGAAAACGGAGAAATAGCATCAGAAATCTATGTCCTTGATTTTTCGTCCGAAACCCCGGAACATAAAATAAAACTAAGCAATAACACTTGCACTACTTTAAATATTTTAGCAAACGAAAATCTACTTGCGATCGGCGACAAATATATGTCTTTCATAAATACCAAAAATTATAACTGTAAAAACGTTGGATACGAAGATAAAATATTAAAATCTTACGACTTTAACAAAGATTATGGAATATGCTGCTGTTTGACGCCCTCTGTTAACGATAACGAAAATGATGAGATAATATCAATTGACATCACCGGAAATGAAATTACAAAGCTTAACTCCGAGTCCAGCCTTTATAGTGTTTCTCAAAGAAAAAATAGAATTATAGGGATAAGTTCAGATAAACTTTATTCTTACAATATTTCGGGCAAACTCGAAGGGACTATGCCCGTTAAGCACCATTTGAAAAAAGTCGTGCTTTTGCCCAATTCAAATATGTATACTCTGCGAGGAGCTACAATTGATAAAATAAAAATAAATCTAAACAAAAAATAATTGATTGTTACAATTAACAATCAATTATTGAATTTTTCAGAGCTAAATCTTCAACGTTACTATGACAAGTGAATAATATTATTTGCCTTTCTGACAAATTGGAATAATTTTTCAAAAATTTTAGAAGACTTAGCAAACGAGCATCATCATATTGCATAAAAATATCATCCAAAATCAATGGAACATTACTGCTGCTTTCAGATATAAGTTCTGAAATGGCTACTCTCAACGAAAAATACGCCTGATCAATTGTGCCGTTACTGAATTTGTCGTAATCAATATCAAATCCATCATTATTTATTAAAATACTATAATCCTTTTGAACATGGATTTCTTTATACTTATTTTTTGTAATATCGCAAAAAATCTCCGATGCTCTTTGATTAAGCTTAGGGCTAAAATTTTTTCTTAAATTGTCCGAAATATTTTCAATTGTACTATGGGCAATTTTCAGGCTTTTTAAGTAGTTATTCATACGGTTCAAACGCTTTTCTTCGCTTATTAATTGGGCTTCGAGTTCATTGGAATCGGTATCAAACACCACTATACTTTTTTGAAAATTTGAAATTTTTTCTTCCAAATTCAGACTGTTTAAATATGCTAATCTTGCTATTTTTTGCGGCAAATCTAATTTATCCGCATGGGCAACATCAATCTTAGAACTCAGTTCTTTTTCAATTGATTTCAAATTTTTTAAAGAGTAATCATCTATATTTAAAATATTTGCTTTTATTTTTATTTTTTCTTCCAAGTTTAGCATATCATTTTTTAATTTTTCTAAATACTCGATAAAATTTTTGCACTGCTGATATGATTCCACTGATCTAACCTTTGAAACTTCCTTAACTAAATAATCAACGGAAATTTTTATTTCATTTTTTATAATTTCGCATTTTTCACTAATTTTTCCGGCGGATTGGGTCGCCATATAGTTTAAATAAAATTCCTCAACGGAATTCAATCCAAAATCATTCAAAATCTTGTCAATTTCGCTCTGATACTTTTTTAAATTTTCTTCCAAAAAAATTTTTTCGGAGATTATTGATTTATTTATTTCGCTATCCAATTTTTTTAATGATTTTAAATTTTGAGATTTTTTAATATATTTAAACAAATTCACGCAACCAGTCAAGACCGCCAAAAATAAAAATATACAAAATATAAAATTATTTGAACCTATTCTGGCAAATGTAAATAATGAAGCAACAAGAAAAATTATATTCAAAATATATAAAGCCAAAGAAATATTTTTTGATTTTTTGCAAAATATGTTCGATTTTAAATTATGATAATCATTAACTAAATTATTTAAATTTTCATTATCACAACAATTTTTATTTGAATGATAAGAGTCTTGAAAGCGATTTAATTTATTCAAATTTATTTCCGAGTCTGATTTTTTTGACGATAAATATTTTATATTTTCATATTCTTTCTGAAAATTTTTATAATTTTTACATTTCGGCTTCGAAAAATTCAAATCTCGCAGCCTCCGGCATGAGTCCTCTATTTCCCCTATTCTCATTTTCAAATTATATACATAATCCTTCGGAAGTTCGCTGCTGCATAACATTTTTTTCATTTCAGATTTCAAATTTTCATAATTTTCAGCTTCTGATACCAAGCTTTTTATTTTAGATAGATAATTTGAGTCTTCCACCGCTTTCAAATGTTTTTGTATATTTAATTTTTCTTCTTTTAATTCATTAAATTTTTCTATTTTTTCTTGAATCTGTTGTTGTGTATTTTCTTTTTCTTTTAGGTTATGTATTTTTATTTTTAACTCATCAATTTTGCACTTTAATTTTGGAATTTTGCCCGAACGTTTTGTTACACTTTCCAAATCATTTATTGCTTCAGATAACCTTTTTGATGCAGTAAAATTGCTATTTTCCGAAAAATTAGCCATGATTTTTTCTGCGGTTTTATCTTCTTCCTTTTTATGTATCTCAAAATCGCTTTTTCCTATATTTCCCATGAAACTGCTTCTTTCAAAGCTTCTCACGTCTATTCCAAAAAGGTACTCCCCTATCTCCTGACTTTTATCTAAAATAATTTTTTCTCCCGTTGATATATTTTGAAACAGCACCTCATCCTTTGAAGGAGAAGAAGAATCCAATTTTTTTTGAATTTCATATTCATTTCCAGAATATTCGAATATTATTTTACCGCCCATTTGATTTTTTGACCACGGAAAATATTTCTTTCTTAAAGAGCGATTTTTAGATGTAGCTTTTTCTCCCGCTCTTTTGCTGTAAAACATCATTTTTATAAATTCCATTATCGTTGATTTTCCATATTCATTCGGGCGACAGATTATCTGTAATCCATCTTTAAAATCCATAGAAAAATCATTAAATTTTCCAAATCCTACTATATGAATACTTTTAATTTTCACTATATTTCACGTCACTTTCAAAAGCTCTTAGCCCTAATTTTAAGGCATTTCTAAGCAATTTAACTTCGTTTTCGTCGGGTTCACTTTCAATTTTATTGAGAATATCTTTAATAAATAAAGATTTAAAATCCGTTCTGTATTTTAATTTTTCGATGTCTATTTTCTCGAAAGTATCATCTTCTAAAATACAATGAAAAACGGATTCCCTCAAAGATGCTTCTAAATTTTTTATATTAATATATAAATTTTCTTTTATTTCCCCTGTGAGTATAATTTTATAAATATTTTTAGGATAATCATCCCCATATTTATCTGCCAGGTAATTTAAAACAATATCTCTAACTTCTTTTTCGTTACTGCAATTTGATATATCAATTTCGATCGTTACGTAGCTCCTTGAAGAAATTTTTTCAAATTTCATATCACAAAAATTTTTACCGATACATCCTAGATAAAATCCTTTTTCTCCAGGCTCATCAAAACCTAAACTTTCTGGTGAACCGCTGTACGAATAAAATGTTTCACCTGCTTTTAGTATTCTGCTTCTCTTATGTATATGTCCAAAAGCTATATAATCCATTTTACTTTTTTCTATTTCCGCAACTGTAACCGGGTTATATACTTTTTGGTTACCTAATATATCAGCGTGCAGTACGCATAAATTTATAAAGCCATCTTTAAAAAAATCAATATTTTTTAAAAAGCTCTTCCTCTCATACCTACTTACAAAAGCCGCACCCCATACTCTTAAATTAAGTTCCGGAAACTCTATACTTTCCAAATTATTATTTTTAAATATGCTTACATTTTCGGGCCAATTTGAATTATAAGGCGAATCTGCAGTAAATGGATCGTGATTCCCAGGAGAAATTACAATTTTAAAAGGAGCGTTTTTACAAATATTTTTTACTTCTTCAATATCTGATTGAGTTACAGTAGTATCATCAAACAAATCTCCTGCCACGCATAAAACCTGCACTTTTTCAAGTTCGCATTTTTTTATTATTTTGAAAAATGAATTTTTAATTTCATTTCTCCGTTCATAACATTTATTCTCAAGCGACGATATCGAAGCCCCAATATGTATATCTGAACAGTGAGCAATTTTAATCTCCAAATTAATTTCATTCCTTTCGGAAATATATTTATTTAAAAAAATAAAATATTTTTCTTGTATTTAACATAATTATGGTGTATACTAATTTTAAGTCTTATGCAATTAATAATCAAGATGCATGTAATTTAACATGCAGTCATCTGGGTGCTATACGGCGAATGACTGTGAACCATGTCAGGCGGGGAACCGAGCAGCATTAAGCAGTATGTTTCGTGCGATGTAGTTAATTCTGTGACTGCATGTTAAATTACATAAAGCAAAAATCGATTTTGCAAGCGAGGTATTAAAGGATGTATCAAGCACTTTATCGAAAATGGCGTCCAAAAAGTTTTAGTGATGTAGTCGGGCAAAATCACATAACCGAAACATTGAAAAGAGAAATCGATTCCGGTAGAATTTCTCATGCTTATCTTTTCACAGGGTCACGAGGAACCGGTAAGACAACTTGTGCGAAAATATTTGCTAAATCTGTAAACTGCAAAAATGTTGTTTCGGGTGAAGCTTGTAGGCAGTGTGAAATTTGCAAAGAAGCAGAATCTGAAAGTCTGCTGGACATAGTTGAAATAGATGCGGCAAGCAATAATAGCGTAGAAAATATAAGAACTATGAAGGAAGAGCTTGTGTTCTCTCCGGTGAAATGCAAGTATAGAGTCTATATCGTAGATGAAGTTCATATGCTTTCGACCGGCGCGTTCAATGCATTTCTAAAAATATTAGAAGAGCCTCCTCCACACGTTATTTTTATTTTAGCCACGACGGAAGTTCAAAAAATCCCAGCCACTATACTTTCTAGATGTCAACGATTCGACTTTTACAGGATTTCTTCTGACGATATATTCAAAAGGTTGAAATATATATGTAATGAAGAAAAAATCTCCATTGAAGACGAAGCGCTAAAATTAATTTCTTATTCCGCAGATGGAGCCATGCGCGACGCTCTTTCTATTCTTGACCAGTGCTGTAATTTGTCTAAAGATGACATTACCGCGGCGTCGGTTAAAAAAATTTTAGGAATATCAGGAAATGAATACATCACGGAATTTATTGATTTTATATGTAATAAAGATGGCAAATCTTGCCTAAATCTTGTGAACGACCTCTATATCCAATCGAAAAACTTCAGTAAACTTTGCGAAGAACTTCTAAATTATTATAGAGATATAATGGTGTATAAAGTCACGAATTCAGGCTCAGAAAAAATTAAAGATTCGGCATCTAAATTAAACATGCAGGATATTTTAAATTCTATGGACATACTTCAGGAATCTCTCAAAAATATGAGCAACGGAGCAAATAATAAAATAGAGCTTGAATTAGCTTTGGTAAAACTTTGCGTACAGGGAGAAAATATTTCGAACGATGCTAAACCTAAAATAAAAATTCCGAAAAAAGCCGAAGTAGAAAACGAACCCAATCCGCCAAAAGATAAAATATCTCTAGGAATTTTAAATGCCCCAGTCCAAGAAAACGAATTTGAACCATGGAATAGAATTTTAGAAAATTTAAAAGAAAAACCCGAACTGAAATCTCTTTATATCGCGCTAAAAGATTCCAAAGCGCACGAAAATAAAAATTATATATTGATTGAGTCCAAAAGAGCGGTGGCTTTTGAACTCTTGCGGAATGCGAATTACAGAAACTCAATAAAAAACATTGTAAGGGAAATTACAGGAAAATATTATAATTTAGGCCCCTACACCCCACCCGCTGATGAGGGAAATGACCCATTGAATAAAATAGTAGAAAAAGCACAAAAAAACAATATAAAGTTGGAGGAAAACATATGAAAGTCAGATTACCCAAAAATGGATCCGGAATGAATAATATCCAAGCGCTCGCAAAACAAGCTCAAGAGGCACAAGAACAAATGGAAAAAGCTTCTAAGGAACTTGAAGAAAAAGAGTACAGCGCAAGTTCAGGCGGCGAGGCAGTAAAAGTTACTATATCCGGCAAATTAGAAGTCAAAAATATAGATATAAAACCGGAAGTGGTTGATCCCGAGGACGTAAGCATGCTCTCAGACTTGATAATAGCAGCTATAAATGAGGCGTTAAGAACAGCCACTCAAGAAAAAGAAGATATGATGCAAAGTATTTCCGGACAAATGCATATTCCGGGGTTGTTCTAAAATGAGCAAGCATTTTATTACTCCTCTTGAAAAGCTCGCTGAAAATTTTGAAAGGCTACCGGGAATAGGCAACAAAACGGCTATGCGCTTAGCGTATTCTGTTTTAAAAATGCCAAAAGAGAAGGCAGATGAATTTGCCGAAGCCATTGTAGAAGCCAAAAATAATATCCATTATTGTAAAAATTGTTGCAATTTCACCGATAAAGAAATATGCGACATCTGCACCGATAAATCGAGAGACACTTCCACGATATGTGTTGTGGAGGATCCTCGCGATGTTAACGCGATCGAAAGAACGCAAGAGTTTCACGCGCTTTATCAAGTTTTGCACGGAACTATATCGCCTTTAAATGGCGTGGGACCGGATCAGATTCATATTAAGGAGTTGCTGGATAGAGTTCAAAAAAACGAAATAAAAGAGGTTATTGTCGCCACTAACCCTACCGTTGAGGGCGAAGCGACGTCGATGTACATTTCGAAATTGTTAAAACCATTGGGCGTGGTAGTTACTCGCCTGGCGTACGGCATACCCGTAGGAGCGACGCTTGAGTATGCCGATGAAGTAACTTTGTCCCGCGCTCTAAAAGGCCGAAGTGAAGTTTGATATATTTTTTAAACATTCGTGTAATTTTTTTATAAATTGTAATGAATTTTAAAAACTCTATTGATTTATATAAATTTTAATGATATAATATGTAATGTGGAACAAAATTTTAATTTAAGGAGAATAAAATTATGAGTATTGTAAAAAAAGTAGTAGTAGCCACTATGGCAGCAGTAGCCGTTTCAACAACATTAGCAGGAGCAGCTGTAGTGGGTGCTAAAAATCATGAACCAATTAATAATAAGTTTGATAGCGCAGTGACCGGAGTGCAAAATTTTGGAAAAGGTGCAATGAACAAAGTATCAAAAGTCTTTAACAAAAATAGTCAAAAAAGTGAAGTGAAAACGGAACCAGCAGTTTCCAAACAATAATTATTAGTTAATATTGAGGGGTCGCTCAAATATTGAGTGGCCTTTTTGTTTTTCAATAAAACATACAATAAAATACTGCAAAGGAATGATAAATAAATGGACATTCATAAAAAAGCTGAGTTGGCTGTCGAATTACTAAAAAAGGAATATCCAGTCTGCAAGTGTACATTAAATTATGAAAATGATTTGCAGCTTCTTATTGCCACGAGACTGGCGGCACAATGCACAGACGCAAGAGTGAACATGGTTACTCCAAAGCTTTTTGAAAAATATAAAAATGCAAAAGATTTTTCGGAAGCAAAACCAGAAGACGTACAAAACATAATAAAATCCTGTGGATTTTATAAAGTGAAATCATCGGATATAATAGAAATTTGCAAAAAAATTATGAGCGATTTCAACGGAAAAGTTCCGGATAACATAGAAAATTTAACATCATTGCCAGGAATAGGACGAAAAACAGCTAACGTTTTATTAGGTGAAATTTATAAAAAAGATGTTGTAATAGTGGACACACATTTCACGCGAATAACAAATCGATTGGGATTTCACAACATGAAAGACCCCGTAAAAATTGAATTTTTTATGAAAGATTTATTGCCCAAAGATGAATCAACAAACTTTTGTCATAGATTAGTCGCACACGGAAGGAAGGTTTGCACTGCCATAAACCCTAAATGCGAGTTATGCTGCCTAAAAAAAATTTGCAAATTCGGAAATTCCAAATCTACAAACTAACAATTTTACTTAACAATATAAATTACTCGATTACTTTTAATCTGGTCCAACCAATTATTTTTATCAGTTTCAGAGGAAATAACCTCCACAGAATTTCCAAAACCTTCGTATACAATTCGGCCGATAGAATAGAGACGATTGCTTTTTTTGCTATAATATAAGTTATAATAATGACCATTTCTATAAACTGACGACACAGTTCTGCTTGCAATCTGATTCCTCGAAGGTGAGCGTTGTAAATCATAGTACGTTATTGAGTTAATAAACAACATACTAATATCTCCGCCACATCTAGCAAACCTGTAATTCGGATCGTCGTACGAAGACAAAACTCTATTGTAATCTTCTTTGGTCAATTCGCACATACATGTAGGAGAGTTTTTAATTTTCTTAATCAATCTGGATAATTCTATAGTAACTTTTTTGCAAACCTTATCATCTTCTTTGTAAGTATCCTCTTTCAAATTGTAAAGATAATCTCTATAATAATCATCATAATACAAATTTAATATAGAAGCATTGAACCAGCACATAGAACTATGCCATTTTATGTATCTGATTCCGTCCTCATAAGCTTCCCTTTCAGGATTGGTCTTATTGCAAGCTTTTATAAATTCAGAATTGGAATTATTGTGAGTTTGCATAAATTTCTTTGCCAAAACTCCAACTCCTAAGGTAACAGCTGCGGCTGGAAGAATTTTAGTGCTAACGCTAGAAACTGCTTTTTTTATTGTGTTCTTACTTAGAGCCGATGCTTGAGAACCACCTATTGTTAACAAAGCCATAATAGTAGCAATTATCTTTTTCATCTAATTTCTCCTATCGTTTCTTTATGATACTTTTATAACATATTTAAAATTAAAATGCAACGTTTTTTTAAACATTTTTAAAGAAGTACAAAATATATTTGTACTTCTTTTTTATAAAATTACTATTTGGGGTTCGCAAGAGCAATAACTAAACAAATTACGCTATCAGCCCCGCTGTTTAACAGCGTCTTCGCGCACTCTTTCAGTGTATTGCCAGTAGTACACACATCATCAACCAACAAAATTCTTTTACCACGAATTTCAAAATCCGAATTAACTTTATAAGCATTCTTGACATTTTCACTTTTATAAACCGATGAAATATCATGTTGAGCTGGATTATCTACAATTTTAACCAGAATATTTTTACACGGAATAGCAACATTTTTACTAATTTCTTCGGCTAAAACTTCACATTGATTGTATTTTCTTTGCATTTTTCTATTTAAAGAAATCGGAACTGGAACAATTATATCAAATTTTTCTTTATAATTTTCCAAAGCCTTTACCATCGCAGAAGACAAGAACTTACAATTGCCTACTTTGCTGTGAAATTTAAATCTTATAATTGCCTCTCGAACTTTACCGGAATAAGTAAACGGAGCAATGCAGTTAATTTCTTTGTTATTTATCGTGCATATTTTTCTTTTGTAAAATTCAAGCTTTAAATTTTTGTTACAAGACGGACAAATTAAAAGATTTTTACTGATTATATTATCGCAAAGCGCACAACGATGAGGAAAAATCAGATTATAAACAATATTTGCAAAATTTGAAAAAACACTATTCAAAATAATTCACCGCATCTATTAATTGTTCATCTTCATTAAAGTCAAGCATTTTTTTACTTAATAAATCTATCTTTTCCTCGCTCATCGATGATTCCATAGAAGGAGCCACGCCCGTTTGATAGATATTGCTGTTAGATTTTGTCACATAATATGCATCCGGAAACAACATAACATTTCCATTTATAAATGTGACCGCTTTTCTTCTTACAGCATTTCCAGAAGTCTTATCGCCAATTACATAAAACCTATTCTCATCTTTTATACAAGAAGCTATTAATTCCGACGGACCTGAAGTATATTTATTAATCAAGCAAACCACTTTTATTTCCGGCAAAACTATATTCGAAGAACAAACGACCTCTCTTTGCCCCTTTTTATCAATGGCACTGACTATATTTTCGCCAGAAGTGATGCTCTTAATAATCCCAAAGGCTTCCTCATCCTCGCCTTTGTTGCAATTTCTCAAATCGATAATAAAATTCGAAATATTATTAGAAGTATAATCTTTCAATTTATTTTCAAAAACTTTTCCTGAACCGGCAGCCAAATTTCCTATTCTTATGTATCCTATTTTTGAATTAATAACTTTATCAGAAATATCTATCGGCGCATTTTTATTTTCATTTACAAATTGTTCATATTCATTATCGGTAAAAAACTTGCAATTTTCACTGACTCCAGAAACGTATCCTTTGCAAATTCCTGTAATAAGCTTGTCCTCGTCTATGTTTTCTATGCATAAATTCCTAACATTATAATCAACGTCGCTCAATGTGGAATACATTTTCTGTTTTTCTTGATTATAAGAAATCACATTGTTAAATTTATTCATAGCCATTCTATATCCCAAGGAATACACAACCGCCCCTACCACAAACATAAGAACTATCACTGCCAGAAGAGAAATTTTTTTATTCATAATTTTCATTTAAAAATCACTCCTGTAAAGCATTTTTATACTATTTCCAAGGGATTTCTTCTAACGCCATTTACACGATATTCAAAATGCAAGTGCGGACCCGTAGAAAATCCTGTGTTACCTACATTTCCTATAACTTGTCCCTGAGAAACAGATTGACCTTTCGATACAGCCACGTTACTCATATGTCCATAAAGAGTAGAGATTCCATTGCCGTGGTCAATTACGACAAATTTTCCATATCCGCCGCCACCTTGACCCTGGGAATTAACAACGGTATTGACCATTATAACTTTGCCTGCAGAAGAAGCCACTATATTAGCACCATATATTCCTCTGCCCGCTATATCAATAGCGCCGTGAGCGTGAGAACGATTTTGAGTATCGCTGAATCCCGAACTTATCGTTTTATATCCTGGCACCGGCCATATGAATCCACCTTTTTTAATTTGTACCGGAACATTCGCATTAGATGGAGCGTTATTGGTATTATTATTTGCAGATTGCTGAGCTGCCTTTCTCTGATCCTCGTAATATTTTTGAATTTCGGCGTCTATTACTTTTAATTGCGCATCATTTTGGTCTATTGCTTTTTTCACTTCTTTTTCGGAATCTTGCAAATTATTAAGAAGTTTTTCGCTTTCATCCAAAAGATTTTGCAACATTTCACGGCTTTTTTCCAAATTTACCCTTTCGGATTCCTGGTCTTTTTTTATCTGAACTATTTCATTTTCTTTTGACTCAACATTTTTTAGGTCATTTTTCAAATCATCTATCGCATTATTGATGCTCCTGCTAAAAGACCTTACTATATCCGCCTTGTCGAGAAAATCCTCAAAATCCTTCGCCCCTAGAACTATATCCAAAGTGGAAGTGTCTCCTGCTTTGTATATCAATACCAAACTTTTCTTTAGAGCTTCAACTTTTTCTTCAATTTGATGATTTAGTTCGTTTATTTGTTCCCTTAAAGTAATAATATTTCTATCCAAGCTGTTTATGTAAGCATTTATAACATCAATTTGTTCCTGAACAACTTTTATCTGCTTGTCCAACGAATCTTTATTCTTAGCTTCTTTGGTAACCTCAGAACTTGCCTTTTTTAATTCTTCGGATAATTGTTTCTTTCTTTTTTGAAGTTCTGATTTAGAACGAGTATTTTCTTCAAAACTACCAGCGAACACCATTGGGGCTGAAGAATACCCGAAAAGTAGCAATCCGGAAGCCAAAATTGAACAAACGGATTTCACTGATTTCTTACCAAGCAACAACTTCTCCACCCTCTTTTATAAGATATTTTCTTATAGATATATAACTTCCGATTATTCCGAACACTACACCTGAAATCAAAAATGCTCCAAATAATTTCCAGAACATATCTTCGCAATATACCCCGCTAAACGGCATAATTTCCGAAATTACAGCCCAGAATACATCATAAATCAAATCCAGTATTACCGTTGATAATGCAGCTGATACAAACCCGATTATAATTCCCTCCACTATAAAAGGAGCCCTAATAAAAGAGTTTGTAGCGCCAACGGATTTCATTATGCTTATTTCAAATCTTCTACTATGCATAGATATACGAATCGTGTTAGAAATTATAAAGAGAGAAACCACTCCCAGCGAACAAACAATCCAAACGCCGGCATGAGCAATAAGATGGCTCAGATTTGTAAGCTTTTGAGCTGTTTCACTTCTATCACTTACTGAATCTACTTCCGGAATATTTTTTATCTCCGAAACCGTATCATTATATAAAGATAAATCTTCCATAGTAACGTGGAACGCTTCAGGAAAAGGATTTTCCTTTTCACATACCACATCATATAAAGTTCCTAGGACTTCTTCGTATTTTTCTGCTGCTTGCTGACTTGAATAATAATCGCAAGCTACAACATTATCTATACTAGAAATTTTTTCTCCTACGCTTTTAACATTAGAAGATTTTATGTCACTGTTCAAAAACACTGTTATACTATTTTTATTTTCAACTGATTTAAGCGCAGCATTTACGTTGTACGACAGCAAAACCGCACCACCGGTAAGTATCATGCAACAAGTCATAACGAGCATCGAAGCCGCCGACATAACCCTATTAATCCAAAGATTCTTGAATCCCTCTTTCAAAAAATACTTAAAGTTATGTATATTCATTAATTTTCACCTCTTTTTGGCACGTCGTTATGAATTTTTCCATTTAAAATTTCAACAACTCTGAAATTAAATTTTTTAACTATAGAAATATCATGCGTAACCATTATAATCGTAGTTCCACACCTATTGATTTCGCTCAAAAGTTCAACCAATTCATACGACAAAGAGGGGTCGATATTTCCCGTGGGCTCGTCCGCAATAATCATTCCGGGGTTGTTAACAAGAGCTCTCGCAAGACCCACTCTCTGCTTTTCTCCTCCGGACAATTCCGAAACTTTTCTCCTGGCTTTGTCATTCAAACCTACAAGATTCAAAACATACGGAACCCTTTTTCTTATATCTCTTGATTTGGCTCCCACTACATGCATGGCAAATGCCACATTGTCAAAAACTGTCATTTTTTCAATTACTCTAAAATCCTGAAAAACTATTCCCATCGTTCTTCTAAGATAAGGGATTTTCCTTCTTTTCATCTTCTTTAGAGACTCATTGTTTATCAATATATCCCCGCTTGTAATTTCTTCTTCTTTTGTGAGTAACTTCAGAAAAGTACTTTTTCCTGAGCCTGAAGGACCAACAACAAAAACAAATTCTCCCTCGGGAATTTTTATGCTTATGTTGTCAAGAGCCTTTACCTCGGGGCTGTACTCTTTGGTCACATTTCTAAATTCAATCATAATGTCTCCTATCTAAAATATGTGTTGCCGTAAAATACTTGAAGCAACACATATAATAAAAAATTATTTAAATTTAAACTTATAAATAAAATCAAATATCTTGCTCTACAAATACCCAATTTATCTTATAAATTTTTATTAAAATTTAACAGGGTTGGACATTAAATACTTTTTAACCATAAGAGCAACCTTAAATACTATAGCATCTTCAAATTCTCTCAAATCCAATCCAGTAATTTTTTTGATTTTTTCCAATCTGTATACAAGGGTATTTCTATGTACAAAAAGTTTTCTGGAAGTTTCGGAAACGTTCAAACTATTTTCAAAAAATTTCTGAATAGTAAACAAAGTTTCTTGATCCATTGTTTCAACAGAGCCTTTTTTGAAAACTTCTTTCAAGAAAGTTTCACAAAGAGTTGTAGGCAACTGATAAACCAATCTGGCAATTCCCAAGTGGTCATATGTGATAACATTCTTTTCTGTATCAAATACCTTACCTACTTCAATTGAAATTTGGGCTTCTTTGAAAGACCTTGCCAAATCTCTTATTCCACTAACAGCAGTTCCAACTCCCACAACAACATGAGTATAATACTCTCCTGACAAAGTATCTACTATGGAAGCAGCAAGTTTTTCAAGTGACTTCGGATCAGTATCTTTTTTGATTTCTTTTACCAAAGCAATGTCGGTTTCATTAATGCTTATAACAAAATCTTTGGATTTGTCCGGGAACAATCCCTGAATAACTTCGAAAGGAGACACATCGGATTTGGAAATTACTTTTACTATCATACAAACACGATTCACGTCACCATTGAATTTCATTTCTCTTGCTTTTAAGTATATATCACCCGGCAAAACATTATCTAAAAGTACATTCTTTACAAAATTAACCTTATCATATTTTTCATCATGATGTTGCTTTACGCTATTCATTGCCACAGCTAAGATAGCAGCTTCTCTCGCTGCAGATTCATCGGTTCCAGTAACAAATACAGCAAATTCTGGGCTAGAAGGGCTTCCGAATGATTTAAAATAGTAATTTCCGGATATAAAAGCGTCATTAGACAAAAATAATTCGGAATTAACAGAGCTCATACTTTCGCCTATTTTAGAAGGGTCGTTGCAAGCAATGATTACAGAAGAATCATCAATAACGCCCACCATTCCCTTCATAACATCAGAAGTTTGACGTATTATATTTTGAAATATTCTGTTAGACATTAATCAATCTCTCGCTTTCTTTTAAGTTAGTATTTAATTTTTTGTCAGAATGTAGATAAATCACCGATTCTTTTATCAATTATATACAATTAATTAATTTTTTGCAACCTTATTTAAAGATAATTAAAGAAAGTAAAACAAAAAATTACGTTTTACACACTTATTGAGTAAATATGAATTTTTTATGTAAAAATTGCACTATTTTTTACAACAAAAAAGCACTTTCAATTTTGAAAGCACTTCCCTATTTATGTAAATATTATAAAATTATGTCAATTATTTAACCAAAGCGGCATCCTCGCTCGAAACTCTAATTATCTCAACACTTGCATTATCGCCCGCATACACCGCACTACTTTCGCCAAGAGATTCAGGAGTTTTATATTTCATACTAAGAGCTATGTTTTCGCTCTGACATTCCTCTAATTGTTTTGAAGCTTTACAAACTTTATCGGTATATTCAGTAAGTTGAGCTTGTCCAAAAATATAGACCGAAACACCAATTGCTGCTACCAAAAATGTAGAAAATCCGGAACAAATCATCGCTCTTATAGACTTTCTTTTTTCAGCTTTTCTATCTAAGGTTTTCGGTAATTTTATTACCTGACCATATCTCTCATGTTTTGAAGGAATTACATCAAATGCCGCGTTCTTATTATACATTTAGCAAACATCTCCATACATTTTATAATTTTTCACAGGCTCTCAATTTCGCACTTCTGCTCCTAAAATTTGCGTCTACTTCTTTTTCTGAGGGCTTAATAGCTTTCTTACAAATAATCTTTGAAAGCGGCTTTTTACCGCACACGCATATAGGAAAGTCAGAAGGGCATGTACAACCCTGTGACCAAGTTTTCATCTTGGATTTCACTATTTTATCTTCCAAAGAATGAAAAGTAATAACAATCAATTTTCCGCCACTATTTAAAATCTCAAAAGCTCCGTCAAGTCCCAAGGATAAATTTTCAAGCTCATTGTTAACGTAAATTCTAAGTGCTTGAAAAGTTCTTTTTGCTGGATGCCCACCGCTCCTTCTAGAAAATGCAGGGATAGCATTTTTTACTATCTCAGCAAGCTCCGTAGTGGTTTTAATCAAACTTTTGCACCTGGCTTTTATTATGGCATTTGCTATTTTAGAGGCAAATTTTTCTTCGCCATAATCTTTTATGATATTTCTAAGGGTTTCATAGTCGCAAAAATTCACCACGTCATAGGCGGATTCCCCGGATTTGCTCATCCTCATATCTAGTACCGCTTCTTTGTTGTAAGAAAAGCCTCTATCTGCAGCATCCAATTGATAAGAAGATACGCCTATATCCAAGACTACACCGTCAACAAAATCATATCCTAAACTATGTACTATGTCAGCCATTTCAGAAAAATTTCCTTTTACAACGGCGACATTTTTAAAACTTCCCAAACGCTTTTTACAAACTTCAATAGCATCAGGGTCTTGGTCTATGCATATGAGCTTTCCATTGTCAGATAATTTCGAAGCAATTTCGTAAGATAGCCCTCCACCGCCTGCCGTACCATCTACATATACACCATCGGGTTTTATATCTAAGACTTTAACGGTTTCATTTAATAAAACAGTCTTGTGGCTAAATTCCAAAATTATACTCCTCTTTCTACAGTGACAACAAATCTGTCAATTTTAATCGCTACATCTCAGTAGATTACTACTGTTTAATATGTAAATCAATACCAAAAATTATTATTCGACATTTTTTGTAAGTTTTAATATATTTTTTTGAATTTTACACTATTTTATGATTAATTTTGACTTAAATTATTGAAGCTTTAATGTCAGGAGAAAAGTTAATTGCGTTTCCTTCATCCGTATCAATGTGCATAGCTAACGAAAATTTTTCGCTCACCCTAATCACTACATCATCATAAATGGTTTTTCTTTCATTGCTTTCCATCAGAACTTTAACAATTTGGTTATCTTTTACATAAAAATTCTTTGCATCTTCAGGGGACATATGAATGTGCCTTTTAGCAATTATAAGTCCTTCGGATATCAAAAACTCACCATTTGGTCCTATAATTTTGCATCCGGAAGAATTTTCCAAGTCGCCGGATTCTCTTATTGGAGGAAATACTCCCAATTTTCGTGCATCAGTTAAGGATATTTCAATCTGAGTCTTTTTTCTAAAAGGGCCAAGAACAGTTACATTTTTAATTTCACTTTTTTCACTCTTAATAGTTACCTTTTCAAAACAAGCAAACTGTCCCGGCTGAGATAAATCTTTTTTCTTATTAAATTCATAATTTTCACCGAATATTGCATCACTTACGTCTTTTGACAGGTGAATATGTCTTGCTGAAACTTCCACAGGAATAAATTTCATAATAAGCGCTTAAAAAATTTAAGCTTCCTCCCTCCAAAGTCAAACCATTTTATCTAATATTTTTCTGTCTATGCTATAAAAGTTATGATTTTCAAAATTTATAAAATTAGCATCAATCGGGGCTCTTTTGATACAAATTTCCCCACTTTTTGAATTTAAACTTTCGCTTACACCATCAAACGATATTACAATATCTCCCGCATTAATTGAACGATATTTTAAAATTATTTTTTCATCCCCAGGAAGAATTAAGCTCCTAGAAAAAATAGAATAAGGACACACAGGAGTTATTATCGCACAATTCATATTTGGATGGACAATGGGCCCTCCGGCAGAAAAAGAATACGCTGTAGAGCCTGTGGGAGTAGAAATAATCACCCCATCGGAACGATAATTACACACCAACTTTTCTTTTTCATATATTTCGTAATCCGAAATTCTGGACTGAAGATTTCTATTCAAAGATACTTCATTCAAAATAATTTTGGACTTGTCGCCATAACTCACTTCAAACATTGTTCGTCTGTCTACATTAAAATTGCCATTAACAATATTAAAAATTTTATCTATTTGATTTATTTCAATGGACGAAAGAAATCCTATCCTTCCTGCATTTACTCCCAGTATGTATTTATTATACCTTGCAGCTAATTTAGCAAAGTGCATGATAGTTCCGTCCCCACCTAAAATAAGAACCAAATCACAATTTTTCATAAGGTCATCCAAATTATTCTCATAATTTAATTTCAAGTCAATTAAATCTATTAGTCCATTACGCAAAACGCTTACTTCTAAATTGTATTTCAGAAGTTCCCTTATAACTTTAATTAAATATTCTGAAATTTGTTCTTTATGCGAACTATAAACAATAGCTATTTTTTTCATGAAACACACCTAAAATCATAATTTCTCATGAGAATCCTCAACCACATTTTCAATATCAACAAATTCATCAATATAAGGAGTTTCAGATTTTTTTACAAGAACAAGATATTCAATGTTTCCTTCCGGACCTTTTATCGGAGAATAATCAAGCGCCAAAACAGCAAAACCATTTTCAACGCAAAAATCGCATACTTTATTTATAGCGAAAATATGAAGTTTTTTATCTTTAACAATCCCATTTTTACCTATGTTTTCTTTACCGACTTCAAACTGAGGTTTAATCAGACAAACGCCGATTGCGCCGGTTTCGATAATATTTCTTATTGGCTCCATAACCAATGTTAATGAAATAAACGAAACGTCCACAGTAAAAAATGTAATCCTATCTTTTACTAAAGAAGGCTCTATGTTTCTTATGTTAGTTTTTTCTAAATTTACAACTCTTGCATCATTAAGTAATTTTTTATTAAGCTGATCATGCCCAACATCCACGCTATAGACTTTATCGCATCCATTCATGAGCATACAATCCGTAAATCCGCCTGTAGACGCTCCTACGTCCATAGAGATTTTTCCCGATAAGTCTATATTGAAATTTTTAAGAGCTTTTTCTAATTTCAATCCGCCACGGCTAACATAAGGAAGTCCCCCGGGCTTGATTTCAATCGCTTCGTCCTCATCATATTTTTCACTAAACTTTTTTACTTCTTTACCATTTACAAAAACAAGCCTATCGGTAATTAAGCTCCTTGCCTTTTCCCGGCTGCTTGCGAAATTTTTTTCAAATAACATAACATCTATTCGCTTTTTCATCAAAGAGATAATGAGCTAAAACTGCTCACTGTTACTCTTTTAATCACCACCATTAATTAAATTTATTCATTGCTTCATCGATCTTATCCGAAATTATCATTTCCAACGCTTCATATGCGCATTCAGACATTTCATTTATAGAGTCCACTTCAGTTTTTGAAAATTTTGACAACACCCAATCTGCCAAATCCCAGTTTTCATTAGGTTTGCTCCCGATTCCGATTTTTATCCGCGGAAACTTATCAGACCCGCAAAGAGCAATTATATTCTTCACTCCATTTTGTCCACCATGCGAGCCTTTTTTTCTTATTCTCATTTTTCCGACGGGCAATGATATGTCATCAAAAATAAGAATAATATTATCCGGCTTGACTTTATAAAAAGACATTGCTGATAAAACTGATTTTCCACTGAGATTCATATATGTTTGAGGTTTCAACAATAAAATTTTCTTGCCATTCCAAATAACTGACGAACACAGACCACTGAATTTATCAGTGGTCATTTTTGCGTTCAATTTTTTTGCTATATAATCTACGACCATAAACCCGGTGTTGTGCCTAGTACTTTCATACTTTTTATCCGGATTTCCAAGTCCCACTACAATATAATCGATCGAATTCATAATATTACCGCAATTATTCTAAAATCATTGTAGAAATAGGTCTATCGCTGTTTACCCTCTTAATTGCTTCTGAAAGTATCGGAGCAACATTGAGAACTGTAAATTTATCAAGCATTTTTTCTTCAGGAATATCTATTGTGTTTAGTGCTATGAGCTTCTTTATATAGCTGTTTTTCAAATTTTCTTTTGCCTTACCGGAAAGCACAGCGTGAGCAACATAGGCATATACCTCTTTTGCGCCGCCTTTTTCAACAACTGCATTTGCTGCATTACAAATTGTGCCCGCAGTGTCCATAATATCATCTACAAGGATAATTTTCTTTCCTTTTACATCACCGATGATGTTCATTACTTGGCTTACATTTGCCTTAGGTCTGCGCTTATCTATGAGAGCCAATGGGCACCCGAGCCTTGTGGCAAATTGTCTTGCTCTGGAAATCGAACCTAAATCTGGAGCCAAAACAGTGAATTCTTCCGGATTAAATCCATCAACTTCTTTTATAAATGAAGCAAAAATAGGAGCCGCAATTATGTGGTCTACCGGAATGTCGAAAAATCCTTGAATTTGCAAAGTGTGTAGCTCCATGGTGAGTATTCTGTCTGCACCTGCAGTCGTAATTAAATCAGCAACCAATTTGGCCGAAATAGGATCACGGGGTTTGGCTTTACGGTCTTGACGAGCGTATCCAAAATAAGGTATAACCGCAGTAATTCTTGCAGCCGACGCTCTCTTAACTGCATCAATCATCAAAAGAAGTTCCATAAGATTATCATTTACCGGGTCACAAGTAGATTGAACTATAAAGCAATCCGCACCTCTTACGGATTCATGAATAGAAACAGAAATTTCACCATCGCTAAAACGTTTAACTTCTGATTTTCCTAGTTCACACCCTAGTTCTTTTGCTATATCCTTAGCTAAATTTGGATTTGAATTGGCTGAAAAAATTCTTAAATCTCGCCCCTGACATTCCATATTTTATCTCTCCTTTATTATTTTTAACATCTGCAAAGCAAATTTACGCTTTACTTAATTTTATAAAAAGATGCAAACGGTCCGATTTTCTGATTATCTTTAATAACGCTGCTCTTACAATAACTGTTATTAACCACTGTGTTATCACCTATTGAAGAATCAATAATCTGAGTGCAAGGACCTATAATGCATTCTCTACCAATTATAGTTTTGCCGGTAAGTATTGTGCTGGGTAAAATCGTGGTTCCTGAACCTACTTGAACCCACCTTCCAACAATTATACCGTCTGTGCATGGAATTTTAACTCCATTTTCAATTAGGCCATCCAAAACTTTTTTGCGCGCGATTTCATTTAATTTTTGAAGTTGGCACGTGTCATTTGCTCCTAAAGCCACATCGGGAGAAGAAGCTTCAAATGCGTCAACTCTTTTTCCACCCTTAATTAGAAGCTCTATAACAGAAGTCAAATAAAATTCATTCTGCGAAGTATTATCAGTCACGCTGTAAATAAATTCCAACAAATCCCTTACTTTAAACCAATATGCTCCTGAATTTATTTCTTTTATTGATTTCTGGCTAAATGTGGCATCTTTTTCTTCAACTATCGCCTCGACATTATAATCTTTTTGTTCTCTTATAATTCTACCGTAGCCCGTGGGATTCTCTATCCTGGAAGAAATAATGGTAGCAGAATTATTTGAATTTTTATGAATTTTATAAGCTTTTATTATGGTGGCTTTGTCGATGAACGGAGCATCGCCTCCCAAAATCAAAACGTCACCATCTATATGCTTTTTCAAAAAATCTCCCGCAGTCATAACGGCATGAGCAGTACCTTTTCTTTCTTCCTGTATGACACTTTCTAAATTGTGTTCTAAGCCTTCAAGATACTTTTGAACCAGTTCGTGCTTATACCCTGTAACCACGCAGATATTACTTATATTACTTTTTACTACTGCATTAACTACCCAACCTACCATGGGCTCAAAAAGCACCGAAGACAGAACCTTAGGAATATTGGATTTCATCCTTTTTCCTTCTCCGGCTGCTAAAATAACGCAACAAACATTATCCAAGAAATTCACTCCTATATCCGGAAATCCGTTATACGTAAAACAAAATAACGATAATTATTTTACAACTTTCTTATAAATATTTCAATATATAAAGATTATTTTTTCATCTTCAAAACTGATAAAACTGCATTCACAATATCTCCAGAAGTCATATTATAAGTTTCTTTCAAAAACGGCATCTTTCCAACTTGACCAAACGTATCACGTACACCGATGCTCCTCAAAGGAACAGGACAATTTTCACTAAGAGTTTCAGCAACAGCAGATCTCAGACCGCCTATTATGTTATGGTTTTCGGCAGTAACTACCGCTTTTGTCTTTTTGGCAGAATTTATAACAGTTTCTTCGTCAAGAGGCTTAATCGTATGAACGTTAATTATTTCTGCATTTATGCCCAATTTTTCAAGTTCTTTATTTGCTTCCAGTACTTCCGATACCATAATGCCAGAGCAAAAAATACTTACATCTTCGCCCGACTTAATAACTTTAGATTTAAATAAATTGAATTTTTCATCTTCATTGAATATATCCGGAGTAGTTTTTCTAAACATTCTAATATATACTGGACCCTTATAATCAATAATTTGAGGCAATAAATTCTTCAGCTGATTATTATCAACAGGCTCAAATATTACCATATTAGGTATACTTCTGAGCACCCCTATATCTTCCATACTCATGTGAGTTCCACCGTTGTATTCGGCACTTATTCCAGGATCTGTTCCTATTATTTTCACGTTTTGTTTTGCATAACAAATGGATATTGCGATTTGATCGCATATTCTCCTTGAAGCAAAAGGCGTGAAAGTGCAAATAAATGGAATATAACCATAGCTACTCATGCCGGCGGCAATACATGCCATATTTTGTTCTGCTATTCCGACATTAATAACTTTCTCGGGGTATTTTTTTTGTAAATTTCCAAATCCATTTGGTTTAGCTAAGTCTGCATTTAAAATTACTATATTATCATTTTCGTTCATTATTTTTTCAATTTCATTTGAAAAAAGCTCTCTCATTTCCATTAACATTTGCCTCCCAATTCCTGCATGCCCTTTTCAAACATTTCTTTACTTACGTTCATGCTATGATTCGAAACCCCAGCATCTTCTGCAAATTTGATTCCGGAGCCTTTCACTGTATTAAGTATTATCATTACGGGCTTATCGGAATTTTTCGATTCCAAGATAGCCTCGTTTATCTTTTCGCAATCGTTTCCGTCATCTACTGTCCAAACGTTCCATCCAAAAGCTTCCCATTTTTTATCGAGTGGTTCTATTCCGCAGATATCCTTTACCTCTCCATCTAACTGGAGCTTATTATAATCTGTAAAAGCAATTAAATTATTCAAATTTTTATGAGAAGCAAACATAGCAGCTTCCCAAATTTGACCTTCTTGAGTTTCTCCGTCGCCTATGATGGTGTAAATTTTAGCGCCATCGGATTTTAATTTTGAAGCAAGAGCTATTCCAACGGCACAAGAAAAGCCTTGACCTAAAGATCCGGTGGTCATGTCAATTCCGGGGGTACGATTCATATCACAGTGACTGGGTAAATTAGTTCCGGGCTTATTAAGAGTTAATAACCAATCTTTAGGAAAATAGCCTAAATCAGCAAGAACAGCGTAAATCGCAGGACCACTATGGCCTTTCGATACTACTAATCTGTCTCTTCCTTCTTTTTTAGGGTCTTTAGGGTCTATATTCATGTGATTATTATATAAAGTCACGAGCAATTCAACTATAGAAAGAGAGCCACCCAAGTGTCCTACACCTAAAGTACCTATCTCTGTCAAGATGCTCTTTCTTATTTCAATGCATTTTTCTTTTAAATTCAACAGTATTTCCTCCAATTTACATCTATACTACAGATTGCTCGGACCAAAACTAACTGGCAGCAAATCTTCGAGTGTATAAATTTCAAAATCATTTTCATTTTTTGCTAGTATAACATTAAATTCTTTGGGATCTACAAATTCTCTTAGCGCTTGTCGGCACATTCCGCACGGAGGAGCGTAAGAATCTATATCTTGACCTTCTTTCCCTCCGACTACTGCAATGGCTTTGAAGTTTTTGTAACCATCGTATACAGCTCTAAATAAAGCAGTTCTTTCCGCGCAATTACACACGGAATAGGCCGCACACTCTATATTAAAACCCCCATAAATTTTATCATCATCTGTAATAAGTGCTGCACCTACTTTAAAATGCGAATAGGGTGTATAAGCGTTTTCACGTGATTCCAAAGCTTTGCGTATTAACAACTCTGTATATTCCAATTCAAAAAATCTCCTTCCGAATTTGTTTATAATCTCAATTCTTATAGTATAATACAATATGAAATAAATTTCAAAAATAATTATAATTGAAAATTTTTCAATTATTGTATAAACTCTTATATAGTAATCAAAATTATAGTATAACATACAAATTTATATGCAAAATTTCGGAGGTTATAACATTGAATAAAGCACTTAAAAAAATATTTAATACTGCGGTAAGCACGGCGATTATACTGTCCTTTAATAAGATAAATTCCTACGCTGCAGATTTTAGCACTAAGTTCTTGTCGTCATCCAACTCAAAAGGAGATAATTTCAATTTTATTAAGTCATCAAAATACGCTCACGATTTCATTTATGACGGCTCTTTACTTCTTTATGGAGGCATATTGTTAATATGTATTTCTGTAATAGGACTTATTTCAACGATTTTCAAAAAGAAAAAACGAAAAAAGAAAGTTCAAAAAAGGCCGCCTGAAAAATAATATAAATACGAACCGGAGGTAAATAAAATATGAAAAATATACAAACATTTAAAATCCAAGAAGGTATTTATTTTACTCATATTCCCGAAACTAAATTTAAAGATACAAGGATTTCAATATCATTTTTTTCTCCATTAAAAAAAGAAAACATCTCCGCAAATGCAGTGCTTCCGGATTTGCTTTCTCATGGATGTAAATCGTATCCCTCGCTGCGCATGATTAATCAAAGGCTGGAAGAATTATATGGTTCCAAAATTTCTTCAAGTATTTCGAAACTTGGAGATTATCAAGTGATGACGCTGTCAGCAATAGGACCCGACGATAATTTTGTCCCCAATGCTTCAAATAATATTCGAAACCTTTTTGATTTATTATGTATGATGATATTTGAACCTAATTTAAACGAAAAATCGTTTGATGAAAAAGATTTGGAAAGAGAAAAATATCAATTAATAGAAGAAATAAAATCAGAAAAAAGCGACAAAAGATTTTATGCACGTCAGCGCTGCGAAGAAATAATGTGTAAGAATGAATTATACGGTCTCAATGAGCTCGGCACGATAGAAAGCGCTCAAAAGCTCACTGCAGATGCCGTGTACTCTGCGTGGAAAAATTTGCTTTCAGAATCACACATCGAAATAATAATGACCGGCGCCGGAGCATACGAACCTTTAGTCAAGAAAGTAAAAGAGAAATTCGAAACAATTAAAAGAAATTATATTCCTGGGCCTCCCACAAAAATAATAGAAACTGCCAGTGAAGTCTCAACTGTAAAGGAAAATCAAAACCTAGTTCAAGGGAAACTCGTTATGGGATTCAGAACGAAAATTGCAAATCCCAGCAAGGATATTTCGGCTTTTAAAGTTTTAAATGCTTTATTTGGCGGAACGCCTCAGTCGAAGCTTTTCATGAACGTCCGCGAAAAGCTCAGCCTTTGTTATTATTGTTCTTCGAGGTACAATTCTCATAAAGGAATTATGTTGGTAGAAAGCGGAGTAGAAAATCACAATATCGAAAAAGCAAAAAACGAAATACTTGAACAGCTCAAAGACATAACCTTAGGGAATTTTTCTGACACAGAACTTGAAGAAACCAAATTATTTCTAACTCAAACTTTAAGGCGTTCCAACGACAAACTTAGCGCTTTGGGTCAATATTATCTCTCTCAGGCATTTGATGAAAAAAAGAAGAATTTTGAAGATCTGATAGAGGAAATTTCTGAAGTTACGCGCGAAAAAGTGATAGAATTATCATCAAACATAACTTTAGACACTATATATATTTTATCGGGAAATGAAGGTGAAAAACATGAATCCTAAAAGAATAACGAACAATTTACTAAAAGAAGAATATTTTTACCTCAAGCACCCTTCAGGGCTAGATGTATATGTTTATCCCAAAAAAGGTTACTGCTCAAATTATGCAATTTTCGGAACAAATTTTGGTTCAATAAACAACAAATTTAGAATAAAAGGGCACTCTTCTTACACCGAGGTACCAGATGGAATAGCGCATTACCTTGAGCATAAACTTTTTGCCGGAGAAGAAGGAGACGCGTTTGAGCTTTTTTCAAAAACAGGTGCTTCTGCCAATGCGTTCACGACTTTTGACAAAACTGCCTATCTATTTTCCTGTGCCGGAAATATTGAAAAGCCTCTCGAAATACTCTTGGATTTTGTTCAAACTCCCTATTTCACACAAGAAAATGTAGATAAAGAGCGCGGAATAATAGCTCAGGAAATAAAAATGTATGAAGATAGTCCTGACTGGAAAGTTTTCATAAATTTGCTTCAAAATCTTTACCAAAACAATCCCGTTAGAATCGATACTGCAGGCACAGTGGAAACTATAGCAAAAATAACTCCCGAAATTTTATATAATTGCTACAACACTTTTTACAATCTAAATAACATGTGCTTATGCGTTGTTGGAGATGTAAATTGCGATGATATATTGGAGCTTGTAGACAAAAAAGTTAAATATTTACCAAAAATAGAAGTAGAAAGATTTTTCCCAGAAGAACCTAATGAAGTAAGAGCGCCCAAAATTGTACAAAAATTCGATATAGAAAATTCTATGTTTAGCCTTGGATTTAAGGAAAGCGTTGACCCAGGAAAAAGAATATCGATAGCTAAATCGGTGTGCAATGATTTAATTTTAAGTTGCCTTTCTTCTTCGTCTTCAGAGATGTACGAAGAACTTGTTAAAAAAGATTTAATAAGCATGGCCTCTTTTTCGGATGAGTACCTGGAAGGCCCAGGCTATGCCTCCGTAATCTTTTCGGGAGAATCCAGCAATCCTGAGAAAGCATCGGAAGTCATAAAAAAACATATAGAAAAAATTCATAAAACAGGTCTCGACGAAAAAACTTTCAACAGAGTAAAAAATGCAATTTACGGTCAAAGCCTTGAAATATTCAACAGTGTATCATCAATAGCCAGAGCTCAGTTTAACTTTGCGATAGCGGGGAAAGAGCTTTTTGATTACTTGGAAACTTTGCAAAATATCAGCATTGACGAAGTGAATAAAGATTTGGAAAATAAATTGAATCCAAATCATTCTACTTTATCTGTAGTTTCACCAAAATGATGAATAACGTTACTTATAATGTTTCTTTTCCGGGGTTAGGGATTGATTTAAAAATTAATCCCATTGCGTTTCAGTGCCCCGGAATTAAAATATACTGGTATGGAATTATAATTTCAATTGGCTTTTTACTAGCATATAGCTACATAGAATCTCGAAAAAAAGATTTTGGGTTTAATTCAAATGATATATCTAATTTCACCATTATTCCCTCTTTTATTGCCATAATATGTGCAAGAATTTATTATATAATTTTTTATCCGGGAGATTTTTATCTTAAAAATCCTTCCGAGATATTCAAAATCTCTCATGGGGGAATAGCGATTTATGGCGCGATAATCGGCGGAATTTTAAGTTTGGTAATTATCTCAAAGATTAAAAAGAAAAATATTCTTTCTGTGCTGGATTTAATGTCACTCGGGGTTATAATAGGTCAATGTATAGGAAGATGGGGAAATTTTGTAAATCAAGAAGCGTTTGGGTCAGAAACATCACTCCCATGGGGAATGTGCAGCGAAAACACAGGATTCAAAACAGTTCATCCGTGCTTTTTATATGAATCCTTGGGATGTTTGGTTTGTTTTTTGATATTGCATTTTATCAGCAAGAAAAAAGATTTATCCAAAGGAAATATATTTGCTCTTTACCTACTTCTTTACAGCCTATTAAGAGCAATAATAGAATTTTTTAGAACCGATAGTTTATTGATACCGGGCACTTCTTTAAAAGTATCTTTTGTTTTGAGTTTATTACTATCAGCATCCTCTTTATCGTACATCTTAATAAAAAAACTAAAAAGCACTGCTCTATAAAAATGCAGTGCTAAAATTTTTGTTCAAAAAACTTTTTATATTATACCCAGCAAAAAGGCCTAACCAAATATTCAAGGTTAGGCCTTTTGTAATCAGAAACAACTATTAAACTTATTCTATATCTACTTTTCTGAAAACGAGTATTCCTACAACCGTGCAAGCAACGATATAAACTCCACACACTATAAGCGAGGTTATTAAATCTTTTTGAGGCATTGAATCTATACTCATCCCCACGCCAAGGTACGAACCCGGGAAATATTTCATTGATGAAAATTCTTCTACTGAAGGAATGAGTTTAACGCAAAAATCTATGAGAGGCGCTATAAAGCTCACTGCTACTGTGTTTACCAAAATCGCTACAGTAATAACAATACTTTTCTTTTTAATCAAAAAGCTAATCATAACGCATATAGAAACCAGTGCCATTACAACTAAAAATGTGTACCCAAATGTTTTTAACAGTGTCAGGTATGTATCACGAGTGTATTCCCCAACTTCGCCCATGATTGCTCCGGCTATACCGCAAAATATCATATTCACAAGCAAATAAGAAAAAACCATTGCACAAGAAACTATCAATTTTGAAAGATAAATATTTACTCTACTTGCCCCTGAAGAAATCATATTTTTTATAGTTCCAAAACTGAAGTCCGAAGGAATAAAAATAACAATAGCTATAATAATTAGTAAAACAGAAGATACTAAACCATCAGAAATGCCCATGAGACTGTCATATGGCTTAAACAAATTATACCCTGTTCCATTATAGAAATACCCAGATAAATAAACAGTTAGAACAGAAATAAAAAGTGATAATATTGTACAAATGTAAAAAGATTTGCTACGAATTAACTTATAAAAATCATACTTAAGTAAATTACTCATCTTTAATTTCTCCTTCCATAAGATTTATGAAATAATTTTCATAATCTCCTTCGCTCTTGGACAAAGATTGTATAATTATTTCGAATTCTTCCAAAACATTTGTAATAGCTCTAAAATCCTCAGTCATATTATAAATCAAAATTTCATCATCAATGACATCTAGCTCTATTTCCGAGAATTTTTCTTTTAAAACTTTTATAGATTTTTCTAGGTCATTAACTTTAACTTTAAGGCTTGGTCTTACTCTTTGAGCCAATTCTTCTTTGGTAAATTGCGCAATCAAATTTCCGTCTTTAATAACTCCGTAAGCTGAAGATATTTTAGTGAGTTCGCTAAGTATGTGACTGGAAATCAAAACAGTAATTCCGGCTTCTCTGCTCAATTTCAAAACCAATTCTCTGATTTCTTTGATTCCGGAAGGATCCAAACCATTTATAGGTTCATCCAATAACAATATTTCAGGGTCGCCAACCAATGCCAAAGCTATAGCAAGCCTTTGTTTCATTCCAAGTGAGAAATTTTTCAACTTCTTTTTGCCAGCATTTCCAAGACCTACAATTTCCAAAAGTTCGTTAGTTACGGACTTATCTTTAACTCCTTTTAAAATGCGCTGAGCCTCAATATTATCATGAGCACTCATATAAGGATAAAACGCGGGATTCTCAATTATACAGCCTATTTTTTTCCTGGGTTCAGATAAATTTTCTTTGCCAAAGAGTTTGATGCTGCCTGAAGAAGGCGAAATCATACCTGATATCATCTTTATAGTAGTGGTTTTTCCGGCACCATTTTTTCCTATGAAACCGTATATATCACCTTTTCTTATTCTCATATTTAGGTTATTAACCACATTTTTGCGAGAATATGTTTTGGTTAAATTTTTAGTTTCAAGTACATATTCTTCCGACATTTCAGAAACTTCATCATTTTTTTGAATTTCTGCGTCATTGTCCACATTAACAATATTTTGCTCCATAATATTCCTCCTTATTTGTACTTTATTTTATCTACCATACATAGCCATGTTATATCAAAGCTTTTAAAAAGTCAAGAATATTTAAAAACAATATTTTTAAAAAATAAATTTTACATTCTATAATTTTTCTTTATGTCTTTAATCATATTTGAAGCAATCGGCCCGGCAGAACGTATCCCAAAATCTCCGTTTTCAACTATTACGGAAAATGCCACGGGAAATGTTTTGTCATATGAAAAACCAACCATCCATCCATGAGGTTTTTTCCCTTCGCCAACTTCAGCCGTACCTGTTTTGGCACACATTTCAATTCCACCAAACATAGAATCCTTATACTGATTTTTCATAGTATAACGCATCATTTCTTTAAGTTTTTCGGCTGTTTCACTTTTCATTAACGAAGTTGATTGCCCTTTAGAAAAATTATATGACTCCTCATTGGAACCATCAAAAAATGTAGAATCCACAACAAATGGCTCAACAGACATACCTTTATTGGCAATCGCTCCCATCACCCTAAGCATGTGCAATGGACTAACCTGATCCCTATACTGTCCTATCCCTGACCATCCCAAATCTCCTCTAGTTGCGTCATCTATCTCATATTTACTTTGTGCAACTTTTACCGATTCGAAATATTGTGGCTTATTAAAGCCGAATTCCTTCATTTTTTCTTTCATATTATTTTTTCCAAGTTCTATTGCCAAATCTCCAAAAACAATATCGCATGACTTCGCGAGCGCATCTCTAAGATTTATTTTTCCGTGACTTGACATACAAGTTATTTTTTCTCCGTCTATAATTTTTACTTTTTTGCACTCGAAAGTTCTTTTTTCCACATTATCTATCAAATCTATTGCAGCCGCAGTTGTAAAAATTTTAAAAACAGAACCAGGAGTGTAGATGGAAGAAATCGCACGATTAATGTAAACTCCTTCGTATTTTTCATCATTATCCAAACTCAAATCCGGCCTGTTATTTATGTCGTAATTAGGCAAACTCACCATGCATATTACTTTTCCAGTCAAATAATTGTAGGCCAGCGCCGCTCCCTTTTGATTTTTGAAACTTTTTGCCACGTTGGAACAAATATTGCTATCCAAAGTAAGCTTTAAATTTTTATTATTATTAAGTACATGCGGAGCACCGAATCCGGTTATAAAATTATACCCAAATAATTCATCACTGTATCTACTCTGCACGGAAGTAGGTATCAAAACTGAACCATCACCAACAGTATGGAGCATCGCTCTTCGAATTCCTTCGTTTTCATTATACATTCTTTTACCATTTACGGTTTCAGCAAGTATAACACCATTCACATCTACAATTTTTCCTCCCGTCATTCCACCTTCAGAAATATGCTTATTAATAGGAGAAAAGGCCCATTCCTCGGCTTCTGTAGAAAATTCATATATAAAAAAAGACATCCCTGCAAAAAATATAAATATGAGCATGTAAAGCAGTATAGATCTAACTTTTGTATTTCTCAACTCTAATCGCCTCTTTTAATTACTTTATCTTTTCAGAGCGTATGTTCTTTCATCAGAAGCTTTTATAAATGCGAGCAATCCCCAGACGGAAATCAAACTAGAGCCTCCTAAACTTATAAAAGGAAGAGTAACGCCCGTGAGAGGGAAAATATCCACCACTCCAAAAACATTAAGCATCATTTGAAAAACAAGCATTCCTGCTCCACAACAAGAAGCAATCGAATAAAATGCAGATCTACTTCTTATACTTGCGCTCCTCGCGTACAATCCTATGAAGGCTATGGTCATCAGCACCAGTATAGCCATTATCAAGCCCCATTCTTCACAAATCATTCCAAACATCAAATCACTGGTAGAAGCAAACACATTTTTTAAGCATCCTTTTCCTAATCCAAGCCCCAGCATACCTCCGCTTGCGGCATATGTCAAAACTCTTGTCTGTTGATATCCAGTATCGTTTACGTGCTCCCAAACATGTCTCCAAGCGGAAAATCTGGAAACTATATAAGGCTTAAATTTAAGAATAAATCCAACACCAAGCGCAGCGGCCGAACATGTTAAGATAACTGTCCTTATGCTTCCGGATCTCATAAAAGAAATAAGAATAAAAGTCACAAAAAATATGCAAGCAGTTCCAAAATCTCCCATCAAAAATAACGCACCCATGCATAGAGCAGAAAACAAAATAAACCCCGTTAAGTTCTTAGTAGTCTGTATGCCTTTCAAAGTTGATGAGCCAAAAAATACAAAGGCAACTTTTACAAGTTCAGAAGGCTGAAACGAGAGTCCTCCCAACATAATCCAGTTTTGAGAACCGTTTTTCACTTTACCAAATACCAAATTAACAGCTAAAAGTAAAATTGCCGCCACTGCAATGTATGGACGAAATTTCATAGCTAAATCAGGATCTTTGATAAACATCAAAATAAATTCAAAAAACACAATCCCCGCCACTAGAGATATGATCTGAATATGTACATCTGTATTCCCCGCTCCCCCGGCGGTTAGAATACCTACTCCACTTAAAAATATTCCAAGAGCTTCCAGTTCGAAATTTTTCCTTCTAAAAATATATCTATTAGCTGCAAATGTTCCCCACAAAATCAAAGACAGTGCTGCCAAGATATATAAAGCAGAAGGATTAAAGGTTCCACCAGCAAAGCAAAGAATGCCACTTGATAAAATATTAAAAATAGTTATCAAAATTACCAAAGAAAAATTTGCTGAAAATTTTTCTTTATTTGAACTTAATCTGCGATTTTTACTAAAAACATCGGCTTTTCTTAACTCGTATTCTATTCCTCCTATTTTTATAACATCATCTATGTAAACTTTTTCATCATTTTTTAAAAGTTTTCCATTTAAATAAATTCCACCCTTAGAGTTTGTATCCGAAATAATCCAGCCTTCATCTCGCCTGTAAAGCACAGCGTGATCTCGCGAAACAGTAGGATTATTTACCACCACATCACAATGCCTGTCCCTTCCTATAGAATTCTCCCAATACACTATCGGAATTTTTTCACCCGTTGATTTGTTTACAAGAGCAATTAAAGGGTGTTTCGAGCTAAGATTTGAAAAAAGAGATCTAAAAGAACAACAAACTATTAACAAACCTAAAAAAGGAAGAGTTATTTGAACAAAGTAAATAATCAGTGGAAGCATCGCATCCATACGATTATCACTCCTTTATTTTTTTCTTCTTGTAAAACTTTTTGCAACCGCATATAAATCCTTGAATTCGGAAGTTTTAAAGAAAATAATTATATTCAAAATATTTGGTACCAAACTGCACACCGCCAAATTTATAACTATTTGGGCAATAAACGATGTATTCACGTTCGTTCCGACATGCATATACCCCAGCAAATTTTTTATAAATGAAGAAACTTGATTTACAATCTCAAAGTTACCTATAAAATTACAAACCTCATAGCAAATAAAACAATACGCGGCCGTCAAAGCAGTGTATAACACGAATTTTAAATGATACAGTATTGATTTTTTCCTAAAAATCTCACTATACACAAGGTAAGGTTGCACCCAATAAGGAACTAGCAACATACCTAAAATATTTCCTAACATAACTCCTGCTACGCCTAAATAAGGAGCTAAAATATACGAAGAAAAACAAGTTATAAAAAGTCCCACCAAAGATAAGTATTTATCCTGATCGTATATCCCGGCACTTACTTTTACCATTCCTATTGATTGCCTCATTCCATATATGTACAGATAGGCAGCGATTGAAATTGCGGTGCTTATCGGGAAAATAGAATTACTACCCGTCCACAAAACAACAAAAGGAGTGATAAGACAAATAAAAGTAGGAGTAATGAACGAATACATCAGGAAATTTAAAAAGTATAGCATTTTAAAACTTTTGTATACTTTATTTCTGTCCGAAGTACCCAAAAGGCTACCAAAACTAGCCAGTATGCCATTAAAAATTTCGCCTGTAACAGTAGTTAAAGCGGTAGATATTAAATTATAGTTACTAAATATACCGGCTCCACGCAGCTTTTCGACTTTCATTATTATAAACACCGAAATGCTATTAGTGCCAAACCCAGAAATTTTGTGAAAAAGCAAAGCTTTTATGTTTTTGAAAAGATCCTTTTTTTCCACTCCTGAAATATTTTCTTTGGTTTTTAAATTTATAAAATTGTATTTTTTATTAAACTTATAGGAAATAAAAATATTTTCTGCCAATCTGGAAATTATTCTGCAAATTAAGTAAAGTTCAAAAGAATGAAATAAATTCAGCACTAAAATCTGAGATACGAACATTCCAAGCTGCGCAAATATATGAATTGCATTGTTAACATAGCTTTTTTGGTCAGCAATAAACATGGATCTTTTATGAGAATACAAGTACGACGAAAGTAAATCAACAATATAAAGTACATAAATTTTCAAAAGCCATATCTTTGAAAAATCTTCTCCGACAGAAGTAATAACTGAATAAGAGGATACCAAAGCCAGCGATGAAATAATAACAGCTATAAAAACATAGCAACGACGCAAAAAACAAAGAATCACCGATACCTTGTCCCATTGCTTTTCAGCAATCGGCTTGTAAAGTTTATAAACAATTCCGACGCCTAAACCCAATTCCGCAATGGCAAGAATGGACACCACCATTTCAAAATAAGTGTTAAGTCCTACAAAATCCATTCCTAAGATTTTAGTAATTTTACCTCGAGTAATAAACCCACCAAGCATAATTATGCCATATGACATAATGCTTATAGATATATTCATCAAAGAATTCTTTGTTCTCATAAATTCACTCCGACAATACAGTAATTTTACCAATCAGTTTTTTAATTTGTGCTCCTTTTCAAATTGTTCACCAAAAATCCAAAATAAACCCAAAAAATCAGCGAACACATAGAATTAACAAAAAATAATTCTGATTCAACCAATCCATACACACAAATAGCCCCAGTCAACAACGCCGAAACCATTAGCATTGAATCGGATTCTTTAATTTTTACCAGCAAATAATTTTTAAAATAGTGCTTGCATGTTTTGAAAAAATTTAGAGCAAAAAACGCGTACATCGAAAGTGCTCCAACAATACCCGTATACAAAGGAAGACCTATCCACACACTGTGAGCCCTGGTGTAACTGCGTTTTGCAATAAATGTCTCAGGCAATACATCTTTTGCATATTCCACCACATTTCCGGATGATACTCCAAAAAGCCAATTCTTTTTAAAGATTTCCCAAGCGCTAAGCCATATTCTAAATCTCAAATTAGATATATCATTGTTTTCGATGTAGTCAGTGCGTTGCACGGATATATCTTTAGATTTTTTATCCAAACAATATGGAGTTATTTCCTGCACAAACTTGGCTGCACAATAAAATAGCCAATTAAAAAATTTCATAGATAAAAGCACCGCGGCACACGAAATTGCAGCGATAATCAATCCCAAAACAATTTTATAAATATTTTTAAAATTTAACTTTTTATAAGCGATTAAGAAAGTTATTAAAAATACGCAAAAAGCCATAACTAAAGCGGTACCGCGGGATTCAGCTAAGACTATATACGAAAATTGAATTGCGATATTAAGAATATTTATAAATTTTTTAGCCGAGAATTCCACTTTTGAAACTAACTGAAAAACAGAAAATATAATAGAAATCAATGAAATAATAGAAGCGTTATTAGGGTTCAAAAATATGCCGAAAAGTCTGCCTTCCACGCTCCCTATTCCAACCCAACAACCTTCTCTTATATGAAAGATATAATTAATTTGAAACAAAAAAGTTATTAGAGAAATGAATGACAAAATGAGCCAAGTATAAATTATTATATTTTGAATGGTTACAAGAAATTTATATTTTTCTTTGCGCGAAACATTATTTGTTGCCAAAAATAAAACAAAAAAATTTATTGCCATCCATAAAAAATCTTTTAAATTTCTAAAAAATCCATACTTTATATTTACAATAGAAGAAATTACTATACAAGCCAAAAATATTATCTGAAAAAAATATTTTTTAAAATTAATTTCTATATTTTTAGTGAGTATACCCCATAAAATTAAAGCTCCTCCCATAAGTCCCAGCACAGCAAAAACAGACATTTCTATCACAGGAGGTGCAAATAAATAACACCCTACCGATCTTATCATTAAGCATACCAAAAGTGCTATGATATAACCAAATCTAGTTTTTTTATAGTATTCTTCTTTTAAAAATATATTCACTTTTTTCATTCACCCTCTATATTATAAATCTTCTATTAAACTCACCCATTGATTTATAATTTTATTTTTACCGAATTTATCTAAATTATCTTTTGCATGAGAAGAAAATGACTTTCTTAAATTAAAATTTTCAATAAGGTCACAAATTTTTTCAGCCATATTCTTTACATTATAACACGGAATTAAATATCCGTCTATTCCGTTATTTATTATCTCTCCTGGACCGGAATTGCAATCAAAACTAACAACAGGCATCGAATTGATTTTTGCCTCCAATAAAACAACAGCAAATCCTTCTCTGTACGACGGCAAAACACATATGCTGTAATCTTTGTACTTGTCTCTTACCGAGTTGTCTGCGCCTTTCATAATGAGTTTATCTTCCAGATTACTTTCTTTAATTTTAGATTTTATCTCATTCATATCCGGACCATCGCCATAGACGTGCCACTGCCAATCGGGATGTTTATTAAACACATCGTTTGCCACTTCTACGGCCATATCAAAACCTTTTTCAGAGCTAATTCTTCCAACGGAGATTATTTTCTTGGCGTTTAAATCACACTCTTCGAATTTATCAAAATCTATAAAATTATATATTTGTCTTATTTTTTCGTCTTTTATATTAAATTTATTTTTATAATCATTAAGAGTCTGTTTTGTGAGAACAACGACTTTATCGCTGATTTTACACGCAAGCCTTCTAAAAAATATAGACTTTCTATCTCTTCCCAATAAATTTTCGTGGTCACAAAAAACTATTTTTGTATTAACAAACGGCTTTATGGCACATACTAGAGGTATGGGTAAAGACCCCGCAATAAACAAGACATCTATTTTGTTATTTTTTAAAAATTTTTTTATTTCGGCAGCTACCACCAAAGAATGTCTAGCCCTAATATCCAAAGACATCCCTAAAGTATGCACTTTAATTCTTTCATCAACTTCATAATTGTGATTTTCAGGAATTTTACATAAAGAAATCAAATGAGTTTCATATTTATCACACAAATTATTTGCAAGAGATATTGTTACTCGTTGGCACCCTCCTATGGTAAAGAGCCCAAATCCTATAAAACATATTTTTTTCATCTAAATTTTTTATCTCCCTATTTTTATTTTATAAATTCCACTTGAACACAGTTTTGAATGCAGTGGATGCATCAGTTTCAAAAACCCGATAAATATCTTCGATGGAGGAAACCGGCAAATCTTCATAAATGATCCTCTTAATCCTATTTTGAAAACTTTTCTTTTCAAGAAGTTTAACTGCTTGTTCAAAATCTTCTCTTCCCGACCGGCTACATCCAACTAAGGTCAAACCTTTTTCCAACACGTCGCGTGTATTTATTGCAACTTTATTTTCACTTACCCCTAAAAGCATCACGCTGCCTTGAGGATTTATATAACGAATTATATCATCAATAGCATAAAAGCTTCCTTCTCCGCCCGCACATTCAAAAGCGTGATCTATATTGAAATCCTTAGGAATATCATAAGAAAGATACGTATTATCGACAAACGTAAACTGAGAAAGCTTAGAAGGATCTCTGCCAATAACGGTGAGATGTATTTCAGGAAATTCGAACTTAATTATGCATGAAAGAACGTACGCTAAACTTCCATCTCCCCAAATTCCAATAGAATTTTTTATATTATGGGAAGAGTTTTTAAACCTCCTCACCGCATGTGCTCCAACGCTTATAAATTCTGAGATTGCAGCTATATTCCCCGGTATTTCTCCAATAGGCACAACTCTATCCAAAGGCAAATTAACAAATTCTCTCATAAATCCATCTTTGCCACTAGACAAAAACGCCGAACCTTTTTGGTAATTTTCATATATGCCTTCTTGAGGAATTTTTGACTTCACATTAGGAATTAAGACTACTTTTTGCCCACTTTTATAAGTGCCGGTATAATCCGAAACCACACTTCCCATACATTCGTGTATAAGAGCCATCGGCAGCTTACTTTTGAGCTTATTTATATCACGTTGCCCTCTGTAATATCTTTGATCTGCATGACAAACCGCCATATACTCGGGCTTTACGATTATACTTTTTTCTATATTCATATCTTCATACTTGACTGAAAATATTCCGGGAGTTGCCAACTCGTAAATATAGTTAATCAATTAAATTTCCCCCAACTATAGCAGAAGCTATTTTATAATCGCTTAAAGTAGTTATTTTTATATTGAAAGTATCGCCCGGAACAAGCTTAATCGGTTGATTTTTAAATAAAAATATTTTACAAGCGTCTGTCAAAACAGCTTTTTCTTCTTCAGTCAGTTCGTTATAGAATTTTTTGAGTTTGGACATATTAAAGCTTTGAGGAGTTTGACCCTGATACATATAATTCCTGTTCGGAATCGAAGATATAGTATCACCATCCTTGGACTCTATTATGGTATCAATTGCCGAAACAACTGTGTCACATCCACCGCACTCAATGGCAGCATCGATATTATCCTCTATCATTTTAACTGTAAGGAATGGTCTAACCGCGTCATGAGTTACTATAATATGTTCGCTGCTTTCTCCGTGATTTTTTTCGATAGAATTTATTATGTTTAGTATTGTAAGATTTCGATCCTTGCCCCCTTCAACCACAAAAATTCTGTCAGAATTTAAATCATATTTATCCAGTAATTCTTCCGCATAATCCGTCCAGTCCTTATGCACACCAACATAAATATAATCCAGACGCTTGCAAAGCAAAAATTTTTCTAAAGTATGAATTATGATTGGTTTTCCTGAAGGACCCAAAGGGAGAAATTGTTTAGGAAAATCATAGCTTTTCATTCTACTCCCTATTCCTCCGGCTACTATCGCTCCAAATATCATATTTTTACCTCCTAAATTTTAAATTGCTTAAAAATCCAACCAAGCCCCACGAAGGCATACCCGTTGTTTTCGACAGATATAATTTTACCATAATTTTCAGACAAATATTCTTTTATTTTTTCTATAGTATCATAATTCCCCGAATATTTACCTATAATATTTTCTTTTATATACACAAAATGTTTACTCGCTGAATTTTCATCGGGCTCAGGTGAATTTAAACTTCCTCCTTTAAATTCGCCACGCGCTAACAAAAAAGAAAAATCTTCTTGCTCTATCTCACAATTCACTTTCTGCGCTTTTCCAAAACACAAAGTCACTACAAAAATAGAAACACATCCCAAAATCGTGAAAATCCATATTAAAAATGCCTTTTTCAAAGCTAGTTTTCTCCTTTTTCTAAGTTCATATAAATTATATCATGGTGGGCAACTTGCTTATCTTTCGGCGGAAGTTTCATATAATCACCAAAAGCAATCTTTAGGTATTTATCATACCCCACCGGAAGAGGTAACATATGCCCTTCAAATTTTTTATATACTGCATGGTCAAATATTTCCTTAGGGTACTCATTTTTCATGTACCCCGGACCGGCACAGAGCTCCGTAATATACTTAGAGTCTTTTATTTTATACTTAGACATTTGTTTTTCGGCAAATTTCCATAATTTGTATTTGAGATTATCACCCGGGACAAGTTTCAAAAGAATTCTAGAAACTACTGAAATCAATTTCCCGTGATTTGTAGGAACCATTTTCGAGCAATAAAGCGAGAATATCATGCTCCACATCATTTGAATTTTTCTTTTAATTCCTGAGGGCGCGCAACCATCTAACGGCAAAACATCTATCATAACACCACATGGGCCATCTTTACCTTTTTGCCAAGGGCGCACAACTTCGGTGTTATTATCGGTTATAGTCGTCATTATGTTTCCCATATATTTTTCTTTTGTGGTTCTATTACATGAATATCTTTTTTTATCCGCATATTCATCCCAAAGCAAAAATAATTTTTCATAATCATCTCTAGGCATAAAAACATCCACATCATCATCCCAAGGTATAAAACCTTCGTGTCTGATCGCTCCTATACAACACCCACCGCAAAAATAAAACAGCAGTCCGTGCTTGTCACAAAATTCCTTGAAGTACAATAAAATTTCAAGACCTTTTAACTGCAATTTTCTGAGCTGTTCTGGAGATAAATTTATACACTCGTCTTTGTTTTCAATGTTAGCCATCTGTCAAACCTTCTTTTTAAAAATTTAATCCCATTTTAAATTCATAAACTTAAAAATTCCCTTCCAAAATCCCAATCCATACGAAATATGGATAACAAAATGAGTTATAGTTAAAAGAATTTTATCGCTGAATTTTTTTGCGTACTTGTTATTAAATGAAAAATAAATATCGAGCATAAAATAAATTGACATTACGCCAAAAAATATATCTGCAATTAAACCAGAGCAAAATGACAACGCTCCAAACAAAATTATGAACAGTACGAAAAGCATAGGTATCAAATGAACTATTCTCGAAGGCCTATGGTGTTTTTTTATAACGGCAACTTTCCAGGTACCATAATCGAAATACTGCTTGAAAAGCTTTGATAAATTTTCTTTTGGATAATAAATGCTTTTTATTTTAGGAGTTATAAAAATCTTGCCTCCGGCCTTTTCAATCCTAAAATTCAAGTCATCATCTTCACTACGTGGGAGTCTTTCATCATACATTCCTAGCTCTATTAAATATCTTCTTTCGAATGCGCCCCAAGCTACTGTGTCGGCGTACCCTTCAAAGCCTTCGTTATAATGTTTACTTCCTCCGAGAGCAAACGGAGAATGATAAGCCGCCGCAATAACTTTTTGCATTTTATTTTTGCCTCGAACTACTGTCGTGCCGCCAACATTTTGAGCTTTTGTTTTTTGAAGATACTTAACACACATACTTATATAATCATTTGCGTACCATGCGTGAGCATCCATACGGACAATATATTCTCCTGTGGCGTTACTTATTCCTATATTCATAGCATATTGAACTGTTCTATGAGAATTCATATACAATTTTATAAACGGATATTTTTTTATATAATCCTTTATTATATCGAGAGTTTTGTCGTCGGACAATCCGTCTACGAGTATAATTTCCAAAAATTCTTTGGGGTAGTCCTGCTCCATCAAAGAATCCAAACAACCCTTTATATATCGCTCTTCATTTAGTATAGGAATAATAACCGAAACTTTTTTTAGGTCCATAACTTTACCTCATAAATTTATTTTAAAAGCTTTTTTACTATCTCTTATTATATATGTTAAAATTTACAATGTAAATAGTATTCGCTTTTAGGGTCAAAAGATGAATATAAAATCTTACAAAAATAAAAAAGTTAGTTCTTGACAACCAATCGTTATATGGTATATAATATCGGTTGTGTGTTATAATCGTAGTGCTATACCACAATAAAGACGTCTTATTACATACGAAACCATAAACGATAGGAGGGAAATAAATGGCAGAGGAAATTAAAGTTGGAGAAGGGAATTCTGTTGAATCAAGTGATAAACCAGAATCTTCAACTGAAAAAATCGAAGAGGTAAATTCTTTAGAAGCCGAACAAACACCTTCAGAAACTGAAGAAAACGGCGAACAAAGAGCCCCGGCTAAAAAAGCTGAATCTTTGGAAAGTGCCCTCAGAAAATTCAAAAGACAAAGTTCGGGAATAATTTCCGAAGTAAGAAAAAGAGAAGCGTATGATAAACCCTCCGTAAAACGTAAGAAAAAATCTAAAGCAGCAAGAAGACATAAGAAAAACAATAGATTTAACGGCAACAGATGGTAATCAGGCTGATATTTCTGATTTAATATTTCCCCCTCATGTCACATAAACTTGAGGGGGAAATATATTTACAATTTAACTTTTTCGGAGGTCTGTTCATGGCAATTTTCTACCCATCTTACTACATAAATAAGGCAAATGACATCGACGTAGCCACTTTAAAAAAATTAAATATACACGGAATAATTCTTGATATAGATGATACTTTAACACCGCATAAATGCTCCACTCCCAATGAAGGCATTGAATTTTGGATAAAATCCATACAACAAAATGGCATAAAATTAATTTTAGTTTCTAATAATTTCAAAAAAAGAGTGGAATCCTTTGCAAAATTACTTGGTCTGCCCTATATTTCTTTCGGAATGAAACCATTTAGCTACGGATTTCATAAAGCAATAGACGAATTGGGAATTCCAAAATCAGAAATCGCAATTATAGGAGATCAAATTTTCACAGACATCATGGGAGCAAATTTTCTTGGAATAAAATCTATATTAGTCGAACCTGTGAGCGAAAGCAAAACATTTATGTTAAAATTAAAAAGATTTTTAGAAATACCCATAAAAAATAGGATACTAAAAGACAAAAAAATAAATTTAAAAACCTATTCTTTAAAAGGTGAATGAAAATGAAGAAAAAAAATATACTTATAATTTTAGGGCCGAATTTAAATATGACCGGCATTCGAGAAAAAGGAATTTACGGAGAAGAAACTGCGGAAAGCATAAAATCGCAGATCATTTCCTATGGAGAAACTATCGGATTTAATTGTGAAGTATTTCAAAGCAATTGGGAAGGCGCTTTAATTGATAAAATTCATGAGGCCAAAGAAAAATATGACGGAGTGGTAATAAATCCCGGAGCGCTGGGACATTACAGTTACGCTTTGAGAGATGCTATATCCTTTGTGAAAATACCCTTCGTAGAGGCACATATGACAAATATTTTTTCTAGAGAAGATTTTAGGCATAAGTGCGTAATATCAGACGTATGTGTAGGACAAATCGTAGGATTTGGCAAAAAAAGTTATTTCTTAGCTCTCCAATCTTTGAAAGAATTGGTATAAAAATAAAAGTATTGATTTTAATTTTAAAATCTTGTATCATATTAAACCAGAGGTGATAATATGTCTGATAAAACAATGACATTTTCTCTAAACGACGACAGAGAAATCAGCACAAAACTAATTTTAACAAAAGTATACGATGCACTGCTCGAAAAAGGATACAATCCTATCAATCAAATAGTAGGATATATTCTTTCTGAGGATCCAACTTATATAACTACTCATAAAGATGCAAGAAACTTAATAAAAAAGATAGACAGGTATGAATTTCTTAAAACTTTAATAAAATTCTATTTAACCAACTAAAACAATTGTCTGCTCATACAAATCTACAATTCGTTTCCCTTTGAGTTTTCAAAGGGATTTTATTTGCGCAAAAAGAAGCTTGTTTTAAAAGCTTCTTTTTATATTTTAATCAATTTTATTGTGTTTATAGAACAAGCTCATTGACAAACTGCCATACTTCCTATTATATAACAAGGCGAGCATCCTATTAAAGCCTTTTTCAAAGCCCTCAACCTCTTCTAATCCGGGATGATTTTTACAAAAATCATCTGTAAAAAACACCATCCACTTATCATTCGAAATACATATATAAGACTTCGTAAGCATGTGTTCTTCAACAAATTTAGCTATAAAATCTCCCTCGCCGGGGAAATACTCCTTTCCGGGCTCAACATTGATTTCATCGGGCAATCTAACAGCTATAACATCATACTTCATAGGAGAACCCGAAGAAAATTTATAGGGCGATTTATCATAAAAAAGCAAACAAACTCTTTCATCCGATCTAAAAATTCCGTCTCTCAAATCAACAAAACTGTATACGTTAAAATTGCTTTCCTTATCCCAAAAAATCTTCCTATCAATCATTTTGTCAACTTTAATAACTCTATCGCAGCAATAACTCACAAATTTTTTAAAAAATTCATCCCTCCAGATAGAGCCGCCATTAAACAACACTTTAAAAAGACGCAAACTGGATGCATCAACAACGCACTGGGAATTTCTTAATTCGGACGAAGCCCTCCGATAATTGCTAACAGATTTTTGAATTTGATGAGGGTTAACCGCTCCAATATCACAATTTTTTACACCGGCAGCAACAATAACCGCCACTACAAGCATTTTAATAATTTTCTTCAACATAATACGACTTACAATGTTCCTTCCTCAAAATTTTATCTTATATTTATATTTTAACATTTAAATCTCAAAATATATACTGACAAAAATCAAGAAATCAATTTTTTTGTAATTTTAATTTTGTTATAATTTAATAATTTTATTAATCGTGCTTCATTTCGACTCATTTTAAAAATAAAAAACAGTACCTTCCCTCTTAAAGAAAAGATACTGATTTGATACGCAATTTTTAATTCTTTCTTTTACGATCAAATGAAGGATTGAAAGCATAAAAGTTTTTGCTATCCAGCCTATCCGTACACAACCGCAACCCTTCACCGAAACGTATAGATTGAAGTAAAAAATTTAAGATTTATTTTGATTTGTTCATAATCTTTTTAGACCAATACTTTATTGAATCGAAAGTATCTAAATTTTCGATTTCTTCAAGCGAAAACCAACCTATATCCGAGGCTTCTCTTTCAGACATTTTTAGCTCGGAATCATCAACGGGTTCTCCGTAGTAAATCAAATCCACATGCTCTCTTACACCAGGTTCCAAAACATTGCACTGCGAACCGAGAGGAGTCACCAATCCGCCTTCTATATCAGGTGTTTCGCCGACAAGTTTTATTTTTATGCCGGTTTCTTCTAAGCATTCTCTAACTGCAGCTTCATCAGGAGTTTCACAGTTGTCCACTTTTCCTCCAGCAGGAACCCACTTGTTTAATTTTCTGTTATGTAACATCAAAAATTTATTATCTTTATTTTTAACATATACAGTAACGCAGAAAAATCTTTGAACTTTTTCGTCTGCAAATCTTTGAATATGTTTTAAAACGAATAGTCTTTTTTCTCCTTTTTTAACGTCTACCCCCTCCAAAAGCCATTCTGGTTCAGAGATATGAGGAGTTAGTCCGAAAATAATTTTTTCAGGTTCTACAGTTCTTAATTTTCTGGCGCCTTTCCAATTTGTATATTCAAAAGTTACGGTACTCATGCTACTTTCCTCGCTTTATTATATATTTTAGTTATTACTTCTATCATTTCCTTGTGGTGCATAATGTGATTTTTTAAATATTCTTTATTTCCTATATTTTCTATATAATCAGTTATCATATCGAGTTTTGGATTAACCTTTTCATCCAATTCTTCAGAATAAATCAAATTACCTTTTCTATCATACATTTTAATTCTTTTAGGTTCAATACTTAATGAGCCATTTTCACCTAAAATTTTAAATATTTCTGATTTTTGTGTAGAATGTCTATTAATATTAATCGTTCCCTGAACTCCATCATCGTGGAGCATAAGTATAGAAATAGAATCTTCCAAACATTGATCTTGCATTTGAGGGTAGCAATAAGATTGAAAACTTTCAACCAATGTCGGATTACCAAAATATGTTAGCAAAATATCCAAAACGTGATACCCCATATCCAGGAGGACGCCTCCTTGAGAGATATCAAAATTTGCTCTCCACCCTTTTGTCATTTCAGCAAAAGGCAAATTATAACTATAATTGTAATTGTATATCCTGCCGATGCTTTCTATTTTTTCTTTCCCTTTGATAAACATGGGGTTGAACTGCCTTTGGACTATAGTAAATAAATTCATATTTTCATTATACAAATTTGCTTCTTCGATTGAGGTGGCGAGAGGTTTTTCTTTTATGACAACCTTGCCGGAATTCAATAAAGGCAAAGTTATTTTTGCGTGCATTGTATGAGGTACACATACCAACGCTATATCGAAATCCACCGGTACGTCTGCCGCTGAAACACATCTGCAAATATCCTCACCACTATACATTTCGTTAAGAATATTTTCATTACTATCAACAACAGCTACAATCTCAAATTTTTCTTTTAACATGTTGTAATATTCAAATCCTTGGTGTCCTGCTGCGCCTATGATAATAATCTTTTTGTCTTTTAAATTATTCATTTCAACTAAATTATTAATTTCAACACACCTTAATTCTAAACTTATTAAAAATATCTTTAATAATTCCGGAAATTAAATTTATTTTCACTATTATATTAATCACATTGTTTTTTGTAATCAACAAAAAAATAGGAAATCTCTTAAATGCATATATTGGAAATAATTTACTGTAAAATAATGTAAGTTATTACAATATTTTGAAATTAAATTTTCCAAATTATTTCGATATTCTTCTCAAAAACACGTATTTTTTTTATAAAAGCATCCACAACTAAAATTTTATGCTCGACGCTCATTTTTTGCCAGCAAAGCATTAAATTTTTGTCTGTAATAAAAAATTTATCCATGTGCTTTTGTTTAAAAATCAACAAATCATTTACGATTTTTTCTTTTTCTAGATTTAACTTTGTTATTCTTTCGTTTATATACTTCACCAGCGCGCCCGTTGCTAATGGGATTTTTTCGAGTAACATATCTATTTCTTTTTCTATTTTCAATTTCTTTTCTTCGCATTCTAGATTAATTTTTTCCGATTCATTTTCTAATTCTTTTGACAAAATTTGTAAATATGAAATTTTTGTCAATATACTTCGAAATATAAATAATTCCAAATCATCTGCCCTTATCGAGCCGCAGCCAGAGCATTCTTTGCAAAGATTTTTTCTGCTACAAAGAAAATATCGTATACCGTTTTCTTTCCTGCTGGATTTCCTTACTACAACCGCATATCCGCAATTTCCGCATTTTATTTTACCTGCGAGCCAAGTATTTTTTACTTTATGCGAATTAATAAACCTGCTATTTCCCACATGCTTTTTTACGCATTTAAGCCATTCCGAAGAACTTACAATACCCTTATGAGGAGCTAAAACAAGGTATTTGCAATTATCGTTTTCTTTATAAATATAGCAAGCATTTTCCCCAGTAAAATCTTTTTCGTCATTTATTATTGATACCCCTTGATTTTTATAAAAATTATATATTTTTTTATCAGCTTTTACATATATAGGCCTCTTCAAAATTTCGCTTATTCTTGCGGTTCGCCAGATATTTCCTCGAGAATTTTTTATATCGTTTTCTTTAAAATATCTAATTACATCGCCAAGCGTTTTATTTGGGTTTGAATATATAGAATACATAAGTTTTATGTGGTTTATTTCTTTGTCTACAGGCACATATTTCGACGTTTTTACACCATCTATTTTTATTTTTTCCAAAGAAAATCCATATGGAACTTTTCCACCCATATAAAAACCTTTTTTGCTCCGAGAATAGTACGCATCAGATATGCGCTTTTGTATAGTTTCTCTTTCAAGTTGAGCAAAAACTATGCAAATATTCAGCATCGCCCTCCCTATCGGTGAGGACGTATCAAATTTTTCTGTGGATGAAATAAATTCAACTTTATATTTTTGAAACATTTCCATCATGTTAGAAAAATCAAGTATCGAACGACTTATTCGATCTAGTTTGTAAACAATTACGCGACTTATTATTCCATTTTTTATATCACACATCATTTTTTCGTATGCGGGTCTATTGGTGTTTTTGCCGCTAAAGCCTTTGTCTATATACTTTTTATACTTATTTCCTCTTGTTTCATATTCACAAAATTCTACCTGGCTTTCTACCGAAATGCTATCTGATTTTTCCACCGATTGACGAGCGTAAATTGCATCATACATTTAAAAAACTCCAAAATTTTCTCTACACAAATTTAAAATGCTCAAATATATTTTTCTAATATTTGAGTCAGTTTTCCGTTTATTTCTCTGCAAATTTTTTGCTCATCTTCAGAATCTAAGCGCGGAATAAGGTCTGTAATAGTATAATTTTTACCGGAAAAATTTACATTAGAAAATTGTGAATCATATTCAGAATCCATGATATTCCCCTTGCATATAATTTTAGTTCCTACGCAAGTATATGATTTGGAATCATCAAAATATTAAAATAAAATTATTACATTTTATGCAAATTTAATTCGACTTTTTTATGCATATACCATAAAATTATCCAATAAATATTTATATAAAGGAGACGTTAGTATGGAACAAGTCAGTAAAGCAGTTGAGAAAAAGATACAAGAATATCTAGAAAAGCCATCTAAATTCACATCAGGTGAATCAACAGATTTTCATAATTATCTAACTAAAGAGAAAGGTTTAACTAAGAGTCAAGCCAACTCAATTGTAACTGGAATAGAATGTTGCAATAAAAAAGTACTGAAATTAGAAATGAAGATTTTAAAACTATTTGCAAAGCATTGGATAGTCTTTCCGAGTGTGCGCTTATGTGCGAAAGTCTTAAGAAAGAATGGCAAGAAGCAGGTAAAAAATATTTTAATGTATTGAAAGACAGAGTAGGAAGTATAACTCCGGGCGTACTTGTTACTCCGAAAAACTTGCACAGTGCAAAACTTTTGATGACAGCTAGCGAAATGGAATTAAATCAATTGGCGTACAGAGACTCATTGTCAGCTCAAGCACTCGAAGATGATTTTGTGTATTTAGGTATAGAAAAAAACAAATACGACGTAATTTTTAATTTTTATGAGAGAATTGCAAAAACACTACACGAATACGAAAGTAAAAAAGAATTGGAAAAGAAAATGGAACAAAAGGCGAAAAAAAATAAAATCTAATTCCCTTAGAGTAGCTTAGGTAATTCAACTGAATTCCAAGCGAAAAGCAGACAAAAAAATAGCCGTGAATTTTAAATCCACAGCTATTTTTATTATTCAACTTGATAAACTACATCTGCATCGCAATCCCTAACCGGAGAAATGCTCCTATTTAAATATTCAAAAGCTTCCTTTTGATCTTCATTATGGCATCGTCCGTCAACCAAATTATTCAAATACTCTTTACCGTAGTACTCTAAAGACATTAAATATGGAACCTTTAGTTTATCTCCGCCTTTAAATGTGTCATTATCGAAAATCTTTTCCATACTTCCGGTGCCTTCGTCTACTTTTTTCAATTTTAATTCTCGTTTCAATGATTCGTCACTAGGATTATCTGAGTTAATATTATCAATTTTTTGTCGATATTCCTCAGTTATTCTTGATACTTCTTCTGAAATATCACTTTCTCCCAAATTAAGCGAGCTTATATCATTCAGCAACTTACGTCCTTGGAAATAGCGAAGTGAAAACCGATAAAAGTCAATTATCCTATCTCGTAGTTCGGACGGCATGGCGTCAGGGTGACCCAGCCATTCTCTCAGAGCAGCTCTTTCGTATTTTCCGCCCATTTGATTTCTGGCCGGTTCCGATAGCATCAATATGGCGCTAAGTACCGCTAATGTATTTAGTTCTTCAGAATATTTGTCAATGTCTTCTTGGTTAACACATTCTTTTTCTTTAATATATTTAGCCATGTCTTCTAATCTGAAGCATTCTTTTCCTTTAAGATATTTAACAAATTCTTCTGATTTGATCCACTCTTTTTTCTTAAAGTCTTTCACAAATTCTTCTGATTGGTCATATTTTTTCCTTCCAAAATCTTCGAAATTCTTTATTCGTGGATCGGCAGGCTGATTTATATAATTATAAATAGTGTTGATTATTTTACATTTTTGCATTCCAGGAAGCACGTATCGAGAATCTATTCCATCATATTTTTTTATAATGTCTGTAATAACCTTAACCATACTTGCATAACAGGTATTAACCCTAGCACCTTGTGATGTTATATAATAATTATCATCGTCCTTACTCTTTCTTTTTTCGCAATTCACTCTTCCGAAAGGAGTATCAAAAGAAAATTTATCACCAATTTTACACGGCAAGCAACTGAGCTGCGCAGAAAGAGTTTTAAATGGCGTAAGCAAACATTTGCTGAGTTCAGGATAAACTGTTTTCCTATGTTCATGAAGCTCTCTTTCTTTTTTTAATTTTTCAGCAGCAGAAAGTTCTTTTATGCCAACTAATACGTCAGGAGGATAACGATCCGGATCAAAATTTTGCCTTACGCCATCGTCACAATCTCCGGAGGAATTATATTTATTTTTATATCTTTTATTTTTAATATTGCCATTAACTAATGTTATGTTTCCGCGGCTTATTTCCTCGGCTCTTCTAACGCTTTGCCACATTATGAATTCGGTATTTTTATGAATTTTAACTTCCGCTCTACCAACAATATTAGGCGGGCAAAAATATAAAACTTTTAAGTCTTTGCTGTACAACATGCCATTGTACCAAGCATACACATTAGACCCTATAATACGGATAGATTTCAGCTTAACCATATTGCACATTGCTTGAAATTCTTCATCGGAAAACTTTTCATCCGGGGTATCACCTGAATCAAGAATAAGAACTTGAACTTCATTGCATATATATTTCCAACGCTCAGTGCCTTGTCCTTCGTTTATAATGCGTTTGAAGTCAGAAACGCTGATTCTTAACTCCGGCATGTTGGGTTCGAGGTTATTTCTCTTATTTTCAACTTCGCCCTTAACTAAGGATATATTTCCACAGCTTACTTCCTCGGCTCTTCTAACGCTCTCCTCCATTACAGATTCAGTATTTTTATGAATTTTAACTTCCGCTCTACCAACAATATTAGGCGGGCAAAAATATAAAACTTTTAAGTCCTTGCTGTACAACATGCCATTGTACCCAGCATACACTTTAGTAGGTCTTTTGACACGGATAGATTTTAATCTAACCATATTACCCATTGCTCGAAATTCTTCATCAGAAAATTTTTCATCCGGGGTATCACCTGGAGTAAGAATAAGAACTTGAACTTCATTGCATATATCTCTCCAACTCTGAGTATCTTGTTCTTCGTTTATAATACGCTTTAATTCGGAAATGCTAATTTCCAACTCGTGGTTATTTATAAATATATTTGTTTCTAACCTTATTCTTTTGGGATCTCTTTCGACGGGTTCCATAGCTTGTACGGATAGTCCTTTTAAAAACATTACTGCCATTGAAACTAATAATACTATTTTTAAATATTTTTTCATATTAAATTTTCACCTCTATTTTACATTACCATAATTTTCACATCCAGTCAACATAAACTGTTAAGAATTTAATTTTAATAATAACTTCAATCTATACTATCCGGTTCACCAAAACGTTGGTAGTGAACAACTTCTCTGGCGCGCAAAAATCTTATAGGATCTTTTACATCAGGGTCATCGCAGAACCTTAAAATATTATCATATGTACTTCTGGCTTTTTGTTCTGCTGCTAAATCCTCATGCAAATCAGTTATCGGATCGCCTTTAACTTGCATGCTCGCAGCTGTATACGATTGGCCGCTAGCAGAAGTAGGATATACACCTGTTGTGTGGTCTACAAAGTAATCAGAAAAACCATTTTTCTCAATTTCTTCCGGAGTCAAATTTTTTGTAAGCTGATAAACTATAGCTCCAATCATTTCCAGGTGCCCGAGTTCCTCGGTTCCGACATCCGTAAGTATAGCCTTTAGTTCAGGGTATGGCATCGAAAACCTTTGGCTCAAATATCTAAGTGATGCACCCAATTCACCGTCAGGCCCACCATATTGAGTTATTATCATTTTGGCAAGTGCAGGATTGGGATTTTTTATATTAACCGGATATTGTAATTTTTTCTCATAAACCCACATTATTCTTCACCGCTTTCTGAATTATTCCAAGGCCAGGGGTCTGCAATCCAACCATATCGGTTATCTTCTATGGTTTTAGATGTAATCGGTCCGTATTTCTCTTGATATTCTCTTTTTAATTCATCGCTTTTTTCTTTATAGTCATTTAATTTCGAATTCACTTCGGTGTCATTGGGATGAGTATCCATGTACAAATTAAGTTCAACTATTGCAAAATCCAAAGTTGCTATACGTCTCATCATCATTTCACGTTCATTCATCATTATTTCCCTCCACAGTTTCTCCTTCAAATGGTTTATTAAGCTCAGGGAACATTGTACCTGAATTAAGCCCTTGCTCAGCACTATATACACTATCAGCCACCTGAAACGGAACATAAGCCATAGCCACCACCGGGTCGCTAGGTAAAGGACTTATGCCGTATTGACTCATTAAAGTATCTTTAACAAAATCATTCATAAAATCATACCAATCCTTTGTTGTTATTTGCGCTTATTACATTGTTTACGCATTTATATAATATGATATGTAAAGCTTAAAAGTGATTGACACACACTTCATTTTTTATTTTTCAAATAAATATTCTCAAGTTTCGCTACCACCAAATAAATAGCCGCCGCTATTATGAGCAAAACGAATATTCCTGCCATAACAAGGTCAAGCTTAAATACTTGGCCACCGTATACTATCAAATAGCCTATTCCTTTGGAAGAAACCAAAAATTCTCCCGTGATTACCCCTATCAAAGACATACCTACGTTGATTTTTAGCGTTGACATTATTGTTGAAATATTAGCAGGCAATATTAAATTCCAAAGTATTTGAAACTTATTTGCACCAAAAGATTTCAGCAAAAATATCTTATCTTTTTCGACATTTTGAAATCCGGATAAAATATTAATCGTAGACACCACCACAGAAACCAAAAGCGCCATTATGATTATAGAGGTTATCCCCGAACCCATCCATACGATAATAATGGGTCCCAAAGCAACCTTTGGAAGAGCGTTAAAAACTACAAGATAAGGCTCACTCACTTTAAAAATAAAATTAGAACACCATATTAAAATCGCAAAAGCAATGCCTAAAACGGTTCCTAAAATAAACCCGGACATAGTTTCGCAAAGAGTATAAAATACATTATTCCAAAGATTATTAGAATTTATGAGCGCGACAGCAGTACGAAAAACTCTTGAAGGAGAACTGAAAATAAAGGCATCTATCCACTTTAGCTGCGCAGCTGTTTCCCATAAAATAATAGAAAAAAACAATATTCCCATTTGAGTTAAACGCACTTGTAAAGATTTTAATTTTAATTTTTTTATATAGTTTTTATGTTCATCAGTATAATTTTTTTCATTTATTTTTAGCTTCTTCATTTGCCAGTTCACTCCAAATAACATCAAAATATTCATTAAACTTCTTATCTTTTCTTTTCTCATGGAAAGAAAGATTAGGTGTGCTAAAATTTATACCTAAAATTTTCTTTACTTTACTTGGGCGCGCAGAAAATATTATTACTCTATCAGAAAGGCTAACAGCTTCGGATATATCGTGAGTTACGAGCACCGCTGTTTTTTTCTCGTTTTTAATAATTTCACATATTTCTTGTGATATATTTATTCGGGTTTGGTAATCCAAAGCAGAAAAAGGTTCATCCAGTAGCAAGATTTCAGGATTTAATGCGAGAGTCCTTATGAGAGCCGCTTTTTGCCGCATTCCTCCCGACAACTGAGAAGGGTAGTAATTCAAAAATTTCCCCAAACCATATTTTTCTACCAAATTAAGCGCATATTTTTCGGCATCTTCGTTTTTAATATTTTTAATTTCAAGTCCAAGCAGAACATTTTGCTTTATTGTTTTCCAAGGAAATAAACAATCCTGCTGAAACATATACCCTACAGTTTGAGGACTATTATTTTTTGAATTTATAACCACTCTACCACTTGAAGGCTTAATAAGACCCGAAACAACTGATAAAAAAGTGCTTTTCCCACATCCACTGGGGCCGACAATCGTAACAAATTCATTCTGATAAACATCAAAATTCATATTCTGTATAGCCAAAGTTTCGCTTGATGCAGAATGATAATTGAGAGATAAATTTTTGATTTCAAGAACCTTGTTTTTATTTATCTTACTCATGTTAAATACTCCTTTCTATTCTTCACTAAATTCTTTTATCACTTCCAAAGAATAATCGTTGTTCACCAATTTTTTCATGTCTATTTTATGACCCAGTTCGCCCGCCTGAATCATTACATCCTGTATTAAATCAAATTCGTCTTGATTTATCATAGGGGTAAAAGACCATACATCTGACTCCAAGTAATTTTTCACACATTCTTTAGCCAAATCATAATCAAGGTCTATAAAATACGGGATAATTAATCGTGCAATTTCATCTGCAGAATGACTTTTTACCCACAATTGAGCCCTATAAATAGCTCTCGTGAACTTAAATATGACCTGCGGATTGCGGTCGATATACTCCTCTGAAGCGCAATAACAAGTGTAAACCATGTTCTGGCATTCTTTGCCCAATGATTTAAGTTTGTGATATCCCTTCTCCTTGACCAAAGTTGAGCACGTAGGTTCAAACAGCAAAACATAATCTCCAATTCCTCTGCTGAAAGCCATACCCATCAAATTAAACTGTATATTATTTAGCAAAGTAAGGTCATTGATTATATCAAGGCCTTTGCTTTTTAAAATATATTCAAACACCATTTCGGGCACACCGCCTTTACGCCCGGCAATAACTTCTTTTCCTTTTAAATCCGACCACTCAAAATCATCCTCTCTCCCCACCAAAAAACTTCCGTCTTTTTTGGTAAGCTGAGCAAAAATCATAGGACAATGCTCCTTGCCCTGTTCGCAAACACTTATCACAGATGAAGAACCCAAAAGGCCTATGTCCGCTTGAGAAGATAAAATTGACGTCATGGTTTTGTCCGAGCCTTCTCCGGTAACTAATTCCAAATCGATATTTTCATCTTTAAAATATCCAAGTTCCATCGCGACATACTGAGGAGCGTAAAAAATAGAACGTGTAACCTCATTAAGCCTCACTTTTTTCATAGCAGACTCCGAATTATTAATCCTGCAACCAGGAAAAATCAATATAAAAAAAGTACTAATAAATACCAATAATTTTTTCATAGCATCACCAACTAAAATTAGCTATACTTTTAGTGTATTATATGTTTTAAAAATTTGTGATTTACGATGCTTTCAAGACAAAACAAAAAAACTGACCCTTATAAGGTCAGTTATAAATTTAAAACATGATATTATATCAATAAATTACCTTCAAATTTTTTATTACTCAAAGCCGATTCAGTATCTATCCAATATCTTTGGACGATAGTATTCATCTCTTCATCAAAAATTTCGTCAGACAACACCCCGCCTAACGCTTTGATTGTTCTTGCGGAAGCAATATTACTTTTGCTACAGGTAATCAGAACATTCTCAAGTCCAACATTTTTGCAATCTTTTAACGCCAAATACAAGTTAATTTTGCTGTATCCCTTATTTCGTTCCGTAGGCCGGATGCTATAACCTATGTGACCACCAAACTTTTCAAGATAATCGTTCAAGTAAAGCCTAATGTCTATCATACCTATGATTTTGTTATCATTCTTTCTAACCAAAAAGTACGTATGCGCAGGCACCAAGCCATTCGATATAGGGTTGTTCCAATTATTTTTAACCCTTTCTACCCACAAAGCATAATCATTTATGTAATTTTCCAAACCTGCCGAACCATGAATTTCAGAATTAAAATTTATAAATTCATCAATATAAGATTTAGCTTCTGCTTTCCTTTCGACACCGGGAATTTCCAAAAAAAATTTTTCTTCCATCACGCCCGGCTCCTTATTTAACAAATTTTTCCAATACACCTAAACGGAAAAATCCTAAAGCCGGCTCTCCCGACTATGTTTTGATTAGGTATCAGCCCGACTTCCACGAACCTGCTATCGGTAGAGCGATTCCTGTTATCCCCCATCACAAAACTATATCCTTTTGGAATTACATATGGAATATCAGCGTCGCCCTGCAGCCACATGGGCTCTTTAATATATTTTTCATCCAAAGTTTTTCCGTCAACTTTAACTTTTCCATTCGAAAAATTAATCTCCAGCGTCTGCCCTTCAGTCGCTATTACCCTCTTTATTATCGGTTTATCAATCAGCTGTCCGCGAGAAATAACAACAACATCTCCGTCGGTAGGAGTATAATTCCACCTATAAACAACAAGTCTATCTCCATTATACAAAGTATCGCGCATTGATTCGCCCTCGACAGTAACTATCCTAAAAACAAATGTCATAGAGAACACGACCAAAATAACTGCTTGAATAATGCACTCCAGCCATTCAAAACAAAATGAAGAAAACTTGCCTGCAGGATTAACAAATTTTAAATCATCATTATCAATATTTTCGTTTAATCCGTGCAATCTCATTCTACCTTTCAACTAAAATTTAACCAATTTGCCCTACTTTATTAAATGGGAAAATTCTAAAAACTGCTTTTCCGATTATATTTTTATTATCAATCAATCCAACTTCTTTGTATCTACTGTCCGCAGAATAATTCCTGTTATCGCCCATTACAAAGGTGTACCCCTCAGGGATAACGCTAGGAATTTCGGCATCTCCGCGAGTTTTCATCGGCTCTCTAATATAAGATTCATCAACAACCGAACCATCAACAATAACAGTTCCGGTCGAAAAATCAATGCTAAGAGTCTGCCCTTCAGTTGCAATTACCCTTTTTATTATGGGTTTGTTCACCTGTTGACCGCGACTTATAGCAATTATATCACCATTATTAGGAGTGTAATTCCACCTTGAAACAATCAATTTATCTCCGTCATGTAAAGTTTCACGCATTGAATCTCCGACAACACTCATGTACCGAAAAACAAAAGTCATCAAAAATACAACCAAAATAATCGCCTGAACTACTGATTCCAGCCACTCAAAACAAAATGAAGAAAACTCTCCAGCAGGATTTTTATATTTATTCTTTTTAACTTCTGCAACATTATCGTCTGTTTTTTTATCCAACCCGTACATATAAACACTCCCTTACATAGTTAGTAATTTTTCTTTAAACACAACAAAAAGAGGGATTATCCCCCTTATTGTTAAACGATTTTTTCTTTGACTTTTGCTGCTTTTCCTACACGATCTCTCAAATAGTAAAGCTTGCTTCTGCGTACGCGACCTCTTCTTACAACTTTGACGTCGCTAACGCTTGGGGAATGAAGTGGAAAAATTCTTTCTACTCCAAAACCATAAGAAACTTTTCTTACTGTAAAAGTTTGAGCTATTCCGCTACCTTTTTTAGCAATAACAGTTCCTTCAAAGACCTGAATTCTTTCTCTTTCGCCTTCCTTAATTTTTACATCTACCTTTACTGTATCACCGACGTTAAACTCAGGCAATGTTTCTTTTAATGAAGACTCCGAAATTTTTTTTAGTAAATCCATATTTTCCTCCAAAATCCACACATTCATGCTCAAGTCTCAAAAGCAGAGGAATGCTGATATTTAAATATCTGCAAGCAATACTATGCCCACACATGGAGTATTATACCATACTATTTTTTTAAAATCAACTAAAAAATATATTTATCATTTCATTATAACTTTATACTTTGAATTATTTATTTACTTTACTTCTTAGTCTCAGGGTTTTATCTAAAATTCTTTTTCTTATTCTTATACTCTTTGGCGTTACTTCCAAATATTCGTCATCATCTATAAATTCTATAGATTGTTCCAAGCTCAAAACGCTGTGAGGAGTTAATTTCAAAGCCTCGTCGGAACCGGACGCGCGCATATTTGTAACGTGTTTTTTCTTGCAAACATTTACAGTAATATCTTCAGCTTTAGGTGTAGAGCCCACTACCATGCCTTCATAGACATCCACGCCTGGGCCTATAAACAATCTGCCTCTATCCTGCGCAGCAAAGAGTCCATACCCTGTAGAAACGCCCGTTTCATGGGCAACGAGAGAGCCGTGTCTGCGCTGAACAATTTCACCTTTGTAAGGTTCGTAAGAATCGAAAACTTGGTTTAAAATACCTTTTCCGTTTGTGTCCGTCAAAAATTCCGAACGATACCCTATTATTCCTCTGGACGGAACTCTGAATTCGATCATCGTTGTGCCGCTGTCTTTGGGCGTCATATTAACCATTTCGGCTTTTCTTGCGCCTATTTTTTCGATAACAGCTCCAACATATTCTTCCGGAACTTCAACGGTTAAAATTTCAACCGGCTCACATAAAACGCCGTCGATTTCTTTCATAATTACTTGAGGTCTTGAAACTTGGAACTCATAGCCCTCTCTTCTCATGGTTTCGATAAGTATAGAAAGGTGCAACTCACCCCTGCCGGAAACCTTAAAAGTATCAGCAGAATCGGTTTCTTCAACTCTCATAGACACATTAGTTTCAACCTCTTTGAAAAGCCTGTCCCTTATATTTCGTGATGTAACAAATTTTCCTTCACGACCTGCAAACGGGCTGTTATTTACCATGAAATTCATAGAAACTGTAGGTTCGTCTATTTTGACAAAAGGCAAAGGCTCGATATTTGCAGGGTCACAAAGGGTTTCGCCTATATTAAGTCCTTCCACGCCGGAAACAGAAATAATTTCTCCAAGACCGGCTTCATCTGCTTCAACTCTCTTTAATCCTTCAAATTTATAAATTTTGCCTATTTTAATATTCTTATTTATTCCTTCTCTTGTGCATCTGACAACATTTTGACCAGCTTTTATACTTCCTCTTTCAACTCTTCCAACGCCGATTCGACCAATATATTCATCATAATCTATATTTGAAATCAAAACTTGCAAAGGACCATTTTCGTCGCCTTTAGGAGCAGGAACTTCATTGATTATTGTTTCAAATAAAGGCTTCAAATCTGTTTTTTCGTCACCTTCGTTTATAAAAGCGTAGCCATTTCTTCCCGAAGCATACACAACAGGGAATTCTATTTGTTCCTCATCGGCTCCGAGTTCAATGAACAAATCCAAAACTTCATCAATAACTTCGTCAGGTCTCGCGCCGGGTCGGTCAATTTTATTGACTACAACTATAGGCTTTTTTCCCAGCTTAAGAGCTTTTTTAAGAACAAACCTAGTTTGAGGCATACATCCTTCAAAAGCATCTACCAGAAGCAGGACTCCATCAACCATCAAAAGTATTCTTTCTACTTCTCCTCCGAAATCAGCATGACCCGGAGTATCAACTATATTAATTTTTACATTATTGTACATAACGGCGGTATTTTTGGATAAAATTGTAATTCCACGTTCTCTTTCCAAATCTCCTGAATCCATAACACGTTCCGCGACGCTTTCGTTAGAACGAAAAATTCCGCTTTGTTTAAGCATTTGGTCAACCAAAGTCGTCTTACCGTGGTCAACGTGAGCTATAATTGCTATATTTCTTAAATTACTTGAATCACTCATTTTTATACTTCCTTTTTAATTATTATCTTTTAAATTGTCTATCAAATTTTTAAATTCGCCACTAATTTCTTCATTTGATCCCAGGGGAGTTTTTTGATAAACTTCAAAAACTTTATCTCTCATCCAAAGTCCCGGAGTAATTCTGACAGAATATCCACAGCCATTATCTACCATCCAGTCAAAAGGCTTAGCTTTGGGGATTCCATGCATCGCCAACAAGGACATTATAACTCCCCCGTGAGTAAATATAGCGGCTGAAGTCACTCCCCTTTTCATCAGGGACGTCACAATATCTTCGAAAGAAGCTTCTATTCTTTTATAAAAATCTTCCCAAGATTCTCCATTAGGAGGAGCAATTTTAGAGTTTTTTATCCACTCTAAATATCCAGGGTCAGAGGACAACTCATCCGTAGTTTTTCCTTCCCAATCTCCAAAATCACATTCTTTAAGGCCATCAACTACAATAGGCTTTGCTTCGGGATATACGATATCACAAGTTTCTACGCAGCGTGAAAGCGGACTTGAATAATATTCCTGCGCCGAAGGGTATTCATAAGTATCTTTTAAAATCTTTAGTTTTTTTCTGCCATCATCGGAAATAGGGATGTCCCACGACCCAGCGTACCGACCCTTTATATTAGCGTCAGTCATTCCGTGCCTTACAAAATGTATTGTATAAGATTTCATTTTGACCCTCCTTTAAAAGTTTTATTTATGCAAAGTTTTTTCTCCTCGCCCTTTATTATTCTTAAAATATTTCCACGATGCTTGATGATAACAACCGAAGAAATGACAATACAAAAAATCAAGGGAATCCACATAACTAGGATGTTGCCTGTACGTTTATAATCTACAAAATAATCGCACACAAATGCTGCGATGGGCAATATCACAGCGGCATTTATCGAAGATAACGAAACAATTTTTGTAAATAACAAGGTTATCAAAAATACCGATATTAATATTAAAAATATTCTCCAATCAATCAAAAGCATACTCGACCAGGCAACCAAGATACTTTTTCCGCCTTTGAAATCAAAAAAGCACGGAAACATATGCCCTATCACACACATAAGACATGTTAAATATTTCAAAAAAATTTCTATAGGAAAATTATTTCCAATCAAATTAACATGAAAAATAGAAAATACAATTTCTGAAAACCAAACAGCCACAATGCCTTTTAAAAAATCTATTACAAATGTTATTACACCCATTTTTATTCCCTGGGTGCGCAATACGTTAGTGAATCCTGCGTTTCCACTACCTACATCTCTTATATCCTGGCCAGGATTCAACACTTTTGTAACCAAAATAGACGCGTTTATTCCTCCAATTAAATATGATCCTATCGCTACAAATAATATTGGAAGCCAATAATATGATAATATTTCTAATATCATAGCTAAAAAAATTCTCCTTTTAGAATGCTAAATTATATTTTACGTTCAAAATTTTTCTCAGATTTTTCTCTTATTATAAACCTTATCGGAGTGCCTTCGAAGCCAAATGTTTTGCGCAAATTATTTTCCAGATAATGCTGATACGAAAAATGGAACAGCTCCGATTTATTAACAAAAAATACAAAAGTAGGAGGCTTAACGGCAACCTGAGTCATATAATAAATCTTAAGACGTTTGCCTTTATGAGTCGGCGGAGGAGTCTTGATAACAGACCTGGATAACACGTCATTAAGCACCCCTGTGGACACTCTCAAAGAATTATTATTCGAAACTTTCGTAATAATTTCGAAAATATTTTCGATTCTTTGTCCTGTTTTAACTGAAGCAAATACCACGGGAGCATATGACATAAATAAAAACTCTTTTTTTACTTTTTCCATAAATTTATCCATCGTTTTGCTGTCTTTTTCTATTGCGTCCCATTTATTTACCACTATCAAAGATGCCTTTCCTGCCTCGTGGGCTAACCCTGCAACTTTGGTGTCTTGCTCGGTAGGGCCTTCTTTGGCGTCTATCATTATTACGCATACGTCTGCTCGTTCAATCGCCAATTTTGCTCGCATTATGCTATATTTTTCTATTTTTTCGGTTACTTTACTTTTTCTTCTAATTCCCGCGGTGTCTATGAAGTTAAATTTTCCGTACTTATTTGAAATCAAAGTATCAATAGTATCCCTAGTTGTTCCAGCGATGTCCGATACTATACTTCTTTCTTGACCCGAAATATAATTTATAAGCGAAGATTTTCCTACGTTGGGCTTGCCTATAACAGCGACCGAAATCACATCTTCGTTCTCTTCTTCATCGCAATCCGGCAAATATTTAAGCACCTCGTCTAAAAGATCGCCTGTGCCGTGTCCATGCACAGAAGAAATTTGCAAAGGCTCTCCCAATCCCAAATTATAAAATTCATAAAAGTTTAAATCTGCATTGCCGATATTATCGCATTTATTAACACAAACGATTACAGGCTTGCCCGATTTAGTAAGCATTGCGGCAATTTCTTTATCAGAAGAAACCAAGCCAGTTTTCACATCAACAACAAAAACGATTACGTCTGCAATATCGATAGCCAATTCGGCTTGATGGCGCATCCCTTGCAAAATTATATCATCTGTTTTTGCAGTCTCTATACCGCCCGTATCTATTAAAGAAATCTTTCTATTTTCCCACTCACACTCACCATAAACTCTGTCTCTTGTCACTCCTGGAGAATCGTCTACGATAGAAACACGTTTACCAATCAATTTATTAAATAAAGTTGATTTTCCTACATTTGGTCTTCCAACCAGCGCCACTACTGGATTTGACATTTTTTCACATCCTGATTTTATAATAATTTCTGAAGAAAATAGAGAAGGATTTCTCCTCCTCTACCATACCGTTTATAGTACAAAGCAATTATGCTTCAACCTTAACAACTTCTCTTCCTTTATAATAACCGCAAGATTTGCAAACTCTGTGTATGAGCTTAAATGCTCCACATTTCGAACATCTGCTCAAAGCAGGTGCATCTATTTTCCACACGTTCGAACGTCTAGTGTTTCTTCTTGCTTTCGAATGTTTTCTTTTAGGTACTATTGCCATTACTCGGCACCTCCTCTTAAACACAACCAAAAATCCGTCTAAAAACCGGTACTTTGATTATACATTTATATTTAATATTTGTCAACTGATTTATTAGTTTTTTTACAATGCGAAAATTATCAACCTTTTAGAATTTTAAACATTTTGGATTTATATTCTTCAACCCCAGGTTGATTAAAAGGATTTACTCCCAACAATTTTGCAGAAACTGCACAAGATTTTTCAAAAAAATAAATCAAATATCCCAAATTATACTCAGAAAAATCATCCACAGACATCACTATGTTCGGAATATTTCCAAGAGTGTGCGCTTCCAATGTGGCTTCACAAATAACATCACTTATATACTGTATAGAATTTTTACACAAATAATTTAACTCATCAACATCATCATTTTCGTAAGGAATAGATAATTTCATCGAACTTTTTTTAACTTTCAAGATGGTTTCAAACAAAATTTTACTACCATCTTGCACGAACTGCCCCAATGAATGCAAATCTCTGGAATATATAACCGAGGCTGGAAAAATCCCTTTCTCGTCTTTGCCTTCACTTTCTCCGAAAAGCTGTTTACACCATTCAAAAAGCATGGCAAGCCTGGGCTCGTAACCAGCAAACAATTCAATTTGCTTACCATTTCTATATAAAATATTTCTCAACGCGGCATATTTATAACAATCATTTTCCAATAAATTATTATTTATATATTTAAAATAAGCATCTCGAGCCCCGAACAAAATTTTTCGAATATCAGCGCCACTAACGCATATCGGAAGAAGGCCCACGGCGGTAAGAACAGAATATCTACCCCCAATATTTCTTGGAATTGTGAAAGTCTTATACCCTTCTTTTTTTGCCATTTTCAAGAGCAAACCATTCGAACCATCAGTAGTGCAGTAAATTCTCTTTCGAGCGCCCTCTTTTCCGTATTTCTTTTCCAAAAAATTCTTAAAAATTCTAAAAGAAACAGCTGGCTCTATAGTTCCACCTGATTTGGAAATAACGTTAATTGAAATATCTCTAGAACTGCACATTTCCAAAATTTCAGAAATGTAACTTTCGCTCATATTATTTCCAACAAAAAATATTTTAGGGTTATTTTTGCACAAATAATTGTAATTAGACGAATGCAAAAATTCGATAGCGGCGGCAGCCCCAAGATAAGAGCCGCCTATTCCTATAACCACCAGAATCTCTGAATCCGAAATAATTTTGGAGGCAGTTTCTTGAATATCATCAAGCTCACTTTCAGAAATGTTAATCGGCAGGTTAATCCACCCTCTGTAGTCATCGTTGTCATCGCAATTTTTATGCAAATCTTTACTGATTTTTTCTATCTTTTTGCTAAATTCGCTTAAACATTCACTTCCTACAAATTTGTCTACGTATTTTGTCTCTAATTCGAACATATAAACAAAAGCCCTCCGATTTCACACTAAAAGTTACAAATATTCAATTTCAAACTTATTTTATCATTCCTGCAACTTCGCTAGCAAAATCATCCTCTTTTTTCTCGATACCTTCGCCTTTTTCAAATCTTACAAAATTGCTGATAGAAATTTCTGTTCCAAGATCTTTAGCAACTTTGGCGGTGTATTCTTCGATATTTATGTTGCTATCTTTAACAAAAACTTGTTTGTTAAGACATACTTCTTTGTAATATTTTCCAATTCTGCCTTCAACAATTTTCTCAGCAATATTTTCGGGTTTTCCGTCATTTACTATTTGTTCTTTCAAAATTTTTCTTTCATGTTCAATAGTTTCAGCAGGAACATCAACAGGGTTCAAATACAGCGGATTAGCAGCTGCGATTTGCATAGCAACGTCTTTTGCGTAATTTTTAAATTCTTCTGTTTTAGAAGATTCTTCATTTTTGACATCAAATTTTACTAAAACGCCAATTTTACCGCCGGCATGAACATATCCTGCTACTGTACCCTCAAAACGTTGAAAACGTCTGATTTTTAAATTTTCACCTATTGTGAGAATTTTTTCTTGAAGCAATTCTTCAACAGTTTTTCCGTCAGAAAGAGCAATTTTCAATAATTCTTCAACACTTGAAGGATTTTTTTCCATAACAGTTTCTCCGCAAGTTTTTACGAAAGATTGAAAATCAGCATTTTTTGCAACAAAATCGGTTTCGGAGTTAACTTCGATAGCAACACCTACTGTGGAATCTGCATTAGTATAAGCCATTGCTAAACCTTCAGCAGCAACTCTGGAAGATTTTTTTGTAGCTGCAGCAAGACCTTTTTCTCTTAAAAAGTCAATAGCTTTTTCCATATCGCCGTTGGATTCAGACAGAGCTTTTTTGCAATCCATCATGCCGCAACCTGTTTTTTCTCTTAAACTCTTAACATCTTGAGCTGTAAAATTCACTATAATTCCTCCTAATTATAATCGTAAAGACAATAAATCAACTTTGCCGAAAAAGCTCGGCAAAGATTATGATTTTACATTTTAATTAAATTATTCGTTAACTTCTTCGACCATATCGCTAGCTAACATTTGTTCTTCGAGCTCTGCATCTGCCTGTACTTCTTCAGAAGATTCAGATATCTCGCCTTCTTTGCCTTCGATGATTGCTTGTGACATAGCGGAGCAAATTAATTTAACTGCTCTTATAGCATCGTCGTTTCCAGGAATAACATAGTCTGCTGCGTCAGGATCACAGTTTGTGTCAACTATAGCAACAACAGGTATGTCGAGCTTTCTTGCTTCAGCGATTGCGATTCTTTCTTTCTTAGGATCAACTACAAAAAGTGCTCCTGGGAGTTCTTTCATATCTTTTACGCCGCCGAGAAATTTCTCTAATTTTTCTATTTCGAGGCGCAATTTAACTACTTCTTTTTTTGGTAGAAGAGCAAAAGTTCCATCTTCTTCCATTGCTTTAAGTTGATTTAATCTTGCTACTCTTTTACGAATTGTAGAAAAGTTTGTAAGCATTCCGCCGAGCCATCTTGCGTTAACAAAATAAGAGCCCGATTTAATAGCTTCAGATTTTACAGATTCTTGTGCTTGTTTTTTTGTACCTACAAAAAGTACTGATTTTCCTTCTTCTGTAATCTTTTTGATGAAATTATAGGCTTCGTCGAGTTTTTTTACAGTTTTTTGAAGATCGATAATGTAAATACCATTACGTTCTGTAAAAATGTACTCCGCCATTTTAGGATTCCATCTGCGGGTTTGATGTCCGAAATGAACACCTGCTTCTAATAATTGTTTCATTGATACTACTGGCATTAATATTCCTCCTTGGTTTTTTCCTCCGCCGAAGCTAAAGCGCTTTTGCGCCACCTGTGTATTTTGTATTTCCTCGGCGTGTGTAGTCAACGCTATAGAATATAACATAAAATCTCATAAAAATCAAGTTCTTTTTAATTTAAATTATTATCATAGAATCTCCAAAGCTGAAAAATCTATATTTTTCTTCCACGGCGACCTTGTAGGCATTCATAGTATTTTTGTATCCGGCAAACGCAGAAACCAGCATAATAAGTGTGCTTTCGGGCAAATGAAAATTAGTAATCAGAGCATCTATTACACCAAATTTATAACCTGGCTTTATGAATATTTCGGTTGATTCTTCGCAAGCCTTCACTTCACCGTATTTTTTGTAGACAGATTCCAACACTCTGCAACTTGTCGTACCTACTGAAATCACTTTGCCGCCGTTCAATTTGGTGCTTTTTATTAAATCAACAGTAGATTGCGGCATAATAAAAAATTCGGAGTGCATTTTGTGATTTTCTATGTTTTCTTCTTTCACAGGTCTAAAAGTTCCGAGCCCCACATGCAAAGTAACGTATCCTATGTTCACGCCCATTTCTTTTATTTTCTTTAAAAGTTCGGAAGTAAAATGAAGTCCTGCAGTAGGAGCAGCAGCCGAGCCTAAATCTTTGGCGTAAACGGTTTGATATCTGTTTTTATCCTTTAATTTTTCTTTTATGTACGGCGGAAGAGGCATTTGACCTATTTTTTCCAATTTGCTGAAAAAATTTTCGGTATTTTTAAATTTTATTATTCTGTTTCCGTCATCCAAAATATCCACTATTTCAGCTTCTAAAATCTCTTCTTCGCTTTCAGACTCAAAAACAAATTCAAACCCTATTTTTGCTTTTTTCCCAGGCTTAACCAGAGTTTCCCATAAATCATTTTCCAAGTGTTTAAGGAGCAAAAATTCAACTATGTATCCCGTTGATTTATTTTTCCCGAAAATTCTTGCCGGCAAAACTTTGGAATCATTCAAAATCAAACAATCGCCCGGCTTTAAATATTTTGTAAGATTAAAAAAATTATCGTGTTTGATTTTTCCGCTTTCTTTGCCCAAAACCATTAATCTGGAAGAATCCCTGGGTTCGAGCGGTTTTTGAGCGATAAGTGATTCGGGCAAATAATAGTCAAAATCACTTTTATTGTTTAACTTGCTTTCTTTTTTATCAATCTTGTCCATTAAAATTTACTTTCCTCCAAATACAATTAAGTATAAAATATAGCATATAGTAATTATAACAAAGAAATCAAAAAACTTAAATCCAAAACAATCAAATTGACAGAGTTTTAAATATAATGATATTATAAGACCCTAACAATTAAGAAAAGTTAAAATAGAAGGCGGTGAATTGAGCAAAATTTTATTTGCTATATGTTGAAAATAAAAATTACTATAAGCTCAAAAAATTATGAATAAATATAATATTGGAATACTGGGCGCCACAGGTACCGTGGGCCAAAAATTTATAACTCTACTTGAAAATCATCCTTGGTTTGAAATAAAAATACTAGCAGCAAGCACAAATTCAGCAAGAAAAACTTTTGAAGAATCCGTAAAAAAAAGATGGATAATGGATTCACCCATACCTAAAAAATGCAAAAATTTAATTGTCATGGACGCTGTAAAGGATGCTGAAAAAATAGCCTCTGAAGTTGATTTTGTCTTCTGTGCTTTGAGCATGGATAAAAACGAAATAAAAGCGCTCGAAGAAACATACGCAAAGCTGGAGTGTCCGGTAATATCAAACAACAGTGCGAATCGAATGGCTTATGATGTCCCGATGATAATCCCAGAAATAAACGCCGACCAAATGGATATTATACCTTACCAAAAAAACAGATTAAAAACAAAAAGAGGATTTATTGCAGTAAAATCCAACTGTTCTATCCAGTGCTATGTTCCTGCGCTTCATCCACTTTTCGAATTCGGTATTAAAAACATTTTGGTATGTACGTATCAGGCAATTTCAGGAGCAGGGAAAAATTTTGACACCTGGCCGGAAATGAAAGATAATATAATTCCTTACATAAATGGTGAAGAAGAAAAATCCGAAATAGAGCCACTAAAAATTTGGGGAGAAACTAAAGAAGGCAAAATAATTCTAAATTCCAAAATTAAAATCACATCTCAATGTTTGCGTGTTCCTGTAAGCAATGGTCACACGGCCGCGGTATTTGCTTCTTTTGAAAATACTCCCAAAATATGTGATATAATTAAAAAGCTTAAAGATTTTAAAGGGCATAAAAAAAGTCAAAATCTTCCAAGCTCGACGAATCAATTCATACATTACTTCGAAGAACCTTCCAGGCCTCAAATAAAGCTTGATAGAAGCCTAGAAAATGGCATGGGAATAAGCGTAGGACGTATGAGAGAAGATTCGCAGTATGATATAAAATTTGTATGTATGAGCCATAACACGGTAAGAGGCGCTGCTGGCGGAGCAATACTCCTTGCCGAAATGCTTTGCCGTGAGGGTTATATAAATAAATAAATTACAAAGTTGGAGGTTATTTTGTTATGAAAAAAACTATTTTTAGAGGCGCCGGAGTAGCTCTGGTAACACCGATGAATAACGATGGTAGCGTTAATTATGAGGAACTTGAAAAACTTATAGATTTTCAGATTTCAAACGGAACTGACGCAATCATAACTTGTGGAACCACAGGAGAATCAGCTACTCTTTCAGAAGAAGAACATCACAAAGTAATTGATTTCACAGTAAAAAAAGTATCGGGAAGAATACCAGTCATAGCAGGAACTGGAAGCAACTGCACTGAAACAGCTTTAAAGCGTTCTATAGAAGCCGAAAATTTGGGAGTAGACGGCCTTTTGATTGTTACTCCTTACTATAACAAAACTTCTCAGGAAGGAATCATAAAGCACTTCACATATATTGCCGATAGAGTACATATTCCTATAATTTTATATAACGTGCCTTCTCGAACCGGCGTAAATATAAAGCCTGAAACCTACTTAGAGCTTTCAAAGCACCCAAACATATGCGCAGTAAAAGAAGCTAACGGCGATATTTCCTCTATAGCAAAGACCATTTCCCTTTGCGGAAATAATTTGGATGTTTACTCAGGAAATGACGACCAAATCGTTCCGATATTATCTATTGGAGGAATAGGCGTAATATCTGTGTTCTCGAATATATGTCCGAAAGAATGCCACACACTAATCAAAGAATTTTTTGACGGAAACATAGAGCTGAGCGCTCGTATGCAGATAAAATATTTAGAACTTATGAACGCTATGTTCTGCGACGTAAACCCAATACCTGTCAAAGAAGCTTTAAATTTAAAAGGCTATAAGTGCGGATCTTGCAGATTGCCGCTTTACAAATTAAATGAAAAAAATTACAAATATTTGGTAAATACACTTCAAAAATACTCTATAATTTAAATACGGATGGTGAAATAGGCCGTTAAAATAATCTTTAACGGCCAAGATGATTATGAAAATTATAATTTGCGGATGTAACGGAAAAATGGGAAAAGCTATCGTAAAAGCCACCCAGAACTATAATGATTGCAAAATTGCAGCAGGAGTAGATAAAATAGTCGATTCTCAGGCCTCGTTTCCCACTTACACTTCAATAGAGAATGTAAAAGAAAAAGCTGATGTAATAATAGATTTTTCGCACCCTTCTGCCCTTGATTCAATTTTAAATTACTCAGAAAAAACCAATACCCCGGCAGTTTTATGCACTACAGGGTTCAGTAACGAGCAAGTCGAAAAAATCAAGAACGCTTCAAAAACAATGCCAGTTTTTTACTCAAGGAATATGTCACTAGGAATAAATTTACTGATTGAACTGGCAAAAAAAGCAACTGAAATTTTGGAAAAGGATTTCGATATAGAAATAATAGAAAAGCACCATAACCAAAAAATAGATGCTCCCAGCGGAACAGCACTAATGATTGCCGAGGAAATATCACAAACTTGCGAAAGTAAGAAGAACTTTATCTATGACCGCAGTTCAACTCGCAAAGCCAGAGAAAAAAGCGAAATAGGAATTCACTCCTTGCGAGGAGGAACAATTCCGGGAGATCATGAGGTTATATTTGCCGGAAATAAAGAAATTATAACAATTTCTCATCATGCTGAATCTAGAGATATTTTTGCTAATGGCGCTCTAAAAGCTGCTTATTTCCTAAAGGACAAGCCTAAGGGATTTTATACTATGAAAGATGTGATTCATAACCAATTTTAAAATTTTTGATTTCTTCGGGATTATTATACAAAAACACTTTTTTCGAAATTCCTTTTATAGATTCCGAAACATATGAATTTTTATTAGCAATTAAATATATGGGAATGCCACTAGAATACGCCACTCCAGCTTCCACCCCTATTCCTATGCTCAGTTCAGAGGCATCGATTATGAAAATATCAGAAGATTTTATGGTGTCGAAAGCAAGATTCATAACTTCATTGCCGGACATTTTACAAGGGCCATAATTTTGAACATTTTTTGCAAATATAAAAGTTTCTATGTTTTGCGCCTTTAAAGCTGAATATATAGTTTCTATCAGTTCTTTATTTCTCATGTCCTCGTAGTATTTTATAGCTAAGAATGCCTTTATCATAAATATCAACCCTTCAGTTTAAAAATTATAAATTTACAATACTTTAATTTAAAATAATTATCAATACAAAATGGAGATGTTTAATTGTACACGTTAAAAAAGAAAGAAATGAACGCCAGATTAGGAGAATTTGAGACTCCTCACGGAACGATAAAATTGCCCGGATTCATGAACGTAGCAACATGCGGAGCCATCAAAGGAGCAGTCTCTGCGATAGACTTAAAAAATATTAAATGCCAAGTGCAATTGTGCAACACATATCACTTGCATTTGCGCCCAGGCGACGAAGTAGTAAAAAGCCAAGGCGGAATAAGAGAATTTACATCTTGGAATGGACCTGTCCTCACTGATAGCGGTGGATTTCAGGTGTTTTCTCTCGCAAAACTCAGGAACATCAAAGAAGAAGGAGTAGAATTTTCTTCTCACATAGACGGGCATAAAATATTCATGGGCCCTGAGGAAAGCATGCAGATTCAGTCTAATCTCGCTTCCACTATAGCAATGGCATTTGACGAGTGCATAGCTAATCCGGCGGAATATTCTTACACAAAAAACTCATGCGAAAGAACAGTAAGATGGTTAAAAAGATGCAAAAATAAAATGGATGAATTAAATTCACTCGACAGCACATTAAACAAAAAGCAAATGCTATTTGGGATAAATCAAGGCAGTACTTACAAAGATATTCGAATCGAACACATGGAAAAAATTCGAGAACTGGACTTGAACGGATATGCAATCGGCGGACTAGCTGTTGGCGAAACCGCTGAAGAAATGTACGAAATTATAGAAACTGTTGAATCATATATGCCCGAAGATAAGCCCAGATACTTGATGGGCGTCGGCACTCCGCAAAATATTTTAGAGGCAGTGGCTAGAGGTGTCGATTTGATGGACTGCGTGATGCCAAGCCGAAATGCGCGCCACGGCAAAATATTCACATGGCAAGGTTCTATAAATATTCTTAATTCTAAATATGAACGGGACGACAGTCCGCTGGATTCCAGCTGCGACTGCCCAACGTGTAAGCATCACTCCCGAGCTTATGTAAGACATCTATTAAAAAGCAAGGAAATGCTTGGCATGAGGCTCGCTGTTATGCATAATTTATATTTTTACAACAGTTTGATGGAGAAAATAAGAGAAAGCCTTGAGCAAGGCACCTTTGAAAAATTTTATAATCATTATAGAAATATTTTGTAAATAATATATAAATCAAAAACTTGATTAAACCACAAAGAATCGGCACAAATTAAAGTGCCGATTCTTTTATTCCGCTCACTACCCTAACAATATTATTTATATCTTTATGAAATTTTATACAATTTATCCCGGATTTTTGCATAAATTTTTTGACTTCATTTTCTTGACCCAAACCTATTTCAAACGCAATCATTCCGCCAAATTTAAGTTTAGGAGTCCAATTTTGACAGATACTTTTATAAAAATAAAGCCCATCCTCTCCACCATCCAGCGCCATTTTGGGCTCGGATTTTACTTCTTTTTGCAATTGAGACATTTCATCAGTTCTGATATACGGCGGATTTGACACTATCGCATCAAATTTATCATCACAAAATTCACTGTAAATTTTTAAAATATCACCATTTATAGCTCTAACGTTACTGCGATTTATTTCTGTGTTAGTTTTAAAATACTCAAAAGCTTTTTCGGAAAGCTCCACCCCAAAAACTTCAGGATTTTTTAATCTCAATTCCTTTTCTAACGAAATCGCTACACAGCCGCTTCCGCTACACAAATCAATTAAGCAAGGACTTTTTTTAGAGTTCAAAAATTCAATCGCAACATCTACCAAAATATTTGTATCGTCTCTGGGGATGAGCACACCCTCGCCAACTTTAAACCTCAAATTTCTGAAATTCCATTCTCCAAGTATATACTGTATCGGGATTCCTTTTTTTCTTTCGGCTATTATTTCACCAAGTTTACTCTTTGAGCTTTCGGGCGGCTTTTCTTGACCGCGCAAAATGATATCTAATTTATTCATCTTGAAACAATACTCAAATATTATATCTGCCTCGGATTTACTTTCTTCAATTCCGGCTTCGCTCAGTTTATGGGCAGCTTCATTATACAATTCTTTCCAATTCATTTTTCACCCCGATTATTCCGCTGGCTTTTCCGAAGGAGCCACAGGAATATTAACAATAACAGTAGTGCCAAATCCTTCTTCACTAATAATTTGTAAACTACCATCATGAAGGGCTACTATCTCATCAACAATAGCCAGTCCTATACCGGAGCCTCTTTTTAAATAATTGGCTTTATAAAATTTTTTCGTAACATTAGGGAGATGTTCTGCGGGTATTCCACAGCCATTATCCGTAACGCTTATATACACCATGTCATCCTTAACCCCAGCATCAACGCTAATTCCGCCTCCGCTTGATGTGTATTTCAAGGCATTATCAATAATATTTATAAACACTTGACGGAGTCTATTCCTATCCCCAATTACAGCGGGTATAACTTTGGGTTCGTTATATATGAGAGTTTTTTCTTCATTTGCTGCTCGTTCTTTGAACATATACACCGCTTCGCCCAACTCAGCCAAAATATCTATTTTTTCTTTAACAAGTTTAATTCTTTTTTCTTTTATACTTGAAAAATCAAGCAATCCTTCCACTATCCATGAAAGCCTCCCGGCTTCTTTAACTATTGTGTCAAGACCTCTCTTCATCGTTTCAGGGTCAGAATCGCATATCTGCATGGTTTCGGCCCAACCTTTTATTGCTGTCAATGGTGTTCTAAGTTCATGCGAAACAGAAGAAATAAATTCATTTTTTATTTTTTCAGAATTATCAAGTTCTTCCGCCATGTAATTTATGGTATCGCAAAGTTCTCCTATTTCGTCGTCATATTTTTTTTCTATTTTTATATGAAAATCTCCTTGAGCTATTAACTTTGCTTGATCACAAATTTCGCTTACAGGTCTAACTATAGATTTTATGAAATACATCCCGGAAATTACCATAAATACAACTACAATAACTTCAACAAAAAGAATAAGCAAAGCTCCCAAAATTATTCTGTAATTAGCTTCTTCCATGGAAACGACATATCTCACAGCGCCCAAAAAATTGCCGCTATCATTGTAAATGCACTTGGTAACAGCCATCAGCCTTTCTCCTGTGGATGATCTGCCTTCCCACATTCCTAAATTTTGGGAATCCGTACGAGCCTTATCAAAATCCGGCATAATCTCTTCGTACTCAGGCAAAAATCCCGATGAAGTAATTATTATATTACTTTCTTTATCAAAAACCATTAATTCCATGATTTTATCATCCGAAAAATTTTCTACGTAAACTTTGGCAATATCTAAAAATTTAAAATCTTTATCTATGGAATGACCATTTAAAATATTATAGAGTTCATTAGTTCGGCCTCTTATGGTTTGCTGGATACCGCTGTAAAAATACCCTCTTACCACCAAAGCAAAACTAACGACAAGAATTGTGAAAATCGATACAGTAAACCCTAAACTATTAAATATCCATCTCTTTTTTATTCCTCTAAAACCCATTATTAAGCCCTCTGTAATTTTAATTTTCCCACTTATAGCCCATGCCCCATACAGTGATTATATGGCTTGGAGCGGACGGGGTGTCTTCTATTTTCATTCTAAGTCTTCTTATATTAACGTCTACTATTTTTTCTTCGCCTTTATGAGATTCTCCCCAAACGTGTTGCAAAATTTGAGTTCTGCTTAACACGGTTCCGGGGTTGGAGAAAAAATATTCCATAATTTGGAATTCAACCTGAGTAAGTTCTATGACTTTTCCTCTTTTTTTCAAAGCTCTGTTTCTCAGATTTAAAACAAATTCCCCGAATTTTATCTCCTCTTGGAATTTATTTTCGCTTCTCATCATATTTAGAGCCACTCTCCTGTAAAGAGCATCAACTCTTGCAACAAGCTCTGATGGACTGAAAGGTTTTGTTATGTAATCATCTGCACCCAGCATTAAACCGCTAATTTTGTCCATTTCTTGCGTTTTGGCAGTCAAAAGGATTATACCTATACTGTCACTTTTCTTTCTTATTTCCTTGCAAACTTTCATTCCGTCAATTCCGGGAAGCATAATATCAAGCACGGCCAAATCAAAATCTCCGTTATATCTATCAAACATTTCAAGCGCCTTTTCCCCGCTGTCCGTTTCTACAACTTCGTAGCCTGACCTTTGCAAATTTATCACTTCGAACTCTCTTATGGCTTCTTCATCTTCTACAACTAAAACACGTTTCATTTAAAAAATTCCTCCACAATAAACTAATTAATACTTTTTATTTCTTTTATAATATTTTTTTCAACCTTGTAACAACGAACTGCATTGGCGGCATTTTCAAAATTCTTATTATGGATAATTATTTCTTTGACTCCATCATTATCAACGTCCTCCAGAACCAGATTATCAACCTCATCTGTGAAATGTATAGAATCATAAACAACTTTCCATTTGTTTTCCAATTTATTAACAAATAAAATATGTACTCTTTTGGACTCTTCGGGAGCTTGACAGCACGCGACATATATAGGAGATGTATCTTTCCCTAACTCACATTTTATCAAAGCCGCATACCCATTTTCAAACCAGGTATACTTCCAAATTAAGTCCGAATTCATGTACTCCATAACACATTTTTTAACCGCTTCTTGAGTTTCGGATAATTTGGGCACATTCATTGCACTTTGAACATCAAAAAAATTAGCTCCACTGCACCCTGACAAGACACTGCATCCTATTAAAACTATTGATAATTTAACAAATTTTAATTTCAATTATTTCCTCCGATTAAAATAATATTTCAAGGTAAGATTATATCACAATTAATAGTGTTTTTAAAGCAAAAACGATTTTTAAATTATTTACCTTAACATGTTGACACATACAAAATCTGCAAGTATAATAATATGTGAAAAATTTATAATAATAAACAATTATTTAGCAAACTTATAATTATATTAAATAATAAAATAAAAGGACTGATGTTATGGGTATCGGAGGATTAACAAAATCTGTAGGTAAAAAAGCATTAGGAGCTGCGAAAGGTATCGGTTCCTCACTCTTGAGTCATTCTTACAGCGCGGGAGTTTTAAACGACTTCAGCGTAGTTGAAAAAGCCACTTTTACGTTGATACAACTTGGCGATATAAACAACCCGGATAGCGTGGATTTTAGCGAAACTATTCCTGTGCAAATCAACCCGAGCGACTTGGTTTTTCAATATTCATCCCCTGCTAGTTATGTTGCTGCTGGACTAAATGATTTAGGCGGAACTATGTCGTCCGAAACATATCACGAAGAAGAATCTTCGCTTTCCCTAACTCTATATTATGATTTCTACGATGAATACAATGCGAGAACAGCATCAGGAGCTTTGGGCTTTTTAGAAAGTTTTCATTTGATGAACAAAAAATTTTCATCACTAGAAAGATTAATTTTATTTACTCAAGAACAAAAAAATCCTCATGTACTCTTTAGATGGGGCGACATTAATTTTTACGGAGTAATAGAATCTCTGAGCCCGGCCTATCGTGCCTTTTCTCAATGGGGTCAACCGCTTAAAGCAGAGGTAAGTGTAACTATACAAGGCGATAACAGTAAGAGCCACGAATCCATCAAAAACGGAGCAATGCAAAGTGCTGCTGCGAAAGGAATGTTTAAAAAAGTTGAAAATGCCGGCATTCTGCTCGCGGGACTTGCAATGAGATAAAGCCGAATTTAAGGAGGTGTAGAGAAATGGAAATAACTTCAAACAATCCTTACAAAGACCAGCAAAATCAACTATCAAGTAAAGATAAAGCAACGAAAGACTTAAAAAAATATGCTGGTACAGTTAAAAAATTTGACAAAAATATTTTAGATAACATTGTTAAAAGAGAAATGCGTTTAAAAGGAGTAGATCCCGAATTAGCAAGTGAAATTGCAGATGAAAGTAAAGATGACGAAAGAAATAAAAATAGAGTTGAATCAATTGAAAACTATTTTTTAAATAAGCAAAAGTTTGATTTGTTCCGTAATAACGTATCTGAAACGATAAAAAGCACAATAAAAGCTCAGCCGGATATAAAAGAAAATCATACAAAACTCTATTTGCTCAAAGGTGTAAACACAGGTTTGGAATCCACAGAAAAAAATCAAGGAAGCAGTTACTGGAAATACATGGGGTTACAATTCGTAAAAGGAAAACTTGAAAATGAAATCATTGGTAGAAAGGGAACGGAAGATATCACGAAGCGTATAAAAAATTCACTCACCTCGATAGCTAACAACTTTTCAAAACCAGAAAAAAACTTGCAAGAATCTGGAAACGACAATAAAAATTACGACAACGAAAATTATGATAACAAAAATAATGATAATGAAAATAATTCAACTAATAATGAAAACTCCACCACCGATGCCTCTTCTACTCCGAGTAAGCCTACAAACGAGTACTTGAATTTAGATGCACGAGATTTGACTGAGGCAATAAAAAATATGTCTAAAAATTATAATGAAAAACTTTTAAAAGCACAGGATGAGATTAATACTGCGTGTATGGAGCAACTTAAGAGTGTTCGTGAAAATGCAAAAAGATTTTTCAATTATACATTACCGGAAAATAAAAATACAGAAAATGGATACTTAGTTACACTCGACAAAATTGTTGACAATAAAAAGAAGCTTTATCCAATAGCGCCTGTTCCATCTACAAACGAAGAATCAAATAAAAATAACGAACCATCTCCTTTGAAGCCCACGGAAGCAGAGGCTACGTACTTACCTGATGTTTTTAAGTCGGGAGCAACAACACCCACCGCTTCAGTCGTGGTCGCTACGTCAAAGCCTAATCGTGCACCACTTCCTCCCCCACCGCCACAGACTACTAGTAAACTTCCACCTCCGCAGTCTGTTAATACACTTCCTCCTCCACTACCTACTAGTGCTTCTCCTGCTGTCACTAACGCGACAGAAAGCTCTACCAAATTGCCTTCTTATGCTCCGGCGAGCGCAGTACCTGCAAATGCTGTCAAGCCAAATATCCAAACACTCGCTCCGCCACCAGCAATAACGCCTACTACGACAAATCCTGTTGAAAAGAATTCAACCGTTGTAAATGTGGCACCACCCGCTGGTTCACCGACTTCTGCCGGGGCTTCTGAATCAGATGCGACAACACAAAGTATTACCAGCCAAGATCAACTTAACACTACACCTTCCGCTGCTAGAAATAACGTGATAAATAACAGTACTTTGCCAAATGCGGAAAATAAACTTCCGCAGCAACCCAAAGGTCAAAACACTACCACCGGCCAAGGGACTGCGACTCCTGCGCCGAACCAAACCGACAATAAATCTACCGCTGCGAATAATCCAGCGCCGAAAAAATCTTATAAGCCGCTAACTGAAAGGGATTTGATAACGGCCGAAGACGAAATCATTGCTCAATATAATAAACAGTTCAAAGACACTTATGACGAATTAATCAAAGAATTTCAAAAAAATCAATCTGATGCTTTTGCGGCGTTAAGCAAAATAAGCAACTTTGATTCTGATGAAGATAGTATAAACGATTTCGAAGAGTGCAAGGACAATCTTTCAAAAGCCGAAGATAGCATGTACAATTTTAACCTTTCGTTGGGTAATTTCCTTAATATGCTTGCACAAAAAATGCCTAAAGCTCCCGCAGAAAAAGAAAATAAAAACGAAGGCACTGAACAAAATAATAAAACTCCGCAAAACGAGCAACAAGCCTCGCAAGAAGTAAAAAATGCTGAAGAAAAATTGGATCAAAAAATAGAAGAAGTTAAAGAAGCTACTGACGAAGAAAGTGTCCCCAAAAGTGATGACAATGACGATAATGTTATTGATGTTTTCGACATGGCAGGCGAACAAGGTACTATTGGAACCACTTTACGAAATTTTTTTAAAGAAGATAAACCAGAAAAAGATTTTCAAGATATATTAACAGGGAAAATGTATCAATCAGATTTCTTAGAAAATGTAGTTGATTGCTTGATGACTTTGCTTAGGTATATACCCGAGAATATTGGAACAACAGGTGGTGCTTTTAATAAAAAGGGCAACGATACTTTTTCTAAACAAGATATAAGAGACCTTATAGCAGCTGCGCAGCCCACAGCTGAATCTAATATATACAACCTTCGTCAAGTGGCTCAGAAAGAATATGCCGAAGAATACGCTAAAGCACACGGCATAGAGGACGAGGGTGAATTGAACGAAACTTTGCAAGAATTCTTTAGCAAGAAAAATAAAAAAGATAAAGATAAGACTAAAAAAGTTCTTAATAAACTTACACTGGGCAACGAGTTCGAAATGTTCCAGTACACAAGAGCACTTATAAGAGCTTATATAAGTGCAAAAAACAACTTCCGAGCCTCTCCTACCGAAGGCATTACAACGAGTAAGCTTGCTGAAAAAGATAGAAGTTTTTACGACAAGTTCATAGAAGATGTAGGAAGACAAGAAAGAGATTTTGCTAGCGTAAAAGAACTTTGCAGAGATTATCTAGAAGATTGTTACGAGAACCTTGAAGAATTAGGAGAAAACAATGGAAAGAATTATGAAGATTTACTCAAATGTATCGATCAAGTAAAAAATGGCAGAAAGTGGTTCCCTACTAATTTTACACAAGTATTAAGAAATATAAATAGAAGCGGTAGCACTTCCGATAATAGCATTCTTACAGAAGATACATGGTTGTATCAAGGCGAAGGACGTACAGAGCTAACTATTCAAAGTAAAAAAGTAAGGGAGAATATAGGAAGTAAAAGCTCTCAAAGTGTCGATTAATTATCGGCACTTTTTTTATTAACAATTATATTTTTTCTTCATAATTTGTATAAAAACAAATTTTTTAGGGAGAATCACATGAAAACCACAATTCAACCATTATCAAAATCTCAGGAAAACAAAAAATATAGAGTAATCTCGGTAAATGTTTCCAAACAAATATACCACCGAATTTTAGATTTGGGAATAATCCCAGGGACAATAATAAAAACTCTTCAAAAAAATCCTTCAGGAGATCCTGTTGCATACCTTGTGCGAGGGAGCGTAATTGCTTTAAGAAACAAAGACTCTAAAAAAATAATAGTAGAATCTATATAATTTTTTCATGGAGTTGATAAGTACTATGAACCTAATTAAAAAAAGTTCAAAGTTTAAAATTAAAAATTTTAAAAACAAATCCAAAAATTTATCTTCCCATAGCTTGGCGATTGCAGGGAATCCAAATGTTGGAAAGAGTACGGTATTTAACACTTTGACGGGACTCAATCAGCACACCGGAAATTGGCCAGGGAAAACCGTCGAATGCGCAAAAGGAAAGTACGAATACAACGACACAACATTTTACATAACCGATTTGCCGGGGACATATTCCTTAACCGCAAACTCTCCCGAAGAGGAAATCGCCAGAGATTTTATATGTTTTGAAAATCCCGATGCCGTGATAATAACTCTGGACGCTACGTGCATCGAAAGAAATTTAAATTTGGCTTTGCAAATTTTGGAGGTCACCAAAAAAGCCGTGGTATGCGTAAATTTAATAGATGAAGCTGAAAAAAAGAAAATTCATATAGATTTAGATGAGTTATCCCTGCAGCTTGGAGTGCCTGTGGTTGCAACCAATGCGCGCCTGGGGAAAGGCATGGAAGAATTAAAAAAAGCCGTTCAAGGAGTTTGTGAAGGAAAAATTAAAACCTTTCGGATCAAAAATCAATACCCCGAAAATTTATCAAAAACAATAGAAAAATTAGAAAAAAGCATTCCCGAAAAACTTTCTAAAAACATAGACAAATCGTGGCTTTCTCTAAGGCTTTTAGAAAATAATCAAAGCATTTCGAACTCTATCAAAAAATATCTTGATGAAGATATTTTTAAAACTAAGTCTTTCAAGAAAACATTCAACAGGTGTCAAAAAGAAATAAATTCCAAAAAATCTTTTTGCATACAAAATGAAATTGCTAAAACTTTGATTTTGCGTTCGGAACAAATTTATACACTATGCGTCAAGATCGAAAATAGAAATTACGACTATAAAGACAGATTTATCGACAGAATACTAACTTCAAAAATCACAGGATTTCCCATAATGATTCTCATGCTTTTGGGAATATTTTGGATAACAATTGTAGGTGCGAATTACCCTTCCGAGGTTATTGCATCGGGGCTGTTTTGGGCTCAAGATCGATTGATTGACTTTTTCTCTTATATTCATTCTCCAGCGTGGCTATCCGAAATGTTAATCATGGGAGTTTACCGGACACTTGCATGGGTAGTTTCCGTAATGCTTCCCCCTATGGCGATATTTTTCCCACTTTTTACATTTTTGGAAGACGTGGGATATCTTCCCAGAGTTGCATTCAATTTGGATAATGTATTTAAAAAATGCGGAGCTCACGGAAAACAATCCTTAACAATGTGCATGGGATTCGGGTGTAATGCTTGCGGGGTCATTGGATGTAAAATTATTGATTCGCCGAGAGAACGTCTGATAGCGATTCTTACCAATAATTTTGTTCCGTGCAACGGAAGATTCCCGCTTCTTATTTCCATAATAACCATGTTCTTCATTGGCAGCAATATAACCATGTTAAATTCGGTTTTATCCACCGTGATACTAACTGGCGTAATAATATTTGGGATACTTATAACTTTCTTAGTTTCAAAAATTCTATCCGGAACTTTATTAAAAGGCATTCCCTCATCTTTCATCTTGGAATTGCCACCTTACAGGCGCCCACAAATAGGGAAAATTCTTATAAGGTCTTTGTTTGACAGGACTATATTTGTTCTTGGAAGAGCCGTAACAGTTGCCGCTCCTGCCGGAATTTTAATTTGGATTATGGCAAATATAAAAATAAACAACATTAGCGTACTGGCTCATGCATCAAATTTTTTGGATCCTTTCGGAAAACTTATCGGCATGGACGGAACCATATTGATGGCGTTTATACTGGGATTTCCAGCAAACGAAATCGTTTTCCCGATAATCATAATGGGATACTTATGTGGAAGCAGTCTAATGGAACTGGAGAGCTCTTTGCAACTTCATACGCTCCTTATCTCGCATGGCTGGACTTATGTAACCGCTATTTCCGTAATGTTATTTTCCTTGATGCATTTTCCGTGCGGCACAACATGTTTCACAATAAAAAAAGAAACCGGAAGTATAAAATGGACGATTTTGTCCTTTTTAATACCTACGATCACTGGTATAATAATATGTTTTGCTGTATCTAATGCATTAAATTACATAAATCATTTATTTCACATTATTTAATTTATTATAAAAATCAAGAGATTTGAATCTGTAGTCCAAATGAAACATCACATAAACTTCAGTAATTTCAGAAAGAATTTTCACGCAAGAATCCGAAATTTTAAATGAAAAAATTTTTTCGACAGGAGAATAAATAATATATTTTAGTGCCAAAGCAACTGCTTCAGAAATTTTATACGAATTGGATTTTTCGACGTTCTTAGCGCAATCCTCACACATCAAAACACCCTTATCAATGAAAAAAATCATTGTAGGGGTGACATATTTTTTACACTCAATGCACCCGATCAAGTCGGGCTCATAGCCGCACATTGAACACGCTCTGAGTTCAAAAATACTTTTTAAAATTTTATAATCTTTCTTGCCGCTCGCCAAATAGTATAATGAATTCAAAAAAAGTTTTAAAAAATCTTGCGAATTAGGATATTCCGGCGATAAAGCAAAAATAAGTTCGCAGAAATACTGTGCTAAAGCCAATCTTTCCAAGTCTTCTCTTAATCCAAAAAAAACTTCATCAACTCTAGCATCACTTATAATATATCCTTTCGAAGTGACCTGCAAGGAAAACGAACCATAAGAGAACACCTGCAGCATCGCTCCTACTCGATTTTTAATTTTTTTGCAACCGCGAGCCACAGCTGAAATTATTCCCTTCTCAGCTGTAAATATTGTCAAAATCTTATCGTTATCTTTATAATTAGCCTCTTTAATGATTATTCCCTTTATTTCTATGTGCATCTATTTCACCTTGAGAGCCATCATATTTATCTTTCGTAAAAGCAAGGGGCAACATCTCAAATCCGGATTTATATTTCAGATAATCAATAATACTCCCGGATTTTTGGAATTTTTCCCATGCTGAATTGTTATCCATAATTTCAGATACCTCCTTTAGAGATATAAAACTTTTATAAGCCAATCTCTAAGGGATATTATACTACTATTCAAATAAAAAATATAGACATATTTCAAAATTTTAATATAATTTAACAAATGTTTTTGTTTATTTCATATTAAATTCCTTATAGCCCAGGCTATTCAAAATACTTTCACGATTTCTCCAATTTTCTTTAACTTTTACCCACAATTTTAAGTTAACTTTGCAATCTATCATCTGTTCTAAATCTTTTCGAGCTTCCGTACCTACATTTTTTATCATACTTCCATTTTTACCTATAATTATGGATTTATGATTTGATTTTTCGCAATAAATAACTGCGTCAATGTCAACCAAAGTATCATTTCTATGTTTAAACTTTTCAATAGAAACAGCCACGCCATGAGGTAATTCTTTGTCCAAAAAGTACAAAAGTTTTTCTCTTATTATATCGGCAGTCAAATTTCTTACACTTCTGTCAGTGATATCATCTTTGTCAAAAAAGAATACCGAAGGCATCGCAAATTCAGACAATTCCTTAATCAAAATTTCCCTTCCGTCACCGGTTTTAGCAGAAATCGGAATTATTTGCGCGTACGAAAATTCTTTGCGCCACTTATCTATTTCTTCAATTAATGAAGTCTTGTCCTTCAATAAATCTATTTTATTGATAACAAGAATCACGGGAATATTAACTTTTTTAAATTTTTCAATCAATTTTTCATCCAATTGATTTAAATCATTCCCCACTTCAACGACGTGCAAAATGGCTTCAGCTCCGGAAAAAGAACTATTTATCTGAGAAACCATATAATCCCCCAGCCTATTTTTTGGCTGAAGTAGTCCCGGCGTATCGATAAAAACTAGCTGCGTATTTTCGTTGGTAAAAATTCCTAAAATTTTATCACGAGTGGTTTGCGGTTTTGGAGAAACAATAGAAATTTTTGAATTTACCACCATATTAACTAAAGAAGATTTTCCAACATTAGGCTTGCCTACCACAGAAATAAACAGAGATTTTGTATTTATATCGTTCAATTTGACCTCCCGTTAAATTTTTTAATATTTAGTTTATTTATTATATTTTTAAAGTTTAATTTTATTCTATTTTTGGTTTCGGTGGGGCCTAAAAACACGTAGAAATATCCCACTACCGCAAAAACTATGGCTGGAAGAATTATCCATGGGCACCGAATACAAAAATTGTACAATCTCACATAGCCTTGAAAATCACTAAACAGTATCGCTCCGACAACCACAGCTGTAATTGAAGCTATCAAAACAGCGCCTGCGGCCATATCTTTGGCGGCTTTAGCAATGGAATTGTAATCCTTGGCGCACAAATCTATTAGACTCTCGAGCGAGCTGTTTATGACTTCGCTAACAATGACAAAAGATATAACGAGTCCTAGAATACAATATTTCTCAGCGGATAAATTGAAAAAGAAAGAAAGAAAAATAACACAAAGAGAAACGACCGAATGTACTCTCATATTTCGTTCGTTTCTTATTGTATAAATTATACCTCTAATTGCATATTTAAAACTTTTTAAAATTCTCATACTATTTAGTTTCTTCTTCATCTAATACGTAAGAAACTGCGTTTGAAAATCCTAATAAATCAAGAACTCTGTCTTCTCTTTCTCTCATGCGCATTTTTTCAATTCCGCCTTGTTCATGGTCGTATCCCAACAAATGAAGCATTCCGTGAGCTGTAAGATATGCCACTTCTCTTCTCAAGCTGTGTCCATACAATTTACTTTGCTCCAAAACTTTTTCCATGGAAATAACTATGTCTCCGAGAATTTGAGAATTTGTTTCAGGGTCAACTTCATAAACACCATTTTCGCCCATAGGGAAAGAAAGTACATCGGTAGGAACATCTTTATTTCTATATTGCTTGTTTAAACTTTGTATGTACGCATTGTCAACTATAGTAACGCTAACCTCTGCCGAACCCTTAAATTTCTCGAGTTTAAGCACAGCGTTGCAGCATCTTCTTATAAGCATACGAATTCCTGTTGGAATTTTTATCTCCTTTTGTCTATTCACAATTATCACTCTAGTTTTGTCAACAACCATTAAATTTCATCCTCCTGAATTAATAAACACGAAATTTGTCATTTACATAAAATTTTATTGTCCTTTGCTAAAAAAACTTCTGCTTCAATCGCTAATTATCAACAATAATTCTCATAATATTTTCTTAATAATGCGTTTTATCGTTATTTATTACAATTTTCTACAACTCTTACAAGCTTTTTTGTTAAAACAAATTAATTTTCTTAGCATTTCAAGGTGCATTTGCAAAATGTTTTACAAATATTAATTATAATGCAAGTTTCCTCTCTTGTCAAACACTTTATTATAAATATAAAATAATTTCACAAGTATTAAACATACGCTTTACTTTTTGGTGAATATTTTACTAATCTTCAAATAAAATTTTTTCTTTTTTACCTATATTTTCCATACAAACATAAGTATTGTTAATAACTGCTTGATCACCTTCTACATATTTTTCTGAAGATTTTTCTAAAATTTGACAATCCGAAAGTCCCTGCTTTTCTTCGGCATCAATATTTTTTTCCAATTCTGAATAGGCTTCTTCCTCGGACAGGGAAATGTTTTCGTACGATTGTTCATAATAAGTATCCTTTTTCATTTTGAACGGCAGCTCCATGCCGAAAACAACCGGTTTATTTTCTTTTTCCTCCACTCTATAGTTCTCATCTGTATTTTTTCCATGACCAACAGGAATTCTCATACCCAACACATAAAAATCATATTTTTTAATTACTTTTCCTGTGTCTTTAGCTTTCGTTTGGTTGATTTCGATCTTTTGAACGATATTTTTTCTCACTTTAGCAAAAACTTTTCCTTCGGCACATACAAAAGAATTTTCGCTGTTCAAATTTTCTACGATACCGCTAATTAAAAGCTGACCTTCAGTAACTACATCGTTGGTATTAACGCACGCGGTACCGCTATATGTTTCTACTTTTTCAATTTGCCCGCTACATTTTGCAACTATATTACAAGGCTCACCTTTAGAAACAAGTTCGGGCTGCTTTGCTTTTTCTTTCAAAGATACATTAACACAACTTCCCGAAACATTAATCGACATCCAAGCAACGTCTTTTAGCCTTATCATGGCCATTTGTTCAACCTGTGGAAAATTTATACTTCTTTTTGAAACTCCCGGATAAATCCCAAGCTCTTTTACGGTTTGCAATACTTCGTCGGCGCTTAAATTTTCATTTCCTGAAACTTTTACATTCCAAATGTAAAACGAAAAACAATAAATGACGCTCAAAAAAACCGCGACGCCTACCAAAAATCCAATTCGCTTTCTATATTTATTTCTAAAAAACGGCCATCCTTTTTCTTTTCTAATTTTGTAGCTACAGTTATTATCTTCTACTATTTTTTCAAATTTTTCGAAATCAGGTTCCAAAACTCTACCGTAAAAATTTTTTCCAACCTTGCTTATATCCCACACGCTTATTTTTTCTTTTATAAATCTATTTATAAGCTTTTCTACACATTCTCCCTCGATTTCAAATGAAATATAACCCAGGTACCATCTTACAATATTCAAAATCAAGATTTGTTTCACCTCTCTTAATATCTTATTTTTTATTCATTACGTAACAAACTCCACCGATGTAATAAATCCATAAATAACAAGCGAATCTGAGGTCATACATTTAAGTTCTAAATTCCTTCCAAAAAACAAAATCGTCATTTTTGTAACTTTTATTTTGACCATGTTTTCATCATATTGGTCAATGCTTTTACAGCCCTCTACAATGACTTCTTTATTACTTTTAAACTCAATCCGTGTTGGACTCAACATGTCAACAAGAGGCGACTTATTCCAATCTGATAATAGCTGTCTAGCCTTTTGAAAAGAAGATTTTTTCCCCATATATAAGTCACCGCCCTTTTGTATGTGAAAAATTTTAATTCGAGATTTAATAAATAAAAGTAGTTTTCTAATTCATATATATTTTAAAGGGTGATAAAAAATGAAATATTATTTAAAAAATATCAAAAATCTAAAAAATAGTTTACCTTTAATAATTATGATTTTTATCCTGATAGGAATAATTTCAAATACTTCTGTGGCATCTTTGGGCGCTCATAAAGGAATATTATACTGCGTAAACACCCTTGTTCCCTCACTTTTTATTTTTATGATATTTACATCGTTCATTGTAAATTCGGGAGCTACCCAAAACTTGTCAAAAATTTTAAACCCTGTAACCAAATTTTTATTTTACCTCCCCGGGTGCACTGCTCCGATTATAATTTTAAGCTTAATCGGAGGATATCCTGTAGGAGCTCGCGGCGCAAAAAGTCTCTATGAATCCAAAGAGATAAATACCGAACAATTAAACCGGCTGATGACATTTTCGGTTAACGCAGGCCCAGCTTTTATTATAGAAATAGTAGGAAATATTCTTTTAAAAAATTATAAATTAGGGTGCCTCATTTTTATTGTGCAGGTAGTTTTATCGCTTTCTATTGGAATAATCTCAGGGATACTTGCAAGGCAAAAAAATTTAAATTTTTACTTTAATGAAAATGTAAGCAAAAATAAAAAGCCAAACATATCGGATTCGCTCATAAAATCATGTTCAGATACTTCAAAATCGATAATTGTTATGAGCGCCTTGATAGTAGTTTTTTACACATTAATTGAAATTTTAAAATCTTCACTCCTTACAAAGGATATTTTAAATCATTTTTTTACTTCAAACGACTCCATAAACAACTTCCGTACAATTTTTATTTCTATACTGGAGATGACTTCGGGGTGCAATGAAGTAATATACAAAAGTGCGCCTACCGGAATAATCTTTTTTGCCGTAGGGTTCGGTGGCATTTGCGCTCATCTTCAAATAAAATCAATCTTTGGAGAAGATGATTTCAATTTTATAAAATTCACCGTATATAGACTGCTAAATGGGCTCCTTACTGTTTTGTTTGTTCCAATGGTGATGAATATTTTCCCATACTATTCCCCTACGTTTTTGAACACTGCACAGACGCCTCAAATATCTTTGTCTTGCACAAATTTAGGTAGTGTTCTTCTGGTCATACTGGCGTTGTACTTTGTAATTTGTGTAAATTATAAAACAAAAAAATATTCACGCTAAAAAGCGCAAATATCTTTATATTAAAAAAGCTAAGAGCCTTTCGATTAACTGAAAGGCTCTTAAATTAATTATTCGAAATATACATTAACTCTTTTTCTTCCAAATTTTATGCAGTCCACTTTGGAATCCATGTAAATATCCACTAGTGCGCTTCCTCTTTTTAAAGCTCCGCCTGTATCTTGAGCTATTCCATGCCATACAAAAGAACCATCTGTGGATTTTATAAGGAGTTTTTTGCCATATGGTATTACATCAGGATTTACAGCTACAGTAACACCTTGCGTCGGCACAGCGCCTGTGGAAGTTCTTGCACCGGATTCTGCTGTATAGGCTGTCGCAGAACCTGCCAAAACATTTTTGCAAGATTTATCATCACTCGGTAAAGGCTTTGAAGAAGATGCACCAGAATTTTTCAAAATAACCTCGTCAACCGGAGCTACAACAACTTCATTGCTGATTTCTTGGGATTCTGTTACAACGCCGTCAACAACTTTTTCTCTTACAACTATTTCTCTTTCACCTTTTTTACCTGTTGATTTAACCTCAGAATCATTTCCGCTTACCAAATTACTGTACTTAACTACTGTATCAAATGGAATTTCTTCTTTTTTTGTTACTTCACGATACTCAACTTTATTTATAGTTAAATTCATTCCATCATAAACATCAGAGTCTATATCTGAACTTACAATGTCGGTAGAAGCAAGTTTGATGCCTAAGTAATCAATGGCCTCGCTTACTTTTCCAAGAGGGACGAAACAATTTTTCTCTTCGCCGCCAAAATTAACCTTAATTTCAACTCTAGGAGTAATTACAATTTTCATTTCTGAATTTAAACCTTCATTCAAAGGATAATTCACCAAATCATTGTCGCCCAAAGCAATACCAGATTTTTCGATAGCATCTTTTACGGTGCCAGAAGAAATCATTACAAAGACTTCTTCTTCGCCCTTTGAAACAGGTACGCTAAAAGCTCTTTTTACTTCAAGTTTTATGTCACCGTTATCTCCGTCTTTTCTATTAACGGTATCGCTTTCTGAAACTCCTATGCCCATCTGTTCCAAAATTTTATAAGTATCTGTATTAAAAGTATGAGAAGTTTTAATACTGCTATCTACATCAACTGTAACCTCATGTGAAAAGGTTCCCATAGAAAAAACAGAAACAGTACAAATAGTTCCCATTACCCCCAAGGCAATTACTTTCTTTATTTGTTTGTTGATTTCTTTTTTTGTGCTAATTTTCATACATACCTCCTATGTATTTACTTTCAAGGTTAAAACTTAAAAAGTATTTATTTGTTCCAAATTTGTAACCTTGTAGCAGTCGTTTAATCAACTCCTACTTAGCATGATATTAAACATTTTGCACTTTGTCAAGCCAGCAAAATTAAAAAAATTGGTTATTTTTACAATTCGTTATGTTTGCTATTTGTGATTTTATACAGTTTTATTCAACTATCATCTAATTTTTTCTATCATTTGGATTTTTTTCACCATATTTTAATATTTTATTTGTGCAAAACGTAAAAATCCAAAGTTTACATTTTGATTACAAAAAATTACATTAGATTTTTAGGTTTATCACTTTCTCGGTTCTTTGAATATATTGGAAATAGCAGGGATTTTCCCGAAATTAAAAACCATAAAATCCACTCACAACGGAGGTATAATTAATGCCCACTCAAATTTCAAATTTTGCTTCACTTACTTTTGAATATGGTTCCAGCAAAGAAGAGGTTCTATCTAATACAGCGTTTGCAACTTTACAAGACTCGGTAAATATAGATTTATCTTCAGTTGAAAATTCATATTCTTCAAATGATACAATCACATACATTCTTTCTATTATAAATAACAGCAGCAGGTGTATAAAAAATATAAAGGTAATCAACGACTTGGCTTCATACACTATAAATTCAGGAATTTCACAAAAAACTATCACCCCTCTTTCCTATGAAGGAACTTCAAAACTTTATATAGGCGGTAAATTTTTTTCTGATATAGAAGCCGAAGTGCTCGCTGATAAAATTATTTTTAATTTAGAAGAAATACCGGCACTTTCCAATGCTTTGATTTTTTACAGCACTAGGGTAAATAAAAACGCAGAACTGAGCACCGGCTCTTCTTTAAAAAGCACTTCATCGCTAACTTATGATGGAATGATAAATAATATAGAATCTTCTGATACTATATACGTTAAGGAAAAAGCAGATGTAACTCTTATAAAATACATGTACCCAAATTCGATTACTTCAGGAGAGATAATTACTTATAACTTTATACTATATAATTATGGAAACATAGAAGCTAAAAATGTTGCTTTTAGCGATACATTCAGTCCCGCTCCTTTAAATTTGAATGTTTCGGTAAATTCTGATGCATTAAGCTCCAAAAATTACTCTTATATAAATGGAGAAATAAAAATACCTTCTTACGGAAGTGACTTTTCGTTATCAATACCTCCTGCGAATTTTATACAGGACGAAAATAATGGTGCAATAACAACAAAACCTGGCTCAACAATTATTACAATTACAGCTAAAATTTAGTAAAATTTGAGTTATAAAATCTAAAAAATAATAATATACTTTAAAATTATGAGTCATTTTTTTGGTCCAAGCTCTACATACTAAACAATTTATATATAAAAATTATAAAAATTGTTGACTTATTTTTTGACTTCATATATACTTGACTAGGTTGGAAAATATATGCCCAAGTAGCTTAGTATAGCAGAGCGTTGTAAATCAGAGGTGTCGGTGCGAACCCGTCCTAGGGCAAAACATTATATTCCAAGAATCGAGGTATACATCATGTACGAAGACAAAACTCTAACCTGCAAAGAATGTGGAAACGAATTCGTTTTTACAGCAGGCGAACAAGAATTCTACGCTGAGAAAGGTTTCGTTAACGAGCCGCAAAGATGCAAATCTTGCAGAGATGCTCGTAAAAACTCAAGCAAACAAGATCGCGAAATCTTTATAGCAGAATGTGCTAACTGCGGCGGAGAAGCTAAGGTTCCTTTCAAACCACGTGAAGATCGTCCTGTTTATTGCAGCGAATGCTTTGCGAAAATGAAAGAAGAAAACGGAGATCAATAATATTTCCCGACTCTTTGAATTTAAAAGCTACGTTTATATCGTAGCTTTTAATTTTTTATCAAAAATAAAATTATACTATGGTGATATTTATAAATGAACGAAATAAAAAACCCTAAAATAAGTAACAGACTAAAAAAGTGTGCAGATTTAGTATCTTGTGGTTCAAAAATTGCCGATATAGGTACCGACCACGCTTATATTCCCATATATTTGATGCTGCAAAGAAAAATTTCTCACGCCATTGCGTGTGATATTGGAGAAGGGCCACTAAAAAACGCAGAAAAAAATATAAAAAGTTATGGATTCGAAAAAGACATCGAAACTCGACTTTCGGACGGCTTTTTGAACATAAAAGAAAATGAAGCCGATGAAATCATAATAGCAGGCATGGGCGGCAATATGATATCAAACATACTACGTGATTGCTCATGGGAAAATAAACATACAAAAAGATTCATCTTAAATCCGATGAAATACGAAGAAAAATTACACGAGTTTTTATTTTCAAACGGTTACGAAATACAAAATGAAATAGCCGTAAAATGTTCCGGAAAATCCTATCTGATAATTGATGCTCGTTTCACAGGCAAAATATATGCCCCTCTTGCACACGAATTGTACATAGGAAAACTTGAAAAAAATTTAGATGAACATGCTTTTGAATTAATAAAAAAACAAATTAAAAATATAGAAAATCATAAAATTGGAGCGCACGCAGAATGCAACTTTAAAAAAGAACGATACTTTGATGAAATACATACTTATCTTTCGAACATATTAAAAAGGAGAAATAGCCGTGATTAGAGTAAAAGACATATTTCAGTTCATAGATGGAATTGCCCCGTTTGAAAAATCAATGAAATTTGATAATTGCGGGCTTTTAATCGGGAGTATAAATAATGAAGTAAAAAAAGCACTTGTTGCTCTAGATGTAACAAAAAATGTAATAAAAGAAGCTGCGAATCTTGGTGCAAACTTAATAATAAGTCATCACCCGGTTATATTTAACGCTTTAAAAAAAATCGAATTTGAAAGCATTCCGGATTTAATTTGTAAAAATAATATTAATGTAATATGCGCTCACACAAACTTAGATGTAGCTGAAAAAGGAGTAAATTTCCACCTTGCAAAATCAATCGGTCTAAAAAATTTAATAACCTTAGCATATGAAGATGATTTGCCTATAGGAATGGTGGGAAATTTGGACACCGAGCTAACCGATAAAGAATTTGCTTTACATGTAAAAAAATCTCTTAACTGTGATGGAATAAGATACACAAAATCGGATAAAAAAATCCAAAAAGTAGCTGTCTGTTCAGGTTCGGGAGGAGAATTCTACGAGAAAGCGTATTTAAAAGGCGCCGATGCACTCGTGACAGGAGAAATTAAGCACAGTCAAATATTAGCCGCTAACGGGCTCCCTATAATGATATTAGACGCGGGACATTTCAAAACAGAAAACGTGGTTATTGAGCCGCTGAAAAATGAGCTCATCTCAAGTTTCCCCGAAATAGAAATATTTTCAAGCAAAACTTGCACAGACAATATAAATTACGCGTAAAATAATTAAAAAGCATCTTCAAGAATATTGTTCTTGAGATGCTATATTTTTTATTATCTATTTGGACTCTGTAATTTTTATTTTTTCAAAATTTATACCCGCTTGCCCAGAAACGATGTCCCTTATTATTATAACCGAGCTTTCATTTAAAGTTTTTGGACTAACAATCACACTGCATTCTCCGTTTTGCAAAGAAACTATACATTTTCCAAATCCTTTGGCTCGTATTAAATTTTCTATATTAGATTCTTTTTGGATATTCTGAGAGATATCATCCAACCTATCCTTTATTTCTTTTTTCATTTCTTCGGAAAGTTTTGAGTCAGACATTAAATCTTTTAACTTTTCTTCGCTTTCTTCTCTGGATTTTTTACGATTTTCTTCAGCTTGGTCAAAAAACTCTGTAGTTTCTTTGGATAAGGTCTTGGACGGATTTTCTTTATCTTCAGAATCCTCTAAATTTGAACTGTTAACATATCTAGCCTCTCCGAGTTCGCGAGTCGATTCTAACACGTTTGAAGCACTGATTCCTTTTGTATCGGAAAATTGCCAATTCAAATAAACTGCTACTCCTAAAGCTGTTACCAAAGATGCTAAAACAAGTTGACGTTTGTGAAATTTCATTTTTTGTTTCCCCCAATTTTAAAATTATTAATATTAAATATTTTTTCTACCTAACTGGATTTTGTGACGCATACCCTTCTGGAAGGTATGCTAAGAGCTGTGGTGGCTGCTTCTATAATTCTTTTCTTTACCACGGGATTATCACCTCCAGCACATGCTATAATAACTCCCTTGATTTTGGGTTCAATTTCAGTAACGGCCAGAGCATGTTCTGTGCCCTCTGAATCTTTAACTGTAATATATTTTTTCTCACAGTCATTGCTTTCTTTTTTTCGAGTAACTTCTCCACCGGCTTTGTCTTCGGATTCTTCTTTATTTTTTCTTTCTTCAGTTGCATACACGGTTTCAGAAGAATTTTCAAAAGTGATTAAAACCTTTGACTTCCCTGCTCCGTGGATGCTTGACACAATATTTTCTAAATTTTTTTCTAATTTTTCTCTTTTTACTTCGGTGGTATGTTTGCTATCAATTTTGGAAGATGAAACTGATTTAATGCTCTTCCCTGAAAATCCCGAAAAGCCAATCAACATCATTCCTAAGATTCCTACACCAACCACCAGCCCCTTGCGATTTTCACGAGATAATATTTTTCGGATAAACTTTTTTATATTTTCAAAATCATTAAAATTCATTTTGTACCGACCTCCATATTTTTAAACTCTTAAATACTTATAACTTCAGTGTTGATATTGAGCTTGCTTTCTATTTCTTTTTTTATTTTTTCGCTATCGTCCTTGGCGGAATTTGAAATATATATTTTGCATCTAATCATTACTATGCAGTTGTCCTCGTTTCTATCCATAAATATTTCAATTTTTTTATAAGGAACATTTATATCCTTTAAAATTCTTTGAATAATGGACTCTATATTACGTGCTATAATCTCTTCGGCAGTAGAATTTAATTTTTTAGTTTTTTCTTCCGGAGCTTCAAATTTCTTTAGATTGAAACTGGATTTAAAATTTCTTACATCAAAAGATTTAAACCATCCTATCGCCGAACACATAACAAAAGCTCCAAGAATGATATTCATAGATTTTCCTACTTTTCCGGGCGGAATCAAAAATTCCAAAATTACACAAAGTAAAACCGAACCGGATATTACCGCTGACCAATTTTTTACAGCATTCATATTTTTTACCTCCCGATAATTAAAACAACCGCTATGGACACAATGAGCACAACTATAGCTAGCAAAAGCACCGCAAGCAAAAGCGATATTATATTCTTTGTTGATTTCAAAAAGCATGAAATTTTTTTAGCTTCCAACATGTCTGCCGCTAATTTGCATATGCTCAGATAAAACATCCAGCAAAAGCACTCCAAAATTACAGGTAAAAATATAACCCCGCCGGCTATTATGCCAAAAGCGCCTATTCCCACTTTGAGTATATTTAAACACCCTCGTACAGTTAAAAACGCATCGCTTATTGCCCCTCCAACAATCGGAACGCAGCTATCTATGGTAAGCTTTAAAGTGTTTGCACCTAAACTATCCGCAGAATTGCTAACAAGATTTTGTAATGTCAAAACCCCCACAAATAGCGATGAAATAGTTTTTAAAAAAGATTTTATAATTTTTTCAACTTCATCACAAAAACCGCTAAGATTAATCCTCGAAGATATTGAAGAAATCAAAGATACTCCAAGCAGAGTATTTAAAATCGGAACCAGCCAATTGACAGATACATACGAAACAATCTGGCCAGCAGTAACTACTAACATATGGTACGAAGTCGCAGACATGGTGTGCCCCGACGCCATCATCACCCCGGAAATTACCGGAACTATTGCTAGAGTGAATTTTGCCGCGCTTTGAATAACAACAGAAACAACATATATAAAATTTACAATCGGATATACCAAAGTGACGCACAAACAAATTGTTCCTATGCAATCTATCACAGTGGACATCGAAGTGTTTCTTGGAGAAACTTCCAAAAACTTTAAAATTGAAACCACTAAAATTACCGCTAAAGCCGGCATTAACGAAAGAAAAGGAGAAACGGACTTTCTTTTTCCTATTTTTACGACTTCGTCTAGAACTTTTTTAAAGTCTAATTTGGAAATATCAAATAAATCTGCTTTTTTCACGCCTATATTATCGAGTGTTTTTTTATATTCTTCGGGCAAATTTTCGGAGAGTTCATCCCCTCCTACAGCCTTTAGCTGCTCAGAATAAATTTCATTTAAATCGTGTGTTTCAAATGCGCCAACCGAAAAGGAAAAGCAAAAAATTAAAATCGGAATAATAAATAAAAATTTCTTCATCTACGTCCGAACTCCCATCAACCCTAAAGCGCAATTGATAATATTTTCGAAGAGAGGAAAAGCACATCCCAGCACAGCTAATTTCCCTGCAAGTTCAACTTTGGAAGCCAATGAGTTTTCACCGGCATCTCTGCATGAATCGCCGGTAAACTGAGTTATTAAACATATACCCAAAGATTTAAATAATATAAAAATATACTCCGAATTAACGTGCGTATGCGAAACAATATTTTTTATTTTATAAACAATCGGAGAAATGTGAATAAGTATAGCTGACATCAAAATTAGTCCCGCCGAAATACTTATAAGAGCGCGATATTCCGGCAAATATTTTTTTAACATTATAGAAATCGTGGCAATAATCAATGTCGCTCCGGCTATAGATATAATATTCATATTTATACCGCCTTAATTAAAGTCCAAATACAGATTTTATCGTCTTGAAGAGCATATCTATCTCATGAATAATCATCATTAAAACTACAATCAAGCCCGCGAGTGTCGTCATCATAGCCTGTTCTTCCCTGCCCGACCTTATAAGGAGTTGGTTAAGGACAGCAACGATTATTCCCACAGCAGCTATTTTAAAAATCAAATCTATATTCATATTAAAATTCCTTTCTGTTTTATAATCTCTCAAACAATTAAAAGCGCTATAACTATCCCACATCCGGTTCCTACAATCAGCGGCAATTTACCTTTTGAGTGATAATCATCTTGCAATTTTTTTAAATGTGGCTTTGCCATTTGCAAATTATGTTCACAGTGATTAATTTGACTTTGAGTATCGCTTTTCCCCAGACCTAAGCCAAAATTAACTATCAAGCTTTCTTCTGAATCAGAAATACCCAAATCTTTTACACATAGCTTAAAAGATTTTTTCCAAGAATCTTCAAAGGAAAATTTACTTAAATTATCTATACTTTTGTCAATATAAATCTTAAACGGGTACTCACACCTATAAGTTGACAAAATATCAAAAAGATTTTTTCCGGAATATCTTATTTCATTTTTTATATTCTCTATAAAATCCAAATACTGCCTAAAAAATTTCAATTTATTTCTTTGCTTTTCATAGACCGCAAAACCTCCTAAAGTACCGGATATTATCACGATTATAAATCCTATTATTTTCACCATAAATATCACTTACCTTATAAAGTTTGGGCTCTGAAAATGAACCGTTTAAAATAGCAATCGTTTCGAATGCTTTGGATGAAAGTAAAATTTGTGCCTGAGGTTTATTTAAAAGTTCTTGAAGAGTGGCGGCGTGCATCGAAGATATTATTCTAACTCCGCAATTAAAAGCCTCTGAAACAGCTTTGGCCTCTTCTTTCGTACCAATTTCGTCCACAATTATAATTTCGGGTGATAAACACCTTACAGCTTGCAATATGCCATCCGCTTTAGGAATTGATGACAAAACGTCACATAGTCCTATACTCATATGGAATTCATTTTTGGAAAATGCAGATATTTCACATCTTTCATCTATGATGGACACTTTTGGAAAGTTAAGGAGACGATTTGTAGAAAATTTTAAAGCCAAATCTCTGAGAAAAGTAGTTTTTCCGCTTGATGGAGGCCCTACCAATAAAACTCCACCCTTTTTAGCCTTTATATTCTCAAATATACTTTGACTGCAATCAACAAATTCTCGGGCTATTCTTATATTTAGGGACGATATATTTTTCATGCCGGTAATTTTGTCATTAAAAACAACCGCTTCACCGCTAATTCCTACCCTATGACCACCTGTGATAGTGATAAATCCGTTTTTTATTTCATTTTCAAAACTATATACTGAATAATTACATATTTTTTCAAATGTACCATTTAATTCATTTGGAGTGACAGTAAACAGTTGGTTTTTCATGTCAAATGAATTAAAAGTCCTGCCTTCAAAATCAACAAAATAGCTAGCGTTATTGCAAATAATCACTATAGGGCTATTAATTCTAAGCCTTATCTCTTGTGCTTTTATTTTCAAATCATCGGGAATATTTTTAAGCGCAAGACTGATGTCTTTGCTCAAACACGAGATAGCGACTTCAAAATTTTTTAATTTAACATGCTCATAATTTTTCATCTTGTCCACCGCCCTTCATAAATAGATATGGAAGTAAAACAAGCATTAGAACAAAAAATATTTTCATATTAATATTGATTTATATTCACAAATAATATATTATTGTTGTATATCTAATTTTTTATATAAAAATACATCAAATTTTTAGAACCATAAAAATAACACTGTTGGAGATGATCGTTTGAAAAGAAAATTGAAATCCATAACAGCTATTTTAGTTCTGGCCGCACTCACCTGCACCGGTTGTGGAAAGCGCTCCGAACCATCTGAAGAAAATGTTTCTTCGTCTACCAAAAAAAGCTACGATATTTTCGTATACAACGCAGATCCAGACATAGGGACAGATTTTAGAACAATGTGCGACGAGTACACGGAAAGGACAGGAGTAATTATCCGCACTGTGACGCCATCAGAAGAAAAAAATAACGTAGAAAACTTAAAATCATATTTAAATTCAGACCATCCGCCCGACATATTCACCGTGAACAATTTGTACGAGTTAGAGGACTACAAATCAGAATCTTTAGTGTGGGATTTTAGTAATGCTACAGAAGACTCCTTCAAAGAAGTGGCAAATAAAATCCCGGATTGTTTAAGATTAAGCTCAAATACAACAGACAATTTTGGTATCCCATACAGCACAGAAGCTTATGGTTTGGTCGTGGATCCCAAAATGATTTCATCACTTTTTGGCGGAGAAAAACACAGAAACGTTCAAAGTGATCTTCAAAAATGCTCCTACGAAGAATTTTCAAATATGGTCAAAGCTTTAAATTCTTATATAACCGGAAATCAAATTTATACATTCACTCTAAACCAAAGAGAGTATTCTTTTTCTCCCTCAAAAGGTGATTTAAGTCAAAAATTAACAGGTGTATTTTCATTTGCCGGAGGAAACAAAAAAAATTCTGGAACATACCTCGCAAATATAGCTCTAGCCTCGATATTTAAGAGCCCCGCCGAAGCAAATATTGCTGATAACGAAAAAATAGATGACCTTTATAATCCTCTAAATAAATTTGTTCAAGTTTTAGATTTAATAACCTCAAATGTGTCAGGAACCAATAATTCTGTTTCAAGAGGAGTAGAACTTGTAAGCAACACACAAAACAGCACAAGCCAGTCCATGAAAAATTTTATAAACGGAAAATCTGTTTTCCTTTTAGCAAATACTCAAGACTACAAAACTTTATCAACATTTAATTCTTTGGTAGCTAAAAGATGCATTTTTATCCCGATAAAAATTCCTTTATCAGAGCAGGACATCATTTCTTCTCAAGATATATCCAAAAATATGCAGTCTTCTATTCCCATCTATTCTCCAAAATACTACTGCATAAACGCGAAATCTTCGGACAAAGAAAAGAAAGCAGCTCAAGATTTTCTAACCTGGATTCAAACTTCTGAGCTTGCAAAAAAACATATTGTATCAAAATTTGGATTTACACCTTACGATATGACTTCAAACGAATCTATTGATAATCCCTTATCTCGCTCTATGCTCGAATATATAAAAGAAAACCATGTTCTCCCCTGCGCTTATTTAGGAGCGCCTCAGTCTTGGTGTGAAGAAAATTTAGGAAAATATCTGCTGGATGGATATCTTTCAAAAATAAATTGGAGTCAAAACGATTACAATGATATTGCCGAGTACGCTATAAACAAGTGGAAAGAACTTAAGAACAATTAATATTAAGGAGGAAACGCTGTGAAAGGTTTTATAGACTCAGATTTCTTAGAGCAAAACGGATACATGTGGACTAAACAAAATGTAGAAAAATTACTAAAAGAACTGAATTTATTCAAAAATCAGCAGTTCGAAGAGACTCAAGAGCGCTGCTTTATTGAATGGGATTTTGAAATTAGACAAGCAATTAGAACTCTAGTCCAAAAATTAAAAGACCTCCCGTTAATAGTAAAATGTAGAACTAAAGGCGATTCTACCGAACATTTTGTAGGAATGGAATATTCGGAATTTTTGAGGAAATTAAAAACTTCTTGCGATAAATACCTAAGAGCAACTCAGTACAAAGAGGATGCCATGGGATCGGTTTCGTCACTGGCAAGCAAAATCAGGTATAAAGCTCTTGCGGAAGAACCCATATCGAAAGAAATCGAAAAAACCTTAAGAAATGAATATTTGTCTTCCGGCGTAGACAACACATTAGGCCAAATTGCTAAGGATGGATACAATTTAAATAATTTAAATTTTAACGATTTAAATGCTTGACTTTCAATTTAATATTGTTTATAATAACTCTTGTGGTTCAGAAGTCAAAGTTAAAGAGCCGCAAGAGCATTGTCTTGCCGGTGTGGCGGAATAGGTAGACGCAAGGGACTTAAAATCCCTCGGTAGCGATACCGTGCCGGTTCGAGTCCGGCCACCGGTACCATGATTTTGTGTCGTGTCTAGGTCTTTGACTTTGATGCGGCATTATTTTTTTAATATTTGCGGGAGTAGTTCAGAGGTAGAGCGTCAGCTTCCCAAGCTGAATGTCGCGGGTTCGAATCCCGTCTCCCGCTCCAAGATCAACGTCAGATCAAATACTTGTACACCGGTTTGACGCTGGTCCTTTTATTTAGTTGTAAAAAATTTACTATACAAAAAAGCGCTGGACATTTGTCTAGCACTTTTTATTTAATATCAAATCCTATAAAACCAAAGAAGGAGCCGCATAAACACGAGCTTTCAACTCGCTATTAAGCATATAAAGCCCTTTGGAATCGGAGCCATATAATTCCATTTTAGTTATCATGTCTGATGCATTCTTCTCTTCTTCGCCTTGTTCTTTTACAAACCAATCTAAAAGCTGCATCGTTCTAAAATCGTGATTTTCGAAAGCTACAGAATAAATGTTGTCAATAAGAGATGTAACATATTTTTCGTGTTCAAGACCCGCTAGCAAAGGAGCCATATTGTTATCTAAAATTTTATCGGGCTTATCAATTGCTTTCAGTACAATTTTCTCGCCATTATTTTGAAGATATTGATAAAACAAAAACGCGTGATCCCTTTCTTCTTGAGCTTGAATTCTATACCAGTTTTCAAATCCATCAAGTCCTACCGAACCATAATAATTTGCAAAATCCAAGTATAAATATGCAGAATAAAATTCTTTGTTAATTTGGTCATTTATAAGTTCCACTATTTTTGAGTCCATGTGCTACCTCCGAATTTTTAATAATATTTACATCAAAAATTCTATCACTAAAATCAATTAACTTCAATCTATAAATTAAAATCCAAAATAATTTAAAAGACCTATATAAATCGATCTTGCAAATAAGTATTGGTCATTCCTCAATTTTTCGGCATCAGATGCGTTGGTTATATATGCAAGCTCTATTAAAGCCGCTGGCATGCTGGTTTTCCTTAGAACATAAAGTGAAGGCCTTATTCGTAAGCCGTTATCTTTAGTTCCGACGACGTTAACCATGGCATCTAAAATTTGTTCTCCCATATAGTAGGACTGAGAATATTCCTGATAAACATACACCTCCGAGCCGTTTATATCCGGATTGACGTTAGCATTTACATGTATGCTTAAAAAATAATTTGCGGGCCAAGAATTTGCTGCATTAACACGCGCTGCCAAGCTCGTGGTATTGCTTGTTCCCAATACTTCTGTCGGAGAATTCCTTGAAAGCCGAGCTTCAAATCTTGAATCATTATTCAAAATATCAGCTAAATATCTTCCCACATTATAAGTTATATCTTCCTCCCTCATTCCAAATCCTTGAGCTCCTGCGTTTATATTTCCCGGATTATGACCCTGATCTATAAAAATTTTTATTGCCATAAAATACACCTTCCCTCACAAATATATTATTAAATAAACGATATATTGTGAAAAAAGATGCAAATTTATAAATATATTTTATAATCAGCGATAATAAAGCAACAGAAAGCTGTTATTATAATTTCGGGAATCATATAAGAAGAGTTATAGGCTATAGAATAGCACCAAGCGTACTTTTGGCAAGGTAGATACCTTCCCCACACTAAAGCTCCGGAAATTATATTAATAATTAGCCTGAGAATGTTTGAAACAATCCCTCCAAATAACATCTTGTACCTAAAACTTTTGATTTTTTTTACGTACAATGGAGTTAATCCTATGACTACGTAGCTAAGAATATAGTCCAAAACAAGCGCATATAAAATAATAACCATATTATCGCCCAAGGGAATGCTGAAAGATAAAATTAACTTTACAATTCCAAATATAAACGAAGCGATAACACCGTATTTGCAGCCTCTATGTAGCGAAAACCATATCAGCGGCAAAGTTTGAGCCAAAGTTACACTTCCGCCGAGAGGAAGCCTAAAAATAACAAAAAAACTTAAAACTATACTAAGTGAAATAATTACTGACATTTCGCAAAAAATTTTCAATCTGCTAATCGGTATCACCTCTTTCATACACTTTATTATTGAATTTTATATTTTCATAAATCATAATGTAATTGATAAACAAATTAAAATCAAGGAGAAATGACTCAGATATGATGAATATTCCTCAATTAAAAAATAATAGCTCTGCCTGGATAATGTACTCGGCAGAGAACTGTGACCCATATTTTACAAAATTTATATCGTCTAAAACAATAGTGCCTGCAGTATCTATAGTATCAAATTCCAAAAAATTTTTAATAGTACATAGTTTGGATTACGAAAATGTAAAAAATTTTGATGGAGAAATTAAATTATATACCGGGGAAAGTTCTTTAATAGACAGCATTACAAATACACTGGAAAAATTAAATTTTCCTAAAAAACTTTTCTTTAATTTTTCCGACAGACGAGATTCTCAGACGGATATAATCGGCTACGGAACTTTTAGATTCATGAAAGATAATATAGTTGCGTTTTATAATAAGCTAGGATTTCCGACTCCGACTTTTAATTCTGCGGATGAAATTATTTACGCGCTCATGGATAAAAAAAGCGATGAGGATATCAAATATTTAAAGATTGCCGCAAACAGAGCTTTAGAAATATTAAACATGACTTTCAGAAAAATCAAAACAGGCATGACCGAAAAACAAATCATGTCTGTAGTTCATCACATTTTTAATAGCAAACCTTTCTATTTTAAAAAGTACGGAATTGTAAAAGAAGAATTTTCTTGGGAAAAAGAACTTTGTCCTGTTGTTTTGGTTGGGCCGAATTTAAAAAAAGGCGGCCACAGTGCCGCAGGAGATACAGTTTTAAAGCCGGGATATACAATTTATTTTGATTTTGGAGTAAAAATACAAACAAAAAACGGAAAAAAATATTCCAGCGACATACAGCGAATGGGATATGCTCTGCGCCGTAACGAAAAAACAGCACCTGAAAATGTGCAAAAAGTATTCGACACACTTGTATCTGCAGTAAAACTTGGGATAGATAATTTAACACCTTCAAAATGCGGAAGTGACATCGACCAATTGGTAAGAACTTACATAATTGAAAAAGGATATCCAGACTATAATCATGCCACTGGGCACCCTGTGGGCGAAAATGCACACAGCCCCGGAACAAGTTTATCTCCTAAAGGACACAAGCGCTCAGAAATGATGTTGCAAGAAAACGGAGTTTACACAATCGAACCAAGAATTCAAATTGAAAACGGCGGGTCGATAGAAGAAATGGTTCAAGTTACAAAAAACGGAGGAGTAGCATTATGCCCTCCTCAAAAACAATTATATTTGATTAGATAATTCTTCGTTGCGTGAAAGTATTTTTTCTTCATCTTTTTGGTCGTTGCTATCCTTAAATTTTTTATCAGTTTTTATTTGAGTCATAAACGGTTTACGCATTTCTCTTCCGCCGGATATTTTCAGTAATTCTTCTGCACTAAGTTTTTGCATATCACTCATTAAAATTACCCCCAATAAAAAATAATTTGAATATCACTTACAATTATTTTCAAGATAAATTTTAACTTTCTTTATAGCATCCATAGAAGTTGAAGCGCCACTTACTATACCTATTTTACTTATGTTAGTTAAATCTAAATTTTTCAGCTCCTTTTCATTTTCTATCAAAAAAGCCCTCGAATATTTTTTACAAATATCATAAAGCTTATTCGTATTTGAACTTTTTTTGCCTCCGACAATCAAAACTATGTCACAAGTCCTTGCTATTTCTTCAGCTTCTTTTTGCCTAAGATAAGTCGTATTGCAAATTGTATCAAATATACAAAGATTTGTCAAGACACCCCTTAAAAATTCTGTGCACTTTAACCACTTTTCATAAGAAAATGTAGTCTGAGAAACCACTAAAGTTTTTTTATCTTTTATTTCGGGATGATTTTTAAAAAGTTCATACAAATCTTCCAAACAATTAAACACATAGCTTTCATTATTAAAATAACTTCGTATTCCAATCATTTCGGGGTGATTTTCGTTACCTGCAGCCAACAAAATATCTTTGTCGTTGTTATTTTTTACTATATGATGTATTTTTTTCACAAAAGGACAAGTTGCATCCTTATAGTCAATAGCATGGTTGTTTAGATACTCCATTACACCTTTGCTGATTCCGTGCGAACGTATAACCAAAGAAAATCCATCAGGAAGCTCCGATGGATTATCAATCACTCTAACGCCTTTATCTTCTAAATTTTTAACAACCTCGGGATTATGAATAATAGAGCCAAGAGTACATATATTTTTATTTTCTTTAATGAGATTATTAGTTATTTTTATACTCCTATCAACCCCAAAACAAAATCCTTGAGTTTTTGCAAGTATAATTTCTATCTTACAGTTCCTCCTTACATCTTAGTTCCTTTATTCTTTGCATAATTAGAGCCGTTCCGGCTTTTATTTCCAGCCTTGTGCCTTCCTTTATATTCAACTCTTCAGGTAGAATTGGATAATTATATTCTATTATAGTTTTTTTAAACATTTTTACCTTATTATTTTCTCCCCCACCTGTTATACAGACCGGAATTATCGCTGATGAGGTGTTATAAGCCAAAACAGTGGCTCCGGATTTCGGACGCAAAAATTCGCCTGTTTTAGAACGAGTGCCCTCTACAAATATTCCCAACACGTCTCCGGATTTAAGGATGTCAGTGGCTCTATCAAGAGCTTGGTGGTCGCTCTTGCCCCTATTAACGGCAAAAACACCTATTGCACTTAAAAATTTACCGAACAACTTACTTTTAAATAATTCTGCCTTCGCCATAAAATTAATTGGCTTAAAATGAACAATAGCCAAAAAAACCGGATCTAAATTCGAAAGATGGTTAGAACACAAAATATGACCATTTTCAAAATTTTTTATCTTTTCGATTCCTCTGACCTCATACGGAAAAAGAGCAGAGACAAAAGGCTTTACCAAACAAACGATTGTTCGATACAAAAGTTTATTTTGACTCAACGTTTACACGCTCCTTAATTATATCTAAAAGATGGTTTATAGTTTCCCACAGATCGAGCTTGGAATTGTCAAATTTCAGAGCATCTTTTGCAGGAATAAGCGGAGAATTCGCCCTGTGAGTATCGTTATAATCTCTTTTTGAAATTGAATCAAGAATTTCCTGAAAACTGACGTCTGAATCCCCATCTTTAGTCAATTGTCTGTATCTTCGTTCTGCTCTGGCTTCTTTAGAAGCGGTTAAAAAAATCTTTAAATCAGCATTCGGCAAAACAACAGTTCCGATATCTCTGCCATCCATAATAACATTATGGCATTTTGCAAAATTTCTCTGAAAATTTAGAAAGTATTCACGGACTTCAGGAAACGACGATATTTTAGAAGCTATCAAGGAAATTTGCGGGCTTCTTATGTAGTCACTTACATCTTCGCCGTTTAAATATGTATGTTGAACAAAGTTTTTATGATCTACTTTTACATCTACATTCTTTAAAATCTCATCAAATTTTTCGCAGTTATAATCGATATTATTCTTAAACAAATAATACGCTAAAGCGCGATACAAGGCGCCTGTATCCAGATTTATAAAGTCAAGTTTTTTGGATAAAATTTTTGAAATTGTGCTTTTGCCCGAACCCGACGGACCATCTATCGCAATAGAAATCATAATTTTCACCTAAAAATTTACATAATTTTTTGCATTTTAAAGTTTTACTTTAAACGATTATTCTTCATTTTTAATATATAAGTTATAGCCAAATATATTATACCAAAACCAGCTAAAATCACAAGCAAAATCCACGGGTTATCCGAAACTCCACCTGATTTAACTTCTACCCAAAGCTCATCCATCAGCTTATTTATGTAATCGGGCTCGTTAATAAAAATTTGGGAGTTTTCAATTGTTTCAGAATCAGGATAAAATATTTTATTATTTTTTATTTCATCGTCTAAATTTTTAAAAGCCTCACTATGCGGCGTTGAATAACCTGTTTTTTTCACATTTGCTAAAGCTACTTCTGTGTTACACATAAAATTTATGTACTTTTCCGCCATATCTTTATGCCTGGAAGATTTGGGGATGCACATGGAATCAACAAAACGATTTGTTCCATCTTTGGGAATCACGAATCCAATATTAGGATTATTTTTTACCATAGAAGCAGCATCTCCGGCGTAATACGGTGCTAAAACGGCTTCTTCATTTCCCATTTTATCAAATATTTGATCCATAACGTAAGCCTGAACTAAAGGCTTTTGCTTTACGAGCTCGTCAGCCGCCCGTCTCCACTCATTTTCATTACGAGTGTTGATGGAATGTTTAAGTCTCAAAAGCGAAATAGCGAACGCGTCCCTCGCATTATCAAACATAAGAATTTTATTTTTGTATTTTTCGTTCCAAAGTATATCCCAGTTTATCTCTTCTTTTACTTCGTTTTTATTATAAAATATTCCAACCAAACCCCACATATAAGGAACAGAATATTCATTCGAGGGATCAAAATTTAAATTTTTAAAATCTTCGCTTATATACTTATAATTTGGGATATTATCGTAATTAATTTTTGCAAGCATGTCCTTTTCTATCAGCTTAGATATCATATAATCAGACGGAATAATGACGTCGTAATCCGCGCCACCGCCGGAAATTTTAGCAAATAATTCTTCATTATTTTGGAACGTTTTGTAATTTACTTTTATTCCGGTTTCTTCGGTAAATTTTTTATTCACATTAAGACTACCGTCTGCGCCATTCGATATAAATTCGCCCCAGTTGTATACATTTATAGTATTTTCATTTTCACTTTCTTTTAAAGAGCAACCCGAAAAAAGTAAAGTCAACATAACAAAAGAAAGAATCAAAAGCAAATTATTCTTTTTCATTTCAACAATCCCCTGACAGACTAATTATTTTTTGGAAAATTCCAAATCATCATTTTTGCGCCTCAAATTTATAACAACAAGAAGGACAAAAACAACTAAAAACAACACACTGGATAATGCATTTATCTCTGGGCTAACTATCTTTCTTGTCATGGAATAAACCGCTATAGGCAAAGTTTCTACGGTTCCTCCGGCAAAATAGCTTATAACAAAATCATCGATAGACATCGTAAATGACATTATCATTCCGGTTATAATTCCCGGCATTATCTGCGGGAGAACCACTTTAAAAAAAGCAATAAATGAATTACACCCCAAATCCCTAGCCGCCTCATATATATGGGAATCCATCTGACGGAATTTAGGCATAACGGACAAAATAACATAAGGCAAACAAAACGTGGTGTGTGCACAAATTAGCGTAAAAAGTCCTGGTTTGAAAATTCCAAAATTATTGTACATAAAAACAAATAAAAGCATCAATGAAACCCCTGTAACAATTTCAGGGTTAAGCATCGGGAGATTAGTAATATTCATTATTATTTTTCGAGTCCATTTTTTGCTTTTCATTATTCCGACGGATGCAATCGTGCCGAGAATAGTGGCCAACAAGGCCGAAATAGTAGCAATTATGATCGTGTTATAAAAAGCCGCTAAAATTTCTTGATTCTCAAAAAGCCTAAAATACCACTTAAAAGTAAATCCGGACCAAACCACTCTGCTTTTAGAATTGTTGAAAGAAAACGCTATTAAAACAAATATCGGAGCGTATAAAAATATAAATATCAAACTCATATATATTTTATGTATAAATTTCAAATAAGCCGTCTCCTTTCTGATTATACGATCATTGTTTCTTTATTTGACCCGGAATCTACTTTATTCATTATGCCGGTGCAAAGGAATATTATCAGCATGAGTATAAGCGAAATGGCAGAACCCACATGAGGGTTATATGAATTACCAAGAAACTGCATTTCAATAAGGTCTCCTATTACAAGTATAGAGCCTCCACCAAGCATTTTGGAAATAACAAATGTACTCACAGATGGAACAAATACCATAGTTATCCCTGAAACTATTCCAGGCACACTAAGAGGCAAAATAATTTTTGAAAATATTTTAAGTTTATTTGCTCCCAAGTCTTGAGCTGCTTCTATTATTTTTTTGTCAATCTTAGAAATCACAGTGTAAATCGGCAAAATCATGTACGGAATAAAATTGTATACCATTCCAAAAACTATAGCGCCCGGGGTGTTTATCATATTGACTTTGTTAAAACCCAAAAATACAAAAAACTTATTCAACAACCCGTTATATTCCAAAATAGTCATCCACGCATAGGTTCTAAGCAAAAAACTTGTCCACATCGGCACCATCAAAAGCATTATAAAAACGCTTTGAAATTTAAGTTTAACTTTGGATATACAATAAGCCATAGGATATCCCAAAACCAAACACACGAAAGTGGATACCGCAGCAATAATCACAGACCTCAAAAATACGGCAGAGTATCTTGAAGCACAAATAATATTGTCAAAAGTAAAAATTCCATCAAAATTTGAAAAAGCAAACGCAACAACCAAAGCAAGTGGAACAACCACAAAAAATGACATCCACAAAAGGTATGGATATAAGCTAAATCTAGTTTTCAAACAGCACCCTCCCACAATTAATTTTTAGAATGAGGATGCTGCTCCTCATAAAACTCATCGCTGAACGCACTATAGTCGCCAACTTCATCAGAATATGAAGATTTCCTCATTATATGAATGTCATCCGGACGCAAAACCATGCCTATTTCATCTCCGGCTTCTTGGCTTTGAGTGGTCTGTATCATCCATTTAAAATCATTTACGTCCACTATTATCTCATTGTGAACCCCTTTGAATGTAACTGAAATAACTTTCCCCGATATATCGCCATCTTCCGGAGTGGTAACTTTTATATCTTCAGGACGAATAACCACATCCACGGGGCTCATTTTTTCAAAACCTTTATCAAGACATTTAAATTCTTTTCCTGCAAATTTTACTCTGTAATCATCAATCATAGTGCCTTCAACTATATTGCTTTCGCCTATAAAATCGGCTACAAATGCGTTTTTAGGTTCATTGTATATGTCTTGAGGAGTTCCTATTTGTTGAATTCTGCCCTTGTCCATAACAACAACTCGGTCAGACATCGAAAGTGCTTCTTCTTGGTCGTGAGTAACCAGTACAAAGGTTATTCCTGTGCGTTTATGTATATTTTTTAATTCCGTTTGCATGTCTTTTCTTAGTTTAAGATCCAAAGCGCCTAAAGGCTCGTCCAGTAACAAAACTTTTGGATTATTCGCCAAAGCTCGGGCTATGGCTACTCTTTGCTGCTGACCTCCGGAAAGTGAATTTATATCCCTATTTATATACTTGTCGAGATTGACCATTTTTAGCATTTCGTTAACTTTTTTATTTATCTCTTCTTCAGATTTTTTTTGAATTCTAAGTCCAAATGCTACGTTTTCATATACATTCAAATGAGGGAATAATGCATATTTTTGAAAAATAGTGTTTACCTCTCTTTTATGAGCAGGCACCTTATTTATTTTTTTGTGCTTAAAAAATATATTGCCTCGATCAGGATTTAAAAAGCCTGCAATAATCCTTAAAGTTGTTGTTTTGCCGCAGCCGGAAGGACCAAGAAGGGTAACAAACTCCCCTTCTTTGATACTGAGGCTAAAATTTTTGAGTATGGCTTCATTATTAAACGAAATGTTTATTTTATCTAATGTTATAATTGAGGGATTCATATTCCAAAGCGAAAATTATCGCCTTTTTTCACCACCATTTTATTTAAAAGTATATTTCGTACCACTGGCCGTATCTTCTAAAATTACATTTTTTGAACTAAGTTCTTTTCTTATTTCATCCGCACGAGACCAATTTTTTTCTTTACGCGCTTGTTCGCGTTCTTTTATGAGATTTTCGATCTCTTGAGTGCTTATCAAACCGCTATTTAAATTATTTTTCTCATACAAAATTCCTAGAACTCCGCATAATTCATCGAACAAATCTATTGTATTTCTTATAAAAGTTTTATCGAATTCGTTCTTTTGAATAACGTTTGTGTTCACTGATTTAACCATTTCAAAGATCGCGGCCAAAGCATCAGCTGTATTAAGGTCATCATTCATTGCGTCTATAAATTTAGTTTTATAAATTTCCAAATCAACTTTATTATTGGAACTATCGCTTGCATTTTTAAGAGCAAAATCCAAATTCTCTCTGAAATTGCGAAGCCTTTCAAGAGAAGAGGCGCATTGCATGATAATCTCTTCGCTATAATTTATAGGGTTTCTGTAATGTGAAGAAATCATAAGATACCTTATAGGCTCGTATCCATATTTTTCTGCGACATCTCTAACCGTGAAAAAATTGCCTAAAGATTTTGACATTTTTTTGCTGTCTACATTAATATAGCCATTGTGGAGCCAATAATTTGAAAACTTCGTTCCAAAACAGCACTCGCTTTGAGCTATTTCATTTTCATGGTGCGGAAAAATTAAATCCTGACCACCACAATGAATGTCAATGCTTTTTCCGAGATATTTGGACGCCATAGCAGAGCACTCTATATGCCAACCCGGCCTCCCCTTTCCCCAAGGGCTTTCCCAATAAGGTTCACCAGGCTTTGCCGATTTCCATAAAGCGAAATCCAAGGGATCTTCCTTAGCCTCATCCACTTGTATTCTTGCGCCTGATTGCAAATCATCGATAGTTTGATGAGATAATTTTCCATAATCTTTGAATGCACGGGTTTTAAAATACACATCTCCGTTCGAAAGCGCATATGCAAAGCCCTTGTCTATAAGCGTTTTTATTATCTCTAGCATTTCAGAAATGTTCTCGGTTGCTTTTGGGTGGAGGGTTGCATCCTGAACATTAAGTCCGTGTGCATCTTTTTTATATTCTTCAATATATTTCTTGGAAACCGTTAAAAAATCACTTTTTTCTTCTATAGCTTTTTTTATTATTTTATCGTCAACATCAGTAAAATTTTGAATAAATTTCACATTATATCCCATATAACTTAAAAATCTTCTTAAAACGTCAAACACACACATAGGGCGAGCATTGCCTATATGTATAAAATTATAAACTGTAGGTCCACATGAATATATCTTTACTTCATCTTTGCTTAGAGGAACAAACTCTTCTTTTTTTCTTGTAAGCGTATTATAAAGTTTCATATTATATCTCCTTATCAATTATTTGTCAATTTTTATATTGTTTATATTTTCAAATATATAAATAATTCCCGAAATGATTGAAAAAGCAGAACATATCCAAGTCAACAAACTCGAAAAAGTACCAAACTGAAAATCTAAACTTTTGCCTGTGATTTCTATGTATATTTCAAAAATCATAATTACTGTGATGGAAAACATTTGGGAAACTGTTTTTAACTTTCCAAAAATATTCGCTGGTATAACAGGTCCACCACTTTTCGTAGCTAAGAACCTCATTGCTGTAACGATAAATTCTCTTGCTATCATCATAACAACCGGAAGCGTCGGAGCTATGCCAAATCCCACAAAATAAGTAAAAATAGAAATTACCAATAATTTATCCGCTAAAGGATCCATTATTTTTCCAAAATCTGTTATATTATTTTGCTTTCTGGCCAATTTTCCATCTAAGTGGTCAGTGTAAGATGCCAGTAAAAATATAATAAATGAATAAATCCATCGATATTTTATAAAATCGCATGACAAAAAAATAATTATGGGAAACACCAGTACCATGCGAAAAATAGTAAGTTTATTTGCAATATTTTTCATATATGAATTCCTTTACTTTTATTACTATTAATTTATATAATCAAAATCAATTAATAATTACCCACTCCAAATAAACCAAAGAGTGATTTTATCTGAGAAAAACTATAACCCAATCTGCAAAAATACATATATGCTCTGTTTATATCTTTTTCTGTTTTTATCTTGTTATAAAATTTTTTTTCAAAAGCATTTTTCAAAATATCTTCCTCATCAGGCGAAATTTCATCTATAACTTCTGAAATTATATCTTTGCTAACACCTTTTTTAGAGAGTTCATATGCCACTCTCTTTTCAGAATAAAATTTTCTAAAAAAAAGCTCCTTTGCATACATAGCAGCATAACTTTTATCATTTATAAGTCCAAGCTCTTCCATTTTTTGAGCAGCAGACTCAGCAGCTTCTTCGTCAGAAACCCTTTTTATTTTATTTTTAAGTTCCTGCTTGGAATGAGCCCGGAAAGAAAGGAGCCGAAGTGCCTTTTCTTTGGCTTTGTAGCTATTGGAGCTGCTCAAAACATTTTCGGCTTCTTCCTCTGTGATGTGAGAGTTTAACTTTATTCCTGACTTTAAAAACACTTCCTGTGGCACACTCATCAAATATTCTTCATCGGCATATATCAACACATTGCCTCTTTTAGAAAACGATATTTTTGTAATTTTCATATATGCCTCTTTTCACATTTTTATTGCTTTGTTTCTTCTTTAACCTCATCAACTGAAGTCTTTGCCTCGGTGTTTCTTGACATGGAAGGAGTTTCATAAATTTCTGAAGAAAATTCTCTTATTTTCTTTTCTAATTCAGCGGTAAACTCAGGATTATTTCTCAAATATTCTTTTGTATTGTCGCGCCCTTGAGCTAATTTTCTATCTTTACATGCAAACCAAGAACCGCTCTTTTGGATAAGGTCTAATTTTACTGCCAAATCCAATATTTCGCCTTCTTTAGAAATCCCTTGACCATACATAACATCAAATTCCGCTTCTCTGAACGGAGGAGCAATTTTATTTTTAACTACTTTTGCACGTGTTCTGGAACCTATCATTTCGCCGTTAGATTTCAAAGTTTCTATTCTTCTTATATCTATTCTTACGGAAGAATAAAATTTCAAAGCGCGTCCTCCCGGGGTAACTTCGGGATTTCCAAACATTATGCCTACTTTTTCGCGGAGCTGATTTATAAATATTGCAACACAATTTGACTTAGAAATAGCCCCAGCTAATTTTCTAAGTGCCTGAGACATAAGTCTGGCTTGAAGTCCCACATGGGAATCTCCCATTTCACCTTCAATTTCAGCTCTCGGTACCAAGGCTGCAACTGAATCCACAACTATTACGTCGATGGCTCCTGAGCGAACCAAAGACTCTGTTATTTCCAGAGCTTGCTCTCCTGTGTCAGGCTGAGAAACCAACAGAGAATCAATATCTACGCCCAAATTTGAAGCATAAACAGGATCAAGTGCGTGCTCAACATCGATAAATGCAGCATTGCCGCCATTTTTCTGCCCTTGAGCGATACATTGAAGTGCAAGAGTGGTTTTTCCGGAAGATTCTGGACCATAAATTTCAATTATACGTCCTCTAGGAAGTCCACCGATTCCCAGAGCAATATCCAGCGTAAGTGAGCCTGTGGAGATAGCGTCTACATGCATATTTTCATTTCTCCCTAGACGCATAACGGCGCCCTTTCCGAATTGCTTTTCTATTTGTCCGAGTGCTGTTTCAAGTGCTTTATTTTTATCAAAAGCCATATTAATTTTCTCCTTTTAAATTTAACATTTTTAATCTTTTAACTGCCTCTAAAACATCTTCTCTGCTACCAAATGATGTCAATCTGAAATATCCTTCTCCATTTGTTCCGAACCCTGCTCCCGGAGTGCCAACTATGTTAGCCTCTTCAAGTAGCAAATCAAAGAACTCCCATGATTTCATATTATTAGGACATTTAAGCCAAATGTACGGCGAATTTTTTCCCCCGATAAACCATATGTTCATCTCTTTCAGAGCATCGGCTAATATTTTTGCGTTATCTTTATAATACTTTAGATTAAGCCTAAGCTGATGTTGCCCTTCTGCGGATAGTGCGGCTTCAGCGCCTTTTTGAGTCACATAAGAAACTCCGTTTTCTTTTATGGATATCCTTTTTCTCCATAAGTCAATTACATTTTTATCGCCAATTTTCAGCTCGCTGGGTATAACCATATATCCGCATCTAACGCCGGTAAATCCAGCATATTTGGAGAATGAACAAATTTCGATTGCGCATTTTTTAGCACCATCTATTTCAAAGATGCTACGAGGCAAGGAACTGTCTTCTATAAATGATTCATAAGCGGCATCAAATAATATTATTGCTCGTTTTTCTTGCGCATATTCAATCCATTTTTTTAATTTTTCTTTGCTATAGACAGCACCAGTAGGGTTATTCGGAGAACATAAATAAATTATATCTGCATCCATGGAGTAATCGGGCAGCGGCAAAAAGTCATTATCTTTATTGGCGTCTAAATAATTTACTTCTTTACCCATGATAATGCTACTATCCAAATACGCAGGATATGTGGGATTAGTTATCAAAACTTTTCCGTTGCGAGAAAATATTTCTTGTATATTGGAAGTATCTCCTTTGGCTCCATCCGAAATAAAAATCTCGTCTGAACCAATATTAACTCCAAAACTCTTATAATAATCTCTTATAGAATTTCTTAAAGTTTCATAGCCTTCATAAGGACCATAACCTTTAAAAGTTTCGGCTTTGCCCAGCTCATCCACCGCCTCGTGCATGGCCTTTACAACGGCTTTACAAAGAGGAAGGGTGACGTCACCTATGCCCAGGCTGATAATTTTAGCATCATTGTGAGACGACTTATAATTTTTAACTCTTTTAGCTACTTCGGCAAATAAGTAGTTATTTTGAAGATTATTAAAATTTTCGTTATAACCTATCATCGTGATTCTCCTCGATGTTTACTATTAGTGACTTGCTGCACGAATAAATTCTCTGAATAAGGGATGAGCGTGGTTTGGTCTACTCTTAAATTCCGGGTGGTACTGAACTCCGACAAAGAACTTACATTCCGGGACCTCAACTGCTTCAACAAGCACGCCATTAGGAGATACTCCGGTGATTTTCATTCCACTTTTTTCAAAGATTTCACGATATTCATTGTTGAATTCATATCTATGTCTGTGGCGCTCGAAAACTTCGGATTTGCCGTAAGATTTTTGCATCAAAGAATTTTCTTTTATTGTGCAAGGATATGCACCCAATCTCATGGTTCCACCTTTTTGAGTTTGGTCTTTCTGGTCGTTCATTAAATGTATGACTTTATGTGAAGTGTTTTCGTCAAATTCTTCTGAATTTGCATCCTCAAAATTCAAAACATTTCTTGCAAATTCTATTACTGCGGACTGCATTCCAAGGCATATTCCAAGGTATGGAATATCGTTTTCTCGAGCATATTTTGCGGCTTCGAGTTTTCCTTCTACTCCTCTTCCGCCAAATCCTCCCGGAACAAGAATTCCATCGCAATCTCCAAGATGTTCTTTAACTGTAAACTTGGTGATAAGTTCGGAATCCACCCACTTAATGTCAACATTTGTGTCTGTTTCGAATCCACCATGATTCAAGGCTTCGGCGACGGAAAGATACGCATCATGGAGTTGTACATATTTTCCAACAATTGCTATTCTGGCTTTCTTGCTTCTGTGGTCTATGCGCTCAAGCATTTCGTTCCATTCTTTCATGTCGGCCTTCGGGCACTGTAAATTCAGTTCTCGACAAACTATATCAGAAAAATTGCTTTCTTCAAGCATCGAAGGCGCGTGATAAAGCGAAGAAACGTTAATATTTTCTATAACACAATCAGGTTTAACGTTGCAAAATAACGAAATTTTTTCTCTTATAGTTTTATCAATAGGCTTATCACAACGTGTAACAATAATGTCAGGATTTATACCCAGAGAACGAAGTTCTTTTACAGAATGCTGAGTTGGTTTGGATTTATATTCTCCGGAACCCGCAATATAAGGAATTAAAGTTACGTGGATGAAAATACAATTTTCTTTGCCGGCTTCAGAAGATACTTGTCTTATGGCCTCAAGGAAGGGCTGGCTTTCTATATCTCCAGTTGTACCGCCTATTTCTGTTATTACAACATCTGCTTGGGATTTTTTACCTACAGAATATATGAATTTTTTTATTTCATCAGTTATATGAGGAATAACCTGAATAGTCTCTCCTAAGTATTCTCCTCTTCTTTCCTTTTGAAGAACGTTCCAATAGACCTTTCCTGTTGTAAGATTTGAATATTTATTAAGATTTTCATCTATGAATCTTTCATAGTGCCCTAAATCCAAGTCAGTCTCGGCGCCATCTTCGGTAACAAAGACTTCGCCGTGTTGATATGGGCTCATGGTTCCAGGGTCTACGTTTATGTAGGGGTCTAGTTTTTGAGCCATTACTTTTAATCCTCTGGATTTCAGTAAACGTCCCAAGGATGCTGCTGTTATTCCTTTACCAAGTCCGGAAACTACTCCTCCGGTTACAAAAACATACTTTGTCATACTTCTATTTCTCCTTCAAATACTTTTACTGCACTTCCTGTCATAAATACACCCTCATCAGAATAATTTATGATCAATTTACCTCCGCGCAAATGAACTGTTATATCATTATTTTTTTTGCAAAATCCATTTTCAACCGCTGCCACCACACTGGCACAAGCTCCACTGCCGCACGCAAGAGTTTCTCCGCTGCCTCTTTCCCAAACTCGTAGAGAAATGTTATTTTCATCATTTACACTAACAAATTCTACATTCACTCCTTCGGGAAACATACTGCTAACAGAAAATTTCGAGCCTATTTCCTTTACGTTGGTTGAATAGATTTCATCTTCAAAAATAACACAATGAGGGTTGCCCATCGAAACGCAACTTATGTTGTAAACCTCTCCGTTAAGTGTTACGGGTTCATTTATAACTTTATTTTTGCCGAATATCATGGGAATTTTTTGAGGGTCTAACTCAGCTCTACCCATATTAACTTTTATGAGGGCTTCTTTTTTGTTATATTCCAAAATATCCAAAGTTTTAATGCCGCTCAACGTTTCTATTTTTATATTATTTTTGCTAGATACCAAACCATTGTCATAGAGATACTTGGCAACGCAGCGAATACCATTTCCGCACATTTTTCCCTCGCTGCCGTCTTTGTTAAAAATTCTCATATTGGCATCCGCACAGTCCGACGGACCTATTAAAATTATTCCATCACCGCCTATGCTGTACCTTCTATCAGATAGAATAGAACTAAGTTCTGCGGGATTGTTGATTTTTTGTTCGAAACAATTTATATAAATATAATCGTTCCCACAACCATGCATTTTTGTGAATTTTATATTCATTAAATTCCTCCTGAAAAAACATTCATCTCAAACTATAATTTTACATTAAATTTAAATTATTTACAATAGATTAAAAAATTTATTTTATTGGACTCAAAAATAAAATCAAAGCTTTTATGCTATGCACTAAAGCTTTGACTGTTTTATATCTTTAGTTTATACATTTCCTCTGCGAGAATTTCGATTTCTACGCCCTTCCAATTTTCTGTTTGCATCCGAAATCTTATCTTCGCTAACTCTCTTGAAATGATTCATCATGTCTTCAAAACTCGTGGATTTGCTTATAAAATTTTCTTTCCTAGGAGAAAACTTTTTTTCAGGAGCCTTTTTTTCCATAGCTTGCTTAATTGAAAGCTCTATTTTTCCGTCATTATTTATTTTTATAACCTTAACTTTAACAGTTTGACCTACTTCCACGTGCTTGCTTACTTCTTTTACGAACACATCAGAAATTTCCGATATGTGAACAAGCCCGGACTTACCTTCACCAATATCCACAAATGCACCAAACGGTACTATGCCTGTAACTTTTCCTTCTACCACTGCGCCAACTTCAAGTTGCATAAAAAATTTACTTCCTCCTTAAATATACTTTAAAAAATCATTGCGCTACATTTTCAAAAACTCTTATATTTGACTTTTCGGCATTATCTTCATTTTGCTGGTTGCTGTTAGCATCCAAAATGTTATCTTTTTTTTCTTTCTCTGTAGTAATTTGTTGATTAATACGCGCAAGTTCGTCTTTTTTCATTTTTATTTTCACTTGTTGGTTGATGAACAAAAAAACTACATAAAACAAAAGTAATATGATTACTGATTTCACAAACATTTTTTTGCTTTTTTTAAACGCAAGTTTAATTGTTCTCACCCTCATACCGAATAAAAGTTTTCATATACCTATTATGCAATAAACAATAATACAAATTCAAGTCTTTTTTACTTTTTTGTTTATTTTTTATATTTATATATAATTTTTAGGCTTTTTTTAGTTTGAAAAGCGCTTTTAAATTTCCGCTAATACCAAAAATTTTATTTCTGATACTTTTAACAAATTTTCCGGACAACTTATACACGGAATTGCCTATAGTCACATGATATGCAATCCATCCAATACCCTCGCCGGCTAATATATAAAATCGAGATTCACCATTATTAAAGCACAAAACAAACAAAAATGTTATTACGCCACTTAAAATGAAATATATAACATCCTGAATAAAAATACCTATGTTTTTTGGATTAATAATCATTCTTACTATTCTAAATAAATCATACATAAAACCAAGCGCTGCCCCGAGCGCACACGAGCTTCCAAAAATTATGAGCTGCATTTTCAACATTTCATTCATAAATATTTTCGCCTCATTTAAATAATTTAGAGAAAAATCCTGAACCTCTCGGGCTTACATCTTTATAGCAAAGAGATGAGATTAAACCATCTACTTCTAGCTCCCCCATCTCTAGGTTAAGCTTTTTTATGTTTAAATTTTCTCCTTTTATACAAAGTTCACCCAAATCGGTATAGGCGGTTATAGCTTTTTCGTCATAGCTGTCAACTTCTGCCACTCCGGTTAAAATCAATAATTTTCTGTTGTCAAGCGTAAGTTGATGAGGCATGGCTTTGGAATTTTTATTTTCACAGGACATCATATAATCTCTCCTTAAATATTGATATAAAATACTTATGATGTCAATTACTTAAAATAGTACTTATTAACCTTTTAAAACTTTTTGAACCGCTTCCATGATTCCGATTTTAGCAGTATAGAAATTAATTCCTCCCTGAACCCACACTGCGTATGGAGGTCTTAACGGTCCATCCGACGACAATTCTACTGAAGCTCCCATAGTGAAAGTTCCCGCCGCCATTATTACCTTGTCGGTATATCCCGGCATATCCCAAGGCTCAGGAGAAACGAAAGAATCTACAGGAGAGCCCGCTTGTATTCCTTTGCAAAAATTTATCATAGATTTTTCGTCATTTAAAATTACAGATTGAACAATATCACAGCGTTTTTCATTGTATTTTGGGAAAACTTCATATTCCATCAATTCAAACACAGCTGCCGTAAAAACAGCGGTTTTAACAGCTTCTGAAACAACATGAGGAGCATTATAAATACCCATAAATAGTTCCCTGTTTATTCCAAGACTCGCTCCTATTTCTTTACCGATTCCAGGAGAAGTCAACCTGCATGCACATTTTTCAATCAACGATTTCTTTCCGGCGATATACCCTCCTGTAGGTGCAATTGCTCCACCCGGATTCTTGATAAGCGAACCTACAATTATATCTGCGCCGACTTGAGTAGGTTCAAATTTTTCAACAAATTCTCCATAACAATTATCCACCATAATTATTGAATCCGGCGAAACTTTTTTGACCCATTTTATTATGGTTTCTATTTTTTCTATCGAAAGAGATTCTCTCAAAGTATAGCCTCTTGAGCGCTGAATATAAACCAATTTGTACTTTGTTTTAAGTTTATTTTGTATTTTTTCTTTGTATGAGTCCAAATTTTCATCATAGTCTATGTAATCGCATTCAATCTTAAAATCGTTTAAAGAGCCTTCATCGTTTTGACCTGAATTAATGACATCGCTCAAAGTATCATAAGGCTTACCCGTAACAAAAAGTACCTTATCAAAAGGTCTCAGCAAGCCAAACAAAGCTACCGTCAAAGCATGTGTTCCGCTAACTATATTGTGCCTAACCAGTGCATCTTCGGTATCAAATATCTGGGCAAATACCTCGTCTAATTTATCTCGGCCTCTATCGTTGTAACCATAACCTGTCGTCGATAGAAAATGACTTTCACTTACTTTGCAGTCAATAAACGCTTTTAAAACTTTTTTTTGATTGTATTCCGATATTTCCTCTATATTTAGAAATTGGCTTTTGCAACGCTCCAAGGCTTTTTCGGATAATAGATTTACTTCTTCGTCAAATTTAAAAATTTTAATCGTCTCCTTAATTTTTACTATATTAATAGTAAATCACAAAATTAAAATAAATAAAAGGACTGCTTAAAATTAGCAGTCTCATAATTAATTTTGTTCAGGAATAAAATATGTCCTATTTTCTTTATTTAAATTTCTAAAGTCCAATGTTCCTCTTTCATTTGCACTAAGTTTTCCGGTTATAATTTCTTTGGCAGTTGAAATTTTATATTTGAGCTCTTCCTCGGAACCCAATAAAATGGTTAGTCTGTCATCATAAATGACTTCCAAATTTTCACTGTCTGTAACGTTTATTCTTTTTACATAGTTTAAATCATGTTCTTTAAATTGATCTAATATTTTGAAGAATAACTGCTTTTTTATTTCGTCATCATATTTTATTTTGTTTTCAGAAGTTTCGAACTTTATCCCTTGTGCCACAACTACTTCTGGAGGAACTTCTTCATAAATTCCCAAAATTTTATCCTTTTCACTAACCAAGTAATATTTTTCATCTTGAATGAGCGAGAATAAAACTTTAGCCGGTTCCAGATTAATGGTAACGTTTCCAAAAAAATCTCTGCTTATTTTTGCACTATCTATATAATCGAGATTGCGATAAATGCTTTCTTCGCAAGACTTTAAATTTTTAAAAATAATGCTATCTCCTATTTTTATACCTGAAGCGTCAACAACCTCAGAATCATCATACAAAGTACTTCCCTGCACAGATATGGTCTTTACCTTGAATATAGAATCCAGTGCAAGCTTTGAAGACATCACTAAGGCCCCTAATACAGCAGCCAAACCAAGTAGCATGGTGAATCTTTTTATCCAAAGTTTTATCATTCTTCTTCGCTTGATATACTTTTTCGTAATTCGTTTTCTTTTATGTTCGCAGTTTTTTGAATTCTTTATTTTATTCAATTTTCAAACACCCTCATATTCTTTTTATTTTAGCCCCTATGCTTGAAAAATTTTCCTCTAATTTTTCATATCCTCTATCGATGTGGGACAATCCTGTTATTTGAGTGATTCCCTCTGCGCCGAGTCCTGCTACTACCAAAGATGCCGCACCACGTAAATCTCCGGCTTTTACTTCGGCACCGGAAAGCTTTTTAACGCCTTCCACAACGGCTACTTTATCCTCAACTTTTATATCTGCTCCGAGCCTTAAAAGCTCCCCTACATGCTTATATCTGTTAGAAAAAATATTTTCCACAAAAACACTTGTTCCATCAGCAATTGCCGACATTGACATAACAGGCGCCTGAGCATCGGTTGGAAATCCAGGATAAGGCATTGTGCGAATTAATCGATTAAAATATGGTCTTTCCGGAGCATCTATCTTGAGTGTGTTGTCGGAAATCATTTTCATTACGCATCCAGCTTCTTCGAATACAGGCATTAGTGAGCCCATATTACTTTCTACAAAATTATTTATCACAAGGCTCCCGGCCGTGGAAGCCGCCGCCGCCATATATGTAACCGCGACAATTCTGTCGGGAATAACAGTATGTTCAGTAGCGTAAAGTTTATCAACGCCATTCACTACTATGATTCCATTATGAGAACACCTTATCTTTGCTCCGCACTTATTTAAAAATGTGACCAAATCAAGAATTTCAGGCTCTTTTGCAGCATTAGTTATAATAGTAGTACCACGAGCTTTAACAGCAGCAAGAATTAAATTTTCGGTTGCTCCTACGCTAGGAAAGGACAAGCCTATATTACATCCTACAAGACCCGCGCGAGAAGATTCACATTCTAAAAAGCCGTGACTTTCACTAATCCTAAGACCCATTTGGCGCAAACCTTCCAAATGTAAATCTATAGGTCTTGGACCCAATTCGCATCCACCAGGAAGAGAAAGCTTTGCTTTACCCAGCGATGAAATAAGTGCTCCAAGAAATATTATAGACGATCTCATCTCACACATCAAGGAGTGTGGGATATAGTTTTTAGAAATATTTTTTGAATTTACAATTATTGTATTTTTATCAAACAAAACTTTGCACCCTAAGTGCTCCAAGATTTTAATTGCTACATAAACATCCGAAATTTCAGGGCATCGGTGTATGACGCATTCTCCCTCACACATAAGTGTGGCTGCCAAGATAGGCAGTATGCTGTTTTTAGCTCCTTGAACATCTATTTCTCCTTGTAATTTTCGCGAACCTTCTATCACCAATTTAGACATAAAACCATTCACTCCCATAACAAAAACTTTTTTACTTACAAAAAGCTATATATAATGGGTATAATATTCAAAAGGAGTTGTACTATGATAATTATTTTTAAACTTTATATATATGAATAAATACTTGACTTTATGACAAATAAAGTTATCCTATTTTTATAGGGGTTTTTAAATTTAGAAATTTGTTTAAAAATGGAGAACATTATGAAAAAAAAATCTTTAATTAAAGTAATTTTGAATATAATTCTTCTGCTTATACCAATAGGATTTATTATTTATTTTTTGACTTCAGAAAACGGAATGATAAATCTTATAGAAAGTGCTGCAACTTTTTCTTGGCAGTGGATAATTTTTGGAGTGATTTGTCATCTTTCAAATATAGCCGCAGATGCGTTTGCGCTATACACATTAACTAAAAATTATTCTAAAAATTACACGTATAGGCAATCGCTTAAATGCACGGCCATAGGACAATTTTTTAGCGTAGTAACACCGGCCGCAGCGGGTAGCCAACCGATGCAATTATATTGCCTAAAACGCCAAAACGTGGATACAGGAGTTGCATCGTCAATCATCATACAAAAATTTTTGGTATATCAATCTACAATTACTCTCTACAGTTTGGTAGCAGTTGTTTGTAATTTTGATATCTTTAACAATGGAAACAGCGAGCTCATGATCACACTAGCTGCATTGGGATTTTTTTCTCACGCATTTGTAATTTCGTTAATGTACTTTCTATCTTTCAACCAAAAAGTCACATCAAAGTTGATGAAAGCGATATATAGTTTCCTTTCAAAAATAAAAATAATAAAAAATCCGGAAGAAAAGCTGAAAGATTTAGAAGTAAAATTAAAAAATTTTTACGATGCGAATGTTTACTTATATAAAAATAAAAAGTCACTTTTTAAGGTGGCAGGTGCGACAGTAGTACAATTAACTCTAAGTTTTGTGGTGTCGTACACTATTTACCGTGCATTCAATTTTAACTCAGTAAATGCTTTTGACATGATTACGGGACAAGCTTTTATAACCATGGTGTCTTCATTCATGCCTCTTCCAGCGGGTGCAGGAGCCGCCGAAGGAAGCTTTTATGTGTTCTTCGAAGCATTTTTCACTCCAAACACCATAAAATCAGCCATATTGATATGGAGAATCATAAGTTATTTGCTTACGATTGTCGTCTGTGCTCCATTTATAAGAATTCCCAACGCTACAACCGATAAAACAGGAAAGGAGAATTTAAAATGAAAAACACTCCCGAAATAAGTTTGATTGTTCCGATTTATAACGTTGAAAAGTATTTAGATAAAGCCTTAAAGTCTATTGAAAATCAAACATTTAAAAATTTCGAGGCTATACTTGTGGACGATGGCTCAACGGATGAAAGTATAGAAATTATAAAGAAATTTTGCGATAAGAATGAAAATTTTAAATTCATCCAACAAGAAAATCGTGGACCTGCTGCGGCCAGGAATGCTGCTTTGGAAATTTCGACAGGAAAATATATAGCGTTTATGGACAGCGACGATTTTATCGAACCAGAATTTTTAGAGAGAATGTACACCGCCGCCGAAAAAAATAATGCAGACATTGCATGCTGTAACTTTAAACTGTATTATCCCGAAAAAGACGCGAAAATTCAATTGCCATTCAATTCCATAAAAGGAATTTATACAAAAAAACAGGCATTAAAAAAATTAATTTTAGACGTGAGAATTCATTATTTTGTATGGAATAAGTTAATAAAAAGGAATTTGATTTCGGATAACAATTTTAAGTTTGATGAGATGTATTTTGAGGATATATCGGCGTCACCAAAACTTTTTTTCTACGCAAACAAAATAGTTGTAATCTCTGACGCACTCTACAATTATACAAGCAGAGAAACCAGCATCCTACACTCAATCAACACCGCCAAAGTAAATGATTTTATAAAATCTCTTGGCAGCATTCGAAATTTTTTAGAAAATAAAAATGCATACAAGGATTACAATACCCACTTGTGGCTTTATTCACAGAAAGTAAAATTCGTAAGCTACTACTATATACTCATGATTCACGCAAAAGCGATGAATTTTAACAAATTTTTGGAAAATTTAAATTCTGCAACCAAATCTATAAGCTATTTTTCCGGAAACATATTTATACCCACCAAAGAAGACGTGCCCAAGGTGCTATTTCCTGTAAAAGAGCCTCCAAAAAAAGTCAAAGTAAGAATTAAAAAAAGTAAAAAAAATAAAGCATAAATTTCATACAAATGAAAATAATACTTGTATGAAGAAGTTATTTTTTAAGATAAATAAAAACAAAAATTATATAAAAAAAATAATAAATATAATTCTTCTGCTTATATCTGTAGGAATTATATTTTATTTTTTTATGGCTAATAACAACTATTTAAAATTAATGGCTGCACTGCCTCATTTAAATATAATCTGGGTATTGTTTGCATTTTTATCTATATTTCTTTCATGGTATTTTGACAGTTTGTCTATAAAATTTCTTTCAAACACAGTCTCTTCTGACAACAATCATGGACAAATGTCATTTTTAAAAGTTTCTATTTGCGGACAATATTTTCACGCAATAACACCGATGGGAATAGGCTCTCAACCGGCACAAATACTGAAATTAAGCTCAAATAATATATCAAAAGATAAAGCAGTGATCATACTTTTTCAAAAATATATTGTTTACCAAACTTGTTTATTTTTTTATTCTTTGATTTGTTTTTTTATTTACCGCGGTCAAATAGAAAAATCCTGCCCAAAAATCATAATCATGATCGCTATCGGTCTCATATCGCAAGGAATTGTTTTAGTGGTCATAAAGATTATATTTTCGAATAAAAATTTAATAGTAAAATCTTTAAAAATTGTTCTAAATTTACTTTTTAGATTAAAAATAATAAAAGATGAGAAAATAATTTTAAAAATAATTCAAAAATCCGAAAATAAAATAAATAGCATTTATAGCTCTGGGAAGGCTATCGAAAAGAATAAATCTTTATCAATAAAAATTTGGATTTGCAGCTTTTTGCAAATAAATTTTCTTTTTTCAGTTCCATTTTTTATATTTAAATCTTTTAATCACGCAGGAAATCCGGTGCTTGAAGTATTGTGTACTCAATCCATAATCAACACAGTTTCGTCGTTCACTCCGCTGCCCGGTTCTTGCGGCACAGCTGAAGAAAGCTTTCTCTCGCTATTTTCAACTATATTTTCTGCAGAAGAAATAATCAGCGCCATGCTTCTGTCGAGGTTTATAACTTTTTATTCCATTATAGTGATAGGATATATTATAAACAATTTTGTTTCAAAAAAATAGCCATATCTATACGATACAGCTAAATTTATCTTCGTTTGACTTTGGAGCAGCAAAAATATTAAAATCCACTTTTTCCTTCATTCCGTAATTGGAAAGGCCAGCCAATCCGGTTTGTATAGCAAGTTCCGGAACATTATTGTGAGAGCTCAGGTGCGCAAGTATTATATTTTTGGCGCCTTTATCCACTAGAGAAGGCAACATCTGCGCGCAGGACTCATTTGACAAATGCCCTATGTCGGAAAGAATACGTCTTTTTAAATAGTACGGATACGGACCGTTTTGCAACATCATAACATCGTGATTGGACTCAATCATTATGGCGTTGCAACCTAAAATAGAACTTTTAATGGTTTCAGAAATGTATCCCAAATCAGTGCACAAAGCAAACGAAATTCCATCGGGGCAATTCACCACAAACCCCATTCCTTGAGCACAATCATGAGAAGTTTCAAAAGGAATTACGCTCGCAAATTTCAAGTCCAATTCTTTTCCTGAATTTAAAATAAACGAAAAATTCTTCTCTCCCATAACCCCTTTAGATTTCAAAAAATTTATCGTGCCTTCGGACGAATATACAGCTACATTATGTTTTTTTAAAAACACTCTAAGACCAGCAATGTGATCCGTGTGCTCGTGTGTTATTAAAATAGCTTTTATTTTATTTACATCTATTTCATTTCTAATTAAACTACTCTCAATTTGCTTAGTGCTTCGTCCGCAGTCTATCAAAATCCCATTTTCTTCGTCAATCTCAACATAAGTTGAATTTCCACTGCTTCCACTAAATAATGGACATATTTTCATAACTAAATTAATAACTCCTCTTAGGATATTATAACGCTTCGGCTTCTCTTTGAGATTCGGAGACTATTTTTATATCGGCGCCTAAATTTTTAAGCTTTTCTATAATATCTTCGTATCCTCTTTGAATATGTTTGATATCCTCGATAGTAGTAGTTCCTTCAGCGGCCAATCCAGCTATGACAAGCGCTGCGCCTGCTCTTAAATCAGTTGCCTTAACATGAGCTCCTGTTAGTTTTTCGACGCCTTCAACCACCGCAAGTTTGCCATCTACAGATATCTGAGCACCCATGCGCTTTAACTCTTCTACATATCTAAATCTGTTATCCCATACAGCTTCATTTACTATACTCGTGCCTTGAGCCATAGATAAAAGAGTAGTTATTTGCGGCTGCATATCAGTCGGAAATCCCGGGTGAGGCATGGTTTTTATATTGCATTTTTTGAAAGGCTTATCGCAACTAACCCTCACTGCTTCATCGGATTCTTCTATATTTATTCCCATTTCCTCGAGTTTTGCGGTAATCGATTCCAAATGCTTGGGTATTACGTTCTCAACCAACACATCTCCGCCTGTGGCCGCTGCAGCTGCCATATAAGTTCCAGCTTCTATTTGGTCTGGAATTATAGAATAAGTAACGCCTTTCAGCCTTTTCACTCCGCGTATTTTTATTACATCTGTTCCGGCTCCTAAAACATCCGCTCCCATGCAATTCAAAAAATTGGCCAAATCAACTATATGGGGCTCTTTGGCAGCATTTTCTATGACAGTCAATCCCTCAGCTTTGACTGCCGCCAACATAATATTAACGGTTGCTCCAACCGAAACCACATCAAGGTAAATATTGGTTCCTACTAATTTTTCACACTCTACATTTACGACTCCCGAATCAATATTATATTCTGCTCCCAAAGCCGCAAATCCTTTTAAGTGTTGATCAATTGGCCTTACACCAAAGTCGCATCCACCGGGCAGGCAAACGCTGGCTTTAGAGAATTTTCCTAAAAGTGTTCCCAAAAGATAACTCGACGCCCTCATGCTGCGCATTAGATTTGAAGGAGCCACCGAAGAAACCATTTTTCTGGGGTCGATTTCTATAGTGTTCTTATTTATCATTCTAACGTTCGCGCCCATATCCATCAAAATACGGCACATAAGAGTGATATCACTAATGTTAGGGACGTTTTCGATTCTGCACACATCATCGCTCAATGCCGCGGCCGGCAATATTGCTACTGCCGCATTTTTCGCCCCACTAATTGATACTCTTCCTCTTAATTTTTTTCCTCCGTGTATAACAATTTTTTCTTTGCTCAAAGTACATTCCTCGTCCTTCTATTTAATCTTTGTTTTCTGAACTATTGTAAATTTTATTTTCGTCTGTCTCGACCTTATTATTTCCCTTTGATGAATCATTATTTGAATTATCTTTATAATTGTAAGAACGCAATTTTTTTACATGATTAGAACTGGCATCAAAATCTATTTCGTAAACTCTGTACTCATTTCCGTCCAAATTCACGTTTAAAGTTTTTTTGCTGGAAGTTCCTTTAACATATATGGAGTAGTTCCCGTTGTATGCAGGAATTACTTTTTTATTTCCATCCAATACGCCGTCTATATACGAAGTCACTGTAACCTCATGTTTTACAGAAGAAGGTAAATCAACCACTACTTCTATAGTTTTTTCGCGTTTAACTCCTGTGCTTACAACGAGTTTAACGGTGGTATCTTTTGCGACCATCACACTTGGAAGCGGGTCAGTAGTAATAACTGTGCCCTTGGGTTTATCACTATCCTCTGAAACCACATTGTCCGACACTTTTAACCCTGCGGCAATAATTTCATTTTTTGCTGCAGCCAAAGATTTATTTATTACATCCGGCACTAAAACTTTTTCTTCAACTTTTCCTTTGCTTACATAAAGTTTTACGGTTGTATCGGAGGTAACTTTACTACCTTCTTGAGGACTGACGTTAGATACTATACCTTCGTCCACGTCTTCACTCATAACCATCAAAACCTCATACTTCAGTCCGGCATTTGTGAGCTTAGATTTAGCCACTTCTTCAGAAAGGCCTTTTACACTCGGAACCGCAATCAAAACTCCAGGGCTATTAACTTTAAGAGTTATAGTTGAATCTTCTTTAACTTTTTTGGAACCCGGAAGAGGGTCTTGGTCGAGTATTATTCCTTCAGGTTTTGTAGAATCGTAAACAGACTCTATTTTCCATACGAATTTGTACTCTGAATTTTCTTGAACTTCTGTGAGCGTTTTTCCTATCAAATTTGGAACATCGACATCTTTAGCAAATCTATTTCCACATGAACCAAAATAATTTAGAAACACAAACAAAAGTGCAAACAAACCCACTACAGTAGCTATACCTGCGGCTATAAAACCAACTTTAGCTTTTTTATTTTTTTTGGATTCTTGATAATTATAATCATCACCGTAGTTTGATTTTTTCGAATTAACATCCTCAAGTTTATCCACATATTTAGTAGGATTATCGTCATCAAAATGTTTATATTTAAAAACAGCACTTGGGTCTTCCTGAAGCTTTTGAATATCATTTATCATTTCTTCAGCGGATTCATATCTACGAGAAGGATCTTTTTCCATAGAATGCATTATTATCTGTTCTAAGCCTTTGGGAATATCCGGATTGATTTCACGAGGAGGTTTGGGCGTAGCTTGCATTTGCATAATAGCAACCGAAACCGCATTATCAGCCTCAAAAGGAAGTTTTCCGGTAATCATTTCATAGAGCATAATTCCCACGGAATAAAGGTCTGCTTTTTCATCAATGATGCTCCCTCTTGCTTGTTCAGGAGAAATGTAATGAACCGAACCTATGGCTCTATCAGTCATGGTCTGAGTTTCGTTGCTTGAAAATCTTGCGATTCCAAAATCTGTAACTTTTATAGTTCCATCTTTTAAAAGCATTATATTTTGTGGCTTTATATCACGATGAATTACACCTTTATTGTGCGCATGATTTAGGGCAGACAAAATTTGTTTTACAAAATAAAGGGCATCTTCCCATTTGATAATTTTTTGGCGAGACATATATTCTTTCAAAGTGGTTCCGTCTATATATTCCATTACTATATACTGTATTTTCGTTCCAAAGCTAACATCGTATACTTTTACTATGTTAGGGTGCGAAAGTACAGCTATAGCTTTAGATTCATTTTTAAACCTGCGAATAAATTCCTTGTTTCCCAAAAATTCATCTTTCAGAATTTTTATAGCCACTATTTTATCTTCAATTATATCGTAGGCGCGGTAAACAACTGCCATACCGCCCACACCTATTAATTCTTGAATCTCATATCTTGCGTCCAATCTTTTTCCTGTATATTTATCCAAATCTTTCTCTCCATTTCATTTGAAACTTATACTTAAAAAATTTATCCTAACAACAAATCAAAGAAACTGTTATGTTGTCATTTCCGCCATTTTTATTCCCTTTACTTATTAATTTGCCCACTGCTTCCTCTTTATTATCGCATTTTTTACAAATATTGTAAATATCCTGTTCTTCGACAGTATTCGTAAGGCCATCCGTGCACGAAAGAATTATATTTCCCTTTTTTATATCGAGGGTATTGTACTCCAGCTTTATTTCAGGGCTAACCCCAAGAGCTCTTGTAATTATATTTTTTTGAGGATGATTTCGGGCTTCTTCTATTGTTAATTTTCCGTTGTCTAACATCTCTTGAACCATAGAGTGGTCTGTCGTTATTTGAGTTATTTCGTCGTCTGAAATCAAGTAAGCTCTGCTATCTCCCATATGCGCAACATAAAGCTTATTCATACTAACAACGCATACAATAACTGTAGTTCCCATATTTTTCAAATTTTTATCTTTTTCTGATTTAAGATAAATAGCCTGATTAGCACTGCTAACAGCTTCGTAAATTACTGATTTTATTTCATCCGAAGTTTTTAATTCACTAAGATTATCGGATAAAAATTTAGAAATCATAATAACAGCTATGTTACTCGCAATATCTCCGCCTGCCTGTCCGCCCATTCCATCACAAACAACGGACCACGCAAGATTATCAGAAATCACTTCTGTCTTCACAGCGTCCTGATTAACTTTGCGAACTCTACCTATGTCGGTTTTGCTAAAAACATTAATCATTTTTGCCTACCTCCCTAATTCCGGTATTTACCTTTTAATTGTCCACAAGCTGCATCTATGTCCTTCCCAAGAGTTCTTCGAACAGTGGCGTTTATACCATGCTTTTGAAGGATACTTTGAAAAGAATATATCCTGGATTTTGAGCTGCTCCTAAAAGCACTGCTGTTTGACGCCTCGTTAAGAGGTATTAAATTAACATGACAAAGCATTCCTTTTAATAGCTGAGCCAATTCATTGGCGCATTCAGTCATATCATTAACATTTTCTATCATGGCGTATTCAAAGGATATTCTCCTTCCTCCACGATTTAAATAAAATTTGCAAGCATCTATAAGTTCACTTACATTCCACTTTTTGTTTATCCTCATTATTTGATTTCGAATTTCATCATTAGGCGCATGAAGAGATATCGACAAAGTGAGAGGAATGTTTTTGTTTGATAAATCATAAATTTTATCCACAATTCCACATGTAGAGAGTGAAATATGCCTCATTCCGATATTTAAATGATTTTCAGAAGAGATAAGCTCTAGAAATTTTAAAACATTATCGTAATTATCTAAAGGCTCTCCCATGCCCATTAGAACTATGTTTGAAATTCTGATATTCAAATCTTTTTGCGCAATTTGAATCTGGGCTATCATCTCCGAAGGTAATAAATTTCTGTTAAATCCTCCTTTTCCTGTAACGCAAAATGCACATCCCATTTTGCATCCGGCTTGAGTAGAAAGACACATGGAATATCCATGAGCATACTTCATTACAACCGCTTCTATCAGCTGACCATCTTGCAACTCAAAGAGGTATTTTACAGTGGAATCTTTTGAAACTTTTTTAGTCTTTATTTTAACCAATGGAATGTAATATTTATCATTCAATAAATCCATCAATTTCTTGGGGATGTTTCTCATTTCACCAAAGCTCTCTGCCCCTTTAACTATCCACCCGTAGATTTGAGTAGAACGGTAAGATTCAAAAGAAAGATTTGATATATCGTTATTGATTTCTTCAAGGGTCATAGATTTTATATCTTTTTTAACCATGTACGCATAAATCACTCCTCAAAATGCTAACATATAGGTTTTATTATATCGGAATACACGGTTATGTCAAGGACTTAGCCACTTAATACTCCCCTTGAGTGAGCATTGTAAGAAGATTTTTGTATATTTCATCAGGTTTTTTATAAAAATTATCTCTGATTATGGATGCAGCATTTATGTCAGGAGCGTACACTCCCAATTCGAGCATATTAAAGTCTCCGCCCGAAATTTTGCAATTAACCATATAGCCCCATTCTGTCCTAACCATATTTACTGTATTTTCTTTTTCACTTTTTAATCTTTTGAAGTAACCTTCGGCACTTTTTAAAGATTTTTCTTTGATAGTTACCGGCAAAGAGCCTCCAAGTTCCTCCGAAATCATTCTTCCTGTTGGAGTAATAACATAAAAATTATCATCTTCATCATACTCTTTTAAGTTGCCCTGAAGTACCATCTGGGAAAAGGCCTGGCTGGCATCAAAATAATTTGCTATCTCATAACTTTGCAATATGGATGTTACATCATTTTTGGTTAAAGGTTTATCGAGTTTATCAAAAATGTAACATATAAGAATTTTAATCTCCTGAATATTTCTAAGGCCGCCGGGCGCTACACCTGCGGAAAATGTTTCTACTGCCATATGAGCATCTCCTTTTTTAATTTTGTAGTTGAATTTAATTTAAAATAATGTTATTATATTATTAATTTACAATGCAGCAACTTTATATTTTTTACATAATTTTTTAAAAGAATTTTCCAAAATCATTTTTACTGCTTCTTCATCCTGAACTTGACACCACAGCTTTATACGTATATCTACTGCGCTATCTTCTTTTTTAATTTGAATCTTGGGAACCGGAAGCTGCAAAATTTTGTCATTCAAAATAAATTCTTTTTCGAAAAATTTTGAAAAATCTACATTATTATTTGGAACGGAAACAACGGAATTAAATTCCACCGCTTTTATATCATGCTGACTTTTTCGAGTGATATTGTTCGAAACAAGCCTGGAATTTGGAATAACTACCATTTTGTTTTCTTCCGAAGATTTAAGCGTTGTAAAAAGCATTTCAATTTTTACTACTTTCCCTGAAACGTTTTCAAATTCTATATAATCCCCAACGTGAATTGGATTATTCGTTACTAAAATTATTCCTCCAACTATGTTCGATATGCTATCCTTAAGCGAAATCCCAATAGCCACAAAAGAAGCTCCTATAGCTGCTATTAAAGATGTAACGTTAAATTTTAAATATCCTAGCACACTTACAATTAACAATATCCTGAGCGAAAATTTAAGCACGGAATTTAAAAACGAAGCAAAACTTGCTTGAGATGTAGCTTTTTGAAAAAATACCAAAACAAGCTTACAAACTTTATTTATTATCCACCACCCAATCAAAAAAATTAAAAGAGCTTTTACGAATAAAATTAAATTATTTTGCAGTTCTGTCGGAATTTTAATTCCATCACCGCCAAATATAAAATTCATATTACCACCTCTCAGAATTACATTATACTATATATTCTAAAAAAATTATACCATATTTGAAAGAAGGATTTTATGAAAAAATACAGAATTTTTTTATTATTCTTAACGATGATATTATTTACGCCATTTAATTCGGAAGCTACAAATTATAATCTAGAAGCAAAAATAGAAAGCTCAAACTATTTGCCGGGAGATGAAATAAAAATAGAAATAATATTAAAAAACGCTTACCCGGGCATGACTTTAGAGGGATTTGACTGCTCTCTTTCTTACAATTGTTCTGAACTTAACTTGAAAAAAATTCTGAGTTTTGAACCTATTTCCAGAAATCAATTAAAAACAGAAACAAAAGAAAATTTTATAAATGTTAGGTATAATCCAAAAAAATTAAAAAAAGTTTCAGCCGAAAGTTCAGAAATAACTCTTTATGAAATCTATTTAAAAACATACAAAAAATCCATTCCTAAAACTATAAACCTGCGTGCAGAATTTTTGGACTGCAATTCACGCCAAAAAATTTCCTCGAACGATTTCACGATTAATATTATAGAAAACCCTGAAATACAAAATTGCAGATTAAAATCTATACGTCCGAATATAGGTTCTTTATCTCCAGAATTTTCTCCGAACAATTTTAATTATCATATGGATGTTCCTTCGTATACGAAATATCTAGATTTCGAATTCACCCCGTTTAGTGAAGATTTAGATATAAAAATAAACAGAAGGAAATTAAGCGCCGCAGGAAAAACAACCTATTTTAAAATAACAGTTTCTAATAAGCAACTTAAAATAAAACGAGTTTATGAAGTTGAAGTTTTCAGGGAAAATGCTGATAAAAGCACCACTGTAAAATCAAAATCCAAATCAAAATCAAATTCGCAAAAAGGTAAAAACAATGTAAAAAATAACTCACCCAACTCTTTACACCATACTGATAATCTAAACGAAAATAATTATAGCGAAGAAAACACCGAAAATATAGTATCGAATGATTCAAGCAATGGCTGTCCTAATATATATCTAATTGCTTCGCTGTCCGTTGTGTCGCTGGGATTTATCTCGTATATTTCGTACGAATTCATTAAATATAGAAAAAAAGTCAGTAAAAATACTTCTACACCTATTAACAAAAATTAAAAAAAATAGTATAATAATTTACCAAAAGTAGGTATTTTAAGCAAGGAGGATAGAGTAGGTAAATTATTATCTGCGAAAAAAATGACTGATTATATAATAAAAAAATTCGTTTTAGAGAAGGCACAAAAGAATAATTCCGAAGTTAGAAGGCGGCTAGGAATGCTAAGCGGCTACGCCGGAATTATCTGCAATATACTTTTATCTGTAGGAAAATTTTTTGCCGGAATAGTGACATCTTCAATAGCAATAAGCGCAGACGCTTTTAATAACCTTTCGGATGCAATTTCTTCGATAGTAACGCTGGTATGTTTTAAAGCTTCGGGGAATCCTGCGGATAAAGAGCATCCATTCGGGTACGGAAGAATCGAATATGTCTCGGGACTCATAGTTTCAATAGCCATAATTTTTATGGGCCTGGAATTTATAAAAACTTCGGTTGAAAAAATATTTAATCCAGAGCCTACAACCATAGCTTTGATTCCAACATTGATACTAATTGGATCTTTAATAGTAAAATTATGGCTTTGCATATTTAATAGGAAAATAGGAAAAATTTTGGATTCAACGGCGATAAAAGCTACTGCGTTTGATAGCCTGGGCGACGTAATAGCTACTATTACGATACTTTTAGGAATGGCAATAACCTACTTTACCGGAGTTTCCGTTGACGCTTACTCGGGAATAGTAGTTGCAATATTCATAATATGTACAGGTATAGGAATGATAAAAGAAACTTTAAATCCTCTTCTGGGAGCTTCTCCGGATCCGAATCTTGTGAAAAAAATTCACGAAGTAGTGCTATCTTCTCCAAATGTTCTTGGAATTCATGATTTAATTGTTCATAATTACGGTCCCAACACTAGCATGATATCTTTTCATGCAGAAATGCCCGCGGATAAAAATATTATGGAACTCCATGAATCTATAGATAAAATAGAAAAAAGATTGAAAGAAAAATTCAATTGCAAATCAATCATTCATGTAGACCCTATTGTTACCGACGACGAAAAAGTAAATTCTGTGCGAGAAAAAATTTCTCAACTTGTAAAACTCCTTCATAGAAATGCTAAAATTTATGACTTCAGGATAATTCCGGGCAAAAGGCCAACTTTGATATTTCACCTATCGATTCCATATGATATAGAGCCCTCGGATGATGAAATAGAACAATCCGTAGCAGAAAGCATTCGTGCTCTTGACGATAACTACAAGTGCATCATAGATGTGGATAGAAATTATTTTGAATCTAAATCAGACATTAAAAAGGAAAATTAAATTTAAATGGAATACCTAGAAAATGACGATATATTTTATATGAAGCAAGCGCTCGAAGAAGCGCATAAGGCGGCCGAAGAGCTTGAGGTGCCCGTGGGAGCGATTATAGTTCACGATAAAAAAATAATATCTCGGGGAAGAAATCACCGAGAATCATTAAAAAATTCGTTATGTCATGCGGAAATTGAGGCTATTCACAATGCGTGCGAAGCTTTACAGCGCTGGAGATTAACAAATTGCACGATGTATGTTACATTAGAGCCGTGCCCTATGTGCGCAGGAGCAATAATAAACTCACGAATTTCCCGCCTTGTTTACGGAGCTTTTGACCCAAAATCCGGATCGTGCCATTCCGTTGTAAATTTGTTTGAATTGCCGTACAATCACAAGCCTGAAATCCGTAGCGGAGTCTTGCAAAACGAATGTTCTCAAATTTTATCAAATTTTTTTAAAAAATTAAGGAAGTAACAATGCTCATCACCGAGCAATTTACTTCCTTTTAAGTTATGCATTATTTATTTTTTTAAAAACATTAGAAAAAAGATTATACCAATTCTTAGGAGTATTTTTTTCTACGAGTTCTCTTGCTTCACTAGCCGACAAAGAATTAAAAATTCCGTAACATCTCAATCCTACTTTGTCTTTAACAATTTTAGTTATTTCTTTCATATCTTCAGTTGCCACTTCGCAATTAAACATAACTTTTCTGATTACTTCTACATCTTTTTCGTCAAGCTTGGATATGATTTTCTTTATTGATTCTAAATCTTTTCCGGTAAATTCTTTAAGATTTTTCGTTATTTGTGCTAAGTTTGCGGTAGTTTCATTTATATTTCTATTTTCAAATGTTTTCTTAATCGTAGAAATCGCACAGTTAGCATTATTCGATGCTTTAATAACACTATTCGACACTCTCAGAACCGATGTTGCAATCACACTAATCAATACTATTTGAGCTATTGTTTTAACTTTATCTAACACTTTTAACATCACCTCGTTCTTTCTATTTAATAGTATTATATCATTTTTAATCAAAAATGTAAAGTACAAATTAAAAATACATATCACTTGAATTATCATGTAAATAAAACAAGTGATATGTAATCTGTAAAACTTTAAATGTAATTATTTTTTCTTTTTGAACAGCCCCGAAAATGCTCCTTTGGGCTTGCTTTCATCCTCAATATTGTAATCTTTACCGAATTTCAAATCAGGAATGTTTTCTCTTTTTTCCGAGGCGATATTGACTTCAACAGCGCCTAAACCTCCGGAAATATCCTCGCTCGATATATCAACAAAATCAGTTTTTTCTTTCTCGCACTCAGATTTTTCTTCTTTAGAATCATCATTTTCAGCTCTTACATCGCCGGGGATTTTTCCTATTATTTCCATATGTTCTTTATAAATATCTTTTAACTTATTCTTAAGCGAAACCGCTTCAGCTTTCAGTCTCTCAGATATTTGATTTTGAATTTTAACCTCTTCTTTTGCCTTGTCTATGAGGTCATTTGATTTTTTTACAGCCTTTTCAACAATCTCTTCTGTTTTTTCTTTGGCTTGATTAAGCGAACTCTCGGCAATATTTTGGGCATTTAACAGCACCTTGCGTATTGCTCCTTCTTCGGCATAAATTCTGTCTATCTTATCTCTTAAATTTTCAATTTCATTACGCAAATTTTTGTTTTCTTCTAACATTTTCTCATAAGAATCCTGAACATCGTCCACGAACGCATCAACGTCCTCGGGTTTGTAACCTCCAAAATTTGCTCTCCTAAAACTAACTTGTTTTACATCATCAATACTTAGCAAAGATTTTCACCTCTTGGTATAATTTTAAAAGTAACAATAAATTAAAAATATATTCCCTGACCTTCAAGTTCTCCGACAAAATCGTCCCCTTCTAAGTCCACATTACATGGAGTTATTACAAAAGTATCAGCAGAAACGTTTTTTATTTGTCCCCCGTTGGCATAAGCGACTCCGCTCAAAAAGTCAATCATCCTTCTTGATTCGGATTTTATAACCTTTTCTAAATTAAGAACTATGGTGTTTTTCTTCAACAATTCATCAGCGATATTTTTTACATCCTCGCAAAAACGCTCAGGCTTGACAAGTATAACTTTTAATTTGTGAGAATCGTGTATGCTGACAACTCTGTTATTTTTTTTAGATTTATATTCGTATGAAGAATCGTTATCATGTTCAAATTCTTCTTGTTCTTCATAATCCTCATATTCGTCCGAAGGAGACCACATTTCTTTAAATTTTTCTACTAATCCTGCCATTTATAATTCCTCCTATTTTAATTTGTTACTTACAATTAAATATGTAATTAATCTCAAACTTATACAATTGCCCATTCTCAGGCATTCACAAACCCATTATGAACTGTTTCTAAAAAAATGTCAATAATCATTTCGAAAAAAATGTAAAAATTATTATACATTTTAAATATTTTTTATACTTTGAATCATATTTATATACATTTATCATCTATTTATTAAATTTAATGTCTAAATTTTATGATTTTTTATGTATAATATCAATTTACTTTCTTGCCGGGATATAAATTTGAACCTTTTACTATTTTATCTCCCACCTGAAGATAACTTTCGTCGCTATATTCGTCATTTCCGTAAGCACAAACCACTTTATCTTCTTTCCAATACACAGGATTAATTTTTTTGAATTTCAAATAATTTCCATGAGTAACATACACGCCAAATTTATTCTCATCGGAACTGTCTTGGCACACGGCGTCTTTATCTACTTCAAGGCCGTAATATTTGTTAAATTCCAGGACAAAATCTTCGTTTCTGAGCGAAGCGATGTGTTCGTTCATATAATTACACGAAATCAAAACAGTAGAGTTGCTATTATCGCCGGGGAAATTTATACTTTCAATCTTGCATGGTAAATTTTTTACAGTTTCTAAGCCTTCCACACTTATTGAGGCTTCTTGACCAGAGGAAATTTTATCAGCTTGTTCTTTGCTCATTTCGCAAACAATATACCATGTGCATAATTTAACAATTTTGCCTATTACTCCGTTATAATTTTCACTGTTATTAACATTACTTAAATTGGAAAATTGAGCTTTTTCGGCTTTTAAATTTTTGTACGAAAAGGATTCTTCATAGCCATCTGTGCTTGTAAAAAACACCCCTGAATCCGGAGACTTTATCTGAGAAACAATATGAGGATTTAGAGAAAGCAATTTATTTTTTTCTTTTTTTAATTCTTGGATTTTTTCTTCAAAATTTACACTTTTACCCAGAATAATTTTCTTTTCATTTAAAAAATATAGTATTTTATTTCTTAAATTTATGCTATCAGCCACTTGAAAATCATTTACAGAGACCAATAAATTTTTAACTTCTTCACTGATTTTCTTATTAAGTGCATTAATGCTTTGAGAAAAATTATATTGGCAGGTATTTAATTTTTCTAAAACTTTTATTTCTTTGTCCAACAGATCTATTTTGTAACTGGCTTTAGAGGACTCCGAAGAGTCATAAACCTCCGCTATAATTCCATTCTTTGGGGATTTGTCGCCATCTTTTACGAGATATTTAAGAAAAGCTTTGTTTTCTTCAGGAGTAGTTATGATTTCTTCGTCTCTAACTACCATACCAGTAATACGAAAACTATCCTTAACCTCATGTAATTCGGCAATTTGAAAATCTACATTAAACTTTTTTTTATACAAAAAATAAAATATTAAAACCAACAGCACTAAAAACAAAAAGCAGCTTATAATAATTTTTTTCAACTTCTTACTTTTCATACGCACTTATCCTTTTAATGTAAAATTTTTTAAAATTTCTTCTGACACATTAATTATTTCTTCGTGATTTTTAAGTTCATCCAAATATATCCAATTTATTTTTTCATCTTTTCTGAACCAAGTAAGCTGCCTTTTTGCGTACCTTCGGGTAGCCTGTTTGAGATTTTCTTTGACTTGACACAAACTTATATTTCCATCGAGATAATCTAAAATTTCTTTGTATCCTATCGCTGCCGAAGCAGTTTTTCCGGGGTTCATATTTCTTACTTTTTTCACTTCTTCTATAATTCCCATGTCGAACATCTTGTCTACCCTAGAGTTTATTCTTTCGTATAAAACATCTCTGTTTTTGAAGTTCAGCCCTATTTTGCACACATCATACAAAGGTGGATTTTTTCGAGAATTTTCGACCTGCTTAGAAATAGGATATCCAGCAGTGTAAAAAAATTCAATGGCTCGTATAACTCTTTTTTTATTGTTCACATGAATTTTTGAAGAACTTTCGGGGTCTATTTTTTTTAAAATTCCATACAATTCTTCGTTTTCTTTTTTATTTAATTCATTTCTTAAATTTTCGTCAGAACTTTTCGAAGATTCAAACTCTATATTTTCGAGTAGGGAATTCAAATAAAGCCCGGTGCCTCCGACCAAAAACGGTAGATAACCGTTATTATTTATTTTTTTTATACATTCCGAAGCAGAGTGTACAAAATCGGAAACGCTAAACTCTTCGGAAACGCTAATATTTCCCACCAAGTAGTGTTTAATATCCTTCAGATCAGAGGCGCTCGGTTTTGCTGTTGCTATGTCAAACTCCTTGTATATTTGCATTGAATCAGCTGAAATTATTTCTCCGTTAAACTTTTTTGCCAAATTTACAGAAAGCTCTGTTTTTCCCGAAGCCGTCGGACCGACGATGCTTACCACTGGAATTAATTTTTCAGACAAATTAATCATATCCTTCCAAATTGCTTTTCTATAAATTTTTTATCTAAAGTAACATATATAGGCCTGCCATGAGGGCAGTGGTTAACTTGGGCATCCTTAGAAAGCTCGTTCACAAGATTTTTTATTTCATCCATAGAACACGATTTCCCGGCTTTAACTGCTGCTCTGCACGCGATGTTATGATATATCCAATCCAATTTTTTGGGATTCAAATCTTTTTTGTTTTCAAAAATATAATCAGCAATTTCAGTCACAAAATCTTCTATTTCGTTCACTGACATGTACATAGGAATGCTTCGGATTATTATGCTTCCTTCTCCGAAATCTTCAGCTTCTATTCCAGCTTCGGATAACAAATCTAAATTATTTATTACTATAGAATATTTTTCTTTTTCCAAATTCACCACAACAGGCTTCATAAGATCTTGGGAGGCATCAATATGTACATTTTTCTTTAATTTTTCAAATATTAATCTCTCATGAGCGGCGTGTTTATCTATCAAAATCATTTGGTTTTCCGACTCTACAATAATATAGCAATCGAAGATTTCGCCTATAATTTTTTGGGGAAGTTTCGAATCAGAATCGCAGGGAGTTTCCATTTTTACTTGCTCATATTTTATATTTTCTTCCGGCATTTCTTTTTCGGGCTTGATTTTTTCTTGAAAATTTTCACTGACTTTTTCTTCGACTTTAAGATTTATCGGTTTAATTTCCGGATTTATTTCAAAATTTTTGTTTTCAGCAACCGGAGGAATTTCATCTTTAATTGGCTGCTCGTTAACACTTTGTGCTGAATTTTGGTCACTTTCAAAAATTTTGCTCATAAAATTTCTGCCTAAAGGTTTAGAAAAATTCTCAGAAATTTTACTAATAGGTGCTTCTGGATTATTATTTTTTCCTAAACTAAATGAATTTGAAGAATCGCTCAACCTTTTTGAAAAGAGTTCACTGTTTGTCGAAGACAGCAAAAATTGATCTTCGTTGTCCTTCATAATTGCACTTTTAACGGCAAAATATATTGCGTCAAAAACCGATTTTTCATTTACAAACTTAACTTCGGTCTTTGCCGGATGAACGTTTACGTCGACCAGCTTTGGCGAAACATCAATGTAAATCACGCAACAAGGAAACTTCCCTACCATCAATGAATTTTTAAAAGCCTCTTCAAGCGCAACACTCGCTATTTTTACTTTTACGTATCTATTATTAACGAAAAAATTTTGCATTCCACGATTAGCTTTGGAAAACTCAGGCTTGCATACGAATCCACTGATTTTTACACCTTCATAATCGTAATTCAAAGGAATCATTTTGGAGTGAAATTCTTTGCCGTACACAGAATATATGGCCGAAGAAATTTTACCATTGCCCGAACTTTTCAAAATTTCTTTTCCATCTTTTATAAATTTAAATGAAATCTCAGGGTGAGAAAGAATTAATTTATCAATGATAGCAGCGCAAATTCCTGCCTCTATTGCATCTTTTTTTAAAAATTTCATTCTTGCAGGAACATTATAAAATAAATCTCTTACAATTATTGTGGTTCCATTCGCACATCCGGCTTCAGAAAATTCACCGGGCACTCCGGCGTTTACAAAAAACCTGCTCCCTACATCTTCTTCACAGGATTTTGTTATTATTTCTAATTTTGAAACTGCACAAATTGACGCCAATGCCTCTCCCCTGAATCCTAGAGAGCTTATATTTTCAAGATCGTCGGCTGTTTTCAATTTACTTGTAGCATGACGAAGAAAGGCATTTTTAACGTCATCTTTATATATTCCACATCCATTATCCGAAATTTTAATAAGCTTTATTCCGCCGTTTTTTATTTCGGCAACAATCTGAGTCGCGCCGGAATCGATTGCGTTCTCAAGGAGTTCCTTGAAAACAGATCCCGGGCGTTCAACGACTTCTCCTGCAGCAATAAGCTGAGCAGTTTGCTTGCTTAAAACATTTATTTTACGCATCCTGTAATTCCTCTTAAATTAAATTTGATTTGCTTTTTTTACCAATTCGTAAAGCATATTCATTGATTCTATGGGAGTTAACACGCTTATATCTACATTTTTCAAATTATCTACGAACTCCTGGCAGGGTAAATATGAATCCGAAATTTCAAGTTGAGTACTTTGAACTTCTGATTTAACTGGATTTTTTCCAAAATTTTTGGAATCCAGAACCTCCTGCTCTACATTCTCAAGAATTTGTTTGGCGCGTTTTATTATGTTCTCCGGCACGCCAGCAAGTTTTGCAACTTCTATTCCGTAACTTTCATCAGCAGCGCCCGGAACAATCCTTCTTAAAAATGTTATATCATCTCCGTGCCTTTTTACAGCGATATTATAATTTTTCATATTTTTAAATTCACTGACCATAGTAGTAAGCTCATGATAATGGGTAGCGAATAAAGTTTTTGCTCCGATAAATTTAGAAATATATTCCAAAACAGCTCGGGCTATGCTCATGCCATCAAACGTGGAGGTACCTCGTCCTACCTCATCTAAAATAATTAAACTTTTAGGAGTTGCATTTTTTAAAATATCTGCAACCTCATTCATTTCCACCATAAAAGTTGACTGACCCGAAGCTAAATCGTCCGACGCACCGATACGAGTAAATATGTTGTCGATTATTCCTATTGTTGCCTCAGATGCAGGCACAAAACTCCCTATTTGAGCCATTAAAGTTATTAGAGCATTTTGCCTCATATATGTTGATTTCCCGGCCATATTTGGGCCTGTAATGATGGCTATCATATTATCGTTTTCATCGAGTTCTGTATTATTTGGAACAAAAGGTGCACCTCTGAGCAAGACTTCCACAACAGGATGCCTACCTTCTTTAATAGAAATAATTCCGTCAGTATTAACTGTGGGTTTAACATAATTATTTACGTAAGCAACTTCAGCAAGAGAAACAATTACATCTAAATTTGCAAGCATAGCAGCAACCGCATTTATTCTTGTCAAATTTGCAGCAACTTTTTTTCTAATATCTTCAAATATTTTATACTCCACTTCGTTTATCTTATCATGAGCATAAAGTATCCTTGATTCAACTTGTTTAAGCTCTTCGGTTATGTATCTTTCGCAATTTGCAAGAGTTTGCTTTCTTATGTATTCCTCCGGAACATCACCCTTATATGAATTAGGAATTTCTATATAGTATCCAAAAATTTTATTATACTTAACTTTTAATTTTGGAACTCCGATTCTTTTTTTCTCACGCTCTTCAATTTCTGTGACAATTCCGGATCCGCCTTTTAAATCATTTCTTAATCCGTCTACCTCTTCGCTGTAGCCGTCTTTGATTATTTTTCCCTCTCTTACTATAAAAGGAGGGTTGTCTCTTATAGAATCTTCTATCAACATGTATACTTCTTTTAAAAGGTCGAATTTTTCGCACATTTTTTTCAGAAGACGAGAATTACACCTAAATAAATTATATTTTATCTCAGGCAATTTTCCCAAAGTTTCAGATAACGATTTCAAATCTTTAGGGCTCGCAGTTCCGTAACTTATCCTTGTCATTAACCTTTCTATATCGCTAATTCCGGATAAATTTTCACGAATTTCATCTTTAAGTTCAAATTCATTTACCATTTCTTCGACAGCTTCTTGCCTATACCCTATTTTTTGAACGTCCCGAAGAGGTCTTTCTACCCAAGAGCGCAGCAATCTCCTGCCCATTGGAGTTTTGGTTTTATCAAGCGCCCAAAGCAGAGAGCCTTTCTTTTGTTTTGAACGCATAGTTTCTACTATTTCCAAATTTCGCAGGGTATTAAGGTCGAGACCCATAAACTCAGTGCTGTTAAAAAAATGAATATTTTTAATATTATTTAGCTCATTTTTTTGAGTTTGCTTTAGATATTCAAACAAATTTCCAAGACTTCTTAAAGGTGTTTCTTTATTATATCTTTCGATTTCTTCGCTTCCAAAATGATTTTTAAGAACATCTTTTGAATCTTCCAGCGAAACATCTTTGTCTAAAATTTCTATACGACAATACAATTTATCTTTGAAAAAAGATTTTAATGGCTCCAAAAACTCAATATCTCCGCCTACCAAAACTTCTGTAGGGCTAAATTTTCCTATTTCGTTTTTTAATAGATTCAAAATTTCGGATGGATTTTCTTTAATTTCGGTAGCTTTCAATTCGCCGGTGGAAATGTCGCAAAAACACGCTCCTGCACTACCCAATTTTTTGGAATAGTAAATGGACGCCAAATAGTTATTTCTGGACTCATCAAGCATGCTGTCTTCGGTAACTGTGCCTGGAGTTATAATCCTTACTACTTCACGTCTTACGATTCCTTTGGCTTCTGAAGGCAATTCCATCTGCTCACACATGGCTACTTTATACCCTTTGGATACCAACCTGGATATGTAAGACTCACAGCTGTGATAGGGCACTCCGCACATTGGTGCGCGTTCATCTTGACCATAATCTTTGCCTGTTAAGGTAAGATCGAGCTCCTCTGAAGCTAATTTAGCATCGTCGAAAAACATTTCATAAAAATCGCCAAGTCTAAAAAATAAAATACTGTCTTTATGTTTATTTTTTATATCTAAATATTGTTGCATCATAGGGGAAATTTTTACCATTTTATTCACTCACTTTAAATATCTTTTAGTTGCATCCGCCGCAGGAAGAACAGTTCCCGCCACAGGAATCTTCTGCAGTTACGTCAATTGCCTCAGGGTCTTGTCCGGCAGCTGAACCGCTTATTATTAAATTTATTTTTCTCAAAACGCTTTCAAATTTTTGTTTTGAATCATTGAATTTTTGCATAGTTTCATTTTCCATTATTTGGGAATAAAGTTCACTTATTTCGTTGTTAAGTTTGTCTATTTTTTCTTGATTAACATCTTCTTTGGAAATTTCGTGATTTATCGAAACTTTTTTTAAATTGAACTCTTCAATCTCTTTTTGCAACTCTGCATCGCATTCAACATTTTGTTCTTTTATTCTAAAATCTATGTATTCTTCACTTTGCTGAACAGCATGTCCTAATTCTCTTGCAAGTGTTAATATTTCCATAATTTATCTCTCCTTTATAATAGTACCTGAAATTGATTCTTTTCTTGAATCTGTTATATGAATATTGATGAATTTTCCTAAAAAATCTTTGGAAGCGGGCACTTCTGCAATTACATTCCCTGAAGTTCTGCATAAAAGATTTGATGACTTTTCGTCAAAATTTTCGACAAGAACTTTCATATCTTTGCCCACCATCTGCTTATGAAGCTCTTCCGAAATTCCTTCTTGAACTTTTAAAAGCTCCAGAAGCCATTTTGTTTTCTCTTCTTTGGAGATATTATCCGGTAAAGTTGCGGCTTTGGTCCCTTCTCTCGGGGAATAAATGAATGTGAAAAGTGAGCCGAATTTAACCTCTTTTATTAAATCAACAGTTTCTAAAAATTCTTCATAAGTTTCACCTGGAAATCCTACGATTATGTCGCTCGTAAAAATAATATCCGGAATTTTATGCCTAGCATATTCTATTATTTTCATGTAAGATTCTTTGGTGTATTTGCGGTTCATTTCGCTTAAAATACGATTGCTTCCACATTGCACCGGCAAATGAAGATGATGAGCTATATGCTTACTTGCGGCAATTGTATCAATAAGTTTGTTTGAAGCATCTTTAGGGTGAGATGTCATGAACCTTATAGTGTACTCACCATCAAAATTATCGAGCATTTTTAATAAATCGGAAAAGTCTACACTTTCTTCCAAGTTTTTTCCGTAAGAATTCACGTTTTGACCGAGTAACGTTATGTCTCTATACCCTGCGTCCAAAAGCTTTTTAAATTCGGAAACTATTTGCTCGGGCTTTCTGCTCCTCTCTCTGCCCCTAACGTAAGGGACAATGCAATATGAGCAATAATTGTTGCACCCATACATTACCGATAAAAAAGCTTTTAATTTGTTATTTTTATATTCAGGAAATCCTTCTAAAATTGAATCTTCTTTATCGCCGGAAAATATCGGATTTTTAGATTCTTTAACAAGTGAACTATAAAATAATTCCGGAAATTTATATATAGAATGCGTGCCTAAAACCAAATTTATAAACGAGTAAGTGGACTTAATTTTCTTAATAATTACCTCTTGTTCGGTCATGCATCCGCAAACAATAACAAATAAATTTTTGTTATTTTTCTTTATATTTTTTATCCAGCCTATGTTTCCAAACACCTTATTTTCGGCATTTTCTCGTATTGCACAAGTGTTAAGAAGAATAACGTCGGCGTTATCGGGAACATCTGTTATTTCGAATCCCATTTTTAAAAGCATACCTATGTATTTTTCGCTGTCCGATACGTTTTGCTGACAACCGTACGTCCTTACGTATGCTAATTTTTTTCTGTTGGGGTATAAATCATTGTAAAAATTTTCTATTTTTTTACAATATTGTTCTTGAATCATTCCGTATTCATGAATATTTAAAAAATTTGACAATTTATTTTCCTCCGAAACTATATTTACACTTATAATTTTAACAAAATCAAGCGTCATATTCAAGGTATACAGGCGTGTTTGAAGAATTCGAAAAAAATATATGTATATAAAATAATAAATTGATTTTTTATTCAATTATTGAGTATAATATAAATATAATTTTTTTATAAGGAGTGAGTTTAATGAAAACGCTAAATAAAATTGCATTAATTTTATGCATAATCGGTGGACTAAACTGGGGACTCATAGGATTTTTTCAATTTGACGCTGTAGCCTGGATATTCGGCGGACAAGATTCTGTAATGAGCCGAATTTTATATGTTATAATTGCTATTGCTTCGGTTTGGTGCATTTCACTATTCTTTTCCGAGGAATTTGATTCTGCGAAAAAAGCTCATTAAGAATAACCTATACCCAAAAATAAATTACAGCATACTATAAACTGAGGTGATTTTGTGTACCATATAGTATGCTGTATAATTTTTGGATTTTTTATTATACTTGGAATTTCGGACATTGTCGATTATTTAATTTATAATTTTTTTAATGAAAAAAATGATTTTTCCCCTCAAAAAAATTTTTACATACCTATCCAAGGTCATAAGGAAGATATCGAGTTCATTGTGAGAACTGTGATACTGGAACTGAAAAAAGCCAACAATATTCATACTTCAAAAATAATTTTTATCGATTGTGGCATGGATAAAGAGACTCGAAAACTTTGCGATATCCTTTGCAAAACAAATAGCGAAACTATAAATTTAATTGAAAAATTAAATTAAAAATCCACCATTTGAACTTATCACCTGGCCGGTGATGAATGAGCTTTCATCAGAAGCCAAAAATAATATTAACTTAGCTATTTCTTCGGGCGTGCCGATTCTACCACAAGGTGTATCGTTTATCAAATCAGCCATGTCTTCTTTTGATAAACTTCCGTTCATTTGAGTGTCTATCACTCCGGGGGCTATACAATTAACATTGATTCCGGATGGTCCAAGCTCTTTGGCCAAAGCTTTGGTAAAACCAATCATCCCTGCTTTGGCAGCCGAATAATGCACTTCGCATGACGCTCCCGCTATTCCCCACATTGATGATATGTTAATTATTTTTCCTGTATGTTTTTTTAGCATTTCTTTCACAGCAAATTTAGAACAATAAAACGCTGAACTCAAGTTAGTTTGAATCATCTTGCTCCAATCTGATTCGGTAATGTCGGTAAAAAGTTTAAATTCAGAAATTCCGGCATTATTTACAAGCACATCCACTCCGCCAAATTGTTCCACACATTTTTCGATCAAAATTTTGCTTTCTTCGAATTTAGATACATCTGCCTTTACAGCAATGGACAAGCATCCAAGTGCTCTCACTTTTTCCAGAATTTTGAGGGCTTTTTCTTTTGAATTATTATAATTTATCACTACATTATAATCGCTTTTTGCGAACTCTATCGCGGCAGCGGCGCCTATTCCTGAAGAACTTCCGGTAATTATTACTGTCTTTTTCATATTATTTTTTCACCTTGTAACTCACTATTTCTCCGACATAAATTTTGTGATAATCTTTGTTTTCATAATTATTTTGAATATTTTCGTCTATGAAACAATTTGGGTCAATAAACTGAGAATAAAGTTTTTTACAAATCATAACTTTTTTCGCTTCGCTAAAATACGGTGCCTCGCCATCTAAAACAGGTGTAAGACCGCTTTGTTTTATTTTGTCGATATTTCTTCCTGAATTTTCTCCGCAAAATTTCAAAACAGGTTTAAAACTCGGTTCAAAGAACGAAAGTGAATAATAATCATATTTTTCGAGGAATTCAAATGTATATCTTTGAGGTCTCACAAAAGCAAAGCTTACATTTTTATTCCATAAAATTCCGAGTCCTCCCCAACTGGCTGTCATTGTGTTGAATTTATCTTTGCTGCCGGCTGTAATCAACATCCAGTCGGTTCCAATTTCAGAAAAAGGATTTATGCAATTTTCTTTTTTAGGATTAACTTCTATCATACTCATAAAAATTCTCCTTTTAGATTAAAATATATCTTTTTTAAAGATGAAAAATGAAATCAAATAAATACATACCAAAAAAAGTGATAGATTATATTTGGAATGAAATATAAGCAAAAAACCAATAATCAATATTGGCACTGTGAATATGAGTGACATCACTGAAACAATCTTATCGATGTTTTTGTCACTAAAATTATTTTCCAAAAATTTTCTAAACAAGCATTCGCCATCCAAAGAATAAATAGGAAGTAAATTTATAATTCCTAAAAATAAATTCTGATAAAAAATAACATCAAAAACTGCAAATCCAAAAATTGAATATAAAATCTTAAATAATATTGAAATCAAAAAATTTAATAAACTACCACTTAAAAATATGACTACGGTTTCAAAAGAATTACAGTTTAAATTTTTTTCTTCCATTAACAAATCAATATTTGCAAAACCAAATTCTATTTTTTTTATATTCTTTCTAAAGTAAACCATTGCCAAAATGTGACCTATTTCATGTAAAATTGCTGAGATGAATCCATAAATCACAAATCCTGAATCATCCGAAATTACCATAAAAACAAGAATAGCAATAAAATAAAAATTGAAACTAACTTTATTATTTAAAATAGTAAATTCAATAACAAATCCACCTTATAAACTATTATTTAAATCATGCATTATTTGATTGGCTGCTTTTTTCCCAGCTCCCATCGCCAATATAACCGTAGCGGCTCCTGTAACAATATCTCCCCCGGCATAAACAAAAGGCTGAGTTGTTCTTAAAGTTTCTGGGTCCGCGATTATTCTTCCTCGATCATCAAATTTTATATCATTTGATGCTTCCCTTATCATTTTGTTAGAATCATTTCCGATAGCCACTATTATGGTATCTGCAAAAATATCAAACTTTTCATCTGAAATTGGAACCACAGATTTTCTGCCTGTATTATCCTCTTCGGACAGTTTCATTTTATTATATTTTGCTCCGATGACTTTTCCTTTTTCTCCAAAAAATTCCACAGGATTGCTTAAAAATAAAAATTCAATTCCTTCTTCTTTAGCGTGGGTTATCTCATCTTTACGAGCGGGCATTTCATCTTCGGTTCTGCGATACATTATTGTAACTTCAGGATTACCGAGCCTTCTCGCACAACGAGCGGCGTCCATTGCGACATTGCCTCCGCCTATAACAAGAACTTTTTTGGGTTTGACTATGGGAGTATCGTATTCTTCTTTGTACGACTTCATCAAATTTATACGAGTCAGAAACTCGTTTGCGCAGTACACTCCCGACAAGCCTTCACCGGGTATATTCATGAACCGTGGAAGACCCGCACCGGTTGAAATATACACCGCTTTAAAGCCGTTTTCAAATAAATTTTGAATTGATAAAGATTTCCCGATTATAATATTTTTTTCTATTTTTAATCCGTTTTTTACTAAGTTATCAATCTCTTTTTTTAAAATATTTCTAGGTAACCTGAACTCCGGAATGCCATACGAAAGCACTCCACCGGGTTCGTGAAGAGCTTCAAAAATCGTGACATCATAGCCGAATTTCAAAAGTTCAGAAGCACAAGCAAGGCCGGATGGTCCGCAACCTATCACTGCTATTTTATGCGAGTTTATTGAGTTTATGTTTAATTTTTCACGTTTTTTACCAATATTATAGTCAGCAACAAATCTTTCTAACCTACCGATTGCTACCGGTTCGCCGGATTTGCCTCTTACGCATTTTTTTTCGCATTGTTTTTCCTGAGGGCAAACACGGCCGCATATCGCCGGGAAAGAATTGTCTTCGCAGATTATTTCATATGATTTTGAAAAATTTTTTTCTCTTATATTTTTTATGAAGTCAGGAATTTTTACATTCACAGGGCAGCCTGACACACAGGGCTTATTTTTACATCCAAGGCACCTTGAAGCTTCGTTTATAGCGCTTTCTTCGGAATATCCTAGCTCCACTTCTTCAAAATTTTTAATTCTGTCTTCTGCATTTACAACAGGCATTTTTTCTTTAGTTTTACTTTTATTTATCATAAATTAACACCTTTAAATAAATTACAATATTTTTCTCGAGAAATATTTTCTTCGTGAGCGAAAGTTCTTGTGCGGAAAGACGCTTCTTGAAAATCCACTTCGTGGCCGTCAAAATCAGGGCCATCAACGCAAGCAAATTTAATTTTTCCGCCAACATTCAATCTACAGCCTCCACACATTCCTGTGCCGTCAATCATTATGGCTGTCATGCTTACTATGGTTTTTACATTGTATTTTTTGGTTATATCACAAACAGCTTTCATCATTGGAACAGGGCCGACTGTAAAAACCAAATCATAATTTGAATCATTTTTTAATTTTTCTTCCAGAGGAGTGGTCACTAAAGATTTTCTTCCGTTGGAACCGTCATCAGTAACAATATCGATTTGATTCGAAATATTTTTCATTTCGTTTTCCAAAATTATAATTTCTTTATTTCTAAAACCCGCAACAATATCAACATCGCACCCGGAATTTTTCAAAGCTTTTGCTACAGGGTAAGCGATTGCGCTTCCGACACCACCGCTAACTACAATTGCTCTTTTAAACCCTTCGGTGACGGTCTTTTTCCCAAGAGGGCCTACTACATCCAAGATGTAATCACCGGATTTTTTTTCATCAAGTTTAAAAGTCGTGAGCCCAACTTTTTGATAAATTATTTCTATGGTTCCGAGCTTTCTGTCGTAATCAAATACAGTAAGCGGAATTCTTTCGCCAAATTCATCGACTCTAAGAATCACAAATTGCCCGGGATATATACTTTTGGCAATAATAGGAGCGTAAATAGTCATACGCGTTACATACTTGTTTAAGATTTCTTTTTTCATTATTTTAAACATATATTAAAATTCACCAGCCTTTATAAAAATATTACCAGAAAATAAATTATTTTACCACAGGTATTTACAGTTGGAATTTATAAATAGGCAATAAAAACTGGTATCCTTAGCATGAACCAAAGGATACCAGTTGTTTTAAATTTAATATATTATTTTTTAGAAATAGTAATTTTTAATTTTTTTAAATCTTCTAAAGTATCTTCCCAGTATTTTTTGGTCCACCAGCCTTTTTCTTTGCCTAATTTGATTAATTTTTGAACGCCAATCGTTCCGCCAATCAAAGCAACAACCAGAGCCGCTTCGACAATTTTATCAGAATTACTAAACAACACATTATGGTCTTGAACAAAATTGAAATCGGTAAACTTATCACCCAACCAATGCACTAGCCCATCCTCTACTCCCCCAGATATTTCTTCCAGCTTTTCTTCGGGGATTTCAGAAATTTTTTCTACGGAGCCTGCTATGAGGTCACGGATGCTTTTTAAATCTTCATCAGTAACCTCTATGCCCTCTTTTTTAAAAGCTTCTTTCACTTCGCTTTTGTCGGACATGACGATTATTTTTTCCAAAAATTTTGAATCCTTAAGTTTTTCTACTATTTTCTCATTCATTTTAATCCCGTCCTTTATTTTGATATATTGTATATTGTAAACATATATTTATCATTTGTCAAAAAAATATATAAAATTTATATATTTTTTCAAAACAAAAAGCGACTCCTTAAAAGAGCCGCTCGCTTAAAACACTTTTTAAATCAAGCATTTAAAAAATGATATTATGCTGCTTAGCAAAAAGATAAAGAAAAATCCCACAATTCCTATCAACACAATCGATGCAGTTGATTCTACAAGAAGTGTTGTGGTAAGCGCTGCAATAACAAAAATTATGGTTCCTACAGCTCCCACAAGTAAACAAGAAAGATTTTTTCTTAAACATTCAAATAATGTAGGACATCCTCCGCAAGCCGATATCGGTGCCAGTATCATAAGGTATACAATAGTTGCAGCAGCAACAGAAAAAGCAATCCATAAACCGGGAAAAATAAAACTAAAATACCCGAAAGAAAATAATACAGCAATTATTATTCCAAAAATTATGCCTAAAATAGCTGCAGTAACACCGCATCCGCAAGTACAATTTTTATTTGTCTTCATTTTTATCATCCTCCCGTTATTATACTATGATACAGAGTCGCAATCGGTTAAAAATTTCGACATAAAATTTTTTGCTCATGTATTAAAATATAATTACTTGATAAAGATCCCACATTGTAAGATAATATTTTTATATTTAAATAAAAGGAAGTGAACTTGCGGGAACATAAAATTAATTTCCGCTAAATAATATGAAGATAGCACCATCAATGCTTGCCTGTGATTTTTCAAATATGGGCGAAGAAATTAAAAAAATTTCCGATAACGGAGCGGATTGGGTACATATGGATGTAATGGATGGAATTTTTGTACCTAATATATCTTTTGGAGCACCGATTATAAAATCTTTAAGACATTTAACAAATTTGCCTTTTGACGTTCACTTGATGATTAAAAACCCGCTAAAATATATACCTCAATTTGTTGATGCAGGAGCGGATATAATAACTTTTCATTTGGAATCCGATTCGGATGTTTTTGAAACTATTAAAAAAATAAAATCTTATGGAAAAAAAGCCGGGATTTCAATAAGGCCTTCAACGGATGTATCGGAACTCAATCCTTATTTGAACGATATAGATTTAGTTTTGATAATGACTGTTGAACCGGGATTTGGAGGGCAAAAATTCATGGCCGAACAAATGGAAAAGGCTTTATACATAAAACAAAATGCGCCCAATATTATGATAGAAGTTGACGGAGGAATAAATTTAGAAACCATAAAGGCTGTGAAAAATTATCCGGTGGATGTTGCCGTTTCGGGGACTTGCATTTTTAATTCTGGAAATTTAAAGGAAACTATCGAAAAATTAAAATTATAGGTGTTTAATATGAAAATTTTTAAATACAAAAAAATAATGTCGCTAGCTATTTCGGTGTTGTTTTTAATGTCTGTTGTAAGCATATGTAAATATATTGATGCTCATAAAAATAGAGTTATTGAGGATTCTTCCAAGCCTACAATCGCTTTAAAAAAAGACGAAACTAGTGAAGAAAATTCAAAAAACATGGTAGGCGCGTGGGTATCGTATTTGGATTTAAATATATCTTCTAAAGAAAATACAGAGCAAAAATTTATCGAAAATTTTGAAAACATATTATCCACCGCAGAAAAATATAAAATCAACACTTTGATAGTTCACGTAAGGTCTCACAGTGACGCTCTTTATAAATCAGATTTTTTCCCGTGGTCACATCTTCTCACCGGGTCTCAGGGAGAAAATCCCAAATTTGACCCGCTGGAATACATGGTAAAATCTTGTCATAAGAAAAATATAAAATTTCATGCATGGGTTAATCCGCTTCGAGTACAGGCAAATAACTCTCCAAAAGATTTGAGTGAAAACAATCCATATTATAATCAACCCAGCGACCGTATAATAAAAACTTCAAACGGAATATACTATAATCCATCGTACAAAGAAACACGAGATTTAATAACATCCGGAGTTGAAGAAATCGTCAAAAACTACGATATAGACGCCATCCATTTTGATGATTATTTTTATCCTGAAGATAAAGAAATTTTAGAAAAAAAGGATAACAACTTATCAAAAAAAGAAAGCATAAATCTGCTTATTTCTGAAGTTCACGACAAAATAAAATCAATAAAACCTAATGTAGAATTTGGAATTTCTCCGCCGGGAAATATAAAAAAATGCCAAGAAATAGGCGCTGACCCTAAAACTTGGCTTGATAAAAAATATATCGATTATATCTGCCCTCAATTATACTGGAGCGTAGACTGCCCGAACATGCCTTTTGAAAAAGCTGCGAACGATTGGAAAAAAATTTCTAAAGGTTCTTCTCAAAAAATTTACGCTGGCTTAGCACTTTATAAAATAGGAACAGATTTGGATGAAAAAACCTGGAATTCTTCTGACCATATTTTGGAGGAGGAGTTTAAAATAATAAAAAAATTAAATTTTGACGGAATCATGCTTTACTCTATTAATTTTCTAAAAAGTGAAGCATGCAGAGCAGAAGTTAATAATCTTATGAATGAAATTAAATAAACTCAGATAGAGTTTTGCTATCAGCTTTTAGAACAAATATTGCTAGCAATACCACTCCTGCGGTGATGGAGTAATCTGCAAAATTACATATTGGCGAAAAAAATGACAAGGATAGGTAGTCCACTACATAACCAAGCATTAATCTATCTATTAAATTGCCTATTCCCCCACCGACAATCAACGACGAAGCTATCAAAAAAAGATGGCTTCGAATTTTTTTTATAAATATCAAATACAGAAAATAAATCATTATAAGCAAAGTAACCGCAATTAAAATATATCTTCCGTTGGCGAGCATACCAAGAGCCGCTCCAAAATTTTTTACATTTGTAATAGTCAGAAATGGAAGGAAAGTTTCAACTTTTGCATTTTCCGCTATACTTGACTTCACTGCTAATTTTATGAATTGATCTAGAACGGGAATTAAAAAAGTTATAACGAAAAATAACAACATGAAAACTTTCCTCCTGTTTAATAAATTATTCTAGTACGCTCACGCACCTACTGCAAATTGTTGGATGGTCATTATTTTCTCCAACGGTTTCGTCGTATGTCCAACACCTTTCACATTTTTTGTATTCAGAATGAGCGATATCCATCGACAAACCGCTAATGCCTTCGATATTATACTTTCCGGTTCCATTTTCTTGAACTTCTATACCAGATACTATTACCACTGACTGCAAATCGCTAAGATTATTTTTTATAAAGTTATATAATTCGCCTGACGCAAAAATTTTAATATCAGCTTCCAAAGAAGAACCTATAACTTTATTTTTTCTTTGAATTTCAAGCACTTTCTTGATTTCATCACGGATTTTATAGATTTTATCCCACTTCTCAACAAACTCATCAGAAATGTCCATATCAACCTTTTTGCACATATCATTAAGGAAAATGCTCTCCTTATTTTCATCGTTTTTGTGTGGCATATATTTCCAAATTTCTTCGGCTGTAAATGAAAGTACAGGCGAAATCATTCTTACAAGTGCATCCAGTACCATGTAAATCACGGTCTGTGCGCTACGACGCTTGAATCCATCGGCTTTCTCAACGTATAATCTATCTTTCAAAACGTCAAGATAGAAATTGGACATATCAACTATGCAAAATTTTTGAATAGCATGAAAAACATTATAAAATTCAAAAGTTTCGTACCCTTTGAGAGTTTTATCTATAACTTCATTCAATTTTGCGAGCGCCCATTTATCGAGCTCTGAAAGGTCGTCAATTTTAACCATATCTTTTGAAGGATCAAAATCAAACAGATTTCCCATGACAAATCTAGCGGTGTTTCTTATTTTTCTGTAAGCTTCGCTCAGCTGTTTTAAAATTTCATTCGACATTTTTACGTCAGAGTGATAATCAGCAGACGAAACCCAGAGTCTTAGAACATCTGCGCCGTATTTACTTACTACATCCTGCGGGTCAACGCCATTACCCTGAGATTTTGACTGTTTTTTGCCTTCTTCGTCAACTACCCAACCGTGAGTAACAACATTTTTATATGGAGATTTTCCTGTGGTTGCCACGGATGTAAGAAGAGACGATTGGAACCAGCCTCTGTATTGGTCAGCGCCTTCAAGATAAAGGTCGGCAGGATAGCCTAAATTTTTTCTAGCTTGGCAAACCGCTGCGTGAGATGTGCCTGAATCAAACCAAACGTCCATTATGTCTTTTTCTTTTGTGAAATGAGTTCCACCACAATGAGGGCATTTGAATCCGTCAGGTAAGAAATGACTTGCATCGTACTTATACCAAGCGTCGGAGCCTTCTTTTTCAAAAATGTCCGCGACATTAAGCATTATTTCTTCATTTATTATCTCTTTATGGCAATCATCGCAGAAGAGTATCGGTATCGGTACTCCCCAAAGTCTTTGCCTTGAAATGCACCAGTCTTTTCTTTCACTTATCATCGAAATCATTCGCTCTCTTCCCCACGAAGGATTCCATTTAACATTTTCGATTGCGTTTAAAGCTTCTTTTTTAAATCTGTCTACCGAACAGAACCATTGCTTTGTGGCACGGAAAATTATTTCGGATTTACATCTCCAGCAGTGCGGATACTGGTGGTCTATGTTTTGGGAGGCAAAAAGTAAACCCTTTTCTTGAAGAAGCTTACAAATTTTAGCACCGGCCTCGCTAAATTTCAGTCCTTTAAATTCGCCAGCTTCTTCGGTTAGGATTCCCTCGCCATTTACAGGAACAATCACTGGGAGCTGAGGATAGTTTTTACAAACATCAAAGTCTTCCATACCGTGACCCGGAGCAGTATGAACGCAGCCGCTTCCGCTATCTATAGTAACGTGGTCACCTACTATAACGAGCGATTTTCTATCTAAGAAAGGATGATCCGCTTCCATGAGTTCGAGTTCTGAGCCCTTTATTTTCCCTATAACTTCGTAATTTTCAATATTTCCGGATTGCATCACTTTTTCTTTTAGAGCATCGGCTACGATGTAGAATTCTGCTCCGTTTTTAATGATTGCATATTCAAAATCCGATCCGACGCAAATCGCAACATTGCCAGGCAAAGTCCAAGCTGTGGTAGTCCAAATTATAAAATAAGTATTATTAATATCAACATTAAATTTTGAAAGTTTTGATTTATCATCCGAAACCTTAAATTTAACAAATATCGATCTGCATTTATCGTTGCTGTATTCGATTTCGGCTTCCGCCAGAGCTGTTTCACACGAAGGGCACCAATGCACTGGACGAAGGCCTCTGTAAATCACCCCATCTTTGCAAGCCATTTTGGCAAAGGTTCTGATCTGTTCGGCTTCGTATTCAGGATATAAAGTTACATAAGGATTATCCCAATCACCAATGACGCCCAGACGTTTGAACTGTTCTTTTTGTTTTTCGACATATCCCAGAGCGAATTCTTTGCATATTTTTCGGAGTTCCAGGCTTGTTAATTGTTTAGATTTCTCAGCGCCTACTTTTGCACGAGCCTTTATCTCAGTCGGAAGCCCGTGAGTATCCCACCCGGGAACATACGGTGCTTCATAACCTGTCATATTTTTGTATTTTACAACTATATCTTTGAGAATTTTGTTAAGCGCGTGACCAAGATGAATGTTTCCGTTGGCGTACGGAGGGCCATCATGCAATATATATCTTGGTTTTCCTTGATTTTTTTCAATTATTTTATTGTATAATTTGTTTTCCTTCCATGTCTTTAAAGTTTCGGGCTCCCTATCAGGCAAATTAGCTCTCATAGGGAACTCGGTCTTTGGCAAATTTAAAGTATCATTATAATTCGTAGACATCGTCATCAACCTCTTTTTATCTTAATAATTACTATTTTATACTACTCAAATATTTTAATCAACTTATTTAATTCTCATAAAAAAATAATTACGCTTTAAATTAATAAAGCGCAACAAAAATCAAACTGTTTGAGGCAAATTAATATGCTCATTCAATTTTTCGAACTCATCTATAAAATCGCACATTACACTCCTGCCATCACATATATCCAGCGATGTACTATTCCAAAAATAAGGTGTGCAAGCGACCATCCATTTTTCATTCTCAAAAAATATAAAATATCCACCGGTTATATAATCACCGGACAAAGTTATAAATCTTTTACAAAGGTTTGATATTTTATCGCTCCCGACAGGCTTTTTCATCGCAACGAAATCCAGGCAAGGGTTATTTGGAAGCTGTTCCATATCTTTATGAGTTTTGCTTATACTGCCAACGTATGATTTTTTGTGAGATTTTGTACAAAATTTTAAAAAGCACCCTCCCTCACGGTTAGCGTAATAAACTTCAGAGTATACTTCTATAAATTTTTCTTTCAATTTTTTATCTTCGGTATTTTTTGAAGAATTTATAAAAAAGTTTTTTAACATTAGCATATGCAAATTTAAATCTTTAAAATTGCTTTGTTCAACAACCGAAACACCTGAATTGCAGCCATCTTCGGGAGTTTTTACAGCATAAACATTAAGAGCCGCACCAGCACTAAACGCCAAGGCTATTCCAAAACTCAAAATTTTCTTTAACATGTTCAATTCCCCATTCAAAATATTTATTAACTTCCAAAAAAATAGAAGCCTAACATATAAAAATCAGTCAGACTTTTATTTTTTATACACAAATACCGAGGCTATTATATTCCTCTTTAAACTATAATTCAAGTAAAATATTTTCTAATATAGGTGCACTAATCGGTTGCATCTTGTTTGGTTCTGTGCACGGTGCCAGGTCTGTGATGAGGTGGCGCATATACCGAATACAATTTGATACAGCTTCTTCCTAGGTTTATCACATTATGCCACATTCCCGCCGGAATAATAATTGCGTCGCCTTTTTTTATTCGTTTCTGATAAGAAAGTCTATCTTTGCTTTTGCCGATGAGCACTTGACCCGTGCCGTCCTCTATTTTTAAAAATTGATCAGTATCAGGGTGCATTTCCAAGCCTATCGAACTGCCTGAATTAATAGACATTAAAGTTATTTGCATAAATTTTCCGGTCCAGATTGTTTTTCGAAAATTTTGATTTTTCAAAGCGGAATCCTCTATGTTAAAAGAAAAAATATCGTTTGAAGAATGCATATTGTTCATACTTCTCATATTAGTCATATAATTTTTTTTCAAATTTATATAACTCCCTTCATACAAATTACTTTTAACATTTTATGCAAGATAAAGATAAGAGTTACTTAATATTTGAGCATATCCGCGGTGTAATTTTCTAAAATTTTTCTCATGGATTCCGCATATGAATTAGCTTTTTGTAAATTATGTTCCTTATAGTTGCCGCATTCAATTTCGGTAGCTCCGGGAATTTCTCCTTTGAAATTTTCAATAAATTTCATCGAATTTAAAACTAAATTTATCGCATCATCATTCGCAATATTTCGAACTACTAAATAAAATCCTGTACGGCATCCCATAGGGCCAACGTAAATTATATTATTTTCAAACTCTGAATTTCTAACATATGTAGCAAAAAGATGTTCAAAAGTATGAAGACCATCATTTTCAAGATATACCCCGGCGTTGGGCTTTACCATCCGGATATCGTAAGTGGTTATATCGTCGTCTATCCTGGAAATATACATTCCGGGTACAATTTTAGTGTGGTCAACTTCAAAACTTTTTATTTTTCTCATTTCGGAATTTTCATTTTGCAATTTCTTCAGCAATTTTATCCGCAACTCCTTTATTTAAAACATCGGGCACAACTATTCCTTCGGTTAATTGGTCTTCGGTTACCATGTCAGAGATGGCAAAGGCTGCTTTTTTCATCATTTCTTCGGTTATAATCTTTATATTATGTTTTAAAGCGCCTTTAAAAATCCCCGGAAAAACCAGTACATTGTTTATTTGATTTTTATAGTCCGATCTTCCTGTCCCACATATAACAGCACCGGCTTCATAAGCATCATCAGGATATATTTCAGGAGTCGGATTGGCCATAGCAAATACGATAGGACAATTCATTTTTGAAATCATTTCTTTGCTCACTACATTCCCACGAGAAACACCTATTAAAACATCAGCGTCTTTTAAAGCATCGATAAGTTTTCCTTTTTTTCCACTTTTATTAGTAACGGAACACATATACTTTTGCTCGTCATTTAAATTAGCGTCCTGTAAATCCAAAATTCCGTTTATGTCGCAAAGAATTATATCTCCAAAATTCATGAACAACAACAATTTTGCAATTGCTATCCCGGCAGCTCCGGCTCCGTTTATTACTATTTTTAATTTTCCCATGGTTTTATTTGCATATTTGACGGCATTTATGAGAGCTGCTGCCACAACAATAGCGGTTCCGTGTTGGTCATCGTGAAAGACAGGTATATCGCATATTTCCTGCAGACGGCGCTCTATTTCAAAGCATCTTGGCGCAGATATATCTTCTAAATTTATTCCGCCAAAACTTTTAGATATTAAGTGAATAGTTTTTATAATTTCTTCGGTGTCATTGGAATCTATGCAAATCGGAAAAGCGTCAACATCGCCAAATTCTTTAAAAAGAGCGCACTTTCCTTCCATAACAGGCATCGCAGCGGCAGGACCGATATTTCCAAGGCCAAGTACTGCACTGCCGTCCGTGATGACAGCCACAAGATTCGAGCGCCTTGTTAAGTTAAAAGACTCAGAATAATCTTCTTTTATTTTTTCGCAAGCTTTAGCCACTCCAGGGGTATAAACCAAGGCCAAATCTTCCTTAGTTTTAATGTTGCATCTCGAAACAACTTCTATTTTTCCATGTAGTTTTTCATGAAGTTTTAAAGCATCTGTATTTTCCATATATTTCCTCCTAAATAATCAAACCATTTTACCGGGATTCAAAATCTCATCTATCTCGGAACTTTCCATGAATCCAAGATTAAGCACGGCCTCTTTTACTGATGTATTTTCTTCATACGCTTTTTTCGCTACTTTAGCCGAATTTTCATAGCCTATTTTGGAATTTAAAGCCGTAACCAACATAAGAGATTTTTCTAAATTTTCGAACATTTTTTCTTTAACGGGGACTATTCCTCGGATACATTTCTCCTCAAAAGAAAGCACTCCATCATTTAAAATTTTGAGAGAAGTCATGAAATTATGTATGCACACGGGCAAAAAAACATTAAGTTCAAAATTGCCCTGAGAAGCCGCCATGCCTATCGCAGTGTCGTTTCCGATTACCTGTACCGCTATCATAGTAATGGATTCACATTGCGTTGGATTAACTTTACCCGGCATTATTGAGCTACCGGGCTCATTTTGGGGAATTTTTATTTCTCCCAGACCGCATCGAGGGCCGCTTGACAACCATCGAATGTCATTGGCTATCTTCATGAGATTTGCAGCCAAAGATTTGAGCGCTCCATGGGCAGCCACAAAAGCATCCAAAGTTGTAAGAGCGTGAAATTTATTTTTATCAGGTACTATAGTAGTTTTAAGGTTTTTAGAAAGAATTTCACAGACAATTTTATCAAAATTTTTGGGAGAATTTAGCCCCGTGCCTACTGCCGTCGCACCAAGAGCAACATGTCTTAAAAATTCCATATTTGATTTTATCATATCGCGCGAGGTTTCAATCGAAGCTCTCCAACCGCTAATTTCTTGCCAAAATCCTATGGGAACCGCATCTTGCAAATGAGTTCTGCCTATTTTTATTATTCCTTGATTATTTGATTCCAGAATTTTGAAAGAGAAAATTAATTTATCGAGGGATGGTAATAATTTATTTTCAATATAAATAATTGCAGCAATTCTCATAGCAGTAGGAAAAGTATCGTTGGAGCTTTGCGACATATTAACGTGGTCGTTTGGGTGAATTTTAATTTCAGAATTTTTAAGCTTACATAAATTTGAAATAACCTCGTTAACATTCATATTACTCTGGGTTCCGCTTCCTGTTTGCCAAACAGACAACGGAAAACTATTATCATATTCCCCATTTATTATTTTATCTGCTGCATCTGTGATAAGCTTGCATCTTTCTTCATCAAGTTTATTAAAGTATAAATTTGCTTCCGCGCAAGCCTTTTTTATATGTGCCAGAGAATAAATAATTTCCAAAGGGATTTTTTCGGAACTTATTTTAAAATTTTCTAAGCTTCTTTGAGTTTGCGCTCCCCAAAATTTATCGATAGGAACTTTTATTTTTCCGAGTGAGTCTGATTCTGTTTTAAATTTCATATTTTCAATTTCCTTTTCTTATACTAAATATAACTATACTGTGATTTTTCGTAATAGTCAATTTTATAATTGCATATAAAAAATCGCCCTTGGAATAATCCAAAGGCGGTTTAGCTTAAAGTTAGTCAACTTTTTCGCTTTGCAAGATGTAATCTTCTAGTACATCTTTGAAATGAATTGTGTCGATGGAATTTTGGTAAAGATATGTAATTATTTCTTCAACAAAATTTTTGTCCGGTGAAATTGCGTTAACAGTATCTTCTTCGTGGTAGTCTTTTGCATCAGTTATGACTTGGATTCCATACTGTTCACAATTGTCTTTTTCACAAGTAGTTATTTTGTACTCGATCTTTTTACTGTCCATAGAACTTAATTCATTTACATAAACACTTTGTGTAGCCATTTTTATCACCTCATCGTTGTACACTCATAGTGTAAAAAATTTCCAGATTATTTGCAAGGAAAGAAATTCGACAGGATTCGAGAATTAAAAAATTGGAAATATATTCCACTTAGACACAAGAGATTCAAATAATCTTTAAAAAAGCAGGTAAATTTTACCAATATATCCCAATTATCTTCCAGTTTTAAAATTTTCGACTTTTATTTTGTAGATATTATCTCTATTTTTTCAAATTGTGTTTTTGCTTTCTACTTGTAAAATATCTAAACATGGGTTAAAATGTAGATATAGTGCTGTTTTAAGGAGTTTTTTTAAAGTGTTCAAGATTTTCAAAAGAATATTTTTAATATTATTTTTAATAATTTTTAACGTAAATCTAAATGGATTAAATCCATATTCAAATCATATTGACAATCAATATTTACTTCCTATGAAATTTTGGTATAATTCCTCTGCAATAACCTTTCGCGATTTAGCCAATTTATTAGCTGATATCAATTTTAATCGGATATATTTTAGCGATGAAGAACATTTTTCTCAAGTGGGATTAGTGCGCGTTAACAATCATGTTATAGTCACCACCAAGGAGCACGCCGATGACATTCACATTACGAAATTAGTTCCTTTCGAAAATCCTTATTTAAAATTTTTAATTAATGCGCTGAGAGAAAGTAATAGGTTGAATTATTTCATTAGCGACTTTCTAATTAAAGATTGTCATTTTAATTTAGAGCAAAACGAATCCCTATACGAAACCAAAGAGCAACCGATGTAACTCGGCTGCTCTTAATTTTTACATATATGTTCAATTTTTTATTCTTTTTTAAATTTAATGATATTTCTAATGATATCGAGCATTTCTTTTCGTTCTTTTATAGAAAGGTCTTGCATTTCAAAAATAATATTCTCCATTGTTCCATCTACGTTTGCGATTGGGTCGCCTTGATTGCTAAATAATTCGGATAACGAAATCCCTAGCGCATTAGAAATTTGTTCGACAGATTTTACTGTCGGGTTTTTTTCTCCTCTTTCTATCTGCCCAAGGTAAGCCGTGGTAATTTCTGCTCTAAGAGCAATCTGCTCCTGGGATAAACACTTTCTTATTCTTAATTCACGTATTCTCTTTCCGACACTATAGTTATTCATAATAAAATCACCTATAATTATTATAAATATTTGACAATTACTATTCAAAGTACTATAATTATTTTGTGCTATATAAACTATAGTATGTTTAACAATATTAATATTGCCAAGAAAGGAGGAAATTTACATAAAAAATAAATAACAAGGAGGATGAGCGGTGTTTAAAAAACGAAGCACAACATTGTTGATTTGCAACTTACTATCAACAGCATATTTGGTTTATATTTTTTATAATCTTTCAGCAATACTGCCCGTACTAAGTCTAAGTGAGACCATAAAAAACGCCTATATACTTTATATGTTCGCGATAGGCATCGGGATATTTTTAGAATGGATTTCATTTGCTTTCAAAATAAGCTGGGCAGCGCTAATAGGCGCACTATTGTATCTTGTGGCTCCGTTCGTAACATGGTTGATTTTAGACGGCTCTATCTATAGTATGGTGATTTTTGGATTTAACGCAGAGATATTTATAGTATACAACGCCCCATTATTTATACTCGGAATTATAGGGTTCATAACGCAAAATGCTAAAACAAAAAAATTCAAATTTGAAAAATTAAAAAAGCAATTTGAAGGAGGAACAAAATTATGAAAAAATATTTATTAATGTTAATAGCAGCAGGAATATCATTAAATTTAGTAGGATGCGACAGCAGCAGTTCGAGCACGAGTTCAAAATCTTCCAGCAGCAATACCGATAGCTCTGCTTCGAGTTCAAGTTCTGATACAAATTCAAGCGCAAGCGAAGACTCAAATAAATCAGTTGAACACCAAGTCGGCGAAACTATAGATATTAAGGGCGAAGAACTTACTGTAAAAACAGTAAAGAAAAATTATGAAAGTGGAAATCAATTTTTAAAGCCGGACACAGATAATCAATATGTCAAAATAGATCTTTCAATAAAAAACAACACAGATAGTTCTATAGATGTAGCCTCTTATGAATTTAAGATACTTGATAGCAACGGAGTTTACCATGACGCAAATTATATATTAAAAGATCCACTAACAAGCACAAAAATAGCAAAAGGAGGAAATTTATCAGGCTCAATATCTTTTGAGGTGCCTAAAAATGATGACAATCTAAAATTGATCTACACTCCTTCCCTATGGTCGGATGATCACGTAGAAATAAAATTATAATCTATATATAGAAAAGAGTAGATTAAGTCAAAAGCTTATCTACTCTTTTTTCGTTAAAATTTTAATAATTCAATAAAAAACACCCCAGCCTAACGACTGAGGTATATTTGGTTGCAGAAGGTGGATTTGAACCACCGACCTTCGGGTTATGAGCCCGACGAGCTACCAGGCTGCTCCATTCTGCGGTATTTTCCTTTTATCTTGGGTACGTTATTTATTCTACTACATATATTTACGTTTGTCAATAGAAAAATATGATAAATTTTTTCTTAAAATTATTATGCAAAATACCCTATTAATTTTAAAAAAATGATGCTATACTGTAAAATATCAAATTTATATATTATTCAAACTTTCAATTAATAATTTTAAAATATTGAAATTTTGAAAATCGAAAAAGATAAGAATATGTTTTTTTAGATGAGCTGCATAATTTTAGACAATCCATATACATTATATAGTTCAAATATTAAAAATTAATCTTATCAATGACAAATTTTTTAAAAGTATTTGTTTTTATTTTCTTTTTGTATTATAATACATATAGATTAAAAGGAGTTATGGCTTTATTAAAAAAATCCGCATTTTAATAAGTTTTTAATTTTGGTTTAATCCATTATGTTGACTTTTTAGTTAGGAGAGTGTGTTAAGTTATGTCAGAAGATAAACGTAGTCTAATATATGTTGTGGATGATGAACCTAATATAAGGAAATTGGCTTCATTGGCACTTCGTGAATATGGTTTTGAAACCCAGGAATTCGCCGGTGGTGAAGAATTACTTAAAGCGGTTCAAAGACGTTTACCGGACGTTATAGTTTTAGATTGGGTAATGCCTGCTCCGGATGGTTTAAGCATATGCGGAAGACTTAAACTAGACAAAGATACAAAAACTGTGCCTATAATTCTTCTTACAGCCAGAAACGACGAAGTAGATTGCGTTTTGGGATTAGAAATGGGAGCAGACGATTATGTGACCAAGCCGTTTAGTTTGAAAGAATTATGTGCAAGAGTTAAAGCTTTAATTCGCAGAAAAGAATATTCAAATATTGTGAATCCAAGCAACGACATTATTACTTGCGGAGAAATAACTGTAAACTTGGCAAGACGCACTGTAAGTAAAAACAACAAACCTATTGATTTAACAATGAAAGAATTTGATTTGCTTACATCACTCATGCTGAGCAAGGGACGCGTTTTAAACAGAGACCAATTAATGGAAAAAGTATGGGACGTAGAGTTTTGCGGAGATGCAAGAACAGTTGATGTTCATATTAGATATCTTCGTCAAAAGATAGAAGATGAATCTGAAAATCCAAAATACATTCTTACCGTTCGTGGAGTTGGATACAGATTTGCTTCCGAAGATGAAATTTAAAATCTGAATAAAAACGAAGAAAGAAAAGGCAACGCAGAAATTTGTGTTGCCTGAGGTATTAAAATGGAAAATAATAATTATCAAAATGAACTAAAAAATACTATACATGACTTAAAGATACCCATAACATCCATTATGGGATTTGTTGAGTTGTTAAAAAAAGGTACATATAATCAAAAATCTCAAAATGAATTCTTGGATATAATATATTCTGAATCTCAAAGGCTTTTGGATTTAGTAGAAGAGCTCTTAATATCTTCTGATAAATGTAAGTATTCTCAAGGCATAAATAAGTGTAACGTTAACATACAAATAAACAAATACGTTAAGGCTCTCTCCCCTCTTGCATCCAAAAAAAATGTAGAAGTTATCTTTAATGTAGATTCTAATGATATTTATGTTTCTATTCCTGAAAGTAAAATTTCCAGAATAATAACAAACATTCTGGAGAATGCTATTAAGTATAATAAAGAGCAAGGCAAAGTATATATAAATGTTGTTCAAAAAAATGATAAAGTAAATATCAAAATTAAGGACACAGGAATGGGCATTGCCGAAAACGAATTAGATAAAATATTTGCAAAAAATTATAGGTCTGCATCCGCTAAAAATTTAAGCATTCCTGGTTCAGGTCTCGGGCTTTCCATAGCCAAAAATTTTGCAGAAGAATATGGCGGAAGCATAGATGTTAAAAGTAAAATAGGAGAAGGAACAGAATTCACTGTTTGTTTCCCGGAATACAATTTATAAATTTTATTAATAACGAAGGAGAGTGCGGGCTTGATAGTCCGCTTATATATTTATGGAAAAATTAATACAACTTAATTATAAAAATTTTTTGGATACATCCCATACTATTGCAGAAAAAATTTTTGAAAAAATAAATTACCCTTGGGAGGCACTTTCTTTGATAAAAGATTTTATTAAAGAGGTTGGACCTACCCTTCCTAAAGAAGAATACGATGAAATAGCAGAAAATGTATGGATATCAAAAAAAGCCACCGTTTTTCCTTCGGCTCATATAGATGGTCCCACAATAATTCAGGAAAACGCTCAAATCCGTCACTGCTCATTCATAAGAGGAAGCGCTATAATCGGAAAAAACTGCGTGGTTGGAAACTCGACGGAATTAAAAAATGTAATTTTATTTGACAACGTTCAGGTGCCGCACTTTAATTACGTAGGAGATTCTATTTTGGGCTACAAATCTCATATGGGCGCAGGATCGATAACTTCAAATGTCAAATCCGATAAATCTTTGGTCGCTGTTAAACTGAGTGACGAAAAAATACAAACCGATTTAAAAAAATTCGGAGCGATACTCGGGGACTACGTTGAAATCGGGTGCAACGCCGTGCTTAATCCGGGCACGATAATAGGACGAAATTCAACTGTCTACCCCACTTCGATGGTAAGGGGCGTTATTGAAGAAAGTACAATTCTAAAAAATAACGGAAAAATGGTAAAAAAAATATAAGATTTTGACTCTTGCTGAAAGGCAAGAGTTTTTTTATTTAAAAATTATATAAAATATGACAAATAATTTTTCTCCTTTAATTAATAATTTTTAAAAAAGTATTGCAATAATTTTATAATTATGTTAAAATCAAAATACAAATTAATAAAAGGAGTTAAATAAATGAAACCTATCAAAAAAATCTCACTCTGTGGGTTAGTTTCACTGGGGCTCTTATCATCAGCAGGTTTTTTGAATACAAATGCTGTAAACCCCGAAAAACTCAACCCCACAAAAATTCAATTTGCCATACCATCAATGTATAAGCACACGTTTCCACTGGAAAAACTAGGATGGAAACCTATAATTGTTCACTTGGATGAACAACCGAACGGGGATGTATATGCTATTGTTCCACAAAGAAGTCCTCATAATTCCCTGATTACCTCTACTCAAATAATCCATTTGATCGGCAAACCAATTCCTTCTTCTATGGGTGGTGTAATTTGTAATGGATACAGAGAATTGCCCCCTAAAAAAATTCTCGCTTACATTCCTCCTGTCCCACCTACCTTTTCTAACGAGCCAATTTGGTGTCACATACCACAAATCATAGATACTGGGACAAGCCAAACTCTAACTTATACACCCATACCTATTAGTTTGTGCGGAGAGCCCGTGCCCGCTCAACATATGGATGTAGAAAAATTATTTCCTCCCTATATTGGAAATCAAAAAATTTCTATACCTAAATCCTCAGAAGAAACCAACTCACCTAAAACTTCTGAGCCAATCGATTTAGAATCTACGACACCTTGCACTTCGTCTGAATCTTCAGAAACGCCTACTCCGCAAACGTCAGAGGAAACCAATCCACCTAAAACTTCTGAACAAATCGATTTAGAATCTACAACGCCTTGCACTTCATCTGAATCTTCAGAAACGCCTACTCCGCAAACGTCAGAGGAAACCAATCCACCTAAAACTTCTGAACAAATCGATTTAGAATCTACGACACCTTGTACTTCATCTGAATCTTCAGCGACACCTACTCCGCAAACGTCAGAGGAAACCAATCCACCTAAAACTTCTGAGCAAATCGATTTAGAATCTACAACGCCTTCCGACGTTCCTGCTACCAATTCCAGCGAGGCAAACTGGAAACTCGTGCGAACAGAAAGTGGGGGTGAAGACTATGAGATTGAGTTTACAACAGAAATTTCCACTTGTACAAATTCAACTTCTCAATCGTCTAATTCTAAATTTACATCAGATATTCCTCAAGTAAACGGCAAAGAAGATTTCAGGCCATTAGAAGCACTTTCCTTAGAAGACATAAAACATTGTAAATTTTCTAAGTTTATAAATTCTGAAAGAGCGCGAAAAAAATTATGTCAAAAATTTTCTAAGAAAACTTCTGATGAAATTTTGAAAAAATATACCGGCAAACCGGGGCACTACGATAAAAAACACTTGAAATATAATGGATTTTTAAGAGATCCTAATAATCCGAAATATAATAATAGTAAAGAAATTTTAAGTGATATAATAATTTTATCAAGATCCTTCAAAAAGAACGACAAAGATATAAAAGTATACAGAAAAACTTGGCCCAAAGCGATCTCGAATTTACTTTACGAAGCTGGAATTGTAGAAGGGAAAAATTGGGATACTAAATATTTTGTAAAAGATAAAGGTAAAAAAAATAAGTATTCTCATGATTCTTATCGTTGTTTCGTTACAGATAATTATTATACGGACGTTGAAAAACTAATAAACGATAACAAGGGTAAAATCATACGTGATAAAGGATTCTTAAGCACAACTACCGATTCGCAATACAAAAGGATTAAAAAATTTGGAAACATACGTATAGAAATAAAATTAACTAATGCAAAAATTCGTACCGCTACTGATAGTGTCCAAAAAGAAGTTATTCTGGCTCCTGGACAAAAATTAAAATTAATAGGAGCAAAATACGATAAAGCCTCTAACGAACTTGGAATAGAAGTTGAAGCAATATAATAAAAAAATCACCCATATATCAAACGATATATGGGTGATTAAATAATTACATAAGTTAAAATTAATTTGAGCTTGCAGACGCAGAAAATCCAGATTCAACTAACTTAACAATTTGTTCTACAGCTTCTTGTTCGTCTGTTCCATCAGCAATAATTCTAATTTTAGTACCGCCAATAATTCCAAGTGACAAAACTCCAAGTAAGCTCTTGGCATTCACTCTTCTTTCTTCCTTTTCAACCCAAACTGTGGACTTAAACTCATTTGCTTTTTGAATAAAATAAGTAGCCGGTCTAGCACAAAGTCCCACTTGATTTTGAACTACTACTTCTTTTACGTACATAATATTCTCTCCCCTACTCTATCTATATAAAAACATTAAAAATATATTTTTTTAACTTCCGCAATACATCTTTACAATAATATATTATATCACAACTATAAGATTAGTCAATAAAAAATGACTTTTTTGGCTTAGTTACCTACGCTTTTAATTTTTAAATCATACCTATTGTGAGATATGTCAAAAATATAATTATTTTTTATTAAATGTGAATATTAATTTGAATTTTTACTTTCCAAATAACTCTTAAATAAATCAGGTCTATACTTTTGAGTTTCTGAAATTGATTTTTCTTTTTTCCATTTTTCGATATTGGCATGATGGCCGGAAATAAGCACTTCAGGGACTTCTTTATCTTTCCAGATATAAGGCTTGGTATACTGAGGATGTTCCAAAAGACCATTAAAATGGCTTTCCTCCTCGAAACACACGGCATCGGACAAAACTCCGGGCACCATCCTACATACAGCGTCCGTAAAAGCAACCGCAGGTATTTCTCCGCCTGTAAGAACATAATCTCCTATCGAAATTTGTCTATCCACAATTTCATCTATTACACGCTGATCTACACCTTCATAATGTCCGCACAAAATGGCTATATTTTCTACCGCACTGAATTCTTTTACTTTTTCTTGATTAAAGACTTCGCCTTTTGGAGTCATATACACAACAAGAGGGCGCTTGCCACGAATATCACATATACTTTCAAAGCACCTATAAATCGGTTCAGGCTTCATAACCATTCCCTTTCCGCCGCCATATGGCGTATCATCCACTCTTTTATGTTTATCATATGCAAAATCTCGTATTTGATGACACTTAATATCCAATATGCCTTTTTTTCGAGCCCTACCAATTATACTTTCGGACAGAAAAGCCTCACACATCTCAGGAAAAAGGGTCATTATGTCAATCTTCATCAAAAACACCCTTAATAGGATTAATAATTATTTTATTATCCTCTAAATTTATCTCTTTAATAGTTCCTTCTATGATGGGGAGAAGATACTCTTTGCCTTTCTCGTTAACAATCGTGTAAATATCATTTGCGCCGGTATTAAATATATCTTTTACCGTACCGTAAATTTTGTTGTTATTCATATCTTCAACGAAACAGCCTTTTAGTTCTTCTATAAAAAATCTGTCTTCTTCCAGCGGTATATCTTTTTTGAAAGCATACAAGAGTTTCCCGCGCATAAATTCCGCCTGCGTACGATTTTGAACACCCGCGAGAGAAATCAAAACCTGAGATTTATGAACCCTTATATTTTTAATATCTAAAGGCTCGGATTCTATATCTAAAAAAATATTTTTTATTTCATAAAAGTCTTCAGGAAAATCCGTATAAGGCTCAACTTTCAGCTCACCTCTTAGCCCTCTGGTACCTACTATTTTACCAATACAAAAATAATTTTTTTTTGCCATTTTGCCTCCTCAATTACGATAATAAAGAAAATTAATGCGCCCGGATTAACTGTCCAAGCGCCATTTAAGATTATTAATTTAACCTATTTCCACAGCAATTTTCATATTATTTTTTAAAGCCGCAGCCCTAACAATATTTCGGATTTGAGCAGCAATTCGTCCGCGTCTTCCTATAACTCTGCCCATATCACTTTCATCAACAATCACTCTATACATTACCAAGCCATCAGTGGCAGGTTCATCTTTTTCAATTCTCAAAGATTCGGGCTTTAGAATAAGGCTTTTAACGAGTATGTTTAACAGATTCTCTATATTGTCCTCCATTAAATTTTCCTCTCCTTTAAAAAATTATTATTTCTGCTATTTTGCTTCTTTAAATTCTTTAATAATACTTTTTACTCTATCTGTAGGTTGAGCACCATTTGCGACCCATTTTTCTACTTTTTCCATGTCAAGTTTAATTTCAGCAGGCTCTACCATAGGATTAAAAAATCCGATTTCTTCGATACATTTTCCGTCACGAGGAGAACGAGAATCTGCAACTACTACTCTGTAAAAAGGTTTTTTATGAGCTCCCATTCTTCTAAGTCTGATTTTAACTGCCATTGTTAACATTCCTCCATAATAATAAATTATAATTTTTATATTTAAAATAACGCTTTCACGCTATTAAAAAAACTTTGGAAATCTGAATTTTGAAAATTTCTTTTTATTTTTTCCACCAAATTTTTTCATTACCTTTTGCATTTGCTCAAACTGCTTAAGAAGTTTGTTTACATCCTCTACCTTCAATCCGCTGCCAGCTGCAATTCTTTTCTTTCTTTGTGGATTTATAATAGATGGTTTTTTTCTTTCCGAAGGAGTCATCGATAATATTATAGCGCACATCCTATCGATTATCCTGTCATCTATTTCTATCCCATTCAATTGTTTTTCTACGCCAGGAAGCTTGGAAAGTATAGATTTCAAAGGACCCATTTTTTTAACTTGCATCATCTGGTCTTTTAAATCTTCTAAATCAAACGTGTTTTTTTCCAGTTTTTGAGCCATTCTTTCGGCCTGAGCTTTATCAAAGTTCGCTTCGGCATCTTCAATTAGAGTTAAAACATCTCCCATGCCTAAAATACGAGAAGCCATTCTATCTGGATGGAACTCCTCCAAATTTGCCATTTTTTCGCCGGTTCCTATAAATTTTATAGGCTTTCCGGTTATAGCTTTTACCGATAACGCAGCACCGCCGCGGGTGTCTCCATCTAACTTGGTCAATATAACCCCGGTAATATCAAGGAGATTATCAAAAGAACTTGCAACATTAACGGCATCTTGGCCGGTCATTGCATCCACCACAAGCAATATTTCCTGAGGATTTACAGCTGATTTTATATTTTTTAGCTCGTTCATCAGTTCCTCATCAATATGTAATCTACCCGCAGTATCCAGAATAACAATATCGCAGCCATGGTCTTTGGCGTACGAAATGGCTGACTGAGATATTTTAACAGGAGATTCCGTGCCCATTTCAAAAACATGAACTCCTACTTGTGAACCTAAAATTTCAAGCTGTTTTATTGCAGCAGGTCTGTAAACATCACAAGCGACCAGAAGTGGCCTTCTTCCTTGCTTTTTCATCATAAGCGCAAGTTTTGCAGCGTGTGTGGTTTTACCGGAACCTTGCAAACCGCATAACATTATAACGGTAGGAGATTTCGAAGAAATATTCAGTCTTGTTTGATCGGAACCCATAAGCGACGTCAATTCTTCGTTTACAATTTTTATTACCATCTGAGCCGGAGTTAGACTTTCCATTACTTTTTCTCCGATAGCTCTTTCAATAATGTTATCTGTAAAATTTTTAGCAACTTTATAATTTACGTCCGCTTCCAACAGCGCCATTCTTACTTCTCTCATAGAGGATTTAACATCAGCTTCGCTCAGTTTCCCCTTAGATTTAAGTTTTTTAAATACCGCTGAAATTTTTTCCGATAAACTTTCAAAAGCCAAAAAATCACCTACTTATTCATCCGATAAAATTTGATTTACTATGTTCAAAGATTCGTTTAATCTATTTTTTTCTGTATCTTTCAAATTTCCATCACTTGCTATACTTTTTAAAATTTCTTTTAACTTCAAAGTATGCTCCCTAAGAAATTTTATTCTTTGAGAAAAATTCAATTTTTCATCAACGTCTCGCAAAATTGCTTCGGCACGCTTTATGGAATCATAAACTCCCTGTCGCGTTTTCCCAACATTATCTGCTATTTCGGAAAGTGAAAAATCCTGATTATAATAATAATCCAAGCACTCTCGTTGAGAAGGTGTTAACAATTTTCCATAAATATCCAGCAACATAGCAATGTTCAAATCTTTGTTTAGCATAGGCACTCCTATTTTTCATACACTGTAAAGTCAATTGCTTTACACTGTATTTACAGTGTACATTAAATATATTTTTTTGTCAACCATTTTTCACCCGTTTTAACCCATTTAATAACAAAAAATTTTATAAGACTTAAATGCTTCTCTATTGGGTATTCTATTTCTTAATAATTTCTAATAGATTCATAAATTATATCCTTTTTAAACACTTACATTTCCTATAATTGCGCACTATGTTTTAAGCATGGTTAATATTTTTGCAACAAATAAAGTGCTGTGCAGAAAACTTTGAATTCACTTAGATGTAATAATAAGGATTTTTTTAAACATATACTGTAAAAAGTAATTATTAAAGGTGATTGTAAGTGGATATGAAAAGAAATTCAAAATTAAAAATTTTTCTTTGGGTGGCAGCAATTATTTCTACACTGGCAATTATACTTGTGATATCCAATATAAAATCAAACGCCGAAGAGACCGAGAATTGCAGCCGCGAAAAAAGACTGCCTGTTTTAATGTATCACTTGATTTTAAAAAATCCAGGGAATTCAAATAAATTTATAGTTCCTCAAAGTGTTTTTGAAGAAGATTTAAAATATATAAAAAATCATGGATATACAACCATTCTCGTGCAGGATCTCATAGACTATACCGAAAATAAAAAAGAGCTCCCCGAAAAGCCCATATTACTTACTTTTGACGACGGCGCATTTAATAATTATCTGTACGCCTTCCCTCTGGCAAAAAAATATGAAGCCAAATTTATTTTTTCGCCAATAGCAAAAGAAGCTGAAAGATACACAAAAGCTCACGACGAAAATCCGACTTATTCTCATGCGAATTGGGAAAAAATATCTGAAATGTCAAAATCAGGTTTAGTGGAAATTCAAAATCATACATATAATATGCACTCGAACAAAAATTCTCGAATAGGATGTACGAAAAAGCGGAATGAATCCGTTGAAGAATATAAGCAAAAACTCTCTGAAGATATCCGTAAATCTCAAGAGTTAATTTCACAAAACACCGGGGTTGCGCCAACTGCATTTTTTTATCCCTACGGAGCCAAAAGCGATTGCTCTGAAGAAATTTTAAAATCTTTAGGTTTTAAAGCAACGTTTTTATGCGAAAGCAAAGTTAATATAATTTCCAGAAACCCAGAGTGTCTATTCGGTTTAAAAAGATTTATACGCCCTCCCGGCGTTCCTACCGAAAAAATATTTTCAAAATTTGAAAAATAATAAAGGAGAAATTTTATGCCGACAATTTATATCAACACAAAAAATGATTACAAATCAAAAAACGATAGTTCAAACTGCGAGTACTATTCAAATCTGATATCTTCGGAAATTAAAAATTCACTTAATTCCAACGCAATAAATTTGGCAAATAATAAAATAGAAAGAGAAATTTCGGAAGAACTGCCGGATTTTTCGAATATAAATTTGCAAATAGATTCCGAAAAAAATGGTAGTTCTGATTATATAATTTCAATTTCATACAAATCTGGTAATCCCCAGTCACAGCGTTTAAAAAATATTTTGGAAATAAATTTAAAAAATATAATCCCTGAAAATACAAATATCAAAACTACAGAAGCCTGTGAAAATGATTTTGAAGAAGACATAATAATAAAAATAAATTGTTCAAATGAAGAAAACTTTAGATGGCTAAGAAATAATATCGAAAATCTCTCTGCGGCAATTATAATGTCGCTCACGGAATATTTTGGTATACCATTTATCCCTTATACGTATGTTATTTACGGAAGAGCAATAAAGGACGCGAACATATTTAAAAGGCCCAATACAAAATCAGAAATCGTTCAGACTTTAACAGAGGGCGAAAAAGTAAAAGTATTATCGCAGTGGGAAGATTGGTATGTAGCTGAAAAAAATGGGACACTTGGATACATAAACACGTGTTTTATTGATTTTTAGAAAGAGCATAAATTCAATTTGAGTGTAGACATATTCTTTATTAAGAGTTAAAATTTTTTTGTACTTATATTGAATTTTTAAAACTCAAGGAGAAAATATGCAAGAAAATTATTACGACCTCATAACCAAACTAAAAAGCAAAAAAATTATGTTTTATGGCATCGGAAAAAGTAATTTACCATTTATAAAAATGCTTACAGAAGAAAATATTTCTGTGATGGTTTATGATGAAAAGCCTCAAGAATCCATTGATGAAAATATTTTAAAAGATTTAACCGCTAACAAAAATGTTTCTTTAAGATTGGCTGACAAGAGTGTCTGGAATGAACCCATAGATGTAATAATAAGAAGTCCGGGGGTAAATTTTTTATCGGATAATATCGTGAAGGCAAGAGAAAACGGCACGATAGTAACTTCAGAAATGGAAATATTTTTTGATATATGCCCGTGCAAAATTATAGGCATAACAGGCAGTGACGGAAAAACTACAGTGACAACTCTTATATCTGAAATTTTGAAAAACAGCAATAAAACTGTATTTGTAGGCGGAAACATAGGAAAACCTCTTTTGCCTGAAATAAAAAATATAAAAAAAGAAGATTTTGCGGTAGTTGAATTATCTAGTTTCCAACTAATTTCCATGCGAAGAAGCCCCGATATAGCGGTGATAACGAATATTTCTCCGAATCATCTTGACGTTCACAAGGACATGGCTGAATACACAAACGCAAAAGAGCAAATAATTTTACATCAAAATGCATTTTCGACTTCTATACTAAATTATGATAATTCGGGCACAAAATGTATGGCTGAAAAAGCGCGAGGAAAAGTTTTGTTTTTCAGCACAAAAGAAAAATTAAAATCCGGGGCATGGATAGATGAAAATGAGGACATAATCTTTTCAGAATCCGGAGAAGACCGCAAAATAATTAATTTATCAGACATAAAAATCCCGGGAATGCACAACGTGGAAAATTATATGGCGGCAATTTGCGCAGTAAAAAATTTGGTTTCGGAAAAAAATATAAAAAATGTTGCAAACACTTTTTCAGGTGTTGAGCACAGAATAGAATTTGTAAAATCAATAAACGGCGTATCATTCTATAACGATTCAATCGCTTCCAGCCCCACCAGAGTCGTAAAAGGAGCGCTTTCACTGTTTGATAAGAGAATAATTTTGATTGCAGGAGGACACGACAAGAAAGTACCGTTTACAGAGCTCGCAGAAAAGATAAATGATAAAGTTTCGGTGCTTGTGTTGATGGGTCCGGCAGCATCAAAAATTGAAAACGCTGTGATAAAATCCAAAAATTACGACCCGAAAAAGCTGAATATTATTCACGCAAATGATATGAATGAAGCTGTTCAAGCTGCGTTTAAAAATTCTAAATCAGGTGATATAATTTTACTTTCCCCCGCGTGCACAAGTTTCGACAGCTATAAAAATTTTGAAGAAAGAGGAAAAGACTTTAAAAAAATTGTAAACAGTCTGGATAAATAAATTTAATCCACCGCTAAAATCTAGCGGTGGATTAAATTTATTGTACTTAAAAATTATCCGAAAGTTTTGCAAAATCTTCAAAGCTCAACTGCTCTGCGCGAAGAGAGGAATCAATATTCGAAAGTTTTAAAATCTCGCTTATTTTTTCTTTGGGCAATCCCATTTGAGAGGAAAGAGAATTCAAAATATTTTTTCTTCTTTGAGAAAAAGCTGCCTTAACCAATTTAAAAAAACTGCTCTTATTTTTAACAAAATGCTTCATGGATTTTGTCATGTCTATTCGTATAACTACCGAATCCACGTTGGGAGAAGGCATGAAATTTTCTCTGTCAACATCAAATAATATCTCAGGAGTTCCATAGTATCTTACCGCTAAACTGATGGCACCGGCGTTTCGCGTACCGGGAGAAGCGCAAATTCTTTCGGCAGCCTCTTTTTGAAGCATTAGAGTTAGAGAATCTATATTTATTTCCTCGTTTTCCAAAATGTACATTATAATGTCGGAAGTTATGTAGTAGGGCAAGTTTGCACAAACGTTTACTCTATCAAAATTTTTGAACTCGGAGCTTATTAGTTCTTTCAAATTCAATTTCAGTATATCTGAATTGATTATTTTAATATTATCAAATTCCGAGGTAGTATCTTTCAAAATCGGTATTAGCCTTTTATCTATTTCAACTGAAACTACTTTTTTAAATTTTTTTGCGAGTTCAACCGTAAGCACGCCTATTCCAGGGCCTATTTCTATAATTCCTGAATCGGAATACTCCGAACAAGCTTCCGCCATTGCAGGACAAACATCCGGATTTATTATAAAATTTTGACCCAAAGATTTTGAAAATTTAAAGCCATGAGAGGATAATATATTTCTTATATTTTTTATGTCGGATAAACATTTCATTTTTTCACTTCCCGGCTATATTATTTATCGATAGAATTCAAAAATTCTATCCGAGTATTTATATCGTTTTCAAACTTACCGCTAAAAGATGTCGTAACAGTTTCAGACGAAACATTGTTTATGCCTCTCGCGGTAACGCAGCTGTGTTTTGCTTTTATCACAACGGCAATATCTTCGGTTTTTGTAAGAATTTTCATTATTTCCATTATATCCGAAGAAATTCTTTCTTGTAATTGTAGCCTTTTACAAACCATATCAACCATTCTGACTATTTTGGAAAGACCTAAAACAAATTCCGTGGGAATATACGCAACTGAAATTTTCATATCATACATTAAAGCAACGTGATGCTCACACATGCTGAATGCATCTATATTTTTTACAATTACAATATTTTTTGAATGCATTTTAGAATTCAAAGGGAAAATTTTGTTTACCATATCAGCAATTTCGTTATTAGATATATTGTTATACGCAGTCATATCACAAAGCATTTTAACGAACCTTAGAGGCGTTTCTTCCAAGACATTTAAATTTAAACTTTCAAACAGCTCTTTCGATGATTTTACTGCTTTTTCTAAATCCACAGACTTCACATTTTCACCCTCAAATCACAAACTCTTATTTTAATTTTAAACTAAAAATAGATTTTTTAAAACAAATATCACCAATCTTCTACTTCTTCTATAAAATAAAAAAGATTGTTTGCTTTTTTTGTGCAAAACAAATGCTCATATTACATGAGCATTCATTTCTTAAAATATCACGAATAATATTCCTTTATTTTGGAACTGATTTCATCTGTGTGCATTCCACGCGAACCTTTTATGAGCACTTTATCATTTTTTTGTAAAATATTTTTTAATACTTCAAAAGCTTCATTATTTTCTGAGCAGTGGTAAGATTGTAAATCCGACTTTACCGACAAGGCACCTTCAGATAAATGTTTTGCATTCTCTCCTATGGTAATCAGAACATCTATTCCCTCCAACGCAATATACCTACCCGTATCAAAATGAATTTCTTTCGAACGCGCTCCCAGCTCTAACATATCAGCGATAACGAGAACGTTTTTCCCTTCGGAATTTATATTTCTCAAAATTTTTGCCGAGCTTTTTACAGAATCCGGGCTAGCATTATAGGAGTCGTCTACAAGAACTATATCCCCAAGATTAAATACCTGCTGACGCATACCTACATTTTTAAACTTCATGAGGCCTCTTTTTATATCTTCAAAATGTATACCAAGCTCGCTGGCAACGCCTATAGCAGCCAAAGCATTATATACATTATGCATACCCAGGCACGGAATGGTCACGGTATCTTTAAAGCTGTCTGTGACGAGCGTAAATTCTGTATCGGAGCTATGAAAACTTATATCCTCAAATTTATATGGATATGAGCCGTTCATTCCAAAAAATATTATTTTTTGCGAAGGATTACTCGGCTTGGCTTCGGTAAGCGCAGGAGAATCTCCGTTTAATAATACAATACCATTGTCTTTTTTTATCATTTTTAATTTTTCTGCACAGGTATTTTTCATATCCTTAAAATTTTCTATGTGCGAAAGCCCGATATTTGTTATTACGGCAATATCAATATCAGCTATATCCGCCAGCTTCTCCATCTCTCCAAATTTACTTACACCCATTTCCAAAACCGCAGCTTCATGAGTATCATCCAAATTAAATATGGTCAAAGGCAACCCTATCTGCCCATTGTAATTCCCTTCTGTTTTTAAGACTTTTAGATTTTCGCTTAAAACAGTCGCTATCATTTCTTTAGTTGTAGTTTTTCCTACACTACCCGATACTCCAATGAAAGGAATATTAAACTTACCTCTATAATATTTAGCCAACTTTTGAAGAGCGTCCAAAGTAGAATCCACTTCTATGATAGCTCCGCCGGATACCTCCCCTAACTTTCCGGGTTGGCAAAAAGAAACTCTAGCTCCGCTTTCAAAAGCATTTTGGATGTATTCGTGGCCGTCGGTTTTTTCTCCAACCAAAGGCACAAAAAGCGCTCCTTTTGTAATTTTTCGACTATCGATACATACGCAATTTATAGTATCATCGGTGTTACCGGAAATTAATTTTCCGCCTGTGGCTACCAAAATTTCCGATATACTGATTTCTTTCAAAATTTTCCCCTACTCTCGTTATGAATTTAATTCTTTTAAAATTTCATCTATTATAATTCTTTCGTCCATGGGATATTTTACTCCCTTTATCTCCTGGTAATCTTCGTGACCCTTGCCTGCAAGAACTATAATATCGCCGTCACAAGCGTTTTCTATGCAATATTTTATAGCTTCTTTTCTGTCCGGAATAACAACATATTTTCCATTTGTTTTGTTAATTCCTGTTTTTATATCTTCAATTATATCCAGCGGATTCTCAAATCTGGGATTATCGCTTGTGATGACTGATAAGTCTGAATATTTTCCCGACATCTCACCCATTTCATATCTTCTGATTTTGGGTCTATTTCCTCCTGCTCCAAATAATGTCACCAATCTTTTTGGACTGTATTCGCGCAATGTTTTTAAAACATTTTCCATGCTCAAAGCATTGTGAGCGTAATCAATGAACAAAGAAAATTTTTCTGAAATATTTACGGGTTCCACTCTACCTTTTACATGAACAGTTTTTAGGCCGTCAATGATGCACTCTGCAGGTATACCGAAAGTATCACAAACAGCAATTGCCGCCAGAGCATTATACACATTAAATTTCCCGGGAATAGCGATATAAACTTCATTTAAATTGATTTTTCCGAGAACATTAAATTTTATTCCCACGCTGCCTTTGTGGTTCACGAGTTCTATTTTTTCGGCTTGGTAATCTCCTGGATTATTAATTCCGAAAGTTTTAATGGTGCAGGTGCTGTTTTTGGAAACCGAATGGAAGTTATCATCATCAACATTAAAAATACCGCATTTACAATTTTTAAAAAGGATGCTCTTGCACTCCAGGTATTCTTCTATGCTTTTGTGCTCGCCATCTCCTATATGGTCGTGAGAAAAATTGGTAAACACCCCTATATCAAAGGTAAAACCGCTAATTCTATAATCTCTTAACCCGATAGACGATGCCTCGATTATACAATGTGAGTAGCCTTCGTCGCTCATGTATTTTAAATATTTTTGAACTTCATAAGATTCAGGAGTGGTGTTGTTTGTTTTTATGATTCTGTCCGAAAGCACTACTCCCAGTGTACCTATGATACCAACTTTTTTTCCGGCTTTTTCCAAAATGCTTTTTATCATAAAAGAAGTGGTAGTTTTGCCTTTGGTGCCTGTTAAGCCTATCACTTTCAATTTTGTTGCGGGATGCTCAAAGAAATTTGCTGAAATATCTGCTAAAAATTTTCTGGAATTTTCAACAACTATTAATGTTGCGTTTGGAATTTCAATATATTTTTCAGATACGATTGCAACGGCTCCATTTTTTATCGCATCTGAAATATATTCGTGGCCGTCAGAATTATGACCTATCAAACATACAAATATGCTATTTTTAGTAACCTTCCTGGAATCATAAACAATATCTGAAATTTCTAAATCTAAACTCCCTGTAGATTTTATAATATCTAAGTTCTTTATTAGTTTGCTGAGCTGCATAAAAAATTCTTCTTTCGTTAAATTATTAGTGGCTGTAATTATATAACATATTCTTAAATTAATCAACGCTATAAATGTCGAGGGAAAAAGGATTGAATTTTTATTTTTAAAATTAAAATTTCAAAATATAACCAAATATTAATTTTAAACAAACCTTTTATTTGTTTATTTCGATATAAAATATGCTATAATACTCGTTATAAGTTTTATAAACATAAAATAATTGTTCAATTTTAAATTCAGGAGGTATAATTATGAAAATAAAAAAATATTTAAGCATATTGCTCGGCGGATTAACATTTACAACTGCGTGCCCATTAAACCATGCATACTGTTTCGAAAAAGAAATAGCTACCGAGAAAGAAAATCAGGCTGAAAGCAAGAAACACAATTTGATATTTAAAAAAGGTTCAAACACATTAGATATTTTTGAAAAAGATAATTTAAGAACGATTTTAATTCAAGGAATTGATTTTATTTTAAACGATGAATCAACTCCTTACATTGACAAAAAAAGCGATGTAAATGGGAGCATATTGAAGGATTCTTTGCTTTGCGAATGTATTAAAAGTACAAAAAAATATTTGGAATCCATTGAAAACGAAACTGAATTTACAGATATAGAAATTTTAAAAAGGTTAAAAAGCATCGAAAAATTGATAGAAATAAATGATGAAATTCCTAAAACAAATGTATTTTATAAGTTTATATCCGGAGTAAAAGATGCTTATCAAACTTTAATTTCCAGAAAAATAGCAAATAAAATTATGGAATCCGAAAGATGTGGAATAGAAAATAAAATCGGCAGTGAAAGCGTTTCTGTTTCAGGCGCCGTAAACACGTCTGCATCTACGGGGCCACTTAATTTTGGATTGTCGATAGGAAAAGATTTCGAAGAAAGTGATTCCGAAAAATCATTTTATAGAATAGATAGCTCAAAAAATATAAATCTTTCAATCGGAACCGGACTGAAAAAATATCTTTCCGCTAACACTGAATTTAACACTCAAATAACGAATTCGCTGGTGTTCTACTCTTTGGAACAATTTTTGGATTCTTACTCAAAAAATAAAACGATCAGCTCTATAGAACTTCGTGAACCTGAAATTAAAAAAATAATCAATTCCAGGAATTCAATGCAAGAAGCTGAGATAAATCTAATTTCCAAAATAAAAACATCCATAGAAAACTATTTAAAAATTTCGGGAATAATTTCTCAGAGCGCCTCTTGTGAACTGCCTGCCATCACTCAATCAGTCAACGACACTAAAGAAAGTTCTATAAAAGCAAGTGGAAATTTATCAGCCACTGCCGATTGCTTTGTATCACTGGGAATGAGTATCGCACAGAGTTCCCGATATGTGGATTCATCGGTAAAACATCCATTTATAAACTTGATAGAAACTGATGGTTCGCCCTCGTATTATGCAGAAAATTCAAATCAAATTTTACATTTTTTGAAATCAGAAAAGACTACTAAATTTGTTGAAACAAAAAACAATTTAGAAAATTACAAAACAAATTCAGAACTCTTTTCTATAATAATTTCTAATATAATAGGCGATTTAAGAAGATATAATAACAGTTTATACATAATTTCAAATAAAAATAATTCTAAATCAGAACAGCGTGACGCTTTAAAAATAAAAAAATCCATAGAAAAAAGCTGGCTTAATAATTCCAGATTGAACGCAAGTTCTTCGGGCAGGCTGCTTATGTTAAAGACTTCCATTTCTTTAATTGCTTACTTAAGAAATTACGCTCAAACTACGGAAGACTTTGAAATGCTCAGAAAATTATATAACGAAATAGAGAATTTATCAAAAATGCAAATATTTTCAAAAAGTTTAAAAAATAAATCTGCAAAATTTAGTACAAGCAGAAAGACAAAAATAAACAGCGTAAGTGGTAATCTATCATTTGAAATGCCGGTAGTAGGAACTGCATCTTTGAACGTGGATTACGACGACAGCATCGGAGAGGCTTATTTTGATACCAGTAAAAATTTGACTATTTCCATGAGTGTGCCCATGTTTGGAAACAGAGTTTTGGGAAAACACAATATAAAAGTTAAATTCAAAGCCATAATAAAAAAACTTTCCGAAAATAAAGCCAATCCTTTTGCGGGCGAATTTAAAGAGGCTTTGAGTTTAATAGAGCCAGAAATTTATGACATTTTGAAATCATATGGTATAAATAAAAGCGTTTCCATTCCCGGGATATTGTCTAATAAAAAATATTTAACTTTAATATTTTATTTGACCCAATCGGACAAAAACGACCATGTCAGTACGATTATACCTTTGCCCGGCGACGAAAAGCCTATTATAAAAAACAAAAATAACTGGACCCTAAAATTAATAAAAAGAATTGACTCATCTTTAACCAAATTTAAAGTCGGTATTGATGATTATAGTTCGACAAATATTTCGAATTCCCTCGGAAAATCTTCTGCAATCATAGGAACAGATACTCTTTCATTTATAAAAAACAAATATAATGTTTTTGCGATGGGGCTTAATGACAAAGAAACTGAATCTAACCATATGTGGAGCGATTTTAAAGACAGCCAGTTGTCTTGTTTTAAAGATTTGATTATTAAGCTATCCTATAAAAACAGCAATGTTCGTTACGAACTGCAAAAGCTGTATAATCAAACCCTTATGAATCATCTGCAAAATTCCGTTGAAATAACCAAGACATTTAAAAATTTGCTGGACGCTTGTAATAATTACACCATTCATAATAGTTCTGAAAACCTAGAAGAAGCTCTTACAGCTCTTGATAGAATAATGGAATTGAATTATACCTGTAATTACTTGCTGGAATTCAACAAAATACATAAAAAAATTTTATAAAACAAATCACTTGTCTATCATAAGGCAAGTGATCTTTATTTTACATAGTAGAAATCATATTTTCAAAATCTTTTTCAGAAATAATCTCAACGTTTAATTTTCGGGCTTTGTCGGCCTTGCTTCCAGGCGAATCACCGCATAAAACATAGGAGGTATTTTTAGAAACAGATGACGTAACCTTGCCGCCCATAGATTCTATTATTTGAGTAGCTTCTCCGCGTGTGTATTTTTCCAAAGTACCCGTCAAAACAAATGTCTTGTTTTTTAGAGCGCTATTTTTCGAACTGCTTTCAAAATTCATATTTAATCCCTGGTTTTTCAGCTCGTTTACGAGATTAATATTTTGAGCAACAGAAAAATAAGAAATTATACTATCCGCTATGACCTCGCCTATACCTCCGATCGAAGAAATCCTTTCTTTTGACGCTGACATCAAATTATTCATATTTTCAAATTCAGAAGCCAAGAGCTTTGCAGCTTTTTGACCGACGTGACGAATCCCCAAAGCAAAAATAAGTCTGTCTAGATTTTGAGTTTTTGATTTTTCGATTGAATTTATTATATTCTGAGAAGACTTCTCTCCCATTCTTTCCATAGCCGACAATTTTTCTTTGCTTAATTCATATATCTGCACAGGCGATGATATCATACCCTGCTCGACCATTTTTGTTATCAAAGTTTCACCTAGACCCTCGATATCCATGGCGCCCTTCGAAACAAAATGAATTAAATTTCTAAGCAATTGAGCCGGACAGTTTGTATTAACGCACCTTATCGCCACTTCGTCATCAACACGAGTAACTTCCGAGCCGCAAGACGGGCATTTTTTTGGGAATTTAAATTCTTTCGAACCCTCTTTGTGTGAAACGACTTTCACCACTTCAGGTATAATTTCCCCGGCTTTTCTGATCACCACAGTGTCGCCGATTCTTAGGTTTTTCTCTTGTATAAAATCTTCGTTGTGAAGCACAACTCTTCCTACAGTACTGCCTGAAATCAAAACAGGTTCCAAAATTCCTGTAGGCGCTAAAATTCCAGTTCGTCCAACGTTTATTTCGATGTCTAAAAGCTCCGTGGATTTTTCTTCGGGAGGATATTTATAAGCTTCGGCCCACCTAGGAAATTTTGAAGTGCTGCCGAGCACTTTTCTGTCTTCGAATGAATCTAATTTAACAACAGCTCCATCTGTTTGAAATGGCAAATCTGATTTTATTTTTCCTATCCTGTTTATTTCAGAAGTTATTTCTTCCATGTTTTTGCAAACCACATAAAAAGGCAATACAGGAAGTCCCAGGTCTTTCAAAAAATCCAATGATTCTTTATGAGAATTTAGTTCATGCCCCTTAATTTTTTGAACATTGAAAACAAAAATATCCAAATTTCTGGAAGCGGTAATATGAGAATCTTTTTGTCTAAGAGAGCCTGCAGCGGCATTTCGAGGATTCTTAAAAGTTTTCTGTCCCTCTGATTCTTGCTTTTGAACAAGTTTCAAAAAGCTATCTTTGGACATATAAACTTCTCCACGAACTTCTAAATATTCAATATTTTTACTTAATTTTTTTGGAAGAGTATTTATAGTTAAAATATTTTCAGTTATATCCTCACCGACCTGGCCGTCACCCCGAGTGGATGCTCTGAAAAGCTCCCCATTGACATACTCAATAGAAACGGACAGACCATCTATTTTGGGTTCAACCACATAGCTCGCAGATTGCACGGCATTTTTTACTCTATTGTAAAAAGCTTCTATCTCTTCGATTGAAAACGAATCATGCAAGCTCTCCATTTTGACCTCATGAGTAACAGGAGAAAATTTTGCCGAGGCTCTTCCGCCAACGTGCCTCGTAGGAGAATCTTCGGAGGTTAATTCAGGAAAAAGATTTTCTAGCTTTTCTAAATTTCTCACAATCATATCATATTCGTAATCGTCTATTTCAGGGGAATCCTCTTCGTAATATTTTTTATTGTGATACTCTATTTCTTTTCTGTATTTTTCAGCAAGAGCCTTTGCTTCATCTAAATTCATTTCTTAAAATCAGCTGCTTTCTAAAATTTTTCTATTTTATTTTCTGTAACTCTGGCCAATATCAGTGGGGATTTTTCGGGTTCGTGTTTGCTGTATGATAGTGACTTTTTGAATATTTCTTCAGCCTTAGAAAACCTATCAATATCTGACGAATAAAACACAGCTAATCTTTCATCTTTTTCTACTCTATCGCCGATTTTTTTGTAGAGAATTATGCCCGCTTTGTAATCGATATCATCTTCTTTGGTTTCTCTGCCGGCGCCAAGTTCCATGGAAGCTTTTCCCAAAAGTTCGGCATCCATTGCTGATAAATACCCCTTATCAGAAGATAAAACTTCGTACATCATAGAATCTTTTTGAAGATTTGTAACGCTATCAAAATCAGATAAATCTCCGCCTTGTGCAGTTACCATTTCTTTGAATTTTTCATAAGCTTTACCATTTTTCAAGCATATCTCGACAGCCCTAACGCACTCTTTCATGCTGCCTTTTCCGGCCATATAGAGCATATTTGCGGCCAAACATATCGAAACTTCTTTTAAATCTTCAGGGCCTTTCCCTTTCAAAACTTCGCACGATTCCCACACTTCCAAAGAATTACCTATTGCATTCCCCAAAGGGGCGTTCATATCCGTGATAAGAGCAGCCACTTTGCGATTGAATTTTTTGCCTATATCTACCATTATTTTAGAAAGTTTTACAGCATCTTCGCTGGTTTTCATGAACGCACCTTTTCCGCATTTGACGTCCAAAACTATGCAATCTGCCCCCGAAGCGATTTTTTTGCTCATTATGCTCGAAGCAACAAGCGGCATGCTCTCGACCGTAGCGGTAACGTCTCTCAAGGCATATATTTTTTTATCAGCAGGAACTAAATTCCCTGTTTGGCTCACAACGCTGCAACCGACATTTTTTACAATTTCAAAAAATTTTTCTCTCGAAAGTGCAACATTCATTCCAGGAATCGATTCCAATTTGTCAACAGTTCCGCCGGTATGCCCAAGACCTCTCCCGGACATTTTTGCGACTTTAACTCCACAAGCAGCCACGACAGGCGTCACTATTAAAGTGGTTTTGTCGCCTACTCCACCTGTGCTGTGCTTATCTACTTTCACGCCCTCTATTTCAGAAAGATCCATAACGTCTCCGGAATGAAGCATACACTCTGCAAATGTCGCACATTCTTTTTCGGTCATACCATTAAAATACACGGCCATCAAGAAGGCAGACATTTGATAATCCGGAACCTCTCCGTTTACATAACCATTTATTAAAAATTTAATTTCTTCTTCCTTTAACTCTTTATTATCTCTTTTTGCAGCTATTATATCGTAAACTCTCACTAAAAAACAAAACCCTTCCTTAAATATTCATCTGAGAAACAATTTTTACAATTCTGCTTGTTCCCAACCTTGAAGCGCCGGCCTCTATAAATCTTTCTGCATCTTCGAGGCTACTAATTCCGCCGGCAGCCTTTATTTTAACATTTTTGCCTATATTTTTTGAAAACAAAATTATATCATCTAGCGTTGCGCCAGATTTAGAAAATCCTGTAGATGTTTTTATATAATCTGCTCCCGAATCTGTAACTATTTTACACATTGTAATTTTTTCTTCTTCTGTAAGCAAACAGGTCTCGACTATGACCTTTAATATTTTATTATCGCATATTTTTTTCAGATTATAAATTTCACTTTCCACTTTTTTAAAATTTTTTTCTTTCAAAGCGCCTATATTAATTACCATATCAATCTCGTCAGCGCCCAAAGAAAGAGCATTTTCGGTCTCGAACATCTTGGTTTCACAAGTGTTGTATCCATTAGGAAATCCAACCACAGTGCAAATACTCAAGTTATTTTTTAAAAACTCTCGAGCAATCCTAATATGACAAGGCGCGATACAAATAGAAGCTACATTGTATCGCATTCCTTCTTTACAAATTTTTATAATATCGCTCTCACTTGCCGTAACCGAAAGCAAAGTATGGTCAACTTTGGAAAGTATTTCATTAATTTCCATTCAATAATTTACCACCTTGATATATTTTTATCTGGCACCTTTTTCGTAAGGAACGCCAGCAGCTTTTGGAGCCGAAGAACGTCCAACGAATATTATCAACATCGCTATGGTCAATATATAGGGTATCATCGCCAGCACGGTTGAAGGAACATGAACTGCTCCACCGCCTAAAATAATAACCAAAGCCTGAGAAAATCCAAAGAGCAAACACGCACCGTATGCGCCTAAAGGACGCCACTTACCAAATATAACCGCTGCCAGTGCGATGAATCCTTGGCCGCTGATAGCAGTCGGAGAAAACTGCGAAACTACTGCAAGTGTCACAACTCCGCCACCTAATCCAGCTAGAATTCCTGAAATAACAACACAAATATATCTAGTTTTACACACGGAAACTCCAAGAGTATCAACAGCAGCGGGATGTTCGCCCATTGCTCTTATTCTAAGGCCCCATTTAGTTTGATAAAAAACAAACGAAGTGATGACCACAACCAATGCCGCAAGTACAACGCTTGCATCTATACTTAAATTGCTAAATATTGTATTTTGAAAATATATAGGATCTACAACTTTAGGCAATTTGTGAGGCACGGGCAATGTCATTGTAGCCTTAAAGAAATACCTTGACAAAAACATTGCAACTCCCGGTCCTATCAAATTTATTGCAATTCCTGAAACTGTTTGATCAGCTCTGCAAGTTATTGAAGCGAACGCATGAAGCAAAGCTAAAACTCCGCCGGCGATTCCTGCGCACAAAAGTCCGATCCACGGGTTCCCAGTAAAAAAGCCAACTGTAGCGCCGGTTAAAGCACCTATGCTCATCATTCCTTCTATTCCTATATTAGTAATGCCCGATTTTTCGGATATTACTCCACCAATTGCCGCCAAAGTGAGTGGAGCAGAATACATCAGTGTAATGGATATTGCAATTAAAATCGTATTAAGCATGACGTCTTCTCTCCTTGTCTAAAAATTTATTTACTAAAATTGGAATTATAACCGAAAGAGCCACAAAGAAAACAATAGTTCCTATCATAATATTGACTATTTCGGAAGGAGCGCCCACTTTGAACTGCAATGTTTGACCGGCATAAATAAGAGCACTAAACATGAGTCCGGCAAAAACACACCCAACAGGTGAACTTCCGGCTATGAGAGCCACTGACATGCCATTAAATCCATAATTTTCAAAAACAGACAATACGTGAACTGCAGGAGTTGACGAGCCACTTATCGCAAGCGCACCAGCCAAACCTGAAAGAGCGCCTGAAATAATCATTGTATAAACTATGTTTCTGTTTACATTTATACCTGCATTTCTAGCTGCGTCTGGATTAAGCCCACATGCACGGAATTCAAATCCCTTGCTGGTTTTATAGATAACAAGCCAAACAAGCACAGCCATTAAAACTGCAATTAAAAAATTGAAATTAAAATCCGTTTTAAGCAAAATATCATTTAAAATTGGACTGCTTTTTAAGAATTGCCTGCCCTGTTCTGAAAACTTCCAGTCATACAGAAACAAAGTCAAACCCGAACTATTTATAAAATATGTGCCATCACTGTCCGGCTTATGAAAACGTTGTGAATTTGCAACATAATTGCATAAATAAAGCGCAATCCAGTTAAGCATAATGCTGGTTATTACTTCATGAATTCCAAAACGAGATTTCAAAAATCCTACAAGCCCACCAAAAATTGCCCCTGCAAGGACACCAGACAAAATGACAAGCGGAATTTGAATTATCGGGTGAAAATTAAATATAATTCCAACCAATGTAGATGCTATCGTTGCCACTATGTACTGCCCTTCGGCGCCGATGTTAAAAAGACCCATTTTAAAGGCAAACGCAACACTTAATCCGGTAAGAATTATAGGTGTGCTTTTCAATATAACATTAACTATGAACTTTGGCCTCGAAAATATGGCATTAAACATAACTGCCATAGATTGCGCCGGGTCGTAACCTGTAATAAGTAGAATCAATGACGCTACTAAGAATCCAAAAAATACGGCTATGCATGTGCGCATAAAATATGATTTCAATATTTTAGCTATTTTGTGCGTCATTTCCCTTACCTCCTGCCATTAAAAGACCAACATTTTGCTCATTTGCTTCCTCTTGTTCAAATTCACCAACAATAGAGCCATCATAAATTACCGCTATGCGGTCCGACACATCAAGTATTTCGTCTAATTCCAAAGATATGAGAAGAATCGCTTTGCCTTTATCTCTCAAATCAATAAGAGTTTTATGAACATATTCAATTGCCCCAACGTCAAGACCTCTGGTAGGTTGTATTGCAATCAATAAATCAGGGTCATTAGCAATTTCTCTACCTATAATTAATTTTTGCTGATTTCCGCCGGAAAGATTTCTTATCTTAGTATACTTACAATCTACAGGGCGAATGTCGTATTTTTCTATCAGTCCATCCGTAAACTTATCTCTTTCGTCGTAATCCAAAAATCCATTAATGTTAAATGGAGCTTCTCGGTATTTTTCCAAAATTGCATTGTCAGCAACCGACATTTCCAAAACTGAGCCGTAACGATGCCTATCTTCGTGAATTATAGAAATTTTACTATCTATAACATTTCTTGTGCTTGTATTTTGAATTTCTTTGCCATTTATAAGAATTTTTCCGGACTCTACAGGAAGGCTGCATATAATCGCTTCGACTAATTCTTTTTGACCGTTACCATCAACTCCGGCCAATCCATATATTTCGCCTTTCCTCAACTTCATAGACAAATTTTTTATGGTATCTACGCCGCGCTCACTTTTAACATTCAAATCTTTTATTTCAAAGACCACATCTCCCGGAACGGCTTTTTCTTTTTCCACGAGCAACTTGACCTTATGACCAACCATCTTTTCTGCAAGGCTTTGCTCGCTCTCATCACTCACGTTAACACAGTCAATAAATTTACCTTTACGAATAATAGTGCATTCTTTCGAAGATTTTTTTATTTCTTTTAATTTATGAGTAATTATTATTATAGTTTTTCCATCTTTTTTCAGATTTTCTATTACTTCTAAAAGCTCATCTATTTCCTGGGGAGTAAGAACGGCCGTAGGTTCATCGAGAATTAAGATATCAGCACCTCTATAAAGGGCTTTCAATATTTCAACTTTTTGTTGCATACCCACAGAAATATTTCTGATTCTTTTTTTAAGATCAACCTTCATGCCATAACGTTTTATTATTTCTATTACTTTTTTTCGGGCTTTCCTCATGTTTATAATGCCGAATTTATCGGTAGATTCGTTACCGAGGATTATATTTTGAAGAACAGTAAATTTTTCGACCAACATGAAATGTTGATGCACCATGCCTATTCCGTGGGCAATGGCCGAACTTGGATTTTTTATATATACAGGTTCACCATTTAGATAAATTGTTCCTTCATCCGCTCCATAAAGGCCATACAGAACATTCATCAAGGTGCTTTTTCCGGCACCATTTTCTCCTAAAATTGCGTGAGTTTCTCCTTTTTTAACATCTAAATCTACCGATCTAAGGGCTTGAAACTTTCCGAAATACTTACTTATACCACGCATTTGCACGGCATATTCTTTGCTAATTTCCACTGAAATCCTCCTTTCAATATTTTATTAAGCATTTAGTTCAGGGAGACGTTTAATAAATTCATCATAATCTGCTTTTGTTCCAGGGGGTACGATTTTTCCTTCGGCGAGTTTATCTTTGACTTTAAGCACTGCTGCATAAACTTCCGGATTCATGTTCGGATTTTTTTCGGGTATGCCCACGCAATTCTCTTTTATTCCGTAAGAAAAAGTTTTTCCCCCGATTTCCTCTCCGTTAAGCGCATCCTTGGATATGAGATTTACTGCCTTTCCCACATCTTTTATTGCAGAAGTAAGAACATTGTTAGGAGCTAAATATGATTGATCGAGGTCTACACCGATTGCAAATTTTCCGGTTTCTTTGGCAGCTTCTATAACGCCTACACCCGCGCCGCCTGAAGCATGGAATATGACGTCGCATTCATCGAACATTTTCATTGCTATGGCCTTTCCTTTTGCAGAATCGGTAAAGCTTTCGGCGTACTGAACTCTTACATTTACCTCTTTTCCGAGCTTTTTGGAAGCATATGCCACGCCAGCCAAATACCCATACTCAAACTGATCTATAACAAGACCTTTTATTCCTCCCACAAATCCCACGCAATTGGTTTTTGTGGTCATGGCCGCTATGTAACCTACCATAAAAGAGGATTCTTGAGACCTAAACACCGCACAAGCTACGTTATCAGGGATTTTTTCTCCGTATGTAAAATCAGCTAGAGCATATTTTAACTCAGGATTGGTTTTAGCTGCTAACTCAATGGTGTCCGCAAGTTTGTAACCTATGCCCCATATCAAATCTGTATGCTCATCGGCAAGTTTATCTATATTGATTAAAAAATCTGAAGTTTGAGGGCACTCAACATAACTTACATGAGAATCTGTTTCACTTGCAAATTGCTGCATGCCTTTCCATGCGGATTCTTGAAAAGATTGGTCATTTATACCACCGCCATCGGTAACCATGGAAACCGAAAATCGGTCGTCATCCTCCAGTCCTGTATGTAACTTGAAGCCAGAACCAACGGCAAATACAACCAAGCATAAAAACGCTGCTATTGATAAACTCAAAGCAATTTTTGAAATTAGATTTTTCATAATTTCCCCCAAATCAAAATATGAATAATAAATTTAATATATTTTAATAATTTTGGTTACTCGGTTGCTGTTTTTAGAGCAAGTTTAACCATATCACAAAATCCGATCTGACGTTCTTCGGAAGAAAGAGAAAGTCCACGCAATGGGCAATCCGAAATTGTCAGCAAGCATAACGCTTTTTTGCCGGCCTTGGCAGCGTTCATATAGAGTGCAGCAGCTTCCATTTCGACCGCTAAAACTCCCATTTCTTTCCACTTTGGCAAAATTTTCTCGCTACTATAAAATACATCCGTCGAATAAATATTCCCTACAAAGGTTTTGGAATCAATATCCTTCGAGAATTTTTGCGCTTTACTAAGCAATTCAAAATCAGCAATAGGAGCAAACGTACCATTCAATTCATATTGAGAGGCATAGTTAGAATCGGTGCAAGCTCCCATGGCAATAACTATATCTCTGAGATTAACTTCGTCTTTAATCGCGCCCGCGCTTCCAATCCTTATAATAGATTTTACGTCATAAAAATTAAAAAGTTCGTAAGAATATATTCCAATGGAAGGCATTCCCATTCCTGCGCCCATTACAGACACAGTTTTCCCGTTATATTTCCCTGTAAAGCCAAACATATTTCTTACTTTATTAAAGCACTTAACATCAGTCAAAAAATTTTCAGCTATAAATTTAGCTCTCAGAGGATCACCAGGCATCAAAACTACATCTGCTATTTCGCCTTTTTGAGCTCCTATGTGAGGAGTAGGTACGTTACACATAAACAATCACGAACAAATTCAACTTTTTGTGTAGAAAAAGTTAAATTCGTCCATATTCACCACCTTTATAAGAATAAATTAGAATATTATACTCAATAACTCGAAATAATTCACAAATAAATATGCGTATCTAAATGTTTCATATTAAATATAGCAAAAATCTTCTCTTTACATTTACTATTTCTTAACTTGATTTTCATAATTGGATTGTAGCATTTTCGGAAGCATTTTGTCAAGAAGTTCTGCAGATTTTTGTATAACAGGACCTCCGCATACCACGCAAAAAAGAGTGATTATTCCTACTGTTCCTCCTAAAAGCCATCCAAAAAGCAAAGTTAAAGCATCCAGTATGATTTTGATAAGTCTGAACGATGTATTACATTTTTTGGCCAGTATAACTGCAAAAGCAGTCCAAGGGTCGATTCCGATGTCTATGCTCATAAATCCGCCCAAACCTACAAAACAAAACAGGCATCCTATTAAAGAAATTCCTATTTGATACATAAATGTTTGTGGTAAATCTGTGGGAACATTCAACAAATTATAAATCCATATACCAAAATCTATGAAATTTCCAAGAACCATCAAATATATAACCGTGCCTATGCTTATGTATTTAAGTAAATATTTAACTATTTCTTTGAATCCTTTGGCTTTATTAACCTTTGCGGAAACAAACGAAAAAGCAAGAACCAGCAATATCAAGCTAAAATTCAAAATACTTGCCGTAAAACCCACGCTCACATGAAAAGCCTTGCTTAGTCCATCATAAAAAACCGTTATAGGGTCGGCGCCCTGCGAAGTTGCGACATTAAGGCCGCAACCTATTCCGAGTAAAATCAAACTTATTGTGCAAATAATTATTTTTTTCAACCATAATACAATCCCATTACGATTTATTTCCATTTTTTATAACCTCTTTCAAAAATGACTTCCCTTTTATTTTTTCACCAACGCAAAGGTATTCCAAAACAGTTGCACCGGTATCATAAAAACCTTCACGAGTTTTTAAATTTACCCCTTCTTTTACGTTGTTTCCAAAAATAACCATAGGAGTATACTCTCTTGAGTGGTCGGTAGATGCTGTGGTCGGATCGCAGCCATGATCCGCAGTAATAATAAGTATATCTTCAGGACGAAGTTTACCACAAATTTCCGGAATTTTCGAATCAAAATAAGAGAGTGCAGCGGCATATCCATCAACATTATTTCTGTGACCATAAAGCATATCAAAATCAACCAAATTTACGAAACACAATCCTTCAAAATTTTTATCCATAATATCAAGAGTTTTATTTATTCCGTCTTCGTTGCCTTTTGTTAAAATTTTTTCGGTTACGCCGTTTCCTGCAAAAATATCGCTTATTTTGCCCACAGCAATTACATCTTTTCCGCTCTCTTTAATGAAGTCCAGCATGGTATTTTCCGGAGGAGCAAGAGCAAAATCATGTCGATTCGTAGTACGAACAAAATTAGGAAATTCGCCTACAAACGGTCTGGCGATAACTCTTCCCACCGCATGGTCTCCTTTTAAAATTTCTCTTGCAATTTTGCAGTACTCATATAATTTTTCAATAGGAACCACGTCTTCGTGAGCAGCGATTTGAAATACACTGTCAGCAGAAGTGTAAACTATAAGTTTTCCTGTTTCTACACTTTCTTTGCCGTATTTTTTTATGACTTCGGTTCCAGAATAAGGCATGTTACATAAGATATCACGGCCGGTTCTGCGTTTAAACTCGTCAATAACTTCATCAGGGAATCCGTTAGGATACGTAGGAAGAGGTCTTTTGGATTCGATACCTGCGATTTCCCAATGGCCTATAATGGTGTCTTTCCCTTTTGAAACTTCTTTCATTCTGGCAAAACTTGCTGTAGGATTGGGTTCGTTTTCAGAATAATCCATCCCGTCAATATTAAAAAGCCCCATCTTTTTTAAATTAGGCATATTAAAATTTTTATTGTTATAACAAGCTTTTACAGTGTTGCTCCCCGCATCGCCGTAATCGGCAGCGTCGGGCATTTCGCCTATTCCAACACTATCCAAAACAATTAAAAAAACTCTTTTCATATAATCATGTCCTTTCATCACAAAGTAAGCTGTTCACAAGTCGTATCATCATCAGATAACAATTTTCCAGCGGCTGGTATATTCTTTGCTCGATAAATTTTCTCATTTAAGAAAGTCCCGGGGACATATTCTTCTGCTTTTATAAGTTTATGACCCTTCTTCTGCTTCATAACCGCTACGCCTTGGGTGTTTTTCGTTTGCTTTAAATTAATCATAGAAGAATTAAAAATCAAAACTTTTCCCGAAGAAGATGTTAAAATAAAATCTTCATCTTGAATTCTATAGGCCGCACTAACGATATCGTCTTTTTCACTGTAGGCTTTTATAAGTTTTTTTCGATTTGTTTTTGTGTAATACGATTTCATTTCGACTTTGGAGACTTTTCCGCTCTTGAAGAAGAACAACATAAATCCTGAATAATCAGTTGTTACCGCTACATAAACCACTTTTTCATTCTTTTCAAAAGATAAAAATGCGGGAACATATTCTCCGAGCGCACTGGCTTTTGTATCGGAAAAATTATAGCCTTTAGTTTTATAAACTTGGCATTTATCGGTAAAAAACAACAGCTCCGAATGATTCATTCCTGGAATTTCCTGTACAATTTCGTCTTCGTTTTTCAATTTCTGTTCCGAGTTCATTTTTAAAGACTGTGAGGTTATTTTTTTGAAGTACCCCTCTTTTGTAAGGAAAAATTTAACAGGATAATCCGGCACAATTTCAGATTCGGTATATTCCTCGGTATCTTCAGGATAAATAAGCAAGCTTTTTCGCGGCTTGGCGTGTTCTTTGCAAACTGCACTCAGTTCTTTAATAATTATTTTGTAAATTTTATTTTTAGCAGAAAGAATATCTTCAAGCTCAGCAATTTCATCTTTTAAATTTTCGATTTCACTTGTGCGTTTTAAAATGTACTCGCGGTTCAAATGACGGAGTTTTATCTCAGCAACATACTCGGCCTGAATTTCATCAATATCAAATCCTTGCATTAAATTAGAAACTACCAGTTGTTCTTGCTCGGTCTTCCTGATGATAGAAATAGCCTTATCTATATCCAGCAAAATTTTTTCAAGACCCTCGAGCAAATGGAGTTTATCTTTTTTCTTATTTAAATCAAAAGAAGTTCTGCGACGAATACATTCCGCCCTAAATTCAACCCATTCTTCGAGTATCTCTCTGATGCCCATAACTTTTGGAGTGCCAGCTATAAGAATATTAAAATTACACGAAAACGTATCTTCCAAGGTAGTGAGTTTAAAAAGTTTAAGCATTAATTTTTCGGGATCTGTTCCACGTTTCAAATCTATAGTGATTTTCAAACCATCCAAACCGGTTTCATCGCGTACGTCCGAAATTTCTCTTACTTTACCCAATTTCACAAGCTCTGCAATTTTCTCTATTATAACTTCGGAAGTTGTTGTGGGAGGAATGTTTATTATATCGATACAATTATATTTTTTATCATATCTATATCTCGCTCTAACTTTTATTCCTCCGCGACCAGTATCATAAATCGATTTTATTTTTTCTTTGTCGTAAATTATTTCTCCGGCACCCGGAAAATCAGGAGCTATCAAAGTTTCTAATATATCGCAATTTCTGTCTTTTATATATGCAATTGTGGTTTCGCAAACTTCTTTTAAATTAAAAGGACAAATCGAGCTGGCCATTCCAACCGCTATTCCGGTATTAGAGTTAACAAGTATCGAAGGAAAGGTACAAGGAAGCAGAGAAGGCTCTGTCAACGTGTTATCGTAGTTAGGGACAAAATCTACTGTGTCTTTGTCTATATCTTTAAAAAGCTCTTTGCAAATGCTTTCGAGTTTGGCCTCGGTATACCTTGACGCAGCACAAGCCATATCTCTGGAATAAAATTTACCGAAATTACCCTTGGAATCCACATAAGGATACAAAAGAGCTTCATAGCCCCTACTCATACGCACCATAGTATCGTATATAGCGCTGTCACCATGAGGGTTAAGTTTCATGGTCTGACCGACTATATTTGCGGACTTGGTTCTAGTGGATCCAAGAAGACCCATTTTGTACATTGTAAAAAGCAATTTCCTGTGAGAGGGCTTAAACCCGTCTATTTCGGGAATAGCTCTGGACATTATTACACTCATGGCATAGGGCATATAATTTTTTTTAAGTGTATTAACTATTTTTTCTTCCACTACCTCCCCTGCGTTATATATAAAACCGCTAACGTGAGAGGTCCTAGAGGAACTTTCTTTTATTTTCTTTCCGGATTTCATTTAAATAATTCACCACCTTTAACTTATATCTAAATCGTCAACATATAAATGTCCGTTTTCTATTATATATTCTTTTCTCCCTGCTAAATCATCGCCCAAAAGAATATCGAACATTTTAGAAGTGTTTTCTGCGTCTTCTGGCATTACTTTTATCAATCTTCGAGAAGCCGGGTTCATTGTTGTGAAATTCATCATGTCGGGTTCGTTTTCACCAAGACCTTTCGACCTTTGAACCGTGTATTTTTCCCGACCTATTTTTTTAATAAACTCTTCTTTTTCCGATTCGTTATACGCAAAATATGTTTCTTTTTTTGTATTAATTTCATATAGAGGCGACTCCGCGATAAACACCTTGCCGGAATCTATAAGTTTTGGCGTGAGCCTAAAAAGCATCGTAAGAAGCAATGTGCGTATTTGGAATCCGTCCACATCGGCATCGGTGCAAAGAATAATTTTATTCCATTTTAAGGATTCCAAGTTAAACGAAGATAAATCCTTGGCAGTTTTGGAAGTTCTAACCTCTACTCCGCACCCCAAAACTCTTATAAGGTCGGTAATTATATCGCTTTTGAATATGCGGTTATAATCCGCCTTGAGGCAATTAAGTATTTTCCCTCGTATAGGAATTATGGCCTGAAAATCCGGATTTCTCGCCTGCTTACAAGCTCCGAGTGCAGAATCCCCTTCAACAATAAAAAGTTCTCTTTTATTTGTATCTTTGCTGCGGCAATCCACAAATTTAGCAACTCTGCTTGCCATATCCATGCTCGTGGTGAGCTTTTTCTTTAAATTAAGTCTAGTTTTTTCAGCGTCTTCGCGGCTCCTTTTGTTAACGAGAATTTGATTTCCTATTTTTTCGGCGTCATTTGGATTTTCAATAAAATAAACTTCCAAATTTTTTTTAAGCATAGAGGTGAGAGCTTCTTGGATGCCCTTATTTGTAATTGATTTTTTGGTTTGATTTTCATAAGAAGTCATCGTAGAAAACGACGAAATAATGACCGTAAGTGAATCTTCTATGTCCGCAAAACTTATTTTATTTTCGTTTTTTGTATATTTTCCGCTTTGCTTTAAATAAGAATCTATTTGAGAGGTAAAAGCGCTGCGCACGGCTCTTTCTGGCGCTCCACCATGTTCAAGATAACTGGAATTATGATAATATTCAGCGGTATTTGATTTATTTGAAAACGCAACCGCGACATCAGCTTTGAGTTTGTAAAACGGCTTATCTTCACGATCCCTTACTTTGGTTTCCAAGTGCCAACTTTGAACTGGTGTAAGATACTCGTCTTTTAACAATTCCGCGGCATAATCGGTTATTCCGTTTTGATATATAAATTCTTTTTCTATGAATTCAGAATTCTCATTTTGATACTTCAGCAAAAATTTTATCCCGGAATTTACCACAGCTTGGCGCTTTAAAACATCTTCAAAATAGTCAAAAGGAATAGAAATATCCGTGAAAACCGATAAATCCGGTTTCCATTTTATTTTCGTTCCTGTATCTTTCTTTTTGTACTCTTCTTTTTGAAGGCCGCCGATATTTTCACCTTTTTCAAAATGAAGATTATAGATGTATCCGTCCCTTTTTATTTCTACGTCCATATACTCCGAGGCATACTGAGTAGAACACAATCCTAAGCCATTAAGGCCGAGCGAATACTCATAATTCTGTTGATTAAGATTATTATATTTACCGCCGGCATAAAGCTCGCAGAAAAGGAGCTCCCAATTGAATTTTTCCTCTTTAGGATTAAAATCCACGGGAATTCCACGCCCTTTATCCTCCACCTTTATGGAATTGTCTTTATAGCGGGTCACCTTTATAACGTTACCATGGCCCTCCCTGGCCTCATCGATTGAGTTGGAAAGTATTTCAAAGACGGAATGTTCACATCCTTCGATTCCGTCAGAACCAAAAATAACTCCTGGACGCTTTCTGACCCTATCGGCACCTTTCAGAGAAGATATGCTCTCATTTCCGTATCTGTTTTTAGTCAAAACTATATCTCCTTTTATATTTATTTTTAAATATTATTTATTATTAACTAATTTTTTACGATTAATCTCACCACTAAGGCATTTATAATTCATAAATGCGGTACATTTTATTATACACCATAAAAAAGTTTGGGTCAAACTTAGAAATCAATGCAACTTTTTATAAAAAAGGGTTGCTTTTTATTATTTTTTAGTTATAATATATAATTAACGCAGAATATTTATACTATTTTTATAACTATTAAATTATAATTTGAAAGGGGAATTCAAAATGGAAAAAATTGAAACTTATTACAAACAGAAACTCACAGAAGTTACTAATCAAGGCTTGGAAAGTATTTCAAAAAAGTTCAATGAAGAAAACAGCAAAGGAATAAAAAACTCTCAACTTCATGATTTAGCAAAACTATTTTTAGACAAAGTTCAGCAAGCATCGGGGTTTTCATCAATTATACAAAGTGCAGATGCAAACATTGAAAAACTAACAAAAATCGATAAACAAAACAACCAAAAAGCAATGGGAAACAGCCTACAACAAGCCTTGTTCGATGAAATAACTTATTTCCAAACAACCGCCAAGCAAAACTGCTTAGAAACATTAGGCAATTTAAATACAAAAGTAGCAGGCTATAAATCCAGGATAGACGACATCAAAGAAGAAATCAAAAGCGAAAAATCAAAAAAGAAAAGTGCCAGTGACCGAATAAAAGGTTTTTTTGGGCTGAGTAAAGATGAAAACGAAAAAGAAAATTTACAAACAATAAAAGACTGTAACAACGCTATTAAATCTATTGAACGAAAAATAAAAGATTCGAAAGAAACACTAAATCAAGCTAAAGCTACATCAAAACTTTTAAAAAACACCCAACAAAGTAATTTTGGACTCATGACAAAAAAGAGCGTGAAACACGCCATACACAACGAAGATAAAGGGACCGGAATGATAGGTTGTTTGATACAAGTAGCTGACTTTCTGAACAAACATTATGTTACAGGAGAGGATTATAATATCACTGTAGATAAAACTAAATCGTCGATTAAATCGAAATTAAAAGGTATATTTAATATAGCTTCAGAATCAGAAAAGGAGAAAAAAGCTAGAAATAAACAAGCCAAAATGAACCTAAACGAACTGGAAAGAATGAAAGAATTATTGGAAGATGATCATCCTAAACATTTTATGGAGTGTCAAAGAAAGATAACAAAGTTCAGCCAAGTGGATATTGATTCACTTAAAAACTCCAATAATAATACCAATTTCGATGTAGATAAATTTAATAGCCTAAAAGAAAATTTAAAAACACAAATGGAAGGGATGTTCAGCGACTTAAATGAAATAATAAGAAAATACGCCGGTACAGTGAACGACAAACAGTATGATAACAACCCAAAACTACGTAAAAAACTACAAAAAGCATATGCAGAAGATGTATATAGTAAACAAAATGAACTTATAAAAAAATATAAAAATATGAGGAAAGAATTTACGAAAAAAATTAAAGGGCTTCTACCTAAGTCCATGAAAAATAAAGATGATTTAGCAAGCTCCCTAGCGTCTCTTGCCATTTTTAATTGTAGCACTCAATTGGAAAAAGAAAACGAAGCGATTCAGGGTTTCGTGGCTCAAAAAGACGCTAATGAGATGAAACTAATTAAAGAAAGGATATATTTTGCCTGTTTAGCACTATACTGCTCAATAAGTGTAATAGCCCTAATAACTTTATTAGTGACAGTGCCACTAGTAGGTCTGCTAAACCTTTATCAATTAGTCATGCACGCTCTTGTGGGGTTCGGTGCTGGGGTAGCCGCCATTTATGGAGATAAATTTGTAGACTTAGACATAATATCCGGAGATATTACGGAACGACGATTATCAGCTCAGTAATCTGCTGAAAAATAAAAAATCATCCGACCCAAGATTTATGGGTCGGATTTTTATGTCTGTAATTTTATTTTACAAAACGCATAACTTGTTCAACAATGAACGCAACCAGCGTCGAAGAAAGTGCTACAACCACCAAGCTTTGACCTATGTAAGAAAGTATAATCGCAGCAACAACTGCTATGCTTGCTGACCATACATTGCCGGTAGAGTTAACAAAAGCTTCAGGGAATATCATTGATGTAAGAACTGCGTAAGGTATGTATTCTAAAAATGATTTAATAAATACATTTTTTATTTTCTTTTTGCAGAAAAGTATCGGAATAATTTTTACTCCCAACATTACCGCTGTCATAGCAAAAATAGCATATATAAATTTTTGGGTATCCATTATTCTTCAACCCCCTTTGTTTCAGGTGCTTCTTGGTCGTCTTTTATCGGGAATAAAAATGCACCTATGAGTGAAGTTACGATAGCACAAATAATTATTATCCATGAACTATCAAGAACGGCTTTAATTGCAGGGATACATTCCATTATAAAGCTCAAAAGCAATGCTATGCAAACCACCACAAGAACCGGACGGGATTTTTTTGCGGAAGGAACTATGATTGCTATGAACATAGCGTATAACATTATCCCAAGTGCGGGTCTTATCGCAGCAGGGAGTAAATCTGTTGCCACTGCTCCAAGTATTGTACCAAGTAAAAATCCAAGATACGGAGAAGTGCCGAGTCCCAACAAATATGAAGGCTCCAAGGTGCCTTTTTCTTTCATTGCAACTCCAAAAATTTCATCAGTGTTCAAAACGCCGAACAAAACTCTTTGCCAAGTTTTCATTTTTGGGTCAAATCTTTGAGCTATCGATATAGCAAATAATATGTACCTACAGTTAACTACAAATATAGTTAAAGCGTAAAGCCAAATTGCGGTAGTGCCACCTTTTAGTAGGTTGATAGCAGCTTGCTGACCTGAACCTGTAAACACCATCGCTCCCAGGAGTTCCGACACTCCAACACTCAATCCGGCTTGTATTGCCGAGATTGCACATGCCAGCGCTATCGGAATGTAACCCAACGCTACAGGTATGCCATCTTTGAAACCTCTCATGAATCCGCGAGTAGTCGTTTGCGGACTTGTGTTTGCCATGATTTAACCACGCCTCTCATATTTTATTTAAGAAGATAGATATCTTCCCTGCCACTTATGTCACAGCTAATTTGTATATTACTATATACAATTTCAAAAATCAATAGGCTTTCTGTAAATTTTGAATATTTTTGTGCGACATGTTGGCCAGTCAAGATTGTTTCTTCAAAAATCTTGACATAAATATTGTAAAGATATACAATATTTCCTTGTGTTTCAAACATATGCATTTTTGAACAAATTTAAAACCAGACAGAAAGGAAAACAACTATTATGGATTGTATATTTTGTAAAATAATAAAAAAAGAAATTCCTTCTAAAATAATTTATGAAGATGATAAAGTTTTAGCGTTCAACGATTTAAACCCCATAGCACCGGTTCACGCGCTTATAATTCCAAAAGAACATATTTCGTCCGCTAACGATATCACTCCTGAAAATTCAGATATTATCGGATATATTTTTTCCGTAATACCAAAAATTGCCGAAAAACTTGGCTTAAATGAGGGATACAGAATAATAAACAATTGTGGAGAAAATGGCGGACAGAGTGTTAAGCATATACATTTTCATCTATTGGGAGGAAAAGAACTCTCCTGGGAGAAACTTTAAAATTTTCAGAAAGAAGAATTTAAAATGGCTAATGACAAATTTTTTGAAATTGAAATTGCAGGATGTAAAAGGAAACTACCCTTCTGCGAAGTAAATGAAAACCTAGATATCGCTGCGTTTATAATGTTTGGTGATACAGAAATAACCGAAAAATCTGCAAAAGAGTTACTTAAAAAATGTCCTGAATTTGACGTTCTCATAACTGCCGAATGCAAAGGCATACCTCTATGTTATGAAATGTCTAAACAGTGCGGCAAAAAATATATTGTAGCTCGCAAATCAGAAAAACTTTACATGAAAAATTCGATACACGTTGAGGTAAAATCAATAACAACATCAAAAATTCAAAAATTATATCTTTCGGAAAATGATTTTTCTGAAATAAGAAATAAAAAAATTTTGATAGTTGATGACGTCATAAGTACAGGAGAATCTGTGGCAGCATTGGAAGAATTAGTAAAAAAAGCAAAAGGAAATATCGCCGCCAAAGTGTGCGTGCTTGCCGAAGGGAATTCTTCGGAAAGAAAAGATATAATATATCTGGAAAAATTGCCCGTATTTCCAAAATAAAAATAGACAACACTTTATAGCTTGGGGTATAATTAAGCTATAAAGTGTTTTTTTAAAGGAGTGAAAAATATGAAAAGGCCCCTGGCTTTAATAGGACTTTCTTACTTTTTTACTCTAACATTTTTGGTGTTCCTACCGAATAATTTTTTAGTACCAGCTATTATTATTTTAGGAGTGCTTTCTTTAGCATCAGTGTTTTTTATTAAGAAAAGCCGAGTCCTTTTTTTAACATTTTTACCATGTTTAATAGCTAGTATCGTATACTATGTAAACTTAAACTATAATATAATTCCAACTGAAAAATGGGACGACTGCACAGTAACTATAAATGGTGAAATATGCGATAATGTATTTAAGAAAAATTCTGCGTATCATTACATAATAAACGTCAAAAATATAGATGGCGAGGACGTAAAACCATTTAAAATAGAAGTTTCTTCCGCCGAGCCGATTGAATGCGAAACTTTCGATACAATTACCAGCGAGGCTTATTTGTTCATACCGCCCGCGAATCCGGGATTTAACTCAAAACTTCATTATAGGTCAAAAAACATATATTTGAAAGGATTTTTGACAAGCAACGATAAGACATTAAAGATAGAAGAATCAAATAATCGCTCTTTTAAATATTTTGTACTAAAAATACGTAAAAAATTGCTGTCGGCTTCCAAAGAAAATCTTCCTCCAGAATACGCTGCAATCATAAACGGAATTATGCTTGGCGATAAAAACGATTTCCCGAAAAACACAAAAAGGAATTTTGATATTATAGGTGCTTATCACCTGCTGGCTGTTTCGGGTATTCACATATCGATAGTTGCGTTTTTTATACTTAAATTTTTAATAGCGCTTAAAGTCAAAGATAAAATCGCTTACATAGCCACGATGCTTTTCGTGATAGGCTTCGTGTTTGTTGCAGGGTTTACCCCATCAAGCGTCCGCGCAGGCATAATGATGGGAATATACTTGATGTCGCTATGTTTAAGAAAAAGCTCCGATAGTCTTACGGCGATTGGCATAGCAGTGGGAACGATATGCATATTTAATCCTAACTCGGCTATCGATATAGGATTGTGGTTGAGTTTCTTATCTATTTTGTCAATAACTCTATTTTATAGTAAATTAACAAATTTTATATTGTCATATATTCCTAAAAATTTCAATAATTCGGCGACGTATTTTTTGGTATCAAGCTTCACTGTGAGCGTGTGTTGCTTTTTATTGAACATTCCTGTTTCTTCATGGTATTTCAAAAAAATTTCAACAGTTTCGTTTATTTCCAATGTCCTTATTGTAACGCCAGTATCAATTATTTTGGCATTATCTCTAATTATGAACATATTGACTTGCATAAATTATCATATTTTCATGTTTATAATCAAACCACTGGCTTTAATCTGTGGGTTTATGATTAAGTATGTCAATTATGCTTCGAGTTTAATCGCTAAAATTCCTAATGCTCTCCTGAATTCCAACTACGGATACTTAAGAATCACTATATCTATGATATTGATTTTAGTTATAATTACCATATTATCGTCAGGGACAAAAAATATAATAGTGGTAGCATCTATTGTTTCTATAAATTTAATTATGGTCAGCATTATCTCTTATGAATATTTTACAAAAAATGTAACTCAATTAGCTGTTATTCCTTGCGGAGAAGGGCTATGTATAAGTATCTCTAAAAACCACCATAAAGCGCTTCTTTTATCTACAACGGAAAAAACTTTTTCTGATCCCATAGAATATGAATTTTCCACTTCGAACAGAAATCTTGTTGATTATTTTAGTCTATCTATGAGCAGTCAAAAAGATATTCCTAAATTTATAGATATAATAAATACATATGAACCGAAAAATATTGTTATTGATGAAAAAAATCAAATAATATCAGAAAAATTGAGCGAAAATATTAAAAAAATAATAAATAAAATTCATTCATACACTACTATTTTCGGAAACACAAAAATAGAAACTATTACTAAAAATAGTTATAATTACATCAAAATTAATATCGATAATATCAAATTTTTAGTAGTACCTAACGGAGGTAATGCAAACGACATTCCTGAAGATTGGAGATGTGTCGATTGCTTTATTTGTGGTGGTCTTCCCCAAAATTACAATAAAATCGACTTTAAAAATATCATAATTTCTGATTCGAAAAGAGCTTCTGAAATTTATCTTTTCAAACTTGCTCGTAACTATAAGAATATATTTTCCTCATATCATCAGGGAAATATTTATATAAATGTAAATTCAGATAGTAATAATTATCAAATCAGGAGGATTATGTAAAATATGCCAAAACTCAATTATGAAAAGTTCAATCAGCGTATCGCTTCCAAAACCATGGATAAAATTTATTTATTATCCGGTGACAAATATTTTTTAGATTATTTCGAAAATATAATAAAAAAATTAGTTTTAAATGATAATAAAAACGATTTTAACGATATTATTTTTGAAGGAGAAAATATCAATTTCGACGATTTGGAAAACGCAATTGATACTTTTCCGTTAAACTCTACCAAAAAATGTATAACTATTAAAAATTTTGAATGGGAAAATCAAAGCCCAGAAGATATTGAGTATTTCATAAAAATTCTTTCGGATATCCCTGAATACTGCACAATTTTAATCATAGAATATCATGAAATAAATGGAATAAAAAATATAAATAAATTCAAAAAAATTGAAAAAATTATAATCGACCAAGGAATTTCGTGCAAATTTGATACGAATGATATACCTATTGAAAAGCAATTAGTGCACTGGGCAAAAGAAGAATTCCATAAAAATTTATCGATAGAAAACGCAAAAATTATAAAAGAAAAATGCAAAAATCTTGATATTAGTCATGTGCGAAATGAACTAAAAAAAATATGCAATTACGAAAAAGAAGCAACCATATCTAAAAAATCTCTGGAGATTATTTCAGATTTTTCTGAAAAAAGTAAAATTTTTAATCTTCCAAAATCGATATTTTCACAAAATACCAAAAAAAGTTTTGAAATTTTGAACTCATTAATTAAAAACAAAGAAGACCCCGTAGTAATATTGTCTGTGATATGTAGTGAATATGTGGATTTATTAAGAGCAAAAATATTATCTCAAAAAAGCCCGGCCATGGAAAAAATAATAAAGAACTTTGATTATAGAAATAAAGAGTTCAGAGTAAAAAACGCTTGCAAAAGATGCCAAACATTTTCAGCAGAAACCATAAAAAAATCACTGGAAGTTTTACTTAAAGCAGATATACAACTAAAAAGTACAAATATAGATAAAAAATTAATTTTACAAAACCTAATAATAGAGTTAAAACATATAAAAGCTCCCGAATAGGGAGCTAAAAAAATGGGAAAAAAAGAGTGAGTAAAGTGAGAAGAGAGAAAAGAAAGGAATA
>CAKUUD010000001.1 GCA_934692675.1 uncultured Eubacteriales bacterium | reverse complement strand
TACTAGGGGGTTACATACTTTCGAACGGTAATATAAAATTTATTTATACTTTCACACGCTTTAAAAAAATAAAATTATCTGTGCGTTTGTATTAATACCTTAGTGATTAGACAAGTAGCACCTCTAGGTAGTTCGCGTGTAGGGCTAACAGTAAATTATTTTCTGCTACACTCGCGTTTTTAACCTTCAGATCACTATTGGTTATTCGTACCAGATAGAATATTCACGAGAAGTTCAATCTTGTGAGTATTCTATTTTTATTTATATAAATTTAGTGAGCAGACTTTATGTCTGCCCACTTTTGGCGTGCATAAGACCACACGATTACCGTGTGGTCTTAGCAAAACTTAAATTGTGCAAAAAAACATGAAACTCCTTTTGACGTAGAGCTGTAACTTTGAATCTCTCAAAGAAATTACCAAAAGGAGGACATTCAAAACGAATGACATACATATTTTACCATATATAAATTTAAACTGCAACTATATTATAGTTTTTACACCGAAATATATCTTTACTTTAACTGAATTTTTTTCTATTTTTAAAGTCCCGGCTAGACTGGGAGATGATTGTTGTTCCAATTCAACTCTGCAAGGCATTCGATTAAATTCATTGGAATTTCTTTATTTTTTCCAAAATTATTATCATCTAAGATTTCAAACTTCTTCGAGATTATAATTATCCACAAATACAATCGGTGCTCCCACAAGCCTCTTAGTTCTCGATACTAGTGAAATATGTTTCCTAGTTTTTTTAACAAATCAGCGGGATCCCCTGAACGCAACCCGCAACAGTAGTACAGAGTTCCCACATTCATACTTTTTCATTTATCCATTGACAATAACCCTATCTCTCTCCTTTTCAGAAAAAGATTTCTTTCCTTCGTAGCATTCAATATAGTATTGTATTTCTCTATCAGTAGTTTCATATTCATCATTTAAATATTTAACCGCATAATACCAGTTAATCAAAAAAGAATTATCCGAATCTAGAATATCCACTATACAAACTTTTTTTAAAACTCCGCTTTTTACACCGAACAATTCATAATACTTTTTTTGATTTTCATTATCTCTTCTGGCGAGTTCTTCTGTCGAAGTCACTACGTCTACCTTATGCCCATATTTTGAAAGCACCAGTGCCAGGACTGCTATTATGAAGGATTTTCCTTCTCCTGTTTTTACTTCTGCTATTGTGTTTTTTCCGTTTAGTATTTCGTCTGATAGTCTAAGTACTGTCATCACTTGAACCGGGTATGGCGTTATTCCATATGTGTCTTTAATTTTTTTGAATATACTGCTTATTTCTTTGCTTATACTATCCAAGCTTTTCCTACGGAATCTGTTGTTACTTTCTATTCCTTTTTCGAGGTTTTGCAGTATCTCTCCTGCATACTTTGCATATTTCTTATTGTTCTCATCAAGTTTTACTATCTCTTCTATAGTCGTCTGTGATTCCGAATTTTCTTTTTCTCCAAAACTCAGTTCTTCTGTTTTGTAATCATTATTTTTTCTAATTGTCTTTACACTATTTTCTATTAGTTGTTCGTATGATTTTCTATCAATTTCTAGGCACTTGTTTATATATTTTTCTGTCAGGTTTTCAGTTTCATCTTTTAGCTTTTTCAGTAACTCTGTGTCACTGAGTTTTCCATTATTCTTTGTAGTAATTTCGTCCGATTTTACTCCGAGCTGGCTTAATCTATCTTTCAAAATTTTTATTTTTTCTTTGTAGCATTCTATTTGATATTGGATATCTTTTTGATTTTCTGCTTCCTTATTTTTAATTATTTCTGATTTTAATTTTTCCAGATCTTCTACTTTTGCTTTATTAAAATATTTAAACCATTTAGAGTCACAATACAGTTCTCGTATATTCTTAAAATTCTCAAATGTTCCTTCTTCTATTTTCTCTATACTTTCAGGTAAAATTATGTTTTCAATATTTTCCAGACCTTGAAAATCCTTTTTTTCTAAAGTCTTTACGCCATCCGACACCCATATTGTTTTTATTCCGCTTTTGTCGAACCCTTTTAACATTTTTGGTTCACACCATACAGCTTCTATACTTTTGCAATCACTAAATGCCCCTTCTTCTATCTCTGATACTTCAGTTGATATGTATACCGTTTTGAGCTTTTCAAAGTGAGACACCATATATTTAGTAACTTTTTCTATACCGCCTTCTAGTTGTATCTCTTCCAGCTTTGACTGATTCCTTCGTACATCTATCATTTCATGTATCTCATTAGACGTCGCATCTTCTATATCCAGTTTGTGTAATCTAAATCTTTGCGCTTCCGTGTTATTTGATTCCCACAAGTGCAGCCTTGTTCCGTTTTGGTTCTTTCCTTCACATACGTCTAAGCTAAGTCCACTTGATTTTAACTTTAATTCATACTCATCGTTATTTTTTGCGCTTATTTCCCATTTACAATTATCCCTGAATGACGGATTGTATTGCTTTACTTCTTTATTCTCTTCTTCCTTTACTCCCAAAAACTTACTTGCATGCAAAGATAGTATTGAATAGCTTCCATCTTCATTTCTATCTATGTAAAACAATTGATTTAAGCTATTGCCTAGATTTTCCGATGCTTCCCATATTTGTAAATTGGCTCCGTACTCTTTTTTTGCTTCACATATATCTAATACTTTGCCTCTACCTACCGAACTTTCTATTACATATATTCCATTATTTATTTCACTTTTATTCCAAAATCTTTTGAATTGATATCTAAAGGATTTTTAGAACTTACCTTTTTTGTTTGTACAAATTTTTTTATTGACGTACAAAACTCTACTATTGGAGTACAAAGTTGAACTACTAATACTACCGCTACAATTCCGGCCGCAATTTTGCATTTTACAACTAATCCGTGAGTTATACCATCAATTTTATCTTTCATTCCTTGCTTTACTGCTTTTATGGGGTGAAACCCGCTCATTTTTTATAATAAATTAAAGAAAAATCCTTTGTTTCTTTCTTTTTCAAGTTCTTCTCTTTCTTTTCTCAATCTCTCTGATTTTTCAGCTTGTTCCCTATCTTTTTTAGCTTGCTCTTTGTCTTTTTCGGCTCGCTCTCTATCTTTTTTTGCTTGTTCCATCTCTTGTCTTTCTAACTCATCTTTTTTATTTGCAATTTCCATTCTAACTGATTCTAATTTTTCTCGCTCTTCTTTTGTATCGTCTAGTATTTTTTGCTTTTCTTCTATGATATGTTGTAACAACTGACTCATTTCTATATTTTGAACAAATAGCTTATCTATTTTCTTAGCATTTTTTAACGTTTCAGCGTGGTCAACATAGCTTTTAAGTAATTGTCGTTTCACATCTAATTTAGCATTTATCACTTCTATATCCATCCTGGAAATTTCTACTTCTTTTTCTAATACAGCCTTTTTCTCTTCAAAAATTTTAAACTCTATTTCCATCCCTGAAGAGGGCTTTTCCTTTTGCTTTTTTTCTACATCTTTCATACGGACTTTAAGCTCAATATTTTTTTCATATCTATCTTTCTCTAATGTTTTAATTTCTTCTTCTACCATTTTCTTTGACATGTTTATAGAAATAAGTGTTTCGTTTTTCCATTTTTCCAATTCTTTTGATTGTTCTTCTCTTTCTTTAGGACGTCTTTCTTCTTCCTCTTTTTGTATTCTTCTTTGCTCACTTTTTATATATTCTTCAATAGAATAAGCATTTCGGCATTTTTTAAAACAGTCTTTTCCAAGAACTATCTTTTTTAAACTTTTGGGTAATTCGAATTTCACCAAATCACACTCAGCAAAGCACTCGTCGCCAAACTCTATTTCTTTCATTCCTTCTTCAAAAGTTACTGACACTAATTTAGACTCTTTAAAAGCTTCTTTTTCTATTTTAATTACATTTTTGGGAATTAATATGTTTTGGTATTCCTTAGAAGCATGTGTTATTATAACCGATGATGAATTTTCTAACTCCGGATTACCAAATTTATATTTTTCAGGTGATTTATCTGCTATATCATATTTTTCCAGTTCACTTTCAAGAAATATTCTATGCCTTTTTCCTTTATCTCCCATTATATTTTTAAATTTCCGGGCAATATCTTCAGATTTACAGACAATTATCACGCTATGATCGCATACCGGAAATAAATCGATGTTTTCACAATACACAATATTTCCATTTTTATCTACAAAATCAAACTCTCCATCTACATAAACTGTTCTCAATTTCCCATAATGCCCAAAAGCTTTATACGATATCAGTGCTGGATTACTAATTAAATGTCCGGTTTTTGTATCCCTCTTTCCACAAAAGTCAACTGATGTTAACCTTGGAAAATCAAATTTTTTTACATATGTTCGTAAACTATCTTCAAAAAATGGTATCTCAACCTTATAAACATGATTAATATCCATTTTTTTATACTTGCAAAGTGATTTAAAATATTCTTTGTCCATTACTGCAGGAGAACCCGCCCCAAATACGCCTTTTAACACACCATCCACGGGATGGACGCATGTTTTTACTGCCTTAATTAAAAACCCATGATCACGTCTCCACGGATCGTAATCTAAAAAATTTGTGCGATAAATCATATTGCTCGCATCTAACAACGGTAAATCCTTAGTAGCTTCTTTTACGGGGTTCACCTCTTTCCATGCTTTTGCGGGCATCGAGGTAAAAAATATTAACCCTGACAACAATCCGCTTACTATTCGTTTAGAATTTTTAATCATAACATTGCTCCTTTTCAATTTATTTTCATATATAATTATAATATTTTTGTAATACAATTCAAATTTACAAAATACAAAAATTACCAAATGATTTTAGATAAAATTTTATATATTTTAACTAATTATAATTGATGTTTAAAAAATATATAATAATTCCAATCCTCTTCCAAAGAATGTTTACATCATTTTTCACATTTTACTTATTTTGCAAAAAAATAGACCTCCCGACAATTACCGAGAAGGTCTATAAAACTATGTTTACTTATAAACTATAATCTAGTATCTATTAAATATATCTTGAAGTTCAGATAAATCTTTCGTTTTCATCAATGCGAGCATTAAAAGAATTCTGGCTTTTTGAGGCGATAAATTATTGGCGTAAACTCCCTGGTCTTTTACTTCTTCATTTGAGTAAGTAACAAGCCCATTGCATATACGAGAACTTCTTACAACAGGTATCCCACTATCTATTATCTCTTTTATTTTATCATTCCATTTAGTGCTACAGCCGCCGCTTCCTGCTCCGCCCAGCACGATACCATCAGAATTTTTAGAAACGCAATCCAAAATTTTAATGTCATCACCGAGGTAAAAATTCACAACCTCTACAGATGGAATTTCACTGTCTTCATTGATTTCGAATTCACTATTTTTTGTATGATTTTTAACAGTGCTATTGTAAAAGAACGCTGAATCATCGCGCATATATCCAAGCGAACCTAAATCTTTATGGTTAAAAGCTTCGGTTTTAAAGGTATTTACTTTTATTATATCCCTGGCTCCGTAAATAGCATCTGCAAAAACCACCAGCACTCCTTTACCCACTGCTTCGTCGCTTCGAGCAAGAGCTACCGCTTGGTAAAGATTAAATGGTCCGTCTGCACTTATGGCGGTGCTAGGACGCATAGAACCAGTTATTACAATTGGTTTATCAGTATGAACCGTTAGATTCAAAAAGTACGCGGTTTCTTCTAGTGTATCAGTTCCGTGAGTAATTACAAATCCATCTACATCGTCTTTTTTAGACATCTCTTCTATGTAACAAGAAAGCTTTTTTAATTTTGGAATATCCATATCACAACTATCTACACTAAATAATTCAACCGACTTAACATCTGCCAAGTCTCCTATACAGGGGATTTCGTCTACAAGTTTATCAACTTTTATCTGAGCGGAACTATACCCTGTGGTTTTTCCTTCGTCACCTGTTCCTGCAATCGTTCCTCCAGTTCCTATAACAAGTATTTTTTTCATATTTTTTGTTTCTTTCATATGCCAATCTATCCCCTAATAAAATTTATGTGTTATCCGAATGCACGATTTTATACTACCCTAATCAAAAAATTAAATCAATATGTTAAAATGCAACAATTATTTTGTCGAAAAAAATCTTTTTTGATGATTTTCCTGAAATGTTTCAAATATTGAAAAAATAATTAAATTTGTCTGAAACTTCACCTCAGTTAATGTTATAATATACTGTAATATATTACTAATAAGAAATATTCAGCATATAATTAAATATTACAAAAAACAACTTATGAGGTGGTTTTTAAAATGGCAAAACTCAGCATAGCGATAATATTCGGCGGAAAATCTTCGGAACATGATGTTTCAATTTCTTCGGCAGCAACTATTGCAAATAATATCTCAGATAAATATGATGTACACTATTTATACATAACAAAAGAAGGACAGTGGTATCTTCTTGATAACATAAATCCGAAAAAAAGCACTCAAAAAATCCCTGCTATAATTTCTCCGGACGCTTTATCACAAGGCATACTCGTTATGAAAGAAAAAAATACGGAATTTATTAAATTGGATGCTGTAATCCCTGTTCTCCACGGAAAAAACGGCGAAGATGGAAGTTTACAAGGGCTTTTACAGCTTGCAGGCATTCCTACAGTAGGCTGTGATGTCACATCAGCGTCGGCTTGTATGGACAAAGTAATCACAAATTCCGTGCTAATGTACTCTGGAATTAAAAAAGCAAATTTTGACTGGATCTATGATTATGAACTAGAAGAAAATCCGGAAGAATGTATCAAAAAAATAGAAGAAAAATTAAAATCATATCCGATGTTCGTAAAGCCCGCAAAGGCTGGCTCTTCGGTAGGCATAACCAAAGTTAAAAACAGAGAAGAACTTCTAAACGGACTCAAAATTGCAGCAAAAGAAGATGAAAAAATTCTGGTTGAAGAATCGATAGTAGGTAAAGAAGTAGAGTGCGCTGTACTGGGTAATGACAAATTAATAGCTTCAACGGTTGGAGAAATTATTCCTTCAGGAGATTTTTACGATTATGAATCAAAATATATTTCTGGAACTTCAGGTCTTAACATTCCCGCAAATATTTCGGAAGATATTATCAAAAAAATACAAAAAGAAGCACTAAAAGCTTATAAAGTAATGGGCTGCAAGGGTCTTTCCAGGGTAGATTTTTTTGTTCAGGAAGGGACTCAAGAGATATTTTTAAACGAGATAAATACCTTCCCCGGGTTTACAGAAATAAGTATGTATCCAAAATTAATGGAAGAAAAAGGAATCAAAATCCCTGAGCTTATAGACAGACTTATAGAATTGGCTTTGGAAAATAATCAATAATTATAAAGGTAGTGTAAATTTGAATAGTGATATTAAAAATTCTCCCATAGGGATTTTTGATTCTGGACTAGGTGGACTTACAACCGTAAAAATGCTGAAGAAATTAATGCCTCATGAAGATATAGTATACTTTGGAGACACAGCAAGAGCGCCTTATGGCCCGAAAAGCAAAGAAAAAATAATAGAATATGCATCTCAAAGCATAAAATTTTTAAAATCATTCAAAGTAAAAACAATAGTGGCTGCCTGCGGGACTGTCAGCTCCTACATAGATGAATCCTCTGAATTGAAAGGTTTATACGGGGTTATAAATCCAACGTGCGAGGCAGCAGTAAATTCTTCGCGCAATATGAAAATCGGAGTTATGGGCACTTCTGCTACGATTAAAAGCAGTTCATACCTTAAAAAAATCCATAGTCTAAATCCTTCTGCAAAAGTTTTTCAAGTTGCATGTCCACTGCTTGTTCCTATAATAGAGAGCGGTAAAATAAATGACTCCAAGACTCAACTTCTTGAAATTTTAAAAAATTATACCCAAGAGCTTCTCTACAACAACATCGACACTTTGATACTCGGGTGTACTCACTACCCAATAATAGAAAATATCATTTCAGAGGTCGTGGGCAAAAACATAACTATAATAAATTCGGGAGCTGAAACTGCAAAAAAATTAAAAAATATACTGAGCGCTCAAAATTTGGAATCAAATAAAAAAGATTTAGGAAAATGCAATTTCTATGTAAGTGGAGATGCTGACAAATTTTCAGAAACAGCAAAAATTTTCTTGAACTGCGATATGAAAAACAATATTTATAAAATTGACCCATTTTAGAACTGGTATTAACAACGAGGTACAACGATAAAGGAGATGTTTAAAATAAAAGAAGATTATATTGTAAATATCACGTCTAAGCATATTGTAGACGATGATGATGACGAGTTAAATTTAGTAACTTTCGGAACTTTCAAAGAAAAGGGTAATAAAAAATATATAATTTACAAAGAATACGATGAAAATATCCCTGACAAATTCAAAATATGTATAATAAAAATAGACAATGAAAATATGGTAACACTCATAAAAAACGATATAGCTCAAACAAGACTTATTTTGGAAAAAGGCAAGCGTCATTACAGCCCATATTACACTGAAGTAGGATGTATGACTCTTGGAGTACTTACAAATTATGTGGATTTCAAAACTTATAAAGATAAAGTTGTTCTAAATCTAAAATATTCTTTGGAGTTTAATGCCAGCCTTATGAGCATTAACGAAATCAAAATAGAAGCCACCAAAAAACCAGAAGGAGATGTCAATACAAATGTATAATTTACAAAACACAATGCTTTACTTGAAAGATTCGATTAAAGAGGCAATTTCAATTGCTTTAAAAAATAAAGATTTACCTGAAGAAACCATTCCTGAATTTGATATCGAAATTCCCGCAGAACGCGACCATGGAGATTTATCCGCGAATGTAGCATTAATGTCAGCTAAGAAATTTAAGATGCCGCCAAGAAAAATAGCAGAAATCATATTAAATAATCTAAAATTAGACAATAATTTAATTCTAAAATCCGAAATAGCCGGACCCGGTTTTATAAACTTCTTTCTTAATGCAAAATTTTTTGAAAACACACTTAAAGAAATAATAAAACATGGGAAAGATTACGGGGCATCTGATTTTGGAAAAGGAAAAAGAATAATGGTAGAATTCGTTTCCGCAAATCCAACGGGCCCCATGCATATGGGAAATGCAAGACTCGGAGCTTTGGGTGATTGCCTGGCGTCCATACTGGATAAAGTCGGATATTATGTTTACAAAGAATTTTATGTAAATGATGCCGGGAACCAAATAGAAAAATTTGGGCTATCTTTGGACGTAAGATACAGACAAATCTGCAACGGAAAAGATAGCGTCGAAATGCCCGAAGAATGTTATCAGGGACAAGATATCACTGACCTTGCTCAAGAATTTTTTGATATCCACGGCAAAAAATATGTTGATGAAAGTTTTGATGTAAGAAAAAAAATGCTCATAGACTTTGCGCTACCTAAAAACATAGAACGCATGAAAAAAGACATGGAAAAATATAAAATCATCTACGATAATTGGTTCTATGAAAGCAAACTCCACAACAACAATGAAATTACCAAAGTAATAAAAATCCTAAAAAAGAATGGCTATACATATACACGAAAAGGATGTTTGTGGTATAAATCCTCAATATTTGGTTCTGGAAAAGATGATGTGCTGATAAGAGCTAATGGCATTCCCACGTATTTTGCAGCTGACATTGCGTATCATTATAACAAATTTATTACTAGAAAATTCGACACATGCGTTGACATATGGGGCGCTGACCATCATGGCCACGTCGAAAGAATGAAAGGCGTGATGGAAGCCCTTGGAATCGATAGAGACAGACTTCATGTTATTTTGGTGCAGCTCGTTAGACTATTAAAAAACGGCGAAATTGTAAGAATGAGCAAAAGAACAGGAAAGGCAATTCAGCTATCAGATTTATTGGATGAAGTCGGTGCAGATTCGGCAAGATTTATATTTAATACCCACGAGTCAGGTTCAGGAATGGATTTTGATCTTGATTTGGCTGTTAAGCAAGACTCTCAAAACCCGGTTTACTATGTTCAATATGCTCACGCAAGAATTTGTAGCATATTTAAAAAATTAGATAGTGACGTAAAAGATTTATACTCAAGTTCTAAAGATCCGGATCTGTCGTGTTTAACGCAGGAAATTGAGAAAAAACTCATATTCTACATGGCTATGTACCCTCAGGAACTTATAAAATCTGCCAAAAACTACGATCCAACAAAAATAACAAGATATATAATAAATTTAGCAACTTTATTTCATAAATTTTATTCTTCGTGTAAAATAGTATCTGAAGACTCTAAATTGACAGTAGCGCGTTTATATATTTGCGAGAGCGTAAGAATAATCTTAAAATCGATACTGGAACTCATGAAGGTAGATGCTCCGGAATCTATGAATTCTTAAAAAATCACACCGTTCTATAATTAGAACGGTGGTTTTTATTATTTATTCTTTTTATTCTTCAAACTAATAAGAAGTGTTATCCCAGCCACTATCAAAGCGGACACAGCAATTATTATTATATATCCCCTCTGGTCCCCGGTAATATAACTTAGGGATGGCTCTGAGGATTCAAAATTACTTAATGCATCGTCATTATCAGGAACTGTTGGTTCATCTAACTCTGCATCAGAAATCATATCATTTAATTCATCTTCAGATATATCTCCGTTTAATATTTTATCAAGCATTTCTCTTTCTTCATCCGTAAGTTCATCATATACAGCGTATGGAGAAAAATGTTTCAATTTTAATTTAGCATAGTCTCCTGTGCCTGTAGGAGAATCTTTAAAATCGTTTATATATTCTATAGATTCTACCGGCTCGTCTATAGCATCAGAAATAAATACTGCTTGTATATCGTCCTTATCCCAATCGGAGCCCAATTGAATATATAAATTCGTTGGAGTTGCAATTTCTTTATATTCATTTCCTTCTGGGTCTGTCACTCCACATAAGAATATCCATAATTTTTTATCCTCTACTTTATTCTTATGTTCGTCGTCGAGTTTCTCATAATATTCATTCCATTCATCTTTATTTTCTTCTTTACCTAACCATTTTACCCAGAATCTAGAGCCCTCTTGGAACGTATTGTTTGTATTGTCGATTCCGTACCAGGCACTGCTTCCGTCCGAAGTTTCTTTTAACCAAATTCTTTCGCCTTTGACTATTCTTGCGCTGGTAGTACCATCATTGTCAACCCAATATCTGTGATCACCATCAACTACTGCTTTGCCCCAACCAGTTGACAAAATTTCGCCGACTGCGATTTGCTTTCCGGTATAATTTCCCATAAACTCAATTGTTATGTCTTTCTTTCCTTCTGAAATCATGTCTTCAGGAAGGATCACTTTGTAATCTGTGCTTTCTTTAAGTATTGTGTCGCCTAATTTTACTTCTGTAATTTCAGGAGTCCATGTTTCACCGGAATACTCAACACGGTCTTCTTTCATTTCTATGCTTAGTTCTTCGTTTGTCAAATCCTTTGGGCTAATAGTAACTCTGGCAGTTTTACTTCCAGTATAATTTCCTTTAAAGTTAACTGTTATTGATTTTGTTCCGATGCTAACCATATCTTCAGGGTAGACAACATCATAATCTGTTCCTTCTGCAAGTTCTATTTTTTCAGTAATTTCTGCTTCTTCTACAAGCTTTGTTCTATTGTAAGTTACCGATTTAACTTTAGGTTCAAATTTTTTACCGGAATAATCTGCTTGGTCTTTATCAAATGATATACTTGCTATTGTCGATAAATCCTTCGGTACGATAGTAAGATATCCTAGTGGCCATATTCCCGATAATTTTATATTTCCCTCTTCATCGTAAGAGTATCCCGCCATAGTGCCATAAACTTTATATCTTCCCACTTCTATAGCATCTTCTGGTATGTAATCTTTAACTGTTTTACTTTCATCGTCTATTTTGGTATATTTTATTTCTAATTGTCTATTGGTAAGTGCCAAAAAATTATCGTAGTTTGGATTAACATTGACATCAGTTGATGCAAACTGTTCTTCCCCGGTATATTCGCTTGTTTCATCAACAACTAATTTTCCATCTTGATCTACTATATTAGCGAACATATTTAATACTTCACCCGAGCCTGCTGTTCCTTCATCTGTTTTTTCTTTACTGCTTACACCAGCATATACGTAGAATTTTTCGGGCATTTCACCTTGTTTCTTTTTCGCTGTGGATGTGACAATAACAGGAGTTGTTTCATCGGTCTGTTCCGGTATGGCTACAGCTGACATTTCAGCACTGTCATTATTAAACACAATGTTTCCTCCGAAAGTTTTATATGTTGTTGTGTCTATACCACAAAGTTCAGCGGTTACGTCTACCGTATCATATGTTACTTGTATGGTTTCGTATTGTTGTTCTCCGTTATCGTCTGTTACTGGAACTCCATCTTTATCGTACATTGGTTGCTCGACGTCTTCTACTGTTGTTCCTTTTTCTACACTTGTAATCGTGACTGTAGGTGGAGCTTCAATAATTTCGGGAGTTTCGGAAGTTCCAGTTTCTTCGGCCTCCAGCCAAATTTGATTCTTACAGCCTACCCATAAAGCTGCAAATGCTGCTATTATAATGCAACAGCTAAAAACTATTAATTTCTTCGCTTTATTCATAGTCTTCACTCCTTATTGTAAAATAATAATAAAATATATTAAAAAATACATATTTTATTATACACTTTTTGTAATTTTTGTCAATAAATTATCGAATAAATAACTTAATTATATTTTCATTTATAAAATAACTTTATTTTTTAACATTTTTAATGTAAAATATTAATTACGATTAATTACAAGAAGGTAGTTTTTACATGAAAGAAGTTCAAATTAGATATTCAGAAATCAAAGATAAATTTCCGAGAGAATTCATACTTTTACAAGGAAAAGGATGCTTTTGGAAAAAGTGCGCTTTTTGCGATTATTTTCACGATGTTAGCGCCAGTCCATTTGAAATAAATAAAGAGGTTATTAATAAAGTCACCGGAAAATTTGGAATATTGGACGTAATCAATTCCGGCTCCGCGATGGAAATCGACGAAGAATCATTAGAATTTTTGGAGCAAAAAGTCAAAGAGTGCAAAATAAAAGAACTATGGTTCGAAGTGCACTGGGCTTACAGAAATACTTTGAAAAAATTTACGGACAGATTCCCGGGCATCGATGTTAAATTTCGAACAGGTATCGAAACATTTGATCCTACACTCAGAAATTTTTGGAATAAAGGTGTCCCCTCGCATATTTTACCGGAAGATGTAGCAAAGTATTTTAAAAGCATTTGCCTTTTAGTAGGAACAGAAAGGCAAAGCTTCGAAACTGTAATTGCAGATATAAATATCGCAAAAAATCTTTTCGAGCGCTTTATGATTAATGTTTTCGTGCCTAATTCCACTCCCATAAAATCTAATCCTGAACTCATAAAGAGATTTATCAAAGAAATTTATCCCGAGATTAAAGATGACCCTAAAATCGAAATTTCTCTTAATATAACTGATTTAGGAGTAGGATAATTCATGGAGATTTTGAATTTTTTGACCGATGAATGCGATTCCGGGCTACGTATAGATAAGTTTTTGATTGAAAAAACAGAAAATCTTTCACGGGCGTACATACAAAAATTAATTGAAGATGGTCAAGTAGAATTAGACGGAAAATTAATTAATAAAAGTTTTAAAATATCACCAAATCAAAAAATCACCGTAAAAATCCCAGAGCCCGAAAGCTTGGACGTTAGACCGGAAAACATAGAACTAAATATTATGTACGAAGATGATGATTTACTAATAGTGAACAAGCCCAAGGGCATGGTTGTTCACCCTGCTCCGGGAAATTACAATCATACATTGGTAAATGCTCTTATGTATTATTGCAAAGATTCTTTATCAGGGATAAATGGCATTTTAAGGCCGGGAATAATACATAGAATAGATAAAGATACAAGCGGATTGTTAATAGTTGCAAAAAACGATAATGCTCACAGGCATTTGGCTGAACAAATAAAAAATCACAGTTTTACAAGGGTATATGAAGCGGTAGTAAACGGAATTTTACCGCAAGACAGCGGAACAATAATTACCAATATTGCAAGACATACCACCAACCGAAAAAAAATGGCAGTTTGTACCGGAAAAGGAAAATTAGCCATTACACATTATGAAGTGGTGCAAAAATTCAAAAAATACACTCATGTAAAATTAAAATTAGAAACCGGAAGAACGCATCAAATAAGAGTACACATGTCCCACATAGGACATTATGTACTCGGCGACGAAGTATATGGAAATAAAAATAAAAATTTTGATTTTTTGGTAGGTCAATGTTTACACGCAAAAACCATCGGGTTCATACACCCTTCCACAGGGAAATACATGGAATTTGAAAGTGAACTTCCGGATTATTTTAAGAAAGTTCTTTCGATTATATAACCTTATATTTCTTTGCTAAAGCGTAAGCGTTTCTGTTCCATTTGTAAGCTTCGGAATTTTTCCCGGATGCATACTTCAAAATTTCATCATTACAAAAATTTTTTAAACTTTCATTATCCTTCATAAAATATATTCCTTTGCCAGGATATTTATTTACAACGGATAAAGAATTAACTGAAATGTCTGAATATTTTTTCTGATAATAATTTTTATTTGAAATAGATTCCACGACAGCATCTATTTCTTTCTTTTGTAGCGCCGTAAAATAATCTTGCTCAGAAGAATAACTTTTAATTTCGCAATTTTTATATGCAGCTTGGGTGGATTCTATGTACGCTTTTTGTGGGCGAGTTCCAAATTTTGGATTTTTGGGTAATTTCTCATTTTTCCTGGTAATTATTATGAATTTATCTTGCGCCCACGGATCGTATCTATCACTCACTGTATATTTATTGGTGTCTAAATAACTTTCTATCAATATTCCCGACATTACCAAGTCAATCTCTCCATTACCAAGGCTCGTGAGCATCTCGTCGGTATTATTAAATTCTATTATTTCTTCTTTTACTCCTAAATCTCTACTAATATTCTCTGCGAACTCCGCTTCCCATCCGTACCATGCTTTTTCAGGTTTGGCTTCAGGGGCGTTATCAGGCAATTTGAACCATGACCACGAAAATTTTTTCATTCCAACTTTTAAAATTCCCCGCTCTCTGATAGCATCTACCGAGTGATAATCCAGAGATTTTGTAGTTTCTTCCTCATTTGAAGCGCACACGGTTTCTTCAACATTTGAGGGAGAATTATTTTTTGAGCAGCCGGGCGTAAAAATCAAAGTGAAAACAGCAACCGTAAAAATAACACCGTTCCTAAAAATGTTTTTCATTGCACATCCCTTTTCTTAGTTGTATTTTTTAAAAGTCTAAACATAAATTAATATAGTAATTCATTTCAAAATATACCAAAATATTTTTACTTTTTACGTTAAATTTTTAAAATGGAATGCTACAAACTTGGTTTTATATTATATAATATATCATATATATCAAAATAAAACTATACATTTTTATTAAAATAATTATAAATATTTTTAGCAACGTCCGAAGTTATATTTTTAACATTTATTAATTCGCTTTCCGGAGCTTTAGAAATGGCGTTAATTGTACCAAAATATTTCAAAAGATTTTTGGCCCTTTTTTCTCCCACTCCGGCTATCTCGGTAAGCTTGGAATACTTTACATTTTTGTTTTGCAACTTTCGATGATAGCCTATAGCAAATCTATGGACTTCGTCTTGAATTCTTGTTATAAAATTGAAAACCCTGGAGTTATTTTTTATTTCTATTTCGAACGAATCCGAAGTAAGTGCTCGAGTTCTATGGCTGTTATTTTTTACCATCCCGTATACCGGTATGGCCAATTTAAATTTATTTAAGATCTCTTTCGCGGCAGCGGTGTGGCCTTTGCCTCCATCTATCAATATCAAATCCGGCAAAACTTTAAATCCTTCATCTTTCGAACCATCAATGTAATTTTGGAATCTTCGCTCCAAAACCTCTTGCATCGAACCATAATCATTTTGAAGCAAGATATTTTTTATTTTAAATTTTTTATACGCCGATTTAAAAGGTTTTGCATCCTTGAAAACCACCATTGCTCCTACATTATTGGAGTTTTTTAAATTAGAAATATCGTAAGCTTCTATATAAAGAGGCCTTTCTTTTAAAGATAAAATATTTTTTAGGTCCTCTAAAATATCTTCGTTTGCAGTACTATTTTTCTTACTTCTGATAAGATTTTCATATGCGTTATTTTGACACATCTGAACAAGATGATACTGTTCTCCTCTTTCGGGGAAAACAAGCTCAATATTTTTTTTACTTTTTTCAGACAAAAATTTTTTAATTAAATCCAAATTATTTATTTCTCCGTCAAGAGCAACTACTTTAGGGACTACATTTTTCATTTCGTAATAATTTTTTATAAATTCAGTTCTGGTGGTCTTTAAATCATCCTGCAAATCTATTATAAAATTTTCTGTTTCAAATAAATCGCCATCGTGAAATTTAAATACTTCAAAAGAAGCTTCTTTATCGTCCGAAGCGCAGGCAATTATATCTTGTTCTTTAACTTTATACGAAACTACCTTTTGATTTAATTTGGTATTTTTAATAGATTTAATTGTATCTCGAATCTCAGCTGCTTTTTCAAAATTCATTTCATCAGAACATTTTTTCATTTTGTCGCTGAGATATTTTATCGTTTCGGAGCTACCACTTTTTATAAATTTTATAGCATCAGCGATATTTAAATTATAATTTTTATTATCTATAAACCCAGTACAAGGAGCACTACACTTATTTATATAATAGTCCAAACAGGGACGTTTGTATTTTTTAGATAAATTTCGGTTACACGTTGGCAGCTTAAAAATTTTATTAATCTCTTCGACGGTTTTTTTCACTGATAAAGAATTCATATACGGGCCAAAATAAATGTCATCTTCTGTATCCTTTTGCTTTGTATACAAGATTCTAGGCCATTTTTCTTTAGTTATTTTTATATAGCTGTAACCTTTATCATCCTTGAGTAGTATGTTGTATTTAGGCTGATGTTTTTTAATCAAACTACATTCCAAAACCAATGCTTCAAACTCACTATCAGTAATTATATACTCAAAATGGCTAATATTTTCAACCATTTTCTTAACCTTTTCAGTGTGATTGGAATCAGAAAGAAAATATGAAGAAACTCTGTTTTTTAAATTTTTAGCCTTGCCTATATAAATAATTTCATTGTTGTTATTTTTCATTATATAAACACCGGGATTATGCGGTAACTTTTTTGATTGTTCTTTTAAGCTCAGATTTTCACCCATAAAAAAACCTCTTTAAATTATTTTCATACATATAACATCATATAATATTATTTACCATTTTATAAAAAATAATAATCCCGGATAAATTTAACAATATTATTTTTATACTAATTATGTACTTAATTTAAGTATATTGCAATTACAAATTTCGATTCGAGATTTCATAACATTACAATTACTGTAATCACCCATTATCAAAAATTTTCTAAAGGCTACTTCACTGGACTCTTTGCAAATTTTCCAGCTTTCCAAAGAGTTTTTGTCTTGCGCTTGCAGATAATCAGCATGAGCTTTGGCGGTTAAAGAATAAATACGAAAGTACTGAGATGATTTACGTTCTGTGTTTTTATATGTTTTATAAGCATAAGAACATAAATTTTCTATCCTTCGCCATCCATCGGCTGACGGAGATTCCCGTACCTGCAAATAATTTTTTTTAATCCTGGCTTGAGTCGACATTACCAAATACATTCTTGCTTCTTCTATTCTTCCCACAGCAGACAACGCATACGCTGCCTCCAGCAAATGTTTTTCCAAATTCTCAAAATTTTCTTGCGATGGAAATTCTTTTGATTTTTCCAAATTTAAATTCACCATACAGATATATTTATTTATTTCGTAATAATTTACTTTTTCTCTTTCGCCTTTTTCTTTGTAATAATTAATGGCCTTTATATCCATATCCAAAGCATTTTGCCAGTTTTCAATGCACGAAAAATTATATGCTTCTTTAAGAGAGATCAAAGCTGTTTTGCTGACTTCACTCTTGGACTCGGTATTAATTTGAATAGCTTTGTCTTCTGGAATTTTTTTAAGAACTTCAACGCAACTTATATTCAAATTAAAACAGCTTATACATGCAAAAACAGTACACATAATTTTTTTAATATCCATAATATAAACACCACCTAATTCACTTTTTATTTAAATCTTTCATAATAATTTTTTATATTCCGTAACACAAAGACAACCTATTTACAAATGGTTTCATCAAAACAATAAAACGTTCAAATAATTCCTGGCTTTCAACATGTGAACACGGCAAAACATCTACGCATACTTCAAATTTCATAAGTAATCTAGCAGCTTCATGAATTAAACTCCTATCTGACTTTTGAAATCCGCAACAAATTTTAGAAACTATCTCATAGGCTGATTGATAATTTTTTATTGTCAATGAATCTAATTTTATTTCTTTGCTTCTTTCGGTCAACTCAAAAAGTATTATTTTTAATTCCGATAAAGGAGAAATTCTCTTTGATGCTACGCAGAATTCCAACGAACCCCGGCACTCCGAAAGTAAACTCAAAAATTTAAATCTATTTTTTTCCGCAGTATATCCGAAAGCCCTATAAAAATTAGTAGCCGTTTCAAAACTTTGTTCAGCATTTGACCATGCGTCCGACGAATTTAAAATCTTCGCTATCTGATATTTAACTTTGGCAGCGGCGCCACATGAATACGGAATGAAAGGTTTGGCTTCTTCATATTCTCTGCTTAGAGAATAATATTTTATACATTCATTTAATCCTGCACTCGCAAGACGCCATTCTTCCAAGCTCCCTGTTTCAGTAGCTTTTGCGATATGTAAAGCGGCATTTAACCTGAGGTAGTGAGCATACCATAATTTACAATTTTTCTTGTCATTCAATTTAGAATACGCAGTACAAATTTTGTATGCACAATCTTTAATTTTTTCTCTTTCTTCCAAGCTAATATTTTGAACCGACCTATCAGTTATGTAATTTGCATACTCATCTATTTTTTGAGCATTAAGTTCCGAGCAAACTTCGGATGAATAAATTTTTATGTTTAGTAGAGAAAAAACCAAAGCAAAAACCCAAAAACCGCCTATTCCTATTTTTTTAAACATTCTAGCCACTCCTTTCTTATTTATATAAAGTATATGATAAAAAAATAATTTTGACAATACTTTTATTTAAAACAAACAAATAATCAGCTCTGCAACCATTGCAAAACTGATCATTTATTAAAAATACTTTTATTATAATTAAATTACGCAGATAAAATTATTATGTACCTCACTAATGTTATAAAGCAAGTTATAACTATAAATACATCCATATATTTCCAGGATTTAAAAATTGAATTTCTATGTATTCCTGCAAATACAGCCGCAATCATAGGCACTGCCATAAAGTTGTAATTAATATAAGATTTAAAATCTAAGTGTATTAGTGAGTTTAAAGCGTGCAAAACTCCACATGCCGGACAGGGAATTTTAAAAATAAACTTAAATGGACACGGAAACTCAAAAAATATCAAAAAGGTAATAATTAAAAATATCACAACGTGATAAATACATTTTTTAAGCATAATCATTTATCCTCATTTTGTTATGTAAATAAGAAAACTCCTTTTTGCAAAAAGAGTTTTCCAATCTAAATTATTTATCTTTATTTTTTACAGCTTTTACAATCCTGTCTATAACTTCAGGAGTCATAGAAATAATCCTGTCAAGAGAACTATGGAATGATTCCACTTGTAAAAGTTTTACATCAGAACCGGACACAACCAAAAACGCAACCGGAACAATTGTTACTCCTACTCCATTTCCTCCTCCAAAAAGCTCTTTGTCACTACATTTTGGAATAGCAAAATCCGAGCCGCCGGCAGCGAGGCCATAACTTACTTTCGAAACAGGGATAATCACGGTGCCATCGGCGGTAGTTATAGTCTTTCCTATTATAGTATCAGCGTCTATTATCTCTCTCATTTTTCCAACTGCGCAGCTCATCATTCCTTCAATTTTGTCACTCATCGTTTATTCTTCCTTTCTATATTTTAATTCCAAAGAGGCATAACTTTTTATAAATCCAATTGTCACTACAAGCAAATTAAAAATATTGGTTCTAAAACGAGTTTTAAAGAAAACATTGGACTGAAACGATTTAAAATCAGGCTCTACAAGCAAATTAAGTTCTTTAATATTCATCAGTTCTTTTAAGTAATTGCACGCCGGGTATATGACTCCGGAAGCTTGTCCATATTTTATTGCAGTTTCAAAAGCATCTTCTCCAGATACAGATACTCTCAGGCTTAAATGCTTTACTTTTATCTTTCGCAAAAAAATCTTTACCGTTTTTCCCATTAACAAAATCACTGAACTGATATATTTAATCGAACCAATCCAACCCCTGGATTTCAAATTTTGAAAAGCATTCTTAAATCCTGAACTATCACTTTTACTTTTTTTGTTTTTAGATTTAAAAGATGGAATTTTGAATTTCAATCCTAAAATTTTAATCTTAATGTTCCACTTTTTGTCATAGTTTATGCAAAAATCAATGGGCATAAACAGTATAAACGCCAGCAAAGCAAAAATTATAAGAATTAAATACTTGTACCACATCACTTATTATCCTCAATTATATTTGTTTCATAATTATTATATTTTCCCATTACTACGCGGATTATGCAATACAAGTAAGCCGAATTATAAAATTATAAATTATATTCTGGATATAAACCAATGGTCCGGAAAATATCCCAAATATCAACAAAACGCAAACAACAATTGATACCATATTATAATTTTTATAATACCATTTCACGGCGCTGCCGGGCAGAATTACTTGCAATATTTGAAATCCTTTAAATGGTCTAAGTGGCAAAAATTCCATCGAAGCGAGCATTACATTCATGTAAATATAAAGCGTTATAAAAGAAATCCAAAAACTTCTAACCGGCAAAATATTAATAATTCCTGCAACATTAAGAAATAGTCCGCCTACCGCAGCTGCTACAATATGGGTAATAGGAGCCGTAATGCCTGTTATAAAAGTATCCCTTCGTGGATTTTTAAAATTTAAAGGATTTATTAGAATGTCTTTTGACCAGCCCCAATTAAAAAGGAGTAAGCAAAGTGCACCTAAAAAATCAAATCCTGCAAACGGATTCAGCGTAAGCTTCCCTGTAATTCTAGGAGTATCATCTCCCAAACTTTCTGCTACTTTAGAGTAAAAATATTGTTTTAGAGGGAAAACCCCAAAAATAATTATCATTACCACTAAAATTCTTATAATTAAATACTCAAAAGTTATATCTTTGCCTAAAAACCACATATATTCTCACCCGTCTGACATTATATCATGAATAATTAATTAAAACAATTCAAAAATATTTAAAATAATTTTTCTACTGTTGTATCAGGGTAGTACCACGATAAAATTTGTCTGTAATCGGAACCTTGTTTGGCCATATACTGCGCTCCGCACTGGCTCATTCCTACGCCGTGACCATATCCATAGACTTTAAAAATAAAAATTTTTTCTTCGCTGTCATAAGTGATGCTAAAATCAGACGAACGTAATCCAAAAATTTTTCTAATCTCCGGACCTTTAAATTCTGCGCCTCCGATAATTATCTTTTTAATCATGCCTCCGTCAGTCTTTTCAAATTCTCCGATCCATTTCGACGGGTCACCGTCCAACAAGGAATCAGGAGAATTACTTTTTATTTTAGATTTAAAATCATCGCAAGAAATTTTTACTTCGGATTCATATCCTGAAGCCAACTTATCTCCGGGGCTTTCAACGTTTTTTAAATAGTCCAAATTTCCGCCAAATACATCTTCGGATTTTTCGGTAACACCCGAAGAAATAGCGTGGTAAGCAGCTAAAATTAAATCTCCTTTTTTCTCCACGACTTCTCCAAAAACTTCTTTAACTGCACTCTTTATTTTTTCATTGTATTTCTCAAAATTTTCTCCCCACTTTTGTCTACGTTGATTTTCTGAAATGTAATTCTTACCATTTTGTGAATCTATAGTAAATTCATAATTTTTTTCGTCTTTACTTGAGTTAATATGATTATTTCTCGCTCTGCAAAAATATGTATACGAAGCTACCGCTTGAGCTTTTATAGCTTCTTTTTCAAACGCTGCAGGCATCTCAGCGGATACAGCTCCGCACAAAAATTCTTCATCGGGAATATTAATAATTTCATTTTTTGATTCATCTAAGACACAAAAGCAAGAATTAGTTTTAGGTAATTTTTTTTCTCGCAATATAACATTTTCTGGCTTTGACTCCGAACTTAAAATAAAGTTTTTCTCACCCTTTGCCACAGCCAACAGAGGGACTAGAATCATGAATAAAAACAATGAACATAATATGGTTATCCTTTTTTTTAAAACAAACATAAATTTATTATTTCATTCCTTTCAAAAAAACGATTAAAATTTTTACTTTTTTGTAGGGTTATTGACTTTAGGTTTTTATTTATATAAACTATCAAATTAGAAAGATATATAAAATAATATGGACTAGTTTATAAAATTATGTTTCTAAATATTATTATTGTATATCTAAAAATTATAAATTAGGAGGACGAGTATGGATTTTAGAAATGTTTGGTCGGTTTTTATTATTAGCATGTTTATATTAATTCCCTTAAAAATATTCTTTGTTTTCAGTAGTTGGTTCTTTATGAGCTCACTAGTGTTTGATATCATCTCAATGGTGGTACTTGTGGGAATTATCGGATGCGTTTCGTTTTCAACCACAAGGTACAAAAACATAGATGTAAAGCAAAACTATGTTCTAAGTTTTTTGAGTGTTTTGGTTGCGATAGGATTTTTTATGTGTATACCTGCATACTTTAATGACACTTCAAATTACGATTTTGCATGGCAACCTCTTGTTATGTCCTTGCTTTCTGTGCTTTCGTGCATCACTTTTGTCGTTTTGGCAATTACATTTTTTACAGGGAAAAATATAATAAATAAAATTTCTTTTTTCTTATATTGCCCGGTACTGTGGTTTGCATTGTATATGATAATATTTATGTCTATATACACAAACGACGTAAATGGCTATGAAGTAATAGCCGCGGCTTTGACATCTTTATTCTTAGTTTATTACACTCAGGTATTTTCAACTTCTTCAAGCTTGAATATAATCAAACTAATGTTTGTTTTTGGAATGCCATCGGTTTTATTTTCGATTTTAAATTCAATTTCAGTTATTCACAAAATGAAAATGAACGAAAATATTTCTGCGGTAACACAAAGCACATTTTACACTCAGATATTTTTATCGCTGTTCATTATATTTGTGCTGATAGATGCATACAAACAATATCAAAAAAGGAACGAACCTGTTATAAAGTCAATTACAATTTAATAAATTTTAATTATAAAAATTAAAAGGAGCTGGTTCAAATGGCAATAAATATCGGTATAAACGGATTTGGAAGAATAGGAAGAATGGTTCTTCGTGCCGCTCTCAACAATCCGGAAAAATTTAAAGTTACCGGGATTAATGACCCTTTTATTTCATCGGATTACATGGCTTACATGCTTAAATACGACACAACTCACGGAACAATCGACAACAAAATACGAGGAGAAAACGGAGTTTTATATATCGACGAGAATCCTATAAGTGTTTTCTCTGAGAAAAATCCGGAAAACATACCCTGGAAAACTGTTAATGCTGATTACGTAGTAGAATCAACCGGAGTATTTTGCACCAGCGAAAAAGCTTCTGCTCACTTAAAAGCAGGAGCTAAAAAGGTTATTATTTCCGCGCCTGCAAAAGATACTGAAACACCAACATTTGTATGCGGGGTCAATTTAGATAGTTACGATACGAACATGAACATTGTTTCAAATGCATCCTGCACTACCAACTGTTTGGCTCCTCTTGCAAAAGTAATTAATGATAACTTTGGAATTGTAGAAGGTCTTATGACAACTGTTCACGCAATAACAAGCACTCAAAATACTGTTGATGGTCTTTCTTCGAAAGACTGGCGTGGAGGCAGAGCAGCCGGAAGCAATATAATTCCTTCTTCAACAGGCGCTGCCAAGGCTTGCGCTTTGGTTATACCGGAGCTCAAAGGAAAGCTCACGGGTATGTCTTTCCGTGTTCCTGTTGTAAATGTATCCGTTGTGGATTTAACTTGCAGACTGGAAAAATCGGTATCTTATGACGAAATTTGCAGAACGATAAGAAACGCCTCTCAAAACGAAATGAAAGGCGTTATCGGATACACCGATGACCTAAATGTTTCAAGCGATTTCTGCGGCAACCCTCATACATGCGTATTCGATGAAAAAGCAGGTATAATGCTAAATGAAAATTTTGTAAAACTAGTTGCATGGTACGATAATGAATGGGCATACAGCTGTAAAGTTTTGGAACTCATATCTTACATGAACGAGAAAGATAATTTTTAATTACAAAAATTAGAAGTAAAAGCAGTGACTTGAAAAATTTAGTCACTGCTATTTTTATATATCTTTACATATAGACTTCAAATACTCTGCAAAGTGTTTTGAAATTTCGGGATGCCTAAGAGCGAGCTCTACCGAAGCTTTCATTGCTCCTAACTTATTTCCTATATCATATCTTTTTCCTTCAAAATCCACCATCACAACTCCATCGTTATGTGATAAAACTTTTAGAGCATCCGTGAGTTGTATTTCGCCTCCTGAACCGGGTAGTGTTCCGTCCAAAATCTCAAATATTTCCGGAGTAAGAATATATCTTCCCAAAATTGAATACAACGATAAAATCTTATCCGGAGTGGGCTTTTCAATCATATCCGTGCACATAAAAATATTTTTTTCTATATTTTTAACTTTTAAGGAGCCATATTTTCCTATTTCTTCTTTTGGCATTTCTTTTGCACCGACGACAGGAAGATTATATTTTTCAAATGCATCTATAAGCTGTTTACACACAGGTACTTCGCTATCTATAACGTCATCTCCGGACAAAACCGCAAACGGTTCGTTTCCTACAAAAGATTTAGCGCACCCTACCGCATGACCTAGACCTTTTATAGATTTTTGACGCAAAAAATACACATTTGCCATTTCGCTTATAGGTTTCAAATCTTTTAAAATTTCATATTTTCCTTTTTCCTCAAGAATAGATTCCAACTCGGGGTTCTTATCGAAATGGTCTTCTATTATGCTTTTCCCTCTACTTGTTATAATTAATATATCTGTAATTCCCGATTTAACAGCCTCTTCCACGATGTATTGAATCGAGGGCTTGTCCACAATTGGAAACATTTCTTTCGGCATTGCTTTCGTCGCGGGCAAAATTCTTGTTCCAAACCCTGCTGCCGGAATTACAGCTTTTGTAATTTTCACTTTCAAATTCCTCCAATATATAGTATAATAAATTTTGTCTTATTAATATTTTAATATTTGGCAGCTTATAAAGTCAAGAAAGGTAAAATTAAAAAATGATAATTGATGGAAGATTAATCGCTCAAAATATAAAAAGTGACTTAAAAAAAGAGATAGAAAATTTAAAACTTAAAGGAATAAACCCAGGTCTTGCCGTTATATTAGTTGGAGAGGACAACGCTTCGAAAATATACGTAAAAAACAAAAAAAGATGCTGCGACGAGCTTGGAATTTTTTCTGAAGAGTTTTATTTTCCTGAAGACACCTCTGAAAAAGAAATCATTGATTTGATAGAAAAATTAAATCAAGATAAAAAAATAAACGGAATTCTTATGCAATTGCCTCTTCCCTCTCATATCAATCAAAAAAATATAACTGAAAGTATTTTACCTGAAAAAGACGTAGATGCATTCCACTCTTCCACCATAGGAAATCTTTTAACAAATCACACAAAGCTTTTACCTTGCACTCCGGCAGGAATCATAGAAATTTTTCATAGAGAAAATATTTCTCTTGTCGGCAAGCACTGCGTGATTATAGGCAGGAGCAATATCGTAGGAAAACCTCTGGCTTTTATGCTTATAAACGAAGATGCAACTGTTACTATCTGTCACAGTAAAACAAAAAACTTAAGTGAAATTTGCAAAAATGCAGACATAATAATCTGCGCTGTAGGAAAAGCAAAATTTTTAAACAGAAATATGATTAAAAAAGGAGCGGTGATAATAGATGTAGGAATAAATCGTGATGAAAACGGAAAAATTTGCGGTGATGTTGATTTTGATGATGTAAAGAATATAGCATCAGCAATTACTCCCGTTCCGGGTGGAGTTGGCCCGATGACTATTGCAATGCTAATGAAAAACACCATCACGGCAACAAAAATTCAAAATAAAGAAGTTTAAAGGAGAAAAATCAATGAACATTTGGCATGATATTAACCCAGAAAGAATCACACCTGAAAAATTTACAGCGGTAATTGAAATTTCCAAAGGAAGCAAAGTAAAATACGAACTCGATAAAGAAACCGGACTGTTAAAAATGGATAGAATTTTATACACATCTACCCACTATCCAGCAAACTACGGATTAATTCCTAAAACTTATGCAGACGATGGCGATCCGCTTGATGTTTTAGTACTTTGTTCACAACATATTTACCCAATGACCTTGGTAGAATGCTATCCCATCGGTCTTATTTCCATGATAGATAACGGAAGCAATGATGAAAAAATAATAGCTATACCAAAGGATGACCCAACATATAATCAATATAAAGATATTTCTGAACTTCCGGCTCATATATTTGAAGAGATGAAACATTTCTTTAGCGTATATAAAACTTTGGAAAATAAAAAGACCGTAGTTAACGACGTCAAAAATCGCGAAGAAGCAATCAAAATAATTTCGCAAACTATCGAAGCATATAATAAAAAATTCGGAAAATAAGCAAATTTATTTTTGGGAGGATTACATGATACAACTGGATGAATTGCATATTGAAATAAATAAATTACAGCCAAAGGTAAAATCTTTGGAAGAAGCGTTAAAAATCAGCGATTCCAAAAAAAGATTAGAAACTTTGGAGCTTGAAACCGGCAAGGCCGGATTTTGGGATAATTCTGAATCCTCCCGGAAAGTCCTTTCCGAAATAAGCAGATTGAAAAGTAAAGTCAAAGAATTCACCAAATTAAAAAATGAATTTGAAGATTTATCCGTGCTTATAGAAATGTCTTGTCAAGAAAATGATGAATCATCCGTTGATGAAATCCAAGCAGATTTAAATAGATTTAAAAAAGAACTTGAAAATCAAACTCTCACCACTCTTTTGACGGGAGAATACGACAATCAAAATGCTATCCTTACATTTCATTCCGGAGCCGGAGGAACAGAAGCCCAAGATTGGGTGGAAATGCTCTGCAGAATGTATAGCAAGTGGGCAGAAAAGCATAATTATAAAGTTAAAATTTTGGACTTTTTAGATGGTGAAGAAGCCGGCTTAAAAAGTGCGTCGCTGCTCATAGAGGGTGAAAATGCATATGGGTTCTTAAAAGGAGAAAATGGAGTTCATAGGCTTGTTAGAGTTTCGCCTTTTGATTCGTCAGGAAGAAGGCATACCTCATTTGCATCTTTGGAAGTTATACCTGAAATAAACGACGAAATCAAAATAGATATCTCGCCCGAAGATATAAAAATGGATGTATTCAGAGCGAGCGGAGCAGGTGGCCAACACGTAAATAAAACTTCTTCTGCGGTACGTTTAACGCACATTCCTACAGGGATTGTGGTTGCGTGCCAAAATGAAAGAAGCCAATTTCAAAATCGAGATACGGCAATGAAAATTTTGAAATCTAAATTGATAGAAATAAAAGAGCGCGAACACCTTGAAAAAATCGAAGATATAAAAGGAGTCCAAAAAGAAATAGCTTGGGGCTCACAAATAAGGTCTTATGTATTTATGCCGTATACTTTGGTAAAAGACCACCGAACATCGTATGAAATGGGCAACGTTGAAGCTGTTATGAACGGTGAACTAGATGGATTTATCCACGAATATTTAAAACAAAATGTAAAATAAAAAACCGACCCAAACGGGTCGGAATTTTTTATTTATCTTGTTGTTTTTCTTCTGTGAGGAGCTCTGGCTTTTGGCTAAGGCCTATTGTACGTCTAATATTTTTATATTCACTATCAGTAACTAGACCTTCCAAACAGCCTCCAGATGCAAATGAGTTTTTAATAGCTTTTCCTAGTGTCGTACCTTCAATATCTTTTTGCCTACGATTTTCTAAATCCGAATTTATAATACTACTACATAAGTTCTTGACACCGCCTGCATCGATAGTAACATCATCATACTTAATATTCTCTGTGAATCCATCTCTAAATCCTATGCAAGCGCTTACAATATTCTCTGGATTTTGAATCTTCATAATACTTATAATAACCGCGGCCAAAGCTACTTTCATTTGCTTAGTTTTATTCTCTTTAGCTTTTGAGTCTATTATACATTTTTTTATTTTTTCATTATCCAGAATCTTTTTAAGACCATCATACAATTCTTCTTCGACTTTTTTAGCGTCTTTAAATACGCTGAACAAACTACTTAATTTAAAATTCTTTTCTGAATAGGAACAGAAATATTTAGCTGCGGAATTAAAGCATCTTTTAATCTTGGTCGAATCACTTCTAGAGACGAGTCCAATTGCTTTACCGACCGAGGCAATAGCGTGTGTAAATCTCTTAAATCTACTCGATTCTAGTTCTATAAACTCAAATTCTTTTCTTAAAGCTTTACTAATTCTATTCCATTTCTCAGTTACTTCTTTCTCTAAGCTCTTGATTTCTTTCTCCAATCTCTTAATTTCTTTCTCTAAACTCTTAATTTCTTCCTTATCTTTTTTATTCTTTTTACCTTTTTCATCTTTTTTACCTTTAACAGCATTCTCTTTGGCTAGAAGACCTTCAAAAGTTTCTTTAAATTCCTTAAATCTTTTTGACAAAGTTTTTCCTACGCCATCTATAAATTCTCTATTATCACTTGAATTTTCAGGCTCGTGCTTCTTTTTATTTTTATAATTGGTCTCCAAGATATTATTATACAGATTCTTGATACCATTTTGAATTTCAAGGATATTTCCATTTGTAGGTTCAACTTGCGCGCTAGCAGAAGCTCCTAAATTGTGAAGTTTCTCATCCATTTCGCCAATTTCTTTAATTATACTATTTGCCACTTTGTTTTTCATACCCTTATTATCTAATTTACCATCTTCGTTGACAACTGCTTTTTCAACGGCCTTTATCGGTTTGGGTGCATTACCTTCCTGTGGGTGCTCTTCAGGATGTGGATTTTGTACTTCTTCCTGTTTTTGAGCCTGAGATTCTTGAGCTTTTTCTGCGTTTTGTTGTTCTTGTTGTTTTTGTGCTTGTTTTTGTCTTTCTTTCTCCTCTTTTGCAAGTTTTGCATCTATATCCGATTTAAGTTCCGGGAAAGCTTCTACGACTTCATCTTTCTCTTGCTCTAAAACTGAATTGTTACCTCTTGGGGCCGATACAAATTTATCTTGAGTTCTTTCTATTTTTTCCTCGACTTTTTTAGGTTCTTGATCAGACAAATACTCATGTGCCTCAGCCTTTTTCTTTCCTTGAAAATTCTTCGTAAGATCTTGCATCAAATCGCCCTTTGCTGCACCAGCATCCCCACTTGGGACAAATTTAATCTGCTTATTTAGTCCCAATGATTCTATAAAAGTCTCTTTTTCGGGCGTTAATTCCGGTTGTGCTTCTTTCTTGACCTCTTTATCATCATTTGCTTTGGGCTTACCTGAATATCCTGGTTGTACCCCACTAAGAATCGGTGGTGGCGGTGCCACTGGCGCAGCTGGAGCTGGTGGAGCCGCTGGTATATCTGCTGCCGCTGGTGCCTCGTTCGAATCTTCTTTTTTCTCACCCGCCTGGTTATTTACATCATCACCTTTTACAGCTGGAGCATTATTTCCATTAACAGTCTCTATATTTTTCGCTTCAACGACACATAACGCGGTATTGTCTTCATATATTTTACCTTCAGATGTACTATTTTGACCTATTTCTTTCTCGGATATTGTCAATTTATACATAACATTTCCAGCTCTGTTAACTTTAGGATCAACACAATAATAGCAACAACCAACCGGTGGCTGACTTTCACTTGTCATCACATTCTTGCCTTCATCACAAACAACACCTATTATGCCATCGACAACTCCTCTAGTAGTATAGGGAATACTATTATTTTTATCATTTTTTATTAGCAGCCAAGCATTTTTATATTGTGGCACATGACCCGCAATACCTATCAAATTTCCGCTCCAACAGATTGAATAATTTTTTTTACCAAAAACACCACTTTCGCCACCCTTTTCTAACATAACTGCATTCATTTTTTTGCCGCTACCAAATCTGTTATTAAACAAGGTTAAATTTGATGATTCTAGCGTTTCTCGAGCATTTTTTTCGAAATTAGAGAAAAGAATATGGGGATATCCGTTGACCATATATACAGTTTTAGACTCTTGTCCATCTTTGGGTTTAGAGGCGCCCAATTTTTTCAATGTGAAAGTATATATGTTTCCTCTGTTATCCTTGTAATAGTAATATTTACCGGTTTTCAAGGGTGTGTCTATTCCAATTCTCTTCATATTTTCTGCTCTAACAAATTCTTTGCTTTTATCATCTTTAGGGTCAATATGTTCCCTCTCACATGTCAATAAAAACCCTACTTTTCCCATACTATTACTTAAAGTCCAACATTTCGCCGTTTTTGAAGGCACTACATAGTACGCATCGTTTACTACTCTTACATTTTTATTCGTATCTTTATCTAATTTCTTATCTTTTTCAGACCCAATTACAGCATTATTTTCTGCATCTTTTTTTGGAGACTGCACTGCTGTTGATTTTTTAAATTTGGCATGATATGCACGAATACCTTGATCTTTTTCATCGTCAGGTCTTAATTTAAAAGTAAACTCGCTTCCCAATGTAACAATCCCGAAAGCTATTTCGCTATTACCTTTTACTACAGCGTATTTTTGACCGATTTCCAAATCAGTATCATCATCGGTCATAGAATCCATTTTTATTTCCTCCACATTTATTTTTTTGATGTTACCAATTTCTTCGAGCTCTTGACTCCCCTTGAGGGCTTCTCTATCTGATTTATAAAGTTTCCAAGTTGCCAATGATTTGGCGTTCTTTTTTACACGTGCTACAAAATATTCCATGATTATCTCTCCTTTATCTAATATAGTAAATCAATACTCGCTAGTGAATCGAATTTGTGATTTAAAATCACTTTTTTAGATTGTATATGTGATAAGTAAACAATTTGCAAATACTACTGCAATTTTAATTGTTCGTATGTCACATATTTTTAATCTGGTACATATTATATACAATTAACTCGAGCTTGTCAATATAATTTTGTGTATTTTTTACATTTTCAAACTAAATTCCGTAATCGGAGCAATAAAATTATTTGAGTTTAGCTTTCAGACTTTTTTTGAACTTTTCAGGTTTAATTTTTTTGTCTGTAAGACTCTTCTCCTCAACATTCACAAAATCCAAAATGCTCATACATTTCTCTTTTTTTATTATTTTACTTACATCTGCAGATTTTTTGCGATTTGAAATATTGAGCATGTTATTTTTCAAATTTTGGCATAGTTCAAGGGTAATTTTTGATGCTTCCGGCACGTTTCCAACTTTATAGTCTGGGCTGACTTTTTTAGTAAATGCCTTTAAACCTTTTCTTACGCTGTTCACGTCTTCAATCCGAGCATGCACCAGGCTTCGTAAAAATATATACATCAAAATTATAATCGCATTTTCTGCACTCATCTTAGCTTTACCATTAAAGCATGTATCGGCTTGTTTGCCTTTTTTACAAATATACTCAAACCACGATGAGTAAATTTCTTTTCGATTAGAGAAAGCCGTTGTAATTATTTTATTCAACGAACTAGACGTACTATCATTTTTTAATGCGTTTGGTAAGTTAGTGTTGAAGTCAATTACCAGATCTTTATCCACAGATAACTCAACCGGCTTACCACGTAGGTTGTCAACGAAGTCGCCAAAAGATTTTTTGATGCTGCCAAAAAACGACTTCCCACCGCTCTTGAATTTTTTATCTTGTGTATCTTTCAACTCTGTATTGTCGCTAGACATCAAACGCATTAGGTCAGCTTCAACTTTTTCCGAATATTCCATTATTTGCTGCTTTACTTCGTATAGTACTTCCCCATCGTTGTCAGTCTTTACCTCAAGTTCTTCATTTTTTATTTTTTCAATTTTTTTATCTATTTTTTCGATATCTTCCTTAATTTCCTTAATGCGTGGGCTTGTTTCTTCGTTATTTTTGTCTCCACCGCCTGTTAATTCTAAATGTATTGCATTCAAATTTTCCTTTTCATCTTTCAGCTTTTTCTTTCTTGCCTCAACTACAAGCGTTCTTAAATTCTTAAATGCAGTGAATATCCCTTTCGCAGACGTCTCATCCCTAATATTAAAGCTGTCTATGTCGGGAATTCCTTCTATACCCTGCATTTCTGCTAGCTTTTTCTGAGATTCATACGTGTTTTTGAGTTCAAGCATCATTTGTTTGTCGGACTTCTCTTTAGTCTTCGAGTTAGAAACTCCTAACCTCTTTGCGCCTTTTTTTATTAATTTTGATATAATATTGAGTTCGTCCTTAAAAATAACAGCTAGACCTTTCTTTAATTTTACGCTATTACTTTCTTTTGCGTTCAATAATTTTTCGTACTTTTTATCTATTTTATTGAATTCGGTTTTATTTTTTTCTTTTTCTTTTTTATATTTTTCGCCTTCGTTTACTTTGTCATTAACTTTTTCCCAAAGATTTTTTATTTTAAATTGAATACGAGGCTCTATATTGTCGGGATTTTCTTCATATTTCTCTCCTCCGTACTCACCGCCGAAAATTTTAGCATTGGCTTCTTCTTTAACGTCATAATATGCTTTTTCGACGTCTTGGAGAGGGTCCTTGTCCTGTTTTTTATGTTTTTCTTCCTTGGTCTTAGAATTTTTAGTCGCTGATTTTTCCTGCTTTTTGGGTTTATAATATTTTAAAAGTTTATTTATTTCCTTAATCTCTTCATCTAAAAGATCACAATTTGTTATTGTTTCGGGAGCAGGCTTACTACTCTTAAATGCATTTTTTCCAACAAGGTAGTACTTAACGGGATCGTATTTTTTTGGCATTACATCAAGATTTAGCTCAGGATTTACAGGCTTGTTAGGACCTTCTTCTTGTTTTCTTTTTGCTAATATGCCCCTTCTCATGTTTTCAAAAGCATAGTATACTTCGCTGATATTATCCTTATCACTGATATCAAACTTACTTGGTTCCTCTATATCCCTCAATCCGATTTTTAAAACTTTTTCTTTCAATATATAAAATTCTTTTCTTATATACTTGCTTTTTTTGTCGAGATTATCTTCAAATTCTATCTCGGGTTTCTCTTCTTCAGCAGGCTTTTTTTCTTCTACAGGCTTTTCCTCTTCAGCGGGCTTTTCTTCTTCAACAGGTTTTTCTTCCTCTACAGGTTTTTCTTCCTCTACGGGTTTTTCTTCCTCTGCAGGTTTTTCTTCTTCTACGGGTTTTACTTCTTCCGCAGGTTTTTTATCTTCTATATCTTTTGGCTTTTTCACGGGTAATTTCACAGGATTTGGATGATTTATATCATCTAAACACTCTTCCCCGAGTACTCTCATCAATTTTGGCTTTGCGACAAAATCCTTTTTAATCTTTATGTCCTTTGCTGCATACATATTTTCAGCAATTTTTTCCACTGCAAAAGTCATTTCTAAATCTTTTGTTTTATAGCGCTTATTTTCAGATAATTCTTTAGTACTTTCATCAAGAAAAATTTCGTCTGTTTCATCCACCTCAACAATTTCAAGTTTTTTATTTTTATTTTTAACGTTCACTAATGCCCATTTTTTATCATTCTCATCCGGAAATTCACTGAGCTCAACAATCCACTTAATATTACGGCCGACCGGGTTCATATCTTCTTCAAATTTATCTTTTAATATCTGTGAATATCTTCCCTCGCCAATATTTTCAATTCCAGTCACTTTATACTGCTTGTTTCCTTTATCTATAACCTTAAAATAAATATTTTCTTCGTCACCTTCGCATGCTACATATCTTGAATTAGAATCCAAATTATCTTCTTTTATAGGTTTGCCTAATACTCTACCCTCATCGTCCGATTTCCGGACTGTGTATTCCATTTTTTTATCATTACTATTCTTTAACTTCCAAAAGCCTTTATTTTTATCATATTCAACAAACAAACCAGAGATTTCATCAAATTTATCACCTGATACCATCCTCAGTTCTGCCTCCGAATCGATTTTTCCTGTATATTTTAAATAAGTTGTACGATATACATCATCATTATTTTTAATTTTTATAACTTGAAATTGATACTTTTGGTTGGAAGCTGTATAAACCCTTCCTTCTTTTAAATCATCCTCCGCTTTGACATAATCAACTTCATACTTAACTGTATCATTTTTCAGTCTCACAAGTGCCCACTTGTCGGTCGCGGTATCCTTTGTTACAACCCAGCCAATAGCATCACCAAGTTTTTCAGATAAATTTAACTCTTGATACTTACTATCAAAAGCATCATACGCTTTTTCAGCTCCATCCAAATTGTAACTTTCCAGTGCATTTTTATAATTTAATGCTTCTTTGTCCAATTCTTCTAGCTCTTTTTCGTCTATACTTTCTCCCTGACCTAAGAAACTTATCTTGTCTAAATTTGCCTTTAAATCACTTAACACTTCTTTGACATCAAACAATCTTTCGCCTAATATATTCTTTTCATCTTTCACTTCAACTCTATATCCAGCCTCACGCGTCTTAGATGCCGCATTATTGTACAACGATTCACATGAACGTTGAAGTCTTTCATACTGATCACTCAAACTAAAACAATTATCACAAATGCCTTTTATAATTGCTAGCTGTTCATTTGCATTATCGGGATCTCCTGAAGCTAAATATTTATAGCATCCCTTTGCAGCTGCGTCAAATCCCTCTAAATTTTTTTCGCCTATATATAAACATAATACTTCTAACCATTTTTTTACTTCATCTAATTTATTTTTTCCTTTTTTATTTAAAATTTCCGTAGAATCTTTAATTTCATAATTAATATTTCCAAGTTGACCTACAAACGAACTCGCCTTGCTACTGCATTCCTTTTCCAATTCACCGATTTCTTTCGTAATTCCTAAATAGTCTTTCACCTTTTGTGCATATGGTTCATATTTTTCTTTGAAATTTTCAAGTTCTTCTTCAGTGTATCGATTAGCACTTTTACTGTAGTTGGCACTTCTTATAGAATCGTTAAAAATTCTTTCTTCATTTTCTGACAACTTCATATTTGCATACGACAACATAGCGCTCAATTTACGATATACATCTTCTAACTTGTTTGAATTTCCCCCTGGTTTAAAGTCTTTATATACCCCTTGGAATTTCTTCGCAAGATCGTCACAGTCTGTGTATAGTTTCTGAATTTTCCCTGCTAATAAAGTTGACGAATGCACCACTGCATCTTTTGTTGAAGCATTCTCAAAAGATTTCGCAAATTTACCTACCACACCATCTTTTTTGAGAGCCGGAACTGAATTGATTTTAGGCTTAGCAGGAATCTGAGCAACCGGATTTGCATTGACTTTAGGATTGGCAGCAAGCTTGGGAGCTGCATCGTTAACAACGCCTATCACCTGATGGCTTTGGGTAGCTCCAAAAGGAAGATCCATATCATCATCGCTATCCGACCACTCGGAATCACTCGATTCATCAGAACTAAATTCTTCAACTATATAGTTACCGTCTTTTACAACGACCTTACCTATTACTTGGTTCCATGCGTTAACTACATCATAATCACCATCTTCTAACTTCTCATTCCTATATACTTTACCTTTAGGAGATTGGAGAAAACCAAATGGCATAGAGCTTTCACAAACGTTCCACCTATTTTTTGAAGCATCTCTCTCAACTGTATAACCCATAATTATCTCTCCTTTATTTTGTCAATTTTCTCACGCTTTTATTATTTATTATAAATATATAATATTTTAATGTCAAATATTTTTTGTATATTATAAATATTTTTGATATAAAATCTCCAACCACCTGGAACCTAGGTTCTTCCATATTTATCTTAAAAATTAAAACCGGCCTCTAAATACGAGGTCGGTCTTCAATTATGCTTTCGGCGCGTTTGCCGAATTCCATGGATGCTTAAAATCGCTTGCGATTGTATCATTTGCGGATCTACTCTTAAGTAGCTCATGTTTCACGCATAAACTTAATATAGAATCTTTTAAATCATCTTTCCCTATATCTATCGAGCATTTACCTTTTATTGCCTTACGAATCGCTGCGGCTTTATTAATAAAGTCATCTTTTCCATTTTTTATTTTACCTTCCTTAAGGCCATCGCAAGCAGCAATCACACTTTCTTTATCGCCCAGATCAATAAAACTTATGAATAAAATGCTTATTAATAGTTCTTTAGTAACTCCTTCGCTTACAAGTGATTGTAAATTTTTCCCCAATACCACGCACAGGTCTCGGCTCCAGTCTTCATAGGTCTTTATATTATTCTTAACTAATTTTCTAAGGCCGGTAGCACTAACTACATCTTTGTGCTTTACGAAGTATTTACCCATATCTTCGAAGCATTTTTTTAACCGTTTTTGATTATTCAGTTTTTCTTTCTTTTGCTTTTTCTCTTCTTTCAATTCTTCCTTACTTTTATTGCTCTCATCGCTTTTTGTCTCATCATCCGACTTTTTAGACTTTCCAAATAATTTACCAAAAAAGCCTTTTTCATTTTCTTTGTTCTTTCTTTTTTCTAAATATAGAACTACCCTTCCTATGATGTTAAACTTTTGATCAAGCGCTTCCTCAAGGGATACTAGTCTTTCATCATCTGGTATTTCATCCAACTTGTTACCATTTTTTAAAATTTCTTTATCAATATTGATCATAGCACTGTTCAATTTGTCAGCTCTTTTAGAGTCTGTGATTTTAAGTTCTTCTTTAACGCACTTTGACCAAAAATCGCTGATAGAGTTATAAAACTCAGACATATTATTGTTTTCAATTTCGTAATTTGTTCCTGTAACTTTGCAATATTTATCTACAAGCGCATTAAATCTATTGCTTTCTTTGGTTATTATTTCACTTTTTTTAGATTCTAATGAAGCTGCTTTCTCATTAGCTTTCTCAACGACTTCTTTTGATTTTATCAATTCACTTTTTTTATCTTCCAGTAATTTTTCCCCGCTTACTCCATCAATCTTTTCATTAATAGCTTTTAAAAATTCTTTCGATTTGTTAACAAAATCATCTTTGCTCAGTAAAGACTGCATTTCTGTTCTTTGTAAACAATTCCCAATCTGATTTTGGAAATTAATAATCTCATAACTAATATCATTTGACGGTATTTCTTCTATTTTACTATATATAATTTCAGCTATTTTTAACCAAAAAACTCTTACATTTTCTAAAAACTTGCAAGCAGGATAATCAAAGCCGTAGCACTTAATATTTTCGTTATAATTGTAACTATCATCCAAAAGTCTCTTTTTTTTGGCTTCGTCTATCAATTTACTCAAGTCACCTTTCAGAAATTTTTCTATTACCCACTTTTGACACTTAGGGTCAGAAAAATTTTGAGGAAGAGGAGGCGGAGGCAATCGCCGTGATCTTTTCGTACTGCTATTCGGCGAAAGCATAGAAGGTCCCGACCCGGTGCTTGGATTTGTTTGCGGTGCAACACTTCCGGTTGGAGTTGTTTGACCTAGACCTTCAACATGCACCTCTCCACTATTCACGCTACCACTACTTGCTCCATTTTTTGTGTTGTCTAAATCAGTACTAACTGTTGTTTTTTTTGATTTGGTGGGACTGGTGTCGTCAAAACGTGTTTCTTCTTTCGACTCTAGACTCTCGCTAAGTTTCTTGTTCTCCTTTTTTCCCTTATCTCTGCCCATGAGTTCGTTAAACTTATTTTTTAAACCTCTTAAACTTATCCCTATTCCCATTGTAATCTTCCCCTTCGTTTTAAAATTTATCCCATTTGGGATATTATTTGAATTTAAATCACCTCTTAAATTGCAAATCTTTTTATAAATTATAAATATATAATATCGATTTGTCAAGTTCTTTGTGTGAAATATTTATATTTTTATAAATCAAAAAAACAAGCCCAACTAAGGCACGGGGTTTTCAGAAAATATTTTATCCAAATTAATAAAAGCTTATAAATCGCTTTTTGCAATTTATAAGCCTTTGCGTTTAAATTATATCATTTTCATCCACGTAATATCTTCCCGATACAAACACTATTAAAGCACTTGCTAATATCAGAGAAAACCATAATAGAATGTTTATATTATCACCCGTCTTGGGAACATCCATACTCTTCTCTGTTTTTTCTGGTTTTTCTGCTTCCTTTACTTCAAAATTTGTGCTGACTTCGCCGTCTGTGTAGACGAAAGTAATTTTATGTTCGCCCACGGAAAGCGTTTTAAGATATTCGTTCTTCAAAGTTACAATCGTAGAACCTGAATCCGTTACGTAATTTTCTTTATCAACCCATTCGTCGTCAACTTTAATACCAACAAATTTTGATAAATCTCCATCGATACGGAAGGTCAATGTTTCGTCGCTGTTCTGAATCCAGGAACTATTTGCGCCTTCGATTATTTCATAAACATCTGTATCTGGTGTTTGAGGTAATTCGGAGGAGTTGTTAATTAGATTCAACTTACAATCAAAATGATATCTTGTGTAGTAATCGTCTCTTATTTCATTTATAACATATTTGTTCTCATCTTCATAGTATTGCCCTCCCGTGAATGTTGATTTAGCGCCGGTGTATTCTGTATACATAAATTTTAATGCGTAATAAGCATCTTCATCAATATTACCCACCAAGGTCATTACTGCTTTATCCTCGGATTTACTTCCAACTATTTTTATCAAAGCTTCTGAGACATTTTCTGTTTTGATAAGGCTATTGTTATCGCTATTTGCAAATTTATAATATATAGTTTTTTCTGGATTTTTTTCATCTACATCTGCCATAGCACGTAAAGCCATGGATAGATTATCTTCTTTTGTAAAATCAATAATATAATCAGAGCCTTCTTTCAAGTTGATGTTATCTTCAACTTGTAAGTCTGTAAAATTATCGCGAACAGTTGTATCATAAACGACTCTACTTCCTGGCGGAATGTCTGCAATTCCTTTAACTCTTGTATCTGTAAACAACGTAGCAGTGAGATTTTTTCTATCTGAACTTACTGTTGTTGCGTCAACTTCATATTGTGTTTCGTTCACTTTAAAAACTCCGTCATAAAAATCACTTTCAGCTTTTACAGGAAAAGCATAGCCATCCTTTGCTGCTAAAGTAATTGTAAAGCTATATTCCTCTCCTGCTTTAGGTTTAAGGTTTTCGCTTTCTGGTGTAATTGTGCCTGAATTTTCCGCATACCATTTTTGACTTGCAATGGTGTAAGGGCTACTTTCATCAACCGTTGCAAATGGCACGTTATTGTACGACCACAATTCATTCGAGATATCGTTTATGTTCACCTCGGTGATCTTATTACTTTCTGTCGCAAAAGCCGGAATCGGCACAAACGAAAGCGCCATGCAGAGCGTAAATAACATTGCCATAAATTTTCTTGCTAATCTGGTTTTCATAATTTCCTCTCCTTTTCATTTAAAAAATTCGTGTATTTTGCTTACAAATGATTATATATCAAAAATAAAAGTATACAAGTAAATTTATGCTGAAACTCAAAAATTGGATATTTACAACCTGACAGAGTAGGATATTTTTAGATTTTATTGGTAAATTATTTAAAAAATTAATTTAAGGCTTGAAATTTTTAAATATATTATATATAATTTATACAAAATACTCTGGTTTATAGAAAAGAGGTTATAAAAATGACATATGATGCAAAAAAAGGAAGAGAAAAAAAGGAAAAATTTTTAAATCTTGACGCTATCAGTTTGAATGATCACATTAAAAAATTAGAGAACGAAATTTTGATAGCCAAAGAGTGCTTAAAGTATGTAGAAGGAAAAAATGTACCAACGGGAGAACAACGCAAAAATTTCCTTGAAGGTATTTCTGCAAAGAAATTAAAAAATATTACACCTGAGTCGGCACTTGATTCTAGCCAAGACAAAAATAAAACCAAAAAATTAGGAAGTCACCAAAAAAATACAGGGGCATATTTATGGAGAGAAGGATATGACCCCGAAAAGTTATTAGGATCAGGAGCCAATGGCGTTGTGTGGAAATGCGACGGTAATAAAGCAATAAAAGTTACATGTGACAAAAAATTTGGGCCTTTTAAACTCGTTAACGCTACCAAAGAGGAAATCGAAGATGTAGAAAAAATGAAAGGCATACTAAAAGAAGATCACAAATATATTTCTTACAAAAAAGAAAACTTAAAAAAAGATATTAAGGCCAAAAAATATTTAGCTCTTAACGAAACAGGAAGCAAGATAAACGACAACAAACAAATATTTGCATCAGAACTTGCCAAAGGAGATTTAACGTCTAAAGTATCAGAAATACAAGGTAAAAAAGATGTCAGTAATATTATAAAAATGGGAACGCAAGCATTAAAAGCACTAAAAGTTATCCATGATGCAGGTTATTCCCACAATGACGTTAAGCCGGATAATTTGCTTGTTGTTGAAAGAGTTAGCAAAAAATTGGGAGTAAATAAAGACACCATACAACTTGCGGATTTTGGTGCAATGACAAAAATTAATGAAACTTCAAAGATATTTGTTAATTCAAATTTTTCCGCTCCCGATTGGTACAAAACATCTCCTGATGCTGTAGCCAAACGCGATGTCTATGCCCTTGGTGCTGTATTGCTTTTTATGCTAGTGCCAAACAAAAGTATAAGTGATTCTAAAAAAATGGCTAAATACCTGTATTCAAACGGGCCAGAAAAATTTTATGATAAATATAAGTTAGAAAGCATATATAAACCGGCTCAAAAATCGAAAATAATCAATTTATTAATAGTAGTTCAACTTATGGTTGCTGATAGTTATAGTAGCCGCATATCAGTCGATGTAGCTCTGGACAAAATGCAACAGATAAAAGTCAGTAGCTGAGTAAATGCTTACGATTAGCAATTTGCTATTTAAGTTTTAACTTTATAACTTCTCAAATACAAAAATATTAAAAGGATTTCAGTGTTAAAGCTGGAATCCTTTTAATTGTGCTCATTATAATAAACTTATTAAAAATTTTTTCGACTTAATTTGACTTTCAAATATATGTTCGGCAGCTTCTTCCCTGATTTTTAATATAATTTCACTTGCATATTTTTATTTATAATATATAATTATTTATAGGCAAAGAGCACAAAATACATGCAAGATTTTTCTTTTAAATTTTGAAAAGGAGGTAAGATTAAATTTTTGTAATTACTTATTTGTACTTAAGGAAACTAAGATTTAAATAGGAGATGACGCTATGAAAAATAAGATAACAAAAAGATTTATTACAACGTTTTTTATGTTATTTATGGCACTTTCATTTATTCCGGCAACAATATTTGCAGCGACAGAAATTAATAAGGTAGAAATAGGAGCTGTAAAATTTGATTATTATGCAGGAGATAAGCCGGGTTCTTGGGCTACACGAGGTGGTGACACTGCATATTATTATGACATAGAGTACGAATGCTGGGAACAAATGGAAAATAATAAAAAAGGCGAACTTGACCCGGTTAAATATTGGTATTCTGACGAGGAAAAAAATAATGCACTTAAAGACGAAGAGAAAATAACAACTTTCGAAGAAGGAAAAACATATATGTATAGCATTTCTCTAAAAGCAAGAGATGGATATACATTTGCAGACAACACAGAAGTATATGTAAACAGCGAAAAAGCAAATTCGATGAGTATTTCGAAAGATAAAAAAATATTATTTGTTACTGCAATAAAAACGATAAAACCAACTGTTTATCAAGAAAAATATATTGATGAAGTTGAAATAAATAATGTAACAGTTAGCTTTAAAGTAGGGGATGCACCTGCATTTACTGGAAAAGTATCTGATAAAGCACCATATGTTCTTAGAGATGAATCTTGGAAAACAGATGGAGGTAATAGAGAACATCATTCTGGTAGTATGTGGAATGACAACAATTTAGACAAATTATTTAAAACTTTTGAAAGTGGTAATACTTACAATTATGGAGTATATTTTGTATCCAATGATTTCCAAGGATACTTTTTTACAAAAGATACTAAACTAAAAATAAATGGTAAATATTATAAGTACCATGAATTAGATTGGGAATCACAACCAGATGTTAATAAATTTTCAACAATGTGGATTACTACAGATTTGACAATGACACCTACGTCTACATCTTCAGAACAATCAGAACCAATAAAAGAAATTAAAAGCACAGGAGAAACAAAAGCAACAATTGAATTTGCAGACGGAATTAGTGGAAACTACGAATTAGACGTTACACCTGTAGAAATTCCAGAAAATTTAGCAAATAAAAATGTTAAGTATATCGTGGATATAAACTTGTTGGAAGATGGTCAAGTAGTTAGAATCAGTGATACAAAAATGAGAATAAAAATTGCATTGCCGGAAGACTTAAAAGGATTTGACAAATATGAAATAGTTTATATTTCAGATGATGAAATACAAGAAACAATACCGGCAACAATAGAAGATGGATATATAGTATTTGAAACATCACATTTAAGTCAATATGGAATCGTAGCAACAAATGTTGAAGAAGAAGAAACAGAACGCTCATCAGCTAGTCTCAAAACCGGAGACAATAATAATACCATCCTCAGTGCTTCTTTATTCGCAGTAATTGCATTATCAGTACTTGGAATAACCATTTACAACAAGAATAAAAAATCTATAGCTTAATTTTAAATAAATTTTCCGCCGATAATATTGTCGGCGGATTTGTTTTTTGCTTATTAATAAAGGTGTTTACTAATATTATTTCTAATTTTCTTATTTGATTAATCAAATGTTATTTTTTAGTACCTCAACCGCCTGTTTTATTTTAGCGGACATAAGTTTGGAGCGTTCCGCCAAAAATTCTTCGTAAGACATGTTTTCCCAACCATGAGGTAATGCGTTTTCTTCTTCCATTTTGATTATGTCTTCGGGGCTTTTGTCCCTACATATTATCGGATAATAAATAGCCGGCGACTCATCGAGAATTTTCATATTATCTTTCCAATCTATAAAAGCATAGTTTGCCATGCGGTTTATTTTTCCATCTGTATATCCTAGCCCTTTAAGATATGCTTTTGGAAACAAGTGATGTTTTTCAAGTGATTTTCTGTTTCCGTCAGTACCGGGTTCAAATAACTTTGACAAGAGTAACCGACTTTTAGAAAACAAAACATTTGCGTTTAAAATATTAAGTGCTGCAACATATGCATTCCACGCATTATTTCCTCGTCCTGCAACGTCCAATCCGTCAGAACCTACTAACGTAATGTTAAAATAATCATTTGTTAGTTTTTCATTTATTCGGTTAAGTATAAAGTTACGATATTCTTCAAATGTAGAAATCTCTTTAATCGAATTAAGCTGATTTTCAGCTGTGGACTCAAAGGAACCTGTATAAAGCGAAACAAGTGAAGCGTAGTAAAACCAAAGCGAAGATAGGTGCATATTTTCGTTATCCGATGCACCAAACTTGTATTTGGCTATAAGATAAAGAGCATACGTATAATAAATGGCATTCTTAGATAATATTAGATCTCCGGAAAGATACCCCGCATTCATTATTGATTTTAAGAATTCATGCCAATTGTGTACACTAATGACATCACCTAATTTATTTTTAAGAATATCAAATCTTTCATTCCTTAGATTAACGTCAATAGCGCCTTTCTTGTCAAAATCCGCACCCCTTAAAAGTTTATATCCATATTTTAATCGAGCACGATAAAAAGCATAAGCCATTAAAACTCGGATAATATCTTGTGCATAAACTTCTGTTATCTGATTGTAAGGCGTAACTCTTCCCCTAACAAAAAGCGTAGAATCTTTACTAAACTGCTCGATTTTTTTACGCCCTTCGTCCCAATAAATAGAAAGTAGTGTTAAAATAAAGTCATTTTGCTTTAAAGCAACTCCGCCAGAATTTACACGCACAAAAATATCAGAAACACTTTCTTCGTCGGCATCAGATTTAATATCAAAAACAGGTAAGGTATGCTCTTTAAGGTTAATGATTGAATTGATGTTTTCGAAAATTGTATTTTCCTCGTCATCAGTTAGTTTTCTGTTTTTAGATTTACGGTAATCTTCCAATGTTTTTATAAAGTTATTGACAAACTTATGCAAGCTTGTACTTGTAAAGATGTCACTTATATTGTAGATCCACTCGGGGTCTTTTTTAGTTGCTTGGTAACCCACCTCGAATTTGTTTTTTAAAGGGTTATACGAAATAATAATTAATTTTTCTTTGTAATCTGAACTGATTATTGCTTTACCTTTCATCACGGCATAGAGTGACGTAAGCCGCTGTTGACCATCAATTATTACTTCTTTTGGAGCATCATAATTGTGCGGCTCAGTTCCTATAGCTTTTTTGTTTTCAAGTTCAGGACATTCCCACAACATTAAGTATCCGATAGGATATCCACGCATCATAGAATCAAACAAATCACGAACTTTTGAATCTTTCCAAACAAAAGGCCGCTGAAGTTCAGGAAGACCTAATCTACCCATATCAATTTGGTCTACCAAATAGCTAACTGTTAGATTTTTACTAGTAAATATTTGCTGCATACTATTTCCCCTCCTAAACTCTTATATACCTAAACTATACATCACTATAAAAAAATAAGCAAATATCACTATAATTTTTAAAACAAGAAGTTTAAATTGTTTGATTTTAAAATCGTGTGAAAGTATGCAGCTCTTCCGAGAAAATTTATATGAAAATTTAAACCCCTAAATTTATTCATAAACGTAAAGAAAGCCCAGTAACACTGAGCTTTACATTGTATCAAAAAATACGTACAAATATGTCTAAGGTTTTAGCTTTTAATACGTTTACACGCTTTTTCTCTTTGCGTGTGAATGTGCAACCTTTAAAATTAGTTTATCTCCTCGATTTTAACATGATGACTTTTTTGTTTGCTATCATATACTATTCCAACTGCTAACTTTTTACCTGTATATTCCTTAAGTGCCAATGCGTATCTTTTTTCTTTTATCTGTCTTAAAGCTTCTTCAGGTGTAGAGTCTTTTTTCAGCTCTATTATAAACGCCGGTTTGCTTTTATCATTCGGATAAAATATAAAATCTGCAAATCCCACTCCTGCCGGCATTTCCCTTACAATTTTATATTTGCTTCTTGCACTTAAGTACACAAGCGTTACCACACAAGCAAGTGAGTTTTCATCGTTGTATCTTATAACCGGAATATTTATATCATGTGCTTCTTGAATTAACTTTTCCATTGTTTCTGTGTCTTGGCGTATTGTGGCTTTGAGCATTTCATTCGACTTCATTACTATCTCGGAAACTGCTCCCATCGATTCATCTTCTAAAGCTTCATCAAACTTTATTCTCAGCTCTTTATTCGGAATTACTAAAGTCTCATCATAGTAACTCAAAAAACCATATATCGTCATTGCCGACAATATTTGATTCCTTGTGCTAAGCTCCTTTTGCTCTGCCGCATATCCTTTGAGTTTTATCTCAAGTGGTATTCCTGATACCATTCTGACTATATCATCTTTTACTAGACCGGTGTCGCTGTTTATATAATAAATTATTTCGTCCATTGGACCTGTATTCGTCCAGTAACTTTGACAAACTCCATCAGTCAAAGCATATACAACTGACCTTGGATTAAATATGTCAGTCCCTGAGCAACTCTTGTATCCATCATACCAACTACGAAGTTCTTCAAACGATACTTCATCTTGTTTTTCACACAACTTTTTCGTTTCTTCAAGAGTAAATCCAAAATATTTGTGATATTTTCTATCATTTAAAATATTGTATTCCTTAAACATCTTAAGAGCTGACCCAGAAGAATATTTAGCTATCGGCAAAACTCCTGTCATGTAGGCAAGTTCTACGTATGGTTTATCTTTTAGTAAATTTTTCAAAAAATCTAAAAATTTTTCTCTATCTTTGAGTTCGAATAAATTATTATTAAATATATAATCCCATTCATCTAATATGAATATGAATCCTTTTCCTGTTTCTTCATATGCCTGTTTTAACATCTCACTTATTGTATCATCGCTATTTACATTTGGATAAATTTGTTTTATATCTCGGACTAATCTATTTTTATAAAACTCTATATACTCAGAATATTTATTACAATCACTGGCGTTAGAATTAAAAGTAATATATATCACATTATGCTTATTCAAATGCTCTAAATATGATGGTTTTTTACTAATCTTTAGTTCATCAAAAAGTGTTTTGAAATTGGCATTTTTTGAATAGTAGCAAGCATCATTGCATTTATCGTTTTTCCAAATCGCCTTGGGCGAGTTACACATATATACTTATTCGGTGTTCTTATATTTTGATTAACCTTTTCTATAAGCTCCGATTTATCCACGAAATATTTATAATTTACAACTTCAGTAAATGAATTACTACTTATCGGCACATTTAAAAAATACGGCATTTTTATCCATTACCTCGTTTTATTACATTTTACTATACCACATACTCTTGTGTTTATAAACTTATTTTTAAATATTATGCTGTTTACAAATTTATCATAAAATATCTAAGTTTTTCATCCTTTGAGCAAGAAAAGTGTATCTTGATTTTGAGACGCTTTTCTTGACTGAATTTGCGATTGCTAATTTTTCTCCGACTAAAATTAGCGCTTTTTTGGTCCTTGTTACTGCCGTGTAAAATAAATTCCTTTCCAGCATTATGAAATGTGCATTTGTTACCGGCATTACAACGATCGGATATTCCCCTCCTTGGGCTTTGTGTACCGTAGAAGCGTACGAAAGCGTTATTTCTTCAAGCTCGGAAATATCATATTTCAGCATTCGGGAATCAAAATCTATTTCGAGACTTTCTGATGACTCATCAATACTGCAAATAGTTCCAATATCGCCGTTAAATATATCTTTATCATAGTTATTTTTAATTTGCATAACTTTATCACCCAAGCGATATTCAGTTGCACCGCGTTTTAAACAAACACAGCTTTTATTGAGTTTTGATTTCAAAAGACTGTTTAAATTATCGGTTCCAAGAGTACCTTTTTTCATAGGGGTTAAAACCTGAATATCCGATATTTTATCTACCTTATAATATCTCGGTAGCCTTTCTTCACACAAATCTAAGATGATTTTTGCAGCTTTTTCTTGATTATTTTCCTCTATAAAGAAAAAATCGGAGTCTTGTTTTGTGTTCAGGTCAGGCATTTTGCCATCGTTTATTTTATGAGAATTTATTATGATTTTGCTAATTTTTGCTTGTCTATAAATTTTGGAAAGCTTTATTACGGGAACTATGCCTGAATTTATGATATATTTCAATACATTCCCCGGCCCCACCGAAGGTAGCTGATTTGCATCTCCGATTAAAATTACTGTCACATTATCAGCTATCGCTCTTAAAAGACTGTTCATTAAAACTATGTCTACCATTGAAGATTCGTCTACAATTAAAACATCACAAGTAAGCTTATTTTCTGCATTTTTAGCAAAACCTCCAGGCTTTTGAGCTTCAAGTAATCTATGAATCGTTTTTGATTCCATGCGTGACATCTCAGACATTCTTTTTGCTGCCCTACCCGTAGGTGCTGTTAAAATGACTTTTTTAGTGCGATTTCTGAATATATCTATTATGGCTTTAGTTATGGTGGTCTTACCTACTCCCGCGCCACCTGTTATAACAGAAAAATTAGAAGTTATTGCTGTTTTTATCGCATCTCTTTGAGAGTCATCATATTTGATTTTATTATTTTTCTCTGCTTTTGAAATCTCAGACTCAATTTTTTCATCGGAATATTTTTCAAATCTTGGAAATTCACTAATTGACTTTATTTTATGTGCAACACCGATCTCACACTTATAAAATGCGGGCAAATATACTTTTTTATCTTCTCCGTCGCATATCAGCTCGCTGTTATTTATTAATTCATCGCACGTTATCACTATCTGACAATCTTCTATTTCCAATATTTTTGAGCATCTGATTACAAGTTCACCGAACGGAATATAGCAATGACCTTCTGAGTTTGCAAGATATTCCAGTATATAGAAAACACCCGCCCTACATCTATTATACGACTCTTTGTCATAACCAAGGCTTTGAGCAATTGCATCAGCTGTTTTAAAACCTACTCCGTACACTTCGTCAACTAATCTATATGGATTTTCTTTGATTTTTTCTATGCTTTGTGTACCGTAAATTTTGAATATCTTTTTTCCAAAAGACGCCCCTACTCCCGAATTTTGCAAAAACATCATAAGGTTTTTTATATCTTTTTGTTCGTTCCAGCTTTTTACTATTGTCTCTGCCTTTTTCTTTTCGAGCTTAGGTATTTCTAAAAGTCTTTGAGGTTCTCTTTCAATGATATTAAAAGTTTCGGCTCCAAAAGTATTTACTATCATTTTTGCAAATTTTGGTCCTATTCCTTTGATGAGTCCACTTCCGAGATATTTTTCTATACCATAGATATCCGCAGGTAATGACTCTTCCCAATAAACAGCATTAAATTGTCTGCCAAATTTTTTATTTATTGACCACTTTCCCTGAACAGAAATCACGCTTCCTATATTTATCCCCGAAATATTTCCAACTACTGTTACAGGCTCACGATATCCTGTCGCTCTTACCTTTATCACACTGAATCCTTTTTCTTCGTCTGCATATGTTATTCGCTCAACTACTCCATCTATTCTCTCTTTATTCATTACTCCCTCTCGTCACTATGCCGCCTTTTATATACTTTAATTATATTTTATCACATTTATGAAATATATGAAAATATAAAGAGGTTTAAACAAGTTTTTTTACTCATAAAAACCTCTTTTATTAAACTAGAAATATTTTATAAATAAGATAAGAGATAGCATAACCTTAAATTTACTCACTTTTTATTTTGAAATCATTTGAATTTATATCTAATTCTTTGATTTCTCCATCTACAGTTATGATCTTTTTCAAAACATTATTCTCATCATACTGAAAAGTGTATCCTAATGCAGAAACCAAAGTTCCTACTATTTTACAATCCTTATATTCATTTTTTAAACGAGAATCTTCTTGCAAAAAATAGGTAAACTTACCGTCAGGCAATTCTAAAATTTTTCCGATATGTGAACTAACTGTTGTACTTTCTGATGATAATTGACCACCCGCAATTTTTAATAACTCGTTTTTAGATAAACCACTCATTTCCATAATAATATACCCTCCACATTAAAAATAAATAATTATAAAATTGTACAACATGACCATCTAATCTGTGTTTTACGAGAATCTCTAGCTTGTGTCCATCTTTCCATCTTATTTTGAAACTCTTCTCTTTTTAAATCCGAATTAAAATATCTCCAAAAGTTAAACCAATGATCAACTACTAAATCCTCTATGCTTTCTACTCTATTACCATTTAAATAATGGCTATAATTTTCAAGTATTATGCTCAACATCACACAATCCTCATCGCTCTCAAATCCAGCACCGTGAGCTAAAAGCAACTTAGCAAGTTTGCTTTGGTGCTTACGACCTGCCTCACCTTCTTCAGGCGGCAAATACAGCCAATTATGTGTTATCATGATACCAATTCTACCACATCTGATTTCATTCAAATAGCTGCGAACATTGTAAACCGAACTTTGTTTTATTTTATTTTTTTCTTCTTGAGTAAAAATTTTGTCAAGTTCTATACAACATTCATCTAAAGTTGAAGGAATATTTGAAGCTCTAACTTCTGATGTCTGCATATTTCCTCCTTCGGCAAAAGCGGTTAATGAAATAATAGGTGAAAAAATTATCCCAAAACTCATTACAGCTGATAAAAAATTCTTAAATAATATATTAGCCACTCCTTTTTAAATATAATTATAATTCAAAAATAATAATTCAAAAATAAAACATGTTTATTTTACAACTTGAATATACAAAAAAACAACTTCTAAAAATATTTTTTATTACATTCCTTCAAAAAACAGATTCCATACTTCATAATACTCTCTTTGACCAGTAATTGAGCCATATGTTTTGCGCAATTGGTCAAGACGTTTATCTAAATCGTTTTTTTGCCAAAACCATTTTCTACCGTTTGAACCTTTAAGCTTGCTACTATAATATATCCATTTTAAAGTACCTAAATCAGAATCGCCACCATTATCTTCACCATAATCACCAAGAGGACTATATCTTTGTATATCTCCTGCTGGTGTGACAACATATCCAACTATTCTACGCATTTCAGATATATGTACATCAGCAGCTATAGCAAAAATATTAGCTTTAGCACTATTTGAATTATGATGTGAATGAATATATCCCACACTGCCATCTGCTTCAGGAATAGCCACAGAACCCGAATCGCCTCTTGTTACACCCTCATAATAATATTGTTCATTACGTTTGAAAATATTTGACCCGTATTCTATTCCTTCAGCCATAGCTCGTGGATGATAAAAATGGGCCCAATTTATAGCAGCGTCATCCATAGTATCAAATAAATCTCCAGGTGCATTGCCTGTATAATCAGCAAAACCAACAGGATTGTTATAACAATATTCAAAAAGATTTAATCCACCGTCTAAAGTTTCATCAGCGTTAATAAACCTGCCGAGTTCAGGATCGTAGTACCTTGCATTTAGATAATACAGTCCTGTCTCGCAATCATAGTAGTATCCACGATATCTGATTGGATTAATATATCCGATGAAGCTTGTATCTGTAGTTTTATCTACACCTTGTCCATCAGTTATAGAAATCAATTTACCCCAAGAGTCATACTTATACTCTGCAACAACTTCTCCGGCGGTATCTGTAATTCCTATTATATCCCCTTGGAGATTTTTAAGGTAAAAGTACTGTGTTCCGTTATAAGTAAAACCTAGAGTATTGCCGTTTGAATCTGTTTGCCAGATTAAAATGTTGTCGCCTGTTTTTTGTGCTAAAACTTTAATTCCTGATGTAATAAATTCAGTCTTAACATTGTTTACGGCTTTCTGCGTTCTAATGCCATTTTCATCATATTCAAATGATACATTAACATTATAACCTGTATTTTCCATTTTGTCAAGTCTTCTGCCATGAGTCCACTCTAGTTCCCAACCCTTATATGAAAGCGGATTTCCAATCGCATCGTATATGAAGTTTTGAGTGTTTTCACCCTCTGTAATTGATGTTAACTTATCCGGCCAGTTTGCATCTTCGTAGTTATATGTGATTGTTCTTTCAGGATTTGTCAACGTGCTTTCAGCACTATACGAATAAATTTCTTTTTGAGTCAAGTTTCCGCCTAAATTATACGTATAGCACACAGTTTTACCTGTTTGAGAGTTGTTTTCTCTAACAAGCTGACCAACATTATCGTAATCATAATGAGCAATCACGCTATTATTTCCATCTTTTACTTCTGTTATGTTCCCAACGTCATCATAAGTATAGCTGAATTTTTTACCTGTGCTTTGCCAAATGTCTGAAACTTTCTTCTTTATTTCAATACTGCTCACAAATTCAGTTGTTTTGTTTGAGTCGCTACCATCTAAAAATTCAAATTCATGGCTTAATAAATCAGATGTTTCAACCGAAGATATTCTATTTAAATAGTCTCTGTTGTATTTACTTGAAACAGTACTATTATCTGTTTCGATACTACACTGAGTCAAAATATCCGATGCACCATATGTATTTGTGATTTTCTGTAAAACTCCAAACAAATTAAGCTTTACTTTATCTAAAAGATTTCCTATATTCGTATAAATCGATTCGCTTGACGTGCCGTCACTTCTACTGGTTTTGCGAATCCTTCCGAACTTATCATATTCAATTTTTGTAGTTATATCTTGAGCAGAATCATATATTTCATATAAACGATTTTTACTATCGTAAGAGTATCTTATTTCTCCAAATTTATTGCCTTTTTCGTATCCGAAAGATTTTTTGATTAATCTTCCGAGGCTGTCATATTCGTAATTTATAGTTTGCTCATTTCCGAATTTAACTTGGTGTACAAGCCCTCCACCGGCATCATATGTAACCTTTGAAAGTGTTCTTGTGCCAACTTTTGTCTCAGAAATATTTCCAAAATGGTCATAAATAAACTTATATACACTCGAAACAGTGTCTGTTAATTTGCGAGAAATCTCAGATAAAATGCCTTTCGAATATGCATAGCTCGTCTCAAATCCGCTGCATACACTACTTAAAACTCTTCCCACAGAATCGTATTCGAAATTCGTTTCTGTGTTTTTAGCATCTTTTATTGTTGTTACATTTCCCGAGTTTTCATCTGTAGTGTAAGTTGTATTTTTTCCTCTTGAATTGGTTACTATTTGAGGGTAGTTTTTGCTTTGCGAATATACAGTACTTGAAGATATTTCTTTTCCGTCTGTATTTGTTTCAGAAACTACTCTAGCATTGGTTACTCCGCCGGTACTTTCATAGGTGAAATTGCTTTTAACATTTCCTCCGGGTAAATTTTGAGAAATGCTCTTGACTTTATGCTTATTGTCATCAAAGTATGTAAAGTTTACTTGATTATTTCTAGAATCAGTTATTTGAGTAATTTCTTGACTTTCTTCATCACGAGAAATATTACTTAAGTTACCTAAAGCATCAGTTATATGTTGCGGATTACCTTTATTATCACGGTTTAATAAAATCCCCTCATCATCAATGCAAACTTGTAAATCGTCAAAATGTACAGTGTTACAATTTTTTGAAAATTCAGGCCCAACGCTAATCGAAGTTACTGTTTTATCTAAACCGTAAAGCCTTGCATTTATGCTTCCGTACACATATTGCCTATCCGAAACATCAGGATTAAATTTTAAACTTCCTGCATAATTTGTTCCGTCTGAAAAATTCAGTACATAAGAAATTTGATATTTACCGTCGCTTGCACTGTCTTGCGGTACTGCTAAGCCCTCAGAACATGCTCTTATAGCAAACACAGGATTTATCTTATTTACCTCAATAGTCTGCGAAAAACTTTTATCTAAAGTGGCATCACCAATGATACAAGCTCTGCCTTTTTCAATCGTGACAGCTGAATTTTCACTGCATGTCCAATTTTCTAAGTTATCGTCAAAACTGCTGTTTTCTATGGCGTTATAATCATTCGGTGCATCGCTTTCTTCAAGTTGCAAACAATCAAAAATGCTATTCCTTGTGAATTTTTAACTCCAAATGCACATTTAATCTCACTTGCTCCGGCAGGAACATTTACCGTTACGCTTTCTCGTTGCCATTTTCCTTCGGTTGATGTTATCCATGCGCTGAGCTCATCTTCAGACATCTGCTGACCATCTGCACTAAATGCTGCTATTTGAAGGCAGGCACCATTGCCGATTGCAAAATCTTCGGGTAGCTTTATATCCCCTGAAAAAGTGTATTTTCTGTCATATGGTTTTGAAGGAATTTTAACTTTTTGATAGACAATAGGCCAAGATGGATTATTCGATGTGTGAGACACTTTAAAGCTGTAATTACCGAGACTTGTTTCAGCTGAATTGTCTCTTAAAACGCTGCACTCTTCAGAGTTATGTTCAAAAATAGAGTTGTCAACTATCCATTCGGCTTCTAAATCTCTTTGAGCATATGTGTTTTTCAAGAGATTATTTGTGTAGTTTCCAATATCGTTTGAATGAGTAATTTTATTTTTTCTTCCGTCTTGTTCAGTACAATAAATGTTCGAAACAGCATTTCCGCTTTCGTCAAAATGAGCAGTTACTCTGCCTTCGTGGTCAAACTGAAATATTTCTGTGTTTTGGTGGTAAGGCACATCTAAATTATTCACTTTATGAGTGATTTTGGTTTGGTTCATCTCATACCAAAATTCATGACTTTTTCCTTTAAACTTTTCGCTAAAATTTTTATTTGCATACTCTGCTGCATTTCTTACTTTAAAAAAGTTTAAACTATTACAGTCATTCGATGCATATTCATATTTTACTCCTATTCCAGTTCCTTTGTCTGACCATAAGCCCGAAAGTCTGCCGTAGTTATCGTATAAATACTCTGTACTTAAATTATCAGGATACACAAGCTTTTTAAGAAGATTTCCTTCATATTCAAACTTTACTTTTTTACCCTCAGAATTGGTTATTTCCGAAACCATTCCATTTTCGCCGTATGAAACAAGCGTTTCTCTTCCTGCAGCGTCAATTATTTTACTCACTCTTGCAGGAGTGGTTTCATCTGCATTTGTATACTGATAAGTCGTTACGTTTTTTGTTGTGTTATTATCGCTTGATGACTTTAAAAAATATAGCTCATCAGTAGAAACTATTTTTTCAAAAGTGAGAAAGCTACCTTTTATGTCCTTTATCTTAATTCCGGTTTCTGTTTCGGTCAATGTAAAATTAAGGCCATCTTCATCAACGATTTCATTACCGTCAACTTTAAAATAATGCAAAGTTCCATCTGCATCGATGTACGCATATCTGCATCCTACCGAGTATAGACTATCGCTTTGGTCTAATTTATAAACAACTTGATTGAAATTAAGTCTAAATCCAAGCCCGGTTGCAGAAGAATGCATATATCCTTCCGGCAAAATTTTAGTATACACACGGCTATTTGCCGTTTCGTTATAGTTTGTGATGTTATATGTATTTTTTATTGATACCGGATTTCTAATTCCTGTATACGAAAAAATATTATCTGAAACCGAAAGTGTACCTGTGTAGTTATTAATCTTACTAATTCCTTGATTTCCTGACGCTATACTTGTATATGACCAGTAATCTTCTTCACCTATAAACTCTCGATAATTTATAACAAATTGCGGCTTATATTGCGGATAATCTGTATTTTCAGTAGAAATATACCTCATTACTACATCTTTATTGCTCGAAAAAGAATAAAGTTCAAAACCATTATTTGTATTTGGATCTTCAAGTGTATACCAATTTTTTACAGATCTGGTTATATCCCAATAATTCCAATCTGTTATTGTTGCAGCGGAAGTTTGTATATAATCTACACAAACACTATCGCTTTCAGGTTTGTTGCCCCAACATACATTTTCATCCCAAGGTTCTATAACATTTCTAATGCCCACAAGATTATCAGGACTATTATAATACGCATCAGGCCCAGTACCACAATTATCATAGCTTAACAGTGGCATTAATTTCATTTTTGCATTTGTAATTATTTCTCCATGAGAAAATATAGGTAAATTATTACATTTTATGTATGAATTCCAAGTCTCGTTTACGGATGCAAATCCACCTACTCCTATATGATTCATATCTTTATAGTTATTATTTGGCCGAATAGAACAACACGCGCTATCTACTATTCCTGAGGGAACGGTCTTTTCTATTGACGGATCAATCGTAATAGGGTAAACTCTGTCGCTGCTTTCAAGCCACTGTCTATCCGGAATAATCGAAATTATATATTCACCATCAATATTTTCAATTTCATATGAAACTTCACTACTGAAACTATCCGCACTATCCCACATCGAACCTTTTGGCATTACAAATACTGTATTTCCGAAATTATCTTTAAATTCTAAGTCCCCCGAATTATCTTTTTGAATATCAAGGTCATTTGCTTTAACTTTAAAATCAAATCTATCATTATCATTTAGCTTTTTATTTAATATTATATTTTCTTTTAATTTCAGCCCTGAAATTTCATAGTCAAGGTCAATGCCATCATCTGAATTTTGATATTTTGCCTTTGATGTTGCCTTATTAACGTTCATCTTTTCTTCTGATAAATTACTAATTTCGGGTATTCTATCTTTTAAATTCTCGATTGCCGCGCTTTGAGCATTTTGCTCAAAATCAGGAATTCTTTTTAAATCCTCTTTAGTCAGAATTTTGGTAACTTTTTTATCTAAAATTTCAGTATCAGTAACAGTTTGTTTTTTTGATACTATTTTAGATTTCTCTATACCGTTTTCCTCTGAAATCCCATCTTTAGTTTGTTTGCCGTATGTATATGTTTTCTCAGGAAATACCAACTCTTCATTTAATTCATTCGTACTACCTGATAACTCTGTTTGATTTGAATTATCATTCGAAGTATCGCTAGTTGACATTTGAACTTTTTTAGAAACATTTTCAATTTCTTCATTCGCACTAGAAGATATTATGTCAAAATTTTTATATTTCTTTTTTATGTAAGACCATGAAACATTATGGCTATCCGAACTAATATCAATCAAATCGTTATTTTTAAATGCTTTTGATACTTTAACTTGCAACGGACTATCTGCATTTTTGTATTTGTCTTGCCCATCTGATATCAAGCTATTATCTATTTCTTTAAATTCTTCGCCTTGTTTGTAATGCACTTGATCAGAATAAGTAACCGCCATTATGCTTCCATCACTCATACGAAAATGCTTCGTGAACTCAGACCTTTTTTCAGGGATTTCTGATAGTATTTCCGGCTCTGATGTAACATTTATATTTCTTAAACTATTCACTGTATCTGCTATATTTTCCGCAAATACTGGATTTTGCGACATCGAAAATACTCCGGACATAAACATAGATACTATTTTTAAAAACATCTTTTTCAAAAAAGCTCCTCCTTAAAAAAATATATGATTATATATCTAAGCTATTCGTTTCCACATATAACACGTTGTATACCTCGGAAATGTGTTTGATGCCGATGTATTTCCTTGAGAATATTTACCACTTGCATTAACAGATTTAGTCGACACGGTATTATTTGAGTTTACGATGACATCTTTATTACTTAATTCTCTTGCCCAACCATCGTATCTATTATCTGAATACACATATACTCCTGTTGTGTTTCCCGTTCCTTCTCCACACATATCACCATAATACCAATGTGCTCCAACTCTAAATTCGTGTCTATGCATAAGACTTCCACCATTTTTATCTGCTGCATTAAAATCATTTTCCGATTCATAAACACCAACTGGTACCCTACCTTGACACCATCTTGTCCATGTTCCTCCAAAAAGTTCTTGCGGATTAACTGAAGAAACACTCAAATAAATAGATCCAACTGGATAAATTCTATCAAAAATAGCATTTTCTGATGTGTTTACCCATGGTGTCCATTCATTTTTCTGAACATTATCAACTATTGTGTTATATGTTCTCTTCCACGACTCATTTTCTTTGTATCTATACCAATATTGAATTATATACGATAAACTTCCATCAGAATTGTAAACTACTTTATTTTCTAAAATTCCAGTTGAATCATTTACAGGCAAATTTATATTTGCAGGTATGTATAATCCAGTTCCAAGCGTTATGTCATTTGGATCGGGAGGTTCTGGCAAAAGAGTAAGTTTAGCATTGACTTTTTTGTCTATATATTGATTTATCTTATCAATATTTTTTTCTACTAGCTTAGTTATTGCTTTTTGACTCATCGTTGCTGTTTCTGATTGACCCTCCAACTGCAAAACAACAGGTGGACTTTCAATGCCTTCAATTTTATTGTCAATGTAATTTTTTGTAGCAACATCTGTTTTGTCAATTGGATCTCTAACGTTCGTTATTCGTCCTTCTTGTACCGTTACATTTTCATGTGCAAAAACAGGATTTGCTGTCCATATAAATAGTGGTAATATATAACAACAAATCCTACGTTTAGAAAATTTTTTCACTAAATTTCCCTCCTCATTAAATTAAACATTTACACCTATGCAAACTGCTAATCCACAACCTCCTTCTTGAAAATTTATTCAAAAAATATGTATAAACACCATATTTTCTAGTCTCTTATACAATAAATTATCTATTATTGTTTGTCAATAGCTAAAAATATAGTATCAATATTTTACGAAAAATTATATTTCATTTCTAAAAATAAACTTAACTTGTTCATCAGAGTTTACCACAACTTTTTCTACTAAAGAATACCACAGATTTTCATCAAACTCTGAGATAATTTCGCTTTTTGGTTCTAAATTTTGAACAAATATTTTTACTTTATCTCTTCGAACTTTCAGATTTTGTTTTTCCTCTTCTAATCTTGATAACTCACCTTTTATTTTCTCGTACTCTTTAGTATAAGAGATATATTTTTTATTGTACTGCTCTTGATTTATAGCTTTCCTTGCGTTTTCACTAATGAGCAGTTTTATCAAAGACAATATCTCCGTACACTTTTCTTGTAAATTATTAATTTCAGTGTCTATTTGTTTTAAGTCTATTAAATTTAAAACCGTATTCTCACAATCTTTTCGGTATAAATTTGGTCATAGAAGAAAAAATCATACAAAAACTTTCAGTAGAAGTTGAAAAGATAAACCAGGGTGCAAGACCGATTGATTTATGGATAATTCCTCAAATTCAAATCCTATTGGGTGACAAGATTAAAAATGCACCAAATTATAATTTTTATAATGGTAAAACTTTAAACATAAAATATGATGAAAATAACAGAGTTTTTTCAGTGAACGAAGAATAAAAAAGTAGTTTAGAATAGCATATCTTTCTTTACATCCAAAAGAGCCTTAAAAGCTGAGATTTTATTAACCGTGTGAAAGTATGCAACCCTCTTGAGAAAATTTATAGGAAAATGAAACCTTAAACAAAAAGGTTTTATTTTTTTGAATTTAATTTCTAAACAAGTCTGATAAAATGAAAATTTGAATACCTAAATTTATATCTAAACATAAAGAAATCCCAGTATTACTGGGATTTGGGTTGTATCAAATGATGCGTCTTATTATGGTGGAGGCGAGGGGAATTGAACCCCTGTCCGAAAAACATTTACACAAGCTTTCTACGAGTGTATCTGATGGTTTAGTGTTCCCGAAACTCATAACGCCACCAGCAACCTTATAAGTTCGGTATTCTTTGATTCATGACCAAGGCCAAGAAACTCCAAGGTTCACGTTCACCGCTAATCGTCACCTTATAACAGTCGCGGTACTCTGAAATAAAGTGTCTGCCTTTAAATTAGGCAGCTGCTAATTCTTGATTATTTGCGTTTAATTTAAAAGTTGTGGATTTTAAAGCAGCTCCACACTGCTACTCGCTTACCAGTGGTCCTGTTCCCCGTCGAACCCGTTACGCCCCCTAAAAATTACAATTTAAGTTTTTCTTTAAAGGCTCTTTCGATATCTCGTTTTGCTGAGCGTTCAGCCATAACATTTCGCTTATCGTAAAGCTTTTTACCTTTGCATAGACCTACTTGAACCTTAACTCTAGAACCTTTAAAATATATCGAAATAGGAATTAACGATATACCATCTTGTTTTGCCTGACCATATAACTTAGATATTTCTTTTTTATGCATCAAAAGCTTTCTTACCCTGAGAGGATCTACATTAAAAATATTTCCCTTTTCATAAGCACTTATATGAATCCCATTGGCAAAAATTTCGCCTTCAACCACGGAGCACCAAGAATCTTTTAGATTAACAGCTCCCCTTCGTAAAGACTTAACCTCGGTACCTTTGAGTTCTATTCCGGCTTCAAAACTTTCGAGTATAAAATAGTCATGGAAGGCCTTTTTGTTTCGAGCTATTGTTTTCATCTCTTCTCTGTTCATAAGCATCCCTCCATGATTAAATTATACTACCGAGCCGTATTATGTCAATACCATATTATTGGGAATGATTTTAATTACACAGCACCTTGTAAAATCAAAGCATCCGCTACTTTTTTGAACCCTGCAATATTGGAGCCTACGAAATAATTTTTAGAATCACCATACTCTTCAGCTGTATTAGATATAGTTTCAAAAATATTTTTCATAATATTTTTAAGTTTATTATCTACATCGCTGAGAGTCCATGCCATTCGGGAACTATTTTGGCTCATTTCGAGGCCGGAAACCGCTACTCCTCCTGCGTTCGACGCTTTGCCGGGGATATATAAAACACTGGTCTCGAGGAGACGATTAAGACCATCATAAGTAATTGGCATATTCGCGCCCTCACATATAGCGATAACTTTATGAATTATCAAATTTTCGATACATTCTTTATCTAGCTCGTTTTGAGTAGCACACGGGAGTGCAACATCGCACGGAACGTCCCACATGAATTTACCGGCGGTGTATTTTGAAGATGGTTTTAATTTTTGATATTCACTAATTCGCAATCTTTTGTTTTCTTTTATTTCTTTAATGATTTTTATATCTATTCCCTCTTCGTCATAAATCCATCCATCGGAATCAGACATAACAATGACCTTTGCACCCATGGCGATAGCTTTTTCAGCTGCATATATTGCAACATTTCCTGATCCGGATATGCAAATTTTTTTGTCCTTAATATCATATCCATACTTATTTAAAAGTTCCTGAGTGATATATAGCAGTCCATATCCCGTGGCTTCCTTTCTCAATACAGAGCCGCCAAACAATATGCTTTTTCCTGTCAAACTTCCTTCGAAACTATTTTTTATTCTTTTATACTGGCCAAAAAGATAGCCCACTTCCCTTTGCCCTACTCCTATGTCTCCAGCAGGCACATCAATATCTGCGTCTATATATTTAAAAAGTTCGGTCATAAAACTTTGGCAGAAATTCATTATCTCGTTATCGCTTTTGCCTTTTGGATTAAAATCGCTCCCACCTTTGGCACCACCTAAAGGGAGCCCTGTCAAAGCGTTTTTAAACATTTGTTCAAAAGCCAAAAATTTCATAACACTTAAATTCACCGTAGGATGAAATCTAAGCCCGCCTTTATACGGACCCAAAGCATTGCTGAATTGCACTCTGTATCCACGATTTACTCGAATATTTCCATTGTCATCCTTCCAAGTGACCCGGAATTTAATTTGCCTATCAGGCTCACTTATTCTCTTTAAAATATTGTTTATCACGTATTTGTTCGGAGTATTAAATAAAACCGAAACAGAAGAAAACATTTCGTTTACCGCTTGATAAAATTCTTCTTCATGAGGATTATCTTTTTTTATTGAATTCAAAATACTGGTAATATAATCCATTTTATCTCCTCCTTTATTCAATTTCAATAATTATAATTTTACCAATTTGAAACATTATATTATAAATTTATAGTATTTTCAATATGTTTTAAAAAACGCTTTCGCCCATGTCAACAAACTAAATTTAATGACGAGCAAAAACGTTATCTTTATTTTTATTATTTCGAATTGTTTTTTAAATATCTTTCCTCTTCGCTGAATATACATCCGCAATACTTTTGCATATAAAAGCCCTTTTCTCGAGCCAATTTTTGACCTTCTCTAAAATATGGTCTAAAATCATGATAAAAAAATTCCACGCCGTACTTATACGCCATTTGATTGGCAATTTTACAAATTAACTCGTGATTTTGATAAGGGCTAATTAACAATGTCGTGCTAAAAAAGTCGTAATTATTTTCCGCGGCGAATCTTGCAGTTTTTTCAAGCCTTTGCAAATAGCACTTTGCGCATCTGTCAGAGAAATCTGGATATACCGAAGATATGAAATTTCTGAGACCATATTCATCCTCAAGAATAATCTCCAAATTTTCTTCTTCCGAATATTTAACAAGGGTATCTCTCCGATTTTTATACTCCATATAAGGATGTATATTAGGATTATACCAATAAATCACCGGAGTGAAATTTGCTTTTTGTAATTCATCAATGCACTTTACGGAACACGGCGCACAACATGTATGTAACAAAACTTTCATAAGATCACTTCTTCTCGGTTTCGGCGTTGTTATTTTCTTTCTTTGTCCAAGAATATATTCCGCGGATTGCCAATACGAAATATACAAAGAAAAGAACTCCCTGAGCATATTCTCCGATCATAAAAAATCTTACACTCATGTACAAATTTGAACAAAGCCAAAAAATGAACCCCCATTTATTTCTCTCAGCGTTCATTAATGTACCTGCAAGAGCTATTACCGACATCACTCCTGATAAAAAATTCCAAGGGTCGCACCACCAAGCGATTACCGAATTAAACCAACTTAAAAACATTTTCTACTTCCTTTCTGATTTTAAAACTGATAGAGTTTTCTTTATTTTAATTTCATAAAATATTATAATATATTTATACGTGTAATGTAAAATTAAATTTATTTAAGGAGATTTTTTATGTCATCACCTTTAGCTGACAGAATTAGACCGACGGAGCTTTCGGATATGGTCGGGCAATCACATATATTCGGAGAAAATAGTCTATTTTCAAATTTAATAAATTCAAATCATATTCCAAATATTATATTTTACGGACCACCGGGAACCGGAAAGACCACTACTGCAAAAATAATATGTAAGAAAGCCAATAAAACTTTTTTTAAAATAAACGCTACAAATTCCTCGCTTTCTGAGATAAAAAATATAATATCGGAAATAAACCCAATCACAGCTCCGAATGGAGCCATTCTTTACATAGATGAAATCCAATATTTTAATAAAAAGCAGCAACAATCACTCTTGGAGTACATAGAGAACGGAAAAATAACTTTGATAGCGTCAACAACCGAAAATCCGTATTTTTACGTATATAATGCTCTTCTTAGTAGATCAAATATTTTTGAATTTAAAGCGCTCGATAAAAACGACATCAAAAAAGCACTAAAAAGAGCTATCGATTTTTTGGAAAATGAAAGAAATATAAAAATTAATTATTCGGAAGAATTTTTAAATAAAATTTCTCAGCTGAGTGGCGGAGATGTTCGAAAAGCAATTAACAATTTAGAATTATTATATTTTTCTTCCGGTTCTCAAGAGGGTTCGGTTGAACTCGACGACACAAATTTACTAAATCAAATTGAAAATAATTACTCTACAAGTTACAACAAAACAGGTGACGAACACTTTGATTTGCTTTCTGCGCTTCAAAAATCTTTGAGAGGTTCTGATCCGCACGCTTCGATATATTATTTGGCAAAACTTTTAAAATCGGGAGAATTGATAAGTGCCTGTCGCAGAATTTTGGTATGTGCCTGCGAAGATGTAGGGCTTGCTTATCCGAATATATTCTCGCAAATAAAATCTTTGACCGACATAGCATTACAAGTCGGCATGCCTGAAGCCAGAATTCCTTTAGCTGACGCTGTAATTTTGGTTGCACTTTCTCCTAAATCTAATTCGGCATACAAAGCTATCAACGAAGCTTTTAAAGATTTAGAATCCGGATACGATTATCCCGTACCAAGGCATCTGCAAAATGTTCACTGTGATTCAACAGACTCATCCACCGAAAATCATCAGTATAAATACCCTCATTCATATCCAAATCACTGGGTGAAACAACAGTATTTACCTGATAATATTAAAAATAAAAAGTATTATTATCCCCAGGAAAATAAGAACGAAACCGCCTTCAAAAATTACCGGGAAAAAATAACAAAAGAAACATTTTAAAAATAGCAGACTAATCGCAAGAACTCCTATAACGGAAAGCAAAAATACCATGATAAATAAAAATTTTAAAAATTCACCTAAACATCCCATATACTCGAATAATACTCCTGAAGTGCATGATACTTATTAGAAAATGGATTAAGAACAAAATTTTTCAATTTAATCGCAGATCCGACATGCTCATACCCTAAAAATTTAAATGGTAACTTAGTGATAAAATCATTTCTGGTTTCAACCCTTAGAGTTTTAAAAATTCTCAAATTATACGAATCTTTAAAGGCTTTATTTCCCACTCTTGGGCAACCAAAAACTATCACTTCGTAGTCTTTGAATGGATAATTATATTCCAAATCCACAGCGCAAAGAATAGCCAGCGCTGCTCCATACGAATGACCTGTCACAGAAATATTTTGAATATCGTACTTTTTTATAATATCGTGTATTTTCCCCCTGACATTTTTAACTTTATAAGTGCTTAAAAATCCTGAATGTACCTTTATTTTAGAACGATGATTACCATATGGGACAACCGCTTTCCAAAATTTAAAATTCGTATCCCAATCTTTGCAGGAATCCGAACCTCTAAACACTATGGTAGCAGAATCATCTTTTATTTTAACAAAACCCTGTACATCAGTCTTTTTATCATCGATAACCACAAGTTTGGCTTTTTCATCATACGGATGGAAATCGCTATAAGACATTCCGCAATATTCAAGCATTTTAAGTATTTTACTTTTATTCAACTAAAACTCACCTCTCAAATTTATATGCTAAATTTAAGAAATTAAATCACAAAGTGAATTTTAGTTTAAAAGGCTCTAGCTAATGCTAAAGCCTTTTTCTTTTATTATTTTTTCCATACCTTTTACATCTAGCGAAAATAATTCCAACTGTTGGTTACTGCTACAATGTCTTACAAACCCCTGATTAATGGCTTGAACACTGTATTTTCCTTTATAACCACTATTCAAAAGGCTGCTACCTACAAACTCTGATACACTACCCAGAATTTCACTCTCTTCAAAAAATATTATATTCTCAAAATTCTTTATCACATCAATAATTTTCTGTTCAATAGGATTAATAACATTGAGTTTTAAAATGCAAAAATCTATATTTTCAGAAATCAAATTTTCTCTTGCAGCGCACACATTCGAAAAAATTCTTCCATAGGTTATGACCAAATTTTTTGAATTTATATTCCCGTAAAAATCATAATCTTTACCGGTATACAGATAATCTTCAGGTTTTTTAAATTCAGAACCTCTAGGATATCTAATAGCTATAAGGCCAGTTTTTTCGTTTACTGCAGTTTTAAGCATAAAACTTAGTTCGTTTAAAAAACTAGGAGCAAAAATAGTAGTTCCGGGAATTGTTCTTAGAAACGGAACATCAAAAACTCCCTGATGAGTTTCACCGTCTTCGCCCGTAAGTCCTGCTCTGTCTACAGCCAAAATTACTTTCTGACCCTGCATTGCCACATCGTGTATAAGCTGATCGTATGAGCGCTGTAAAAATGTGGAATAAACCGCAAATACCGGTATCATTCCTCCTGCAGCAAGTCCACCGGCAAAGGTTACCGCATGTTCCTCTGCTATTCCTACGTCAAAAAATCTGTTTTTATAATATTTTTTAAAATTTACAAGCCCTGTTCCACCGGTCATCGCAGCGGTTATCGCACATATCTTATCATTTGTTTCGGCGATTTCACATAAAGTGTCACCAAATTCATCAGAAAAAGTTTTTTGAACCTTCTTTGCTCTCTCGCCTGATTCAGAATCAAACTTAGAAACAGCATGATAAATTCCAGGTTCTTTTTCAGCGTACTTATAACCTTTGCCTTTCACAGTAAGCACATGAACAACGGTAGGCTTATTTAAATTTTTTGCAATTTTTAAAGCTTTTTGAAGATGATCCAGATTATGCCCATCAATTGGACCGTAGTAAGCAAGCCCCATGTCTTCAAAAATACTGTTTTTATAAATTGCTTTTTTAATAAATGCCTTAAAGCCTTTCATAAGATACTTTAGATTTACACCTATGGATGTTTTGTTGAGCACTTTTTCCATTGTATTTTTTAATTTCATATATGAAGGCCTAATTCTTGCAGCTGATAAATATCTGGCCACAGCCCCGACATTTTTTGAAATTGACATTTTATTGTCATTGAGTATTATAATAAAATTTTTTTTGAATCTGCCGGCGTTATTTATGGCTTCATATGCAAGACCGCCAGTGAGAGCACCATCGCCTATCACAGCTATTGTGTGGCCTTTTTCTTTTAGTATTTTCTTTGAATACGCATATCCAAGAGCCGCAGATATAGAAGTACTGCTATGGCCCTCCGTAAAAACGTCGTACTTACTTTCATTTTTATTTGTAAACCCAGAAATTCCGTCTTTTTGCCTTAACGTATCTATTTTACTAAATCTTCCGGTAAGCATTTTATGTACGTAACTCTGGTGGCTGACATCCCAAATAATTTTGTCATCAGGGCTGTCAAAAATTTTATGTAAAGCCACAGTCAACTCAACCACGCCTAAGTTCGACGACAAGTGCCCACCATTATTTGAAACTACTTCTATAAGTTTCGAACGAATCTCTGTGCATAATTCATCTAAATTTTCAATCTTACTCAAATCGGACGGACAATTTATGCTATTAAGCAGTGAATAATCTTTATTTTCCATAATTTTACTCCTAAATTTTATGAATCAAACCTTAATTAATATAATCTTGACAATAAAGAAGCTGCGAGCTCAGATAAAAATTTTGAATCTCCTTCAAAAATCTCCAAAGAATTTTTTGCTTGATTTGAAAGTTCTAAAGCGTAATCTTTAGCTTCTTTAATTCCACCAAATTTTTGGATATTTTCGGATTCTTTGTCCAAAATATCGTCTATTATTTGGAAACATAGTCCAACATTTTTTCCATAATTTTTAGCGGCAGATAAATAAGCATCATTTGTATCAGCTGCAACAGCTCCCATCTCTGCACTTGCGGATATTAAATTGGCTGTTTTTAAATTATAGATTTTTAAAATATCATCTTTGGAAATTTTTGAAATATCTTGCTGCAAATCTATAGCCTGACCCGAAACCATTCCAAACGCCCCGGCTCTTTGCGATAAAATACCAATCGCTTTAACAATTTTACTGCTTTCTATTTCAGACTCATTAACAGAAGAAATAAGATCAAAAGCATTTGTTAAAAGAGCGTCTCCGGCCAAAAGCGCAATATCCTCTCCAAATTTTACATGGTTACACGGCTTGCCCCTTCGCATAGTGTCGTTATCCATCGCAGGCAAATCATCGTGAATCAAAGAGTAAGTATGAACCATTTCTATAGCCAGAGCAAATTTTAAAATTTCTGGACTTTTTCCACCACAAAGTTCATAAAAAGCCATCATGATTATCGGGCGAATACGTTTTCCTTTAGAAGTTAAACTATATTTCATTGACTCGAATAAATTATCATCCACTTGATTTTTTTTGAATTCATCCAAATATTTTTCAATGTAACTTTCAATTTTTGAAAGATACATATCAAATTTATCTTTAAATACCAACAGTCAAAAGCTCCTCTTATATTTTATTTTAAATTTACTTTTTCTACACGTTGTTTAGCGTTTTCCAACATATCTTTGCAGTAGTTGCTGATGTTAACTCCCTCTTCGTAGAGCGCAATAGAATCCTCCAGATTTTCTTCTCCCGATTCTAAACGCTCAACTATTTTTTCAAGCTTTTCTAGAGTAGATTCAAAACTTGCGTTGGATTTTTTCATAATTTCACACCTTCAATTTTGCAATCATAAAGATTTTATTTTACTGATATTTTTAATTTCGCACTCTATTATCCCATCTGACATAGCCACAGTTACTTTCGAATTTTCCTTGAGATCTTCTACTTTTTTTATTTTTCGATTTTCTGAAAAAATCAAAGAAAATCCTTTATTTAAAATTCCTTTTACATCAGCTGAATTTAGTCTTGTTAACAACAGTTCATGTTCTTTTTGAAATTTTTCAACTGAAATTTTGAAACTTTTAGAAAGCCTATCGATTAAATTATTCAAAATTTTATCGTAATTATCAATGCGGATTGCAGGAGTGCTTTTTTTGAGGTCAGATTCTATTCCAGAGACGTTGTCCAAAGCATATTTGATTTTTGAGTTTATGCTGTTTTTCATACGCAAAGAATAGTCATTAAGATTGTCTAAAATGCTTCTTTGATCAGGCAATGCAGCCTCTGCTGCCACAGAGGGCGTCGCTGCACGCATATCGGCAACAAAGTCGCATATGGTAAAATCAGTTTCGTGACCTACGGCCGAAATTATCGGTATATCAGAAGTAAAAATTTCTCTTGCAAGATTTTCATCATTGAACGCCCACAAATCCTCAACAGAACCACCGCCTCTTCCAAGAATTATAGTATCTACTTTCTCGGTATTATTAAAATACTTTATGCCGTCTATTATTTTCGAAGATGCATTTTTCCCCTGAACTTCAACAGGATAAAGAATAATTTCACAAATCGGAAACCGTCTTTCTGCAACAGTCTGAATATCGTGTATAACAGCTCCACTTTCGGAAGTTATGACGCCGATCTTGGAAGGGTACTTAGGGATAGGCTTTTTAGCTTCCTGATTAAATAACCCTTCGTTCATTAGTTTAGATTTTAATTGTTCAAAAGCCAAATAGACCGAACCCAATCCATCCGGTTGGATAGTATCCGCATACAATTGATACTGACCGCTAATCTCATAACACGAAACCCGCCCACCTACTATAACTCTCATACCATCCATTGGTTCAAATGGTAATCTCTGAGCATTTCCAGCAAACATGACCGCTTTTAATACGGATTTATCATCTTTAAGCGAAAAATATAAATGTCCGCCTGAATTATATCTTTTTAAATTAGATATCTCTCCGACCACAAATACCGATGACAAGTTATTGTCAGTTTCTAAAATTGCTTTTATATAGGAATTGATCTGCGAAACAGTTATTACAGATAAAGTTGGCATAAAAATTCAGCTCCTAAAAATAACTTACTTACCGTTACTAACTGTTGCCAGTACTCCATTTACGTATGCAGCCTCTTGAGGAGTGCTGTATTTTTTAGCGAGCTCTACAGCTTCATTTATCGCCACTCCAACAGGGGTTTCTGCTGATATTAAAATTTCATAAATAGCAAGGCGCAAAATAGAAAGGGTCGTCCTTGATAGCCTGTCTATTTTCCAATCTTTAGAATGAGTTTCTATATAAGTATCTATTTTTTCTTTGTTTGCCAAAGTATTTTCAAAAAGTTTACGAGAAAATTCACTCACTTTTTCTTTCCTTGCTATTTTAGAATTTTCGATTATCTCTTCGGCTGTTTGAAATCCAAAAGTACTTTCAAATAAAAATACAAACGCTTGCTCTCGTGATTCGCTTCTGTTCATCAAATATTCTCCATTTCTATAAAATATAATATTTTACTTTTCTAAATTCACATTGACATAATACGTACCATAAACCCACAAACTGTTGTGATTTTTTATAGTTATTTTAACCGGCATTTCCATTGAATTAGAAATTTCCTTGTCTTGATTGAAAACTATTTCTGCGCTTAAATCGGATGCTTTTAAAGAATTCAATTTATTAGAAGGTCCCAAAACCGTAACATTTATTTCGCCGTTATAAACACTGGCTTCTTTTCCGGCTGGCACGTTCTTAAATGAAAATTGATTTATATTAAAGTTTTTTTCTTTAAATTGAGATAAATTCAAAGAAACAGTGGATGAATACTCATTATTTAAGCTTCGGCATCCCTGGGGCAAATTTATAGGCATATTAAAGCTGTTACTTTGCAAACTGATATCTCTAAAATTTATCGAATCTAATTTAACGCTGCTTAAAGATTTAACAGTTTCTTCGGGGCCTGCTATTTCTAAAGTTGAAGGATTTAATTTCACGATATCTTTGTATTCCCTGTTTAAATTTATTCCCGTTGGAATGTTATCAAATTGAGGAATAATATCTATTTTCTTTTTCATTAACACAGGGACGCTCGCATCAACTTCATCAACACTGCAGGATATTGTTTCGCTTGTTATGGGCTTATCGTATGCGTCGTACATTATTATGGGCAGTTTTAAAGTAGCTGTGGAGCTTATTTCTCCAGGAATATCAGCTTTTACTTTAACTTTCTTTATCTTGGAGATTTCGGTTTCAGGTCCTGATAATTTTACTTTTTGAGATGATAAAATTGTATTTCCTACGAAATAGTCTGACTTTGGTGTAAAATTAATTTCCGGTTCAATATTGAATTCCGCTTCACGATATCGGTCAACCATAACAGTTACTACCGATGGTTTAACTGCCGATACTATTTGATAGTCCTGAAGTAACCCGACTTTTTTTGCCGAAAGTTCTAATGTATAATTCCCGGGAGACATTATGGTACTTGCTGCTTGAGGAGCGCTTATCTGAATATCGTTTTTTGTAACTTGTCCAACGACTAATCTGTTGCCCGAAATATCTACTCGAGCGGTAATATCTTGACCGCTAAAAATTTTCAAACCATCTTGGACTGCGCTTTCTGACAAATTTATGTCCACAGGTATATCCGAAATAGATACAGGAACGCTCTCGCTTTTGCTTGAAGAGACAACTATCCAGACTATAAAAGACATGATAACCGAAAAAACCATAACGAACTTATTATTGTAAAATAATTTTCCTAAAGTGATTTTTTTCATTTTCCCGGTAAATGATTTCATATTTTTCTTAATCATTTTTCATCACTTTCCTAAACGAAGTTATTATTGGATTAGATCCATCTTTATTAACTTGACCTAATAAAATACCACTAAGGTCTTCTTTGAATTTATCTATACTGTCGTAAGATTTTAAATTTCCGTTGAGAGCAATCGAAACTTTTCCAGTTTCTTCTGACACAACCACAGCAACGGCATCCGAATTTTCGCTAATTCCCACTGCAGCACGATGACGAGTACCCAAGTCCTTGCTGAGTCTATTACTTTTTGTAAGAGGCAAAATACACCCACCAGCATAAATCATCTCGTCTTTTATTATCAATGCCCCGTCATGCAAGGGCGCTTTATTATAAAATATATTACATATGAGCGGCACCGACGCAACCGATTTAATTACCGTTCCGGTATCAATGATATCCCCAAGCTTGGTTTTTCTTTCAAATACAATAAGTGCGCCCATTCTCTCGTCGCTTAATGAGAGCACAGATTGAGTAACTACATCAATTAATTTTTTATATGTCTTGGTGTGAACGTCTTCATCTCTTTTTATGTTCCTGAGTGACCAGTTGCTTCTTCCAAGTTGTTCCAGTATCCTCCTGAGTTCCGGCTGAAAAACAATCAAAAGCCCGAATATACTAAATTGAAAGAAATTATTAAAAATTGTAGTAAGCATCCTGAGATTAAATTGACTGGCCATAAAATACCCGATTAATATTATAATTATCCCTTTAACAAGTTGACCTGCACGAGATTCCCTTATAATTTTTGTAAGATGATAAATCAAAATGGCTACAATGGCAATATCAAGAAAATCGCATACCGTAAAGGTGCGAATCAAACTTTTTAAAGCAATAAATATTCCATTTATATAATCCATAATTTTTCTCCATATGTTAGTGATGTAAACATGAGTTAAGTGCCGGCTATTTAATTTCTAAATAAACCAACACTTAATAATTTTACCATATTTTGAATTAGATTCAAGTTATTTATTTTTTATAATTCTAAAAATATTTATCTACCATTGCCGCCTTTTGGAACTCTTTTATAGCGAGTATAAACGTCTACTTCAGGATTAAATACGTCAAAATTTATATTTCTAACGTCATATATCTTTTCTAAGCCTTCTAATTTTCTTTCTCCATTCGGGCAAACTTTAATATCTATGTCGATCTTGCAATTTTTATCTGACCTTGAAAATTCTTTTTTATTCGCATGTAATGATAAGTTACCATCCAATTTATAAACATCAAATAAATATAGATCCTTAATGCCAAAAGTTGTAATTGAATTTTCATAAGCACTATCCACAGAAGATTTCTTATCAAAAAGCTCTTTGTTTATATCTAAATATACGTATTCAGACTTTCCTTCTGAACCACTTGAGCCTTTTGAACCTACTTCGTATACCGAAACTTTTCTTATGTCTTTTTTTCTTGCGTCTTCAACTATATTAGTCATATCTTTGACTCTTGTTGAGCTAACAACATTTTTGAAATCTATACGCCCATCAGCATACACACAGTGATACTTGCCAAGAACTCTACCATGCGAAGGATTAACATTTTCAAAACACGAAACCGCATTCAGATATGCTGTTTTATAATCAGTAGTAGGCGGAACCAAAAATATACTGTTACAAGCAGGGTTCATATAATTACCTGCCTCAGGAATCATTCCTACTATGATATCGCTCGCCTTGGAATCTTTCATCGTAGAATCTTGAGTTACTATTTGAGAATAGATATCGTTACTTTTATTATTATTAATCATAAAAGCACTCGAAATAATAACACCCGCAGTTATTGCAGCAGTAGCAGCTAATATTTTTGAATTCATATTGTAAATCCTCCATCACTTTTATTTAAGTATATTATACCATACTTAAACAAAAACTTCAAGTGTTTTTAATAATTTATCTATTTCTGTTTTTGTATTGAATATAGATGGACTTACTCGTATGACCCCGGTTTCTAAAGTTCCCGCGAATTCATGGGCAGACGGAGCACAGTGTAAACCGGTTCGAACTTCTATGCCGTTTTTATCAAGCAATTTACCCACTTCGTCGCTTACTTTTCCTTTGATGTTAAAACTTATAAGCGGGACAAAATTAGGTGCTTCGGGTTTAGGCATATAAAGTTTCACGGATTTAATATTTTTTAATTTGTCGTAAAAATATTCCATCAAACCCATCTCGTGATTGAAAATATTTTCAATTCCTTTCTTTTTTACAAATTCCATGCCTGATCTAAGGCCACAAATTCCCCACAAATTAGGAGTACCGCTCTCAAATTTTTGAGGCATTTTTTTAGGCTGGCATAAAATCATAGAGTCTGTGCCTGTGCCTCCCTCGATTATAGTATCTAATTTTTGGTGCTTATCTGTAATAAGCATTCCTGTACCCATCGGGCCGTACAAACCCTTATGGCCTGCAAGACACAAATAATCTATTCCGTATTTCTCGATATTTATAGGTAACAATCCGGCCGACTGCGCACCATCCACCAAAATGGGAATCCCGTATATATGAGCTAATGCTGCAATTCTTTCGATAGGAAGTCTTATCCCCCACACGTTCGAAGCATGGGTACATATTATCAATTTTGTTTGAGAATTTATTTCATTTCGAAAAGAATCCACGGTTTTATTATTATCGTTGGGATAAACTTTAGCAACACTGCAGGTAACACCTGATTTTTTTAATTTATTTATCGGTCTCATGACTGCGTTGTGTTCCAGACAAGATACTACCACGTGGTCACCGGGTTTAAGAAGTCCTTTTATTACCATATTAAGTGCCATTGTACAATTTAAAGTAAACGCTACATTTTCAGGATTTTTAGCTCCAAACAGTTCGCACGCGACATTTCTACACTTTTCAATTTCTTTTCCTGAAATTCTAGACATAGTGTGTCCACTTCTTCCGGGGTTTGCTCCACAAAATTTCATTGCATCCGAAATAGCATATACCACTGAACGAGGTTTGGGGTATGTTGTAGCTGAATTATCAAAATATATCACTTTATTTACCTCCTGTTCTTTCATAAATAAATACATTTATTTAATTCAGAAAAAAGGCAGTCCGGATAGGCTTGGACTTACCACCTTTCTTCATAACACATAATATGAAAGAACGCTGTAAAATGACAAAAAGCACCTATCGCAAATTATGCAGGTGCTTTTTTGGCTATTTTATAATACATACAGCATGAACCGATATTCCCTCTAAATTTCCTGTAAAGCCCAGACCTTCTTCGGTGGTTGCTTTTACATTTATTTTTCCGATATCTATTCCGCAAGCATTAGAAATATTTTTTCTCATGCCAAAAATATAAGGGCTTAATTTGGGCTTTTGAGCGATTATAGTGGAATCTATATTTTGTATTTCGTAATTTTTCTCCCGCAACATATCGCACACATTTTTCAAAAGTTTTAGACTGCTGATTCCTTTGTACTTTTTATCATTATCAGGAAAATGAATTCCTATATCTCCCAAACACGCAGCTCCTAGCAAAGAATCCATTATTGCATGAATCAAAACATCGGCATCTGAATGGCCTAAAAGTCCAAGAGTGCAAGGAATTTCCACTCCTCCCAAAATAAGTTTTCTGTCAGAAACCAATTTATGAACATCATATCCGTGACCTATTCTCATTTTCTACCTCTAATTTATAAATTAAAAAGTTTAAGGGCATTTTCTTTTGTTATCTTCAGCACTTCTTCTACATTTATATTTTTAATTTCAGCAATTTTTTCAGCTGTATATTTAATATAAGAAGAATTGCACCTGGTTCCTCTAAACGGCACAGGCGTCATGTATGGAGCGTCAGTTTCCAACACTATGGAAGATAGCGGAATGTTTTCAACTACATTAACTGCTGTTTTTGCATTTTTAAAGGTAATCAGCCCGCCTATTCCTATATACATTCCAAGTTTTATAACTTCTTTTGCCATTTCTACGCTGCCGGAAAAACAATGAACTATTCCTTTTGGAGTATATTTCTTTAATAAATCCATTGTATCTCCGTGAGCTTCTCTATCATGAACCATTATCGGCAAATTATGATTCACAGCCAAACTTATTTGATTTTCGAATAATTCAATTTGATCGGATTTATTATCTTTGGTGTAGTGATAATCCAGACCTATTTCTCCAATAGCTACTACTTTTTCGTTTTTAAGTAAATCCTCGAGAATATTTATATAATCAATTTTTTCATCAGGAATATTTTCCGGGTGAATTCCAACAGACGCGTACACGTAATCATATTCTTTAGAAATTTCTATAGATTTAACCGAAGATTCAATATCTGCCCCTGCATTTACCACAGCGAAAACATTGTTTTGGGGCAACATTTTGAGCACTTCTGACCTGTCTTCGTCAAAAGATTTATCGTCGTAATGAGCGTGAGTATCAAATATTAAACTACTCATAAAAACCTCCGCTATCTAATATTGCTTCCGGGAATTAAATCGTCTACAAAAATAACACTTACTTTTCCTTCGGGTGATTCTGCTGCCAAAACCATTCCATTGCTTTCCACGCCGCACAATTTAGCAGGTTTTAAATTCGAAACCAGTATTATATTTCTATTTATGAGCTCTTCGGGAGAATAATACTGAGAAATTCCCGAAACTACCACTCGGTCATTTGTGCCGTCATTTATGACCAGTTTTAAAAGTTTCTTCGATTTTTTTACCGGTTCACATTCTTTAATTTTTGCCACTATTAAATTTACTTTGGCAAAATCTTCTATACCTATCAATTTATTTTCCGGTTCTTCTTGCGTCTTTTTATCTTCTGCGGCATTTTTAACTGCTGCTTCCTGTTTTTGAACTTCCATTAATTTATTTAACTCCTCTATTTCTTTATTTACGTCTATTCTCGGGAAAAGCGGCGAACATTTTTTAACTGAAACGTTCTTCGAAAGTACTCCCCATTTTCCGGCTGATTCCCATGTGCATTGCTCTTCGGTAGCTCCTATGCTATCTTGAATTTTTTTCGAAGTATCGGGCATAAAAGGAGCTATCAAAATAGAAATAACCCTAAGGAGCTCGCACAAAGTATAGAGTACCGCTGCCAAACGATTATATTTTTCAGGTTGTTTTCCTAATTTCCACGGCATTACCTCATCAATATATTTGTTGCACTTTGAAATTATAAGCCACACATCACTCAGAGCAGAAGAAAATTTATAAAAATTCATTTTATTTTCATACTTTTTAACCGTTTCCATGGCAAACATTGCAATTTCATTATCTAAATTACTTGATTTTTGTTCTTCAGGAAGTTTGCCGCCAAAATATTTTTCAGCCATTGCTACTGTACGAGAAACCAAGTTTCCCAAATCGTTTGCCAAATCATAATTTATTCTTTTTATGAGTGATTCATTTGTGAAAGCTCCATCATTTCCGAACGAAAATTCTCTTAACAAGAAATATCTTAGAGCGTCCACTCCATATCTTTCGCAAAGCAATTTAGGATCTACAACGTTTCCTTTGGATTTAGACATTTTGCTGCCATCTCCGTAAACAATCCAGCCATGACCATAAACTTGTTTTGGGAGCGGCAAACCTAATGCCATAAGTATTGCAGGCCAAATTATAACATGAAACCTCATTATTTCTTTACCCACAAAATGAACATCGGCAGGCCAATATTTTTTAAAATTAGAATCATCATCAGAGGCATATCCCTGAGCAGTTATATAGTTTGTAAGAGCGTCAAGCCACACATATACCACATGGTTTTTATCAAAATCAACAGGTATACCCCATTTAAAGCTAGTTCTGCTTACACATAAATCTTCCAATCCACTTTTTATGAACTGAATCATTTCATTTTTTCTGCCTTCAGGCTGAATAAAATGTGGATGCTCCTCGTAATATTTAAGCAATTTATCGGAATATTCCGAAAGCTTAAAGAAGTAAGCTTCTTCTTCCGACCATTTAACCTCGCGACCGCAATCCGGGCATTTGCCTTCTTTTAGTTGTGCGTCTGTAAAAAAAGCCTCACAAGGAATGCAGTACCAGCCCTGGTATTTTCCCTTGTATATTTGACCTTTGTCATAAAGATTTTTAAAAATTTTCTGTACTGCTTTTTCATGGAAATCATAAGTCGTCCTCATGTACTTATCATAGGAGATATTTAAAATTTTCCATAAATCTTTAAAATTCTCGACTATTCCGTCTACGTACTCTTTTGGAGTTTTGTTTTCTTTGCCTGCGTTGATTTCTATTTTTTGTCCATGCTCATCCGTGCCTGTCAAAAACATAACATCATAGCCTTGCATACGCTTAAATCTTGCGACTGCGTCAGCGGCTATTGTGCAATAACCATGACCTAAATGTGGTTTACCCGAAGGAAAATATATAGGAGTGGTAACATAAAATTTTTCATTCTTACACATAAAAATTCCCCTTTACTATAATTAGAATGCATAAAAATAATTATAACACGCCTCACTGTAAATATCTACACGGTATACATATTTAAATCTTTGAATCAAATTATTTCCAAAAAATTTTTAGTATAAATAAAATTCAAACTGCTAATAATACTTTCATGGAGGTGAGAAAAATGAAAAACAATACTAACAATACAAACAACACTAACAACACAAACGCAAAGAATTCTACAAATGCTAAGAATTCTACAAACGCAAAAAACAACACTAACAGCAAAAATTCTACTAACCAAAAAAATCATTCTAACAGCAAATAGTTTAACTTACTAAACTAAAAAATACTTCCTTGTAGGTTTAATAATTTACAAGGAAGTATCATTTTATAATTTTTTATCCAAAAAAGCTCCGCAGTTAATAGAACTACATACAAATACATTTTTATAATATTTTTTCATAACTTTTTCACATGATTTTGCAGATTCAAAAGATTCAAATATCCCATACACGCTCGGTCCGCTTCCACTCATACACGCTCCCAAGCTTCCATTAGCAAGCAATAATTTTTTTATTTTTTCTATTTCTTTTTCTTGTATGTTTTTTTCAAATCGATTGAATAAATTTTCACACAAAGACTTTAAGTCACTCTGCTTTAACGTATCTAAAAGTTTTGCTGGATTTTTTAAATCACTATCCTTGAATTTATCGATTGATTCATACGCTTCTTTAGTGGAAACATCTACCGGAGGTTTTACGATTACAGTCCAAAAATTTAAATTTGAATCTATTTTGCTAATTTCAGTACCGATTCCTGTAGCCAATGCTGAACCGCCAACAATGCAAAAAGGGATATCTGAACCTACTTTTTCCGCTATAGCACAAAGCTCTTCGGTAGGCAAATTTGTTCCAAACATTTCATTTAATCCAATCAAGGTTGCCGCTCCATCGCTACTTCCGCCGGCGAGTCCAGCTTTTTCGGGTATGACTTTTTTAATATCAATATGTACTCCGGGGTTTTTAATTCCTGTATGTTCAAAAAATTTTTTTGTAAGTTTATAAACAATATTTTCTTTTTCGGAACAATCCAATTTTTTATCGCAAGTAACTTTTATTTTATCGTCAAAAGATTTTGAAATCGTCAATTCGTCGCATAGATTAACACTTTGCATTACCATGTTTACGTTGTGGTATCCATCATTTCTAAGATTTAATATTTCCAAAAATAAATTTATTTTGGCAGGTGCAAATATTTTTATACTCATTTATTCACCTTCATTTTAACAATTATAAAATAATTAATAAAAAGAGACACTACCACGTAGTGTCTCTTCCTGGTGGGAGATGGTGGATTCGAACCACCGAAGCGTGACGCAACAGATTTACAGTCTGCCCCCTTTGACCGCTCGGGAAATCTCCCAACATGGTAAATGGAGCTGGCAAAGGGACTCGAACCCCCGACCTATTGATTACAAATCAATTGCTCTACCAACTGAGCTACGCCAGCTTAAGCATATTTACCACGTGATATAGCATAACATTTATTAACTTGTATGTCAATAAGATAAAAAACTATTGTAGGATATCATAATTTTATTGAAAAATACAAGTCAAAATAGTGTATTTATAACAGAATGGAGATGGTTTAAAAATTTAAACTCAAAATTAGTTTAAGGAGAGATTTAATTATGCCATATAACGGAATAGATATTTCAGACGCGCAAGGAAGCATAAATTGGAAAAACGTTGAATTAAGCGAAATAAATTTTGCGATGATACGAGCAACATTTGATTCTTCGGGAGTTGACAGCCAATTTTTAAGCAATATAAATAACATTTCAAAAACCGGAATAAACGCCGGAGCTTACCACCAGTCCAGCGCTCAAAACACAAGCAACGCAGTTGCGGAAGCAAATCATTTTTTGGCAACTATAAAAAATTATAAATTCACCTACCCACTCGCACTTTCAATAGAAAGTGAATCTGCGATGAATGCGGGAAAAGATTTTTTTACGAATATAATCTCTGCATTTTTTAATGTAATCAAAAGCGCTGGATATATGCCTATTCTTTACGCAAATATTGAGATGCTAAACAATTATATTGATACCGAAAGATTAAACGATATTGATATATGGCTTGCCGACTGGACTACAAGCACAGACATGGGACCTTCCTACGATAAAAATGTAACTATCTGGCAACATTCAAATAGAGGAAATATAAAAGGAATTTCCGGAAATGTAAACCTGGATATTTCTTATGTGAATTATCCGGAATTAATAAGAGAAAGAGGGCTGAATCACTTGAACGAAATTACTAATACAGAAACACAAAAAGAGGAGTCCAAAAGCCAAGAACCTGATTTTAACGAACCTATATTTTACACAGTGCAAAACGGAGAAAACCTAAGAAGTATAGCAAAAAAAGTTTTTGGAGACGAAGAAAAATATAAAAAGCTCATGGAGCTTAATAATATAACCCGTCCTATAATTTTTGCAGGTCAAATTTTAAGATTGCCCCCTCAAGAAAATGAATCGAATTTTATATTATACAGAGTAAAACGCGGTGATACACTTTGGAAAATATCGAAAGAATTTTTGGGTATGGGGCCAAGATACACTGAAATCATGGAAGAGAACGGTCTTACGAATGATATGATTTATCCTGGTCAAATTTTAAAAATACCATCTCAACCCAAAGAAAATTCAAATCAAAAAACTTACGTCGTGAAGAGCGGCGATACACTTTGGAAAATATCTCAAAACTTTTTGGGGAGCGGAAGAAGATACAGAGAAATCATGTCCCTAAACAATTTGAAAAACGGAAATTTATATAGAGGTCAAGTGCTTTTGATTCCTGAAAAATAATAGAATATGCTCATTTAGTAATTTTTTACACAAATTATGACAAATATTATATTTATTTTCTTTATTTAATATGTTATAATCAAAAATATTTGAAATACAAAAAATGGAAAATTATAAAAACACGGAAGGAAAGGGTTCGAAAATGTTAGAAGGGATTTGGAAAAAAATAAAAAGCGGATCAGATATTCGAGGAATAGCCGAAGGAAGCGAAGAAAAAATAGACCTTTCGAATAAGGTAGTGGAAAAGGTTTCACTAGCATTTGTGGAGTGGCTGGCAAAAAAAAATAGTCTTGACTATCCTTCTATAACCATAGCTGTAGGACACGATTCCAGGAATTCTGCTTCAAGAATAAAAAATGTGATTATAAACTCGCTAAGGAGTTTAGGAATCAAAATTTACGACTGTGCACTAACCTCCACCCCGGCAATGTACATGTCTATGTCGGTATTATCATGCACTGCATCGATAGAAATTACAGCCAGTCACCACCCGAGTGACAGAAATGGTTTAAAATTTTTTGTTTCCGATGGAGGAATATCCGCAGATGAACTTAGTGAAATCCTAGAAATAGCTCAAGAAGGTTCATTACCAAGTCTTGATAAAAAAGGGACTGTAAGATTTGTTAATTTGATGGAGTATTATTCAGAAAAGCTGAGAAATCTTATATTAGATTCCATTCCAAGTGAGCACAACAAACCTCTTGAAGGATTTAAAATAATCGTAGATGCCGGAAATGGAGTTGGAGGATTTTTTGCAAACGACGTATTAAAACCTTTGGGTGCTAATATTGAAGGGAGTCAGTTTTTGAACCCTGACGGAAAATTCCCTAACCACATTCCTAATCCAGAAGAGCCTGAAGCAATAAAATCCATAACAGAAGCTGTAAAAAGAGAAAAAGCCGATTTGGGAATTATATTTGACACAGACGTCGACAGAGCTGCCGTAGTTGATTGCGATGGTCACCCTATTTCTAAAAATAGGCTTATAGCTCTAGCATCTTCTATGGTGCTGAAAAATAATCCTGACTCCGTAATTGTAACAGATTCTGTTACGTCTGATTATTTAAAAAGTTTTATTGAAAACTTAGGCGGCAGTCAATTCAGATACAAAAGAGGATACCATAATGTTATAGAAATGGCGAAAGAAATAAACAGCCAAGGCGAAAACTGTCCGCTGGCAATAGAAACTTCAGGTCATGCAGCCTTTAAAGAAAATAAATTTATAGATGATGGAGCATACTTGGCTTGTAAGATAGTAATCGAAATGGTAAAACTTAAAAAAGAAAACAAAACTTTCGAAAACATATTGGCAGGATTAGTTAGCCCAAAAGAAGAAATAACCATTAAAATTCCTATAAAACAAGCACCCGATAAAAGCTTGGATGAAATCAGTATAAAAGTTCTTAATGACTTTAAAAATAGTGTAAATTCAAGCAAACATATGGATTTAGAAAAAAATAATATTGAAGGCATTAGAGTAAATTTCAATTATAAAAACAACAAAGGGTGGCTACTTTTACGTAGAAGTGTACATGACCCGGTACTTGTACTTTATGCCGAAAGCTACACATTTAATTACCTAAAAAATATGCTAAAATCAATCAAACCTTTCCTTGCTAAAAAGTCAGAATTGGATTTATCAAATTTTGAAAAACAATTATAATTAAAAAATCATCCCTCAAATAATCGGGGATGATTTTTTATTTACATCATAACTGTAGAACGATATTCAATTTTGATTCCGTTGTCTTTAGTCCTGGAAAGCTTTGCCTTATTACCATTGCCGTCTTCGATAGAAAGTTTTTCGATTTTATATTGGTCAAAAAAATTAACTATAGTACTCTCGACAAACCCTGCCCACTTTTGCGGACTTACCATCTTTCTTTCTTCATTGTCTTCTTCAAGCATTTTTTTAAGTTCATTTACTGATTCTGTCATTAAACATCTCTCCGATAAAATTTAAAAATTGAGCATACAAATGCCCGATTTAATTATATCAAATATTATAGTAAATTTCATTTAATTTTTAAGGTTTTTAAATATTCTTTTTTATTGAGCGAAATTCTTCTGCTTTCTAAAGCTTTTTGAATAGACTTGTTATGAACCCACTTGCCAAGCTTTTTATTTTCTATGTATTTAATAGCAAAATCATATTGCTTAGCAAGCGCCGTTGAAAAATACCACGCAATCATCATATTAATATAGTACTCATCGGATTTTATATCTGCAACCAAATTTAAATATTCCGGTAAAAAATTATCGCCAAGGTAATGGGTCATAAGCATTTCTATTCCAAATCTCACTGAGTAAATTTGATCACTATTTATCCACTCTTTTATTTTAAAAATTAATTCAGGAAGATGCTTTTTGAAAATTTTAGGGCTTATTAAATCACAGGTAGACCAATTATCTATATACGGGAAAAAATTCTCCAAATAATAAATCACCAGGTTGTAATCTTTAATATTTTCAATTATAAATCCGTGTAAATTATTTTCTTCATAATATTTGTGAGGTAAATGATCCAAAAAATTTTTATAATCTTTTTCTTTAAAAATTTCCTTGGCAAATTTTCTAAGGTCAGGAGTTCTAACGCCTATTATACGTGATTTTTCCACAGTAGGAATAAGTTTGGAGGTAAAATCTCGATACTTATCATCTTTCATATCCAACAGTTTATTTTCTATAAATTGTTCTAAATCAGTATCCATATTTTCCATTTAGGACCTCCGATATTAGTATTATATAATTTTTTCAATATCTATAACTTTTTTACAAATATCACTATAAAATTGCTTATCATGCGAAACCAAAACTAAAGTTCCTTCCCATGATTTAAGCTGCTCTTTTAATGCAACTTTTGCCAGTACATCCAGGTGATTGGTAGGTTCATCCAGTACGAGAAAATTAGAATTTTTAAGCATTAGCATACACAATTTAACTTTTGCTTGTTCGCCGCCGCTAAGCAATTTGATGGGCTCAAGAACTTCTTTACTGCTTATTGCACACTTGGCGAGGCAACTTCTTGCGTCTTTTTGGGATAATTTTGGAAATTTATCTCGAATAATTTCAAGCGGACTTAAAGTATTATCTTCCCAATTGAGCTCCTGCTCAAAATACGCCACATGAGTGGTATCGAATGTCCAGGAATAGCCTTTTACCGAAGGAATTATACCCAACAAAGTTTTTAACAAAGTTGACTTTCCTATTCCGTTAAATCCAACAATGGCTATTTTTTCGCCGTTTAAAATCTCTAAATTTATTCTTGGGAGTATGGGCTTGTTATTGTATCCCACTTCCAAATCTTTAATTATCATTGCTTTACCTGAACTTATCGGCATGGATTTAAAAATAAAATGAGGCTTTTCTAATTCTTTCGGAGCAGAGAGCCTATCCATTTTATCAAGCATTTTTTGACGGCTCTTGGCTTGCTTCGCGGTAGAAGCTCTTACTTTATTTTTTTGAATATATGTTTCTAATTTATTTATTTCTTTTTGTTGAGCTTTAAATTCACGTTCATAACTGATTTTATTCATCTCTTTGTTCTTGATGAATTTAGAAAAATTTCCGGAATATTTTTTTATATTATTAAATTCTATGTTGCATATACAATTGGTTATTTTATCTAAAAATTCGAAATCATGAGATATAACAACAAATGCATTTTTAAAATTTTTTAGGTAATCTGTAAGCCAAATTATATGATTTGTGTCCAAGAAATTAGTTGGCTCATCAAGCAATAAAACATCGGGATTTCCCAAAAGCAATTTTGCTAAAATAACTTTTGCGCGTTGACCACCGCTCAAATTTTTGAGCTTAGAATCAATGCCAAAAGAGTTTATTCCCAGGCCATCCGCTACTTTTAATATATTGCTTTCTATTTCATAGAAGCCTCGATTAACAAGTAAACTTTGATAGTCCGAGGCTTTATTTAAAATCTCCTCACTGCTGTCTTCGGCCATATTTTCGTAAATTTTTTTTAATTTATCATCAATTTCATACAAATCATTAAATGCAGTTTTTAAATATTCAAATATGCTGATGTCCGTATTAATTTTGGCGTGCTGATCCAAATATCCTAATTTTATTCCTTTTTGAACACGTATTTCTCCTACGTCCGGAATGATTTTTGCGGAAAGAGAATCAAGCAAAGTTGTTTTTCCAGCGCCGTTCTCTCCCACTATTCCCATGTGTTCTCCCTTAAAAAGTTCAAAAGAAGCGTTTTTATAAAGAATTTTGTCACCAAAAGAATGAGAAATATTTATAGCTTCTAAAAGTCCCATTTCAAACTCCTGTTAAAAATTATTTTTAAAAAATTCCGAAAACTTTTTTAATGCCACAGCACGATGATTAATATTTTCACGAAGTTCATCATCCATTTCGGCAAATGTTTCATCATAACCATCAGGTTTAAAGCAAGGACAGTAGCCAAATCCGTTAGTGCCTCTGGGTGGGTAAATAAATTTTCCTTTTATTTTTCCGTCAAATATTTTCTCCACTACCCGACCATCTTTTTCAAAAACAAATGCCATTGATGTACAAAATTTAGCATTTCTGTTTTCGGTAATGCATTTTTCTAATATTTCAAAAGAATTTTTATAGCCTCCACAAGCATCAGCAAATCTACCTGAGACAAGGCCAGGGAATTTATTTATCTCTTCCAGTTCAAATCCCGAATCATCCGCTAAAGTGGGAAGATTACAGAACCGAAAAACGTTTCTTGCTTTTATTAAAGCGTTTTCGGAATATGATTTTCCGTTTTCTATAGGTTCGTCTATTCCAAATTCTTTCATGCTCTTTACCTCTATATTAAGGTCGGCAAGAGTTTCTTTTATTTGTATTATTTTTCCTGCATTGCCTGAAGCTACTACTATAGTTTTAGTCATTATTAAGCTCCTTTTTTAAGTTTGTGTTTAAATTATAACAAAATTAAAATTAAAGTTCAACTAACAGCAAAACAACCACCGCAAACACTGCGATGATTGTTTTTAATTTCAGAATGAAGGATTAGATTAACCTTTCTTTTGTCTAATAACTTCTCTTATATCTTCTTTGCTTATTACTATATCTTTGAATTGTTTAGCGTCAGTTTTTTCGAGTTTGTTTTGAACAGTACATTCTATGATGCGTCTGATGTCAGCACCTGTCATTCCACGGAAATCGCTTACAAGGTCTTCGCTGAAAGATTTTACATCCATTCCTTCTTCTAATTTGTATCCTAACAAACATATTGAAACTATTTCTTTTATTCCTTGTTCATTTGGAACTGAAATTTCACATTTATCTTCTAGTCTTCCAGATCTTTTTACAGCTGGATCAACTTTTTCTAAATAGTTCGTTGTAGCAAGTACTACTATACCGTCTCTTGGTTTAAGAGAATCGAGTTCTGCTAAAAGTGCTACTGTATCTTTGCTTTCACTGGATAAAGTTCTCTTAGGAGCTACTGCATCTATTTCATCTATCAATAGAATTACTATATCTTTTCCGCCGTGAGTTAAAGTTCTTGCTTCATTGAATCTTGCTTTAATTTCCTCTTCAGCTTTGTCTGTATCTTCACATTTTCTCTTAAGAGTTACGATGTCTAAATTATGATATGCTGCCATAGCTTTAACTAAACTGGTTTTACCGGTTCCTGGATCGCCGTAAAGAACCATTCCTTTTGAAGGAACACCTTTATTTGTTTTCATACATCTTTCATGCTTGCCGATTAAATCATTGATTTTTTCGATAATTTCATCATTACCGCCAACAACATCTTTTATATTTATTTTCTTTTCTCTTAAAAGTTCAATCACTTTATGTGAATTATGTATGTCTTCTATAAATTTTTCTTTAGCTTTTTCCTGCATAGCTACATCAACGATAGCTTTTTTGCGTTCAAGATATCTATTATATCTATTTTTCAAAAGTTTATATTCTTTTTCAACACCAAGTTTTTCTTCCATAGAATTCATGGATTCAGACTCTTTTTCGAGCTTTTCAACTGAATTTAATAATTCATTCTTGAATTTATTTACCATGTCTTTTTGATTTTTTTCAATTTCTTTGAAATTATCCATATTGAAATTATCATTTATTTGTTTTTTTATGTCAGCAAGCTGGATATACATGTTTCCTCTTGCTTCGTCAACAACTTGTTGCTCCAAGTCTTTTTTTACTTTTACCATTTCGTTTAACAAATTGTTTGATTTTGTAATAAATCTTTCTACGCTGTCTTTAACAGGCATAGTGGATGCTTCTAGATTCTTTTGAAATATTTTGCTGTTATCATTTCTATCGCTATCTCTTAATTTTAAGCTTTCGATTTCTTTAATAATCTTTTCTTTTAGTTCTTGAAGTGAATTGATGCTTGAAGAGAATGCTTCAACATCGGAGAAATCTTCTGTGCAAATTATGATTTGGTTCATAGCGTTATTCACAGATTTTATAAGATCTGATTGCATTTCTTTTAGGCAATTATCTTGAAAATTTTTGATTTCTTCTGCTTTTCTCTTTGCTTCTTGTTCGTATTTTTCTTTATTTTTTTCTCTTTCTTGCTCTTCTTGTTTTAACAATTTATTAAGCATATGCTCGAGGTCGTTCAAGCTCTCAATGCAATTGATAAAATTACTGTATTTAAATCTGTTAAAAGCAAAATTGTTTTTGGACATCTTGCTAATTTCTTGCAAATTATTATCTAATTTATTTCTGTTAACTAAATTATTAAGTTTAGAGATATCATTTTCCAAAGTTTCAAATTTTTCATTATATTCTCTATTTATACTTTTTACTTCACCATCGCTATATAAATGAAATAGTCCATAATTTTCATAAGCTTGTGCAGACATTCCACCTACCATAGAAACCAATAAACCGCAGGCTACTAAACTTTTAAGCTTTTTATTCATACATCTTTCTCCTTCTCATTTATTGTAATACCATTATGCCGGTTTTTTTAATTATAAGTCAATATATTTTTAATTTTTTTATTTTTTAAAACAAAAAATGTTTTTCAACCCAATACACTAAAGGTGAAAAACACTTCAAAATAATCAACTTGGAGCCAACTAATTACACCAAACGCGATTTAAACAATATTCCATCCAAGTGGTCAATTTCATGGCAAAACGCTCTTGCTTTTAGGGATTTCCCAGAGTACTGCACTTCTTCGCCATTTCTATTTTGAGCTTTAACAGTTACAAACATCGGTCTTCGCGTTACACCATATTGTCCCGGACAAGATAAACATCCCTCTTCCTCGCGTTGCTCTCCGCTCTCACTTACTATTTCAGGATTAACAAGCTCTATAATTCCGTCACCAACATCAATAACTACTACTCTTTTTAAAACCCCGACCTGTGGAGCGGCAAGCCCTACGCCGCCAGCATGTTTCATGGTTTCGATCATGTCATCTATTAATAAGGAAAGGCGCTCATCAAACTTTTCTACCACTCTACATTTTTTATAAAGAGTAGGCTCACCTTCCATTAGTATATTTCTTATCGCCATACTATCAACTCCTGCATAGACCTTTTATATTTTAATTATATCATTTTTTAACAATAAGTCAACATAATCAAGAAGGACGTACCCCGCCGTGTTTTTCATACCAACAATCGGGCCACAGTGGATTTGGTGCTTCTTTAATCTTGTTTACATCTACATAATCGCTTTCTTCTTTGCGAACCTTTCTTGCTACCACTACTGTTCTAAAATCTTTAAATTCATATGAACATGTAGATAGTGTTATGAGTTGGTCATCTTCTTCAACGTCTACGGGAAAATATATTAGCGACCTTTTTTTAACATTTTTTACAAACTCCATGAACTTTCCTTTTCCGAAAGAAGAAATCTGATAATTAAAAATTTCTCCTTGTTCAGGCAAAGTGTTGGTTTTAAAAATAGAAATAACTTTATATTTTCTTGTTTCATTTAGTGTATCAAAATTTATAATAGGATTTTCTTTACAAAAATCCACTTCACCATATTTTAAAATATTAGCAAACATCTCGCCATTTTTCATATGATGGCCATGCAAAATTACATTTTTAGATTCGGTACCCAGAGTGCAAATCGAATCCATAAATATGCTTCCGTACTGAGAATATTCTTTTTTATAATTATGTGTTAAATAGTAATTGCGGTCATCTTCAGGAGTTTGCAAGACAGGGTAATTTACCCTAGTGTTACTTATATATATCCAAGCTTTTATATCCGGATTTATTTTTATCAGGTCGGCAAATCTTTCCTGCTGAGATGGCTCTTCGTCGTCATCATCGTTATCATAATAAATTTGCTGAGCTTCTTCTGCCAATTTGCTTTCTTTATAATAATCTATAAATACTATCTTTATTATTATTCCTAAACTGACTATTAAAACTGCAAACGCCAGTGTTCTTATAAATCTCCTAATAATGTTAATCACTTCCTCACACAAACAAGAAGAAAGCCCCTACCCAGCTTTCTTCTTTACATGATTATTATTTTTCAAATTCCGAAAAATCATCTGATTCTTCCAAAGGTTCATTGCCGGCATTTTTTAATTCTTTTCCACATTTTCCGCAATAGGAATCATTAACATTGTTTGCGTTGCCGCATTCTTTGCATAGAACTTTATTTTTCATTTTGGCAACTTGTTTTTTCAGCTCTTCTATTTGCATATAAATGCTATCGATTCTCAAAGAAGCATTGGTCACTTCCGAGGCACTATCGATATGATTTTTTTCGCAATTATAAACAGTTTTTCCGAGCGTTTCATATTCATTTTTCAAATCAGATCTAAGCTCTGCCATCTTTATATTAAGTTTAGAAACATCAACAAATTGGCCCGCTTTCTCTCCGAGTGCATCTACAGCACCTTTAGCTTTAACAAAAATATCTTCAAATACTCCCATTACAAATCATCTCCCAAAAATTCTTTTTCATTTATTATAACCAAAAAATATACAAACTTCAAATATTAAATTTTAAAATTTACATTACTATTATATTATCCCACAATCTAAAATTATTGTTTCAAACCGGTATTTAATGATTTTTCTCTGTACAAAGACGTAGTCAGACCATGCCCGGGATAGACCGAATAATCTGTTTCAAGATCATAAAGCTTTTTTAAAGAGTTTAGCATATCATTCTCATTTCCTGTTGCTAAATCTGTTCTGCCTACCTTCCCTCTAAATAAAGTGTCTCCCGAAAACATATTATTGTCCAAGCAATAGCACACACTCCCAATTGTATGCCCTGGCGTGAAAATAACTTTAATTTCTTTATCGTTAAAATTCAAAATGTCGCCATCTTTAAGCAATATGTCAGCGGAAAAATTATTAATTCCTTTTTTGTAAAACTCTGAGCACAAATTAAGTGAATTATCCATCGGAAAATCTTTTTCATCTTTACCGATTACTATTTTTGCTCCCGTTAAATTTTGATACCTTTTTACTTCCAGTATATGATCAAAATGTCCATGAGTTAAAATAATATAGTCAATACCGTTTAATTTTTTTATATTTTCATCAAGTTTATCGCTTATTCCTCCGGGGTCAACTATTATTCCTCTGTCGTTGTAAGAAATCAAATAAGAATTTGTTCTAAGGATTCCAACTGGGAATCTTTGAATTTTCAATATTTTCACACCCTTTGCACAGATAAAACGCCGTCTACTCTCAATAAATTATTTATTACATATTTTATTTGTTCCAAATTTTTTATCGTTATTGTTATGAATATTAGAGCTTTATCGTTAGAAATTTTAGAATTTAAAGATGTTATTTTTAAATTCATAGCATTAATTTTGCGAGTTATATCGCTTAAAAGTTCTTCTCTGTCACATGAATTTATTTGTAATGTGGCCTCGAAATCCGAGGAAACATCTTTTGCCCAAGAAGAACTAAGCAATCTGTTACGAAATTCAGAGTCATTTTCGTTGCTAACAATATTTTTACAATCTCGTTTGTGTATCGTTACACCATGCCCTCTTGTGATAAACCCTATAATTTTGTCTCCGGGCAGCGGGCTGCAGCATTTTGCGAATCTTATAAAGCAATCATCAATGCCCTCAACGAACACTCCATCCGGAGTCGCAGAAGATTTATTGAAATCAAATCTTTCGTTTTCTTTACGTAAATCAGGCAATTTTTGCTCTTCTTTTAAATTCTTTATATATTCGTTTTTAAGTCTGGGCATTATTCGCCAAAGCTGCATTCCTCCGTAGCCTACCGCAGCAAAGAAATCTTTTAAAGAACTGCATGAATTTTTTTTAAGGACAGGTTCCAGGAATTTTTCAAGCTGTTCCTCAGGGATATCAATTTTATGTTTTGAAAGTTCAAGTTTAAGTTCGTTGTACCCTTCCAAGATATTTTCTTCTCGTCTTTCACGCTTGAACCATTGCCTTATTTTGTTTCTTGCTTCGCTGGTTTTAACTATGTTAAGCCAATCTCTGCTTGGACCTTTTCCGGGGTCTTTGGTACTTAATATGTCTACTATTTCTCCTGTTTTTAAAACATAATTTATAGGAACGATTTTTTTATTTACTTTTGCTCCAACCATATGATTACCGAGTTCTGAATGAATTGCGTAAGCAAAATCGATAACTGTAGAACCTGTCGGCAAGCTTATAACATCGCCTTTTGGAGTAAGAATAAAAATTTCTTTAGGCACCAAATCAGATTTTATGTTGCAGATAACATCGGTAATATCTTCCATGTCTTTATGATTATCCAAAAGCTTTCTTACCCAAGATAAAGAGCGCATCCAAGAATTATCTTTCCCAGAAATTCCGAGTTTATATTTCCAGTGTGCTGCTATACCGTATTCGGCAGTGCGGTGCATTTCCCAGGTCCTTATTTGGATTTCAAAAGGAATACCTTCTTTGCTGAGTACAGTGGTATGTAAAGATTGATACATATTAGGCTTAGGAGTAGAAATATAATCCTTAAATCGGCTGGGAATCGGCTGAAACATATCATGAACTATACCAAAAACATTATAACAATCATTGATAGTATTCACTATAATTCTTACAGCGTATATATCATATATTTGATCCATAGCTCTGCCTTTTATAAACATCTTTTTGTATATTTCATTGGCGCTTTTTACTCTCCCTTCAATGTATACATCCGGAATAAATTTTTGAACTCTATCCATAATGCGCTTTTTTATCAAATTTATAAACTTTTCGCGGTCATCCTTGCGCAAAGCCAAAGAATCTTCGACTTCTGCATACGCGATAGGATCCAGGCATTTTAAAGAGAGATCTTCGAGTTCATCTTTCATGGTTCGAATTCCCAAACGATGTGCTATAGGAGCAAAAACTTCCATATTTTGAAGAGCTTTATCGCGCCTTTTTTGCATAGGCATGCACTCGATAGTTCTCATATTTTGAAGTCTGTCTGCGAGTTTAACCATTATTACTCTTATATCCTGAGAAGTCGCCAAAAGAATTTTTCTTACATTTTCTGCTTGTTCTTCTTCTCGGGACGAGGAGGGCATTTTTCTTAATTTGGTTACACCATCAACCAGGGAGGCTATTTCTTCACCAAAATTTTTTACGATATCATCTTTTGTAATTTCGGTATCTTCAATAACATCATGGAGCAGCGCTGCCGCAACTGTAGGAGTATCCATACCTAGTTCTACCAAAATATACGCTACCGAAACAGGGTGAAAAATATAATCTATTCCCGAAACTCTTTTTTGATTTTTATGAGCTTTACAAGCGTATTTATATGCTTTTTCCAGTATTTCAAGGTCATAATTTTTACCGCTCTTTTTTATAAGACTTAAAAGTTCTTCGTAGGTATTATAATTGCGTTCAATTGACATAATTATATTTCCCCTTTCAAAAGCATCATTATTTTTGATTTATTTAAATCCACTTTGTCTTTGGTTTCGTTGATTGTTATTTTCAATTCATCTGAATTCTTAACCAAATTTATAAGATTTTGCTCATGAAGTATGTCTAATATAACACATATTTTTCCAAAATAAGATGCATCTTTAAATATTCGGTAGCTTAAAATATCCGCTCTTGTAATAATATTTTTCCGATTCAAAAAATATTTATATACTGCCACAAAATCCTCTCTACTAGGAATTAAAACTTGAGTTTCTTTTTTAGTTAGTTTTTCACCTCGCTTAAATTTTTCGTAATTTTTTTTGCAATCTATTACCTTTTTAAATTCAAGCCCTGAAAGTTTAATGTTAAGTAGCATTGAAGATAATTTCGAAACACCTCTGTATTCGTTTTTGCTAAATGTTACTGCAACATCCACGATTTCGCCTTCGTCGTACAAAAATTCATCTGTCTTTTGATTAAAGCACAGAACTTCAAGAGAAAAGTTTTCTCGCTCAACAATAATTTTAGTATGCAGCCCTTTGCTAAGAGGCATTATTTTTTTTAGTTTCATATCATTCAAAGCAAATATCGGCTCGGGATTACCTACTCCAAATGGTTTTAAAATATTTATATCATTTAAAATTTTATTTGTCACCTTGGATGGGTTGACAGCCAAATCTATTTCTAATTTAGGATATGGGACATCCATATCTGCAATCGTTTTTAAAATTTTATCTTTAAATTTTTCCACTTTTTCAGATTTTAAATTTATACCTGCTGCCATGGGGTGTCCGCCAAATCTTTCGACTAAATCGGAACACATAGATATTAAATTATGGATTGAAAATCCGGGTATACTTCGGCAAGATGCTGTAGCGTCTTCGTCGTTTAACGAAATAAGTATAGTGGGTTTACCATATTTTTGAGTAATTTTGGAAGCTACTATTCCAAGAACTCCGCGGTGCCAGCCTTCGCCTTCTGCGATTATAACTTTTTCATATTTTCTTGTAGGCTCTGTGCTTAAAAGCTCTTCAACGGAGTCAAAAATTTTATTTTCTATTTCTTTTCTTTTTACATTCATCTCGTTTAATTCAAATGCCAGCTGGTCAGCTTCTTTTTCTGTACCGCTAATGAGCAATTTAAGCGCCAAAGAAGCATCGCCCATCCTTCCGCCTGCGTTTATGCGCGGTACTAAACAAAAAGCTACAGTTGTGGTATCAAAATTCTTTCCGTTTAAACCTGCGATATTTATTAGAGACTTTATTCCGGGCTTATTTGAATTTTTTATTACTTTTATTCCCTCTCTTATGATGTCTCTGGTTTCGCCAAAAAGCTCAATAGAATCTCCTATGGTTCCAAGCGTTACAAAATCGATGTACTTATCCCTATCAAAACCATTTTGCTCCATAGCTTCTATAACTTTAAAAGCTATTCCTACGCCGGCAAAATTTTTCTCTTTTACATTGCAATCTTCTCTAAACATATCCACAAGCGCAACCGCAGGTGGCAAATTTTCAGGTACCCTGTGATGATCTGTCACTACTACGTCCAAACCTATACTGTTCGCATAAGTTATTTCATTAAAAGCCGATATACCATTATCAACAGTAAGTATTAAGTCTGTGCCTTGAGATTTCAAAAAATCTATAACCTGAACATTCAGTCCATAGCCATCTTTTTCGCGGCTAGGGATATAATAAAATACATCAGCATTTTTCTCTTTTAGATATAAAAACATCAGCGCTGTAGCAGTGACTCCGTCGGCGTCATAATCCCCGTAGATACAAATCTTTTCATGATTTTTAATTGCCTTTTTTAACCTAGAAACAGCTTTGTCCATGTCAGGGATTTCAAATGGAGTTTGAGAGCTGGGTTCGTATGTATCTTTTAAAAAAGTAAGTACATTTTCCTTGGAGACAATCCCACGGACGTACATAATTGCTGCCGAAACAAATGGAATACTGCATTTTGTTGCAAGTTCGATAACTTTTTCTCTATCTAAGTTTTTATAATTCCACTCAACAATTCCTGTCATATCATTCACTCCTTTTGCGCTATTTTTTAATTAAATCTTTAATTACTTCGCTGGCTATAATCAAGCCCGCGGCAGAAGGAACGAAAGAAATGCTGGAATTAACTCTTTTTCCCGGATTATCTTCGTCTGATTTAGGAGTGTAAGAAGGTATTTCATCCGAGCAAACTACTTTCAGACTTTTAATTGACATTTTTCTGAGTTCCCTTCTCATAACCCTTGCCAGAGGACAATTAGAAGTAGAATATATATCTTTTACTTTTATCAGCGTAGGATTTAACTTATTCCCTGTGCCCATAGAACTTATAATAGGGACGTTTAAATCTTTGCATATTTTTATAAGAAGAAGTTTTGAAGAAACCATATCAATAGCATCTACGACATAATCGTATTTAGAAAAATCAAAATCATGCTGATTATCTTTATTAAAAAAGCAATTATGAGATTCGACATTTATGTTCGGGTTAATATCTTTTATCCTTTTTTCCGACACTTCAGCTTTAGGCATCCCTATCGTAGACTCAAGAGCTATAATTTGACGATTAATATTAGTGATATCGACAACATCTCCGTCAAAAATGTCCATACTTCCTATTCCAGAGCGAGCCAAAGCTTCGGTTGCATATGAGCCTACTCCACCAAGCCCAAAAACCGCAACTCTGCATTTTTTTATTTTATTTAAAGCTTCCTCGCCTATTAACAATCCCGTACGAAAAAATCTATCTTTCAATACAACTTATCCTTTCTGTAAAACTAAAAATCAGATAAATTAATTATCTGATTTTTTAAAGTAAATATCAATATATTTATTAAATTCTAAAAATAACATCTTCTCTTTTGAAAAGCCTTATGGTTACAAAGTAAGCCAGAGAAATATACACAGCAAACCACGCGGTTACTACTCCTAAGTGCACAATATTTAAAGAAGAAGCCATAATTTCTTTTATTACACAAATAATATTATAAACCGGGATACAAAGCTGGGGCAAATTTATTTGATTTACATCCAGAGTATAAGTGAAAAATGTGGGAATCAAATAAACAAGAAGAGATGGCATAAAATAAGCTTGAGCTTCTTTTGAAGACCTTGCATATATTCCCAGCATTATGTTTACAGAGGAGAAGAACACAGAAGCTAGAATCGCAACAAAAAGTAGCGCCAGTAAATCCAGAACGTTCATGCCAACCTTACCAAATGATGAAGAAATCAAAAGATATACTCCCAATCCCAGAACACTGGACATCCCGCTTATTACACCCATGGCAGTGGTAGCGGCTATTTTTCCTATAATCAGAGAGGTTCTTTCCACGCCGTTAGACAAAAGAGGCTCTAAAGTTCCCTTTTCTTTCTCACCGGCCGTAAGTTCTGCAGCAACAGTTGACGAACCCATCCAGCAATAAATCACAAGTAAAACAGGAACTAACATATTAAAATATATCATGCTATTATCTGAAGAAATATCCACTCCCAAATCATCTGAAACATCAAGCTCAGAGCTTATTTTCTCCTTAAAACTATCTATATTATCAAAATCATAATTTTCGCTTATATAACGAAATGTAGATTCATACTGCGGCAAAACAGCCATTGCCATTTTGGAATTAATAGAAGAATCACTATACTGAATATCAATAGTAAATTTTTCTTTCTTCAAAAATTTTTCATCCAAATTGTTATCAGTAGTTATATAAGCAACAATTTCTCCTGAGTTCAAAGATTTCTGCGGGTCGGTCACTTCCAAAACAGTAAGAGCTTTTTGAACAGACAAAAAATCATAAAAAGTATTATCTTTGCTGCTTATACCAACAGTCATGTTCTTACCCATGTTATTTTCTAAATTTTGGGTAGAAAAATTAATTGTAAGGAGCATCAAAGGTATTAGTACAAAAGGCAAAAGAGATATCATCCAAAAAGTTTTTTTATCTCTTATCATGCATTTCAGTTCTTTTAAAAATACAGTAAGTGCATTACTAATCATCGTCATCACCGTCACAAACCAAATTAAAAAGTATTTCGTTGATTTCTTTGTCCGTATACTTTTTTCTGTACTCTTCAACATTAAATTCTTTAATTATTTCTCCTTTATGCAAGACCACTATCCTATCGGAATAATTTTTTATATTTTCCATAGAATGACTGGAAAATATTATGGATTTGCCCTCTTTTTTACAATCTTCCATGAAATCAAATATTATTTTTGCGGCTTTAAAATCCAGTCCCGAATCAGGTTCATCAAATAGCATTACAGCCGGGTCGTGCACTATCGAACGAGCTATGGAGACCTTTTGCTTCATGCCTTTAGAAAAATTATAAACTTGTTTATCTGCATAATTTTTAAATTTAAATCTGTTAATTAGGTAATCAATTCTGGCTTTGGAATTTTTAGCATCCATGCCGTTTAATTTAGCAAAATACTCCAAATTTTCTCTTGCGGTTAATCTATCATATAGGCCAACTTCGCTTCCAAACAATATTCCTATTTGTTTTCTGACATTTTCGGGACATTTAACTAAATCTGTACCATTTATATTTGCATTTCCTGAAGTTGGAATAAGCATGGTGCTTATTATCCTTAATAAAGTTGATTTTCCGGCGCCGTTTTCTCCCAAAAGGCCTACGATTTCACCATTATCCACTTTAAAGCTGACATTTTTTAATACTTCTTTTTCTTTAAATTTCTTGCTTATGTTATTAATTTCTATCAAATTTTACACTCCTTTACCTATGTAGTAAAATGTATTAGACTGTATTGTATAGATTATACTAAGTTATATATTTATTTTCAACTCAAACTAAATTTATAAACAAAGAGGAGGTACACAAATGAATTTTAAAATAGAATCTGATTTTAAACTTTGCGGAGACCAAGAGCACGCAGTAGAGTCTCTTTCGGAAGGTATAAAAAAAGGGTACAAAGAACAAACTCTCTTAGGAGTAACCGGTTCCGGGAAAACTTTTACCATGGCAAATATAATAGAAAAAGTTCAAAAGCCAACGTTGATACTAGCCCACAACAAAACATTGGCTGCGCAGCTTTGTTCGGAATTTAAATCTTTTTTTCCAAATAATGCTGTGGAATATTTTGTTTCCTATTATGACTATTACCAGCCGGAGTCTTATATAGCTTCCACGGACACATATATAGAAAAAGACTCGTCAATTAACGACGAAATAGATAAATTAAGGCACTCAGCGACATCGGCTTTGTCGGAAAGAAACGATGTTATAATTGTTGCCAGCGTGTCATGCATATACAGTTTGGGAAGCCCTATAGATTATAAATCCATGGTAATTTCTTTAAGACCCAACACCGAAAAAAGTCGAGATTCGCTGATTAGAAAGCTTACAAAACTTCAATATGAAAGAAACGACGTTGACCTAAGAAGAAACCGATTTAGAGTCAGAGGAGATGTAGTGGAAATTTTCCCTGCAAACTCAAATGATAAAGTTATAAGGGTTGAATTTTTTGGAGATTATATCGAAAAAATTTCCGAAATAAATCCGGTAACCGGGAATGTAATATCAAATTTAAAACACATTGCAATCTACCCTGCATCGCATTATATAGTCCCTCCAGAAAAACTTGAAGTTGCAATAAAGAAATTAAAACAAGAGGCCGATGAAAGAGCAAATTACTTTAGAAGCCAAGGTAAACTTATTGAAGCCCAAAGAATAACAGAAAGAGTTAATTACGACACAGAAATGTTAAAAGAAATCGGCTTCTGTAAAGGCATCGAAAACTATTCGAGAGTATTAACAGGCAGAGAACCCGGTAGCACCCCTACTACACTATTTGATTATTTCCCGGATGATTTTTTAATGTTCATAGATGAATCGCATGTAACTTTGCCTCAAGTAAGGGCTATGTATGCAGGAGACAGAGCCAGGAAAGAAAACTTAATAGAATACGGATTCAGGTTGCCTTCGGCATACGACAACAGGCCGATGAATTTTGATGAATTCTACTCTAAAATTAATCAAGTAATTTTTGTAAGTGCTACTCCGGGAGATTTTGAACTGGAAAAAAGTAAAAATGTAGTCGAGCAAGTGATACGTCCGACAGGCCTTCTAGACCCTATAATTTCGGTCAGGCCGACAGATGGTCAAATCGAAGATTTAATTTCTGAGATAAATTCAAGAACAGCAAAAAATGAAAGGGTATTGGTCACTACCCTCACCAAAAAAATGGCCGAAAATTTGACTTCTTACTTAAAAGACGCGGGAATAAAAGTAACTTATATGCACAGCGATATCGATACAATAGAAAGAATGGAAATAATAAGAAATTTAAGGCTAGGAAAAGTAGATGTGCTTGTAGGCATAAACTTATTAAGAGAAGGTCTTGACATTCCCGAGGTATCTTTAGTGGCGATACTTGACGCCGATAAAGAAGGGTTCTTACGTTCATCACGTTCTCTCATACAAACAATTGGACGAGCCGCGAGAAATTCCGACGGATATGTTATAATGTACGCGGACGAAGTTACACCTTCTATGGAACAAGCCATTAAAGAAACTGAAAGAAGAAGAAAAATACAATCCGACTATAATAAAAAGAACAATATCATACCTAAAACCATAAACAAAAAAGTAACCGAAATACTGGAAATCTCCCAAAAAAGCAGTGGTAACAGTAAAGATTCCTATTCGGATTTAAGCAAGAAAGAAAAAGAAGTGCTTTTAAGAGACCTTTCAAAAGAAATGAAACTGGCGGCACAGATGCTGGAGTTTGAGCACGCTGCATTTTTGAGAGACCAAATTCAAAAAATAAAAAATTCTTAATTAGGGAGTGAAACATATGCAAAAAGATATAATTATAAAAGGAGCAAAAGTCCACAATTTAAAAAATGTAAGTTTAAAAGTTCCAAGAGATAAATTAGTAGTATTTACAGGCTTATCAGGTTCTGGAAAGTCTTCCCTTGCGTTTGACACTATATATGCAGAGGGACAACGAAGATATATGGAATCTCTTTCTTCATACGCACGGCAATTTTTGGGTCAGATGGATAAACCCGACGTAGAAAGCATAGAAGGCCTTTCGCCAGCTGTTTCTATCGACCAAAAAACAACATCTAAAAATCCTCGTTCAACAGTTGGGACGGTCACAGAAATATACGACTATCTAAGGCTTTTATACGCCAGAACAGGAATCCCTCATTGCCCCATTTGTAAAAGAGAAATAACCAGCCAAACCATCGATCAAATTGTAGATAAAATTTTAAATATGGGCGATAACAAAAAAATTCAAATTATGGCGCCTATCGTAAGAGGTGAAAAAGGAGAGCACGGCAAAAAACTTGATGCCGCTAAAAAAGAAGGCTTTGTACGAGTTCGCGTAGACGGAGAAATACGAGATTTATCTGAAAATATAGTCCTTTCCAAAAATCAAAAACATAATATCGACATAGTGGTGGACAGGATAGTAACAAAGAAAGAATATAAGTCCAGAATTGCTGAGGCTGTAGAAACCGCGGCAAACATGTCCGGCGGAATAATAGTCGTAAATGTGGATATGAAAGACGACATACTATTTTCCAAAAATTTGGCGTGCCCTGAACATAATATTGCGACCGAAAAATTGGAACCCAGAATGTTTTCTTTCAACAGTCCCTTTGGTGCATGCAAAAAATGCACAGGCCTTGGAATATTTTTAAAAATTGACGAAAAACTTATCGTACCTGACACTTCCAAATCGATAAACCAAGGAGGAATCAAGGGCAGCGGCTGGTCGATGGAAGGCAATTCCATTGCGAATATGTATTTTAAAGCACTATCAAAAAAATATAATTTTTCTTTGGACACTCCTATAAGCGATCTGCCGAAAGAAGCTTTAAATGCAGTCCTTTACGGAACGGGCGGAGAAACTTTGGATCTTGTGAAAGAAACCGCTTTCGGAAAAACCATGTACAAAAATAAATTTGAAGGTATAATTCCGAACTTGGAAAGAAGATTCCGGGAAACAAAAAGCGCTTGGATAAAACAAGAGATAGAATCGTTTATGAACGAAATACCTTGTGACCATTGTCACGGAGACAGGCTCTCCCCTATTTCTCTTGCTGTGACTGTCGGAGGGTTAAATATAGCCGAGCTTTGCAAAATGTCGGTGACTAAATCTTTAGAATTTTTTGAAAGTTTAAAATTGCCCGAAAAATCCTCAGTAATAGCAGCTCCGATTTTAAAAGAAATTAAAAATAGGCTTACATTCTTAAAAAATGTAGGTCTTGAGTATCTTACGCTCGCAAGATCATCGGGGACTTTATCAGGAGGAGAAAGCCAGAGAATACGGCTTGCAACTCAAATAGGATCAGCTTTAATGGGCGTTCTATACGTTTTGGACGAGCCCAGTATAGGACTTCATCAAAGAGATAATCAAAAATTGATATCTGCCCTTAAAAATTTAAGAAACAGCGGTAATAGCGTTATTGTGGTTGAACATGACGAAGACACAATGTACGCCGCTGATTACATCGTAGACGTCGGACCAGGTTCAGGAGTAAACGGAGGAGAAATTGTCTGTGCCGGAACTATAGACGATATTAAAAATTGTCCTAATTCTATTACCGGACAATATTTAAGCCATAAAAAGTACATCCCGATCCCTAAATCCAGAAGAAAAGGAAATGGAAAATTTTTAGAAATACAAGGAGCTTCAGAAAATAATCTCAAAAATATAAACGTAAAAATTCCGCTAGGTACAATAACAGGAGTTACCGGTGTATCAGGTTCGGGAAAATCAACACTGGTCAATGAAATAATCTATAAAAAATTATCGGTAGTACTAAACAAAGCAAAAAATATCCCCGGAAAACACAAGAATATCTTAGGAACTGAACACCTGGACAAAGTTATAGACATTAGTCAAGCGCCCATCGGAAGAACTCCTCGTTCAAATCCTGCGACTTATACTGGATTATTTACGGATATAAGAGAACTGTTTGCCTCCACAACCGAAGCCAAAGCGAAAGGATACAAAAGCGGAAGGTTCTCTTTTAATGTAAAAGGAGGCCGATGCGAAGCATGTCAGGGAGACGGAATAATAAAAATAGAAATGCATTTTCTCTCTGATATATACGTTCCGTGCGAAGTATGCAAAGGAAAAAGATACAGCAATGAAACTCTAACCATAAAATACAAGGATAAAAATATAAGTGATGTTCTGAATATGACTGTTGACGAAGCGAAGGAATTTTTCGAAAACATTCCTCGAATAAAAAAGAAACTGGATACTCTTTCTGAAGTCGGTTTAGGTTATATAAAATTAGGTCAATCAGCCACCACTTTGTCCGGAGGAGAAGCTCAGAGAGTTAAACTGGCAACCGAACTTTCAAAACGTTCAACCGGGAAAACATTTTATATATTGGATGAACCCACTACAGGACTTCACATTGCGGACGTTCACAAACTTTCAGATGTGCTTCAAAAATTAGTATCATCGGGCAATACTATATTGCTCATAGAGCACAATATTGACCTTATAAAAACATGTGATTATATAATTGATTTGGGACCAGAAGGCGGAGAAAACGGCGGAGAGATAGTTGCTGAAGGAACTCCAGAAGAAATTTCTAAAAATCCGCATTCTTATACTGGGGAATATTTAAAATTATAGTTTGCAAAATAAATATTGACGTTTTTGTAGAATTATGCTAGAATTTGTCTAAATTGCACAGTCAAGAAAGGGGATATTTAAATGATAAGCAGAAAAGAATTGAAAGCTAACGCTAAGTGTAACATTCGTAATAATGTGATGACCCTATTTTTTATAAATTTTTTGGTATCTGTATCAACAGGTAGGCAAACATTGTTGAATGCTTTAAATTTAAATTCGTTTTATACAGATGACAATACATTTAGATATCAAACAAATTGGAGCTTCTTATTCTTTCCGATGTGCTTGGTTAGTATACTGATTTTCCCTGCTCTGTTGATAGGCCAAAAGAAAACTTATCTTCAAAATGCTCAAGGAGAAAAAACCGGACTAAAGTATTTAATGTCGGGATTTTCTAATTACGGAAATTCAATTTTGCTGTACATTTTGACAAGTATTTTCACGATGTTATGGTCACTGCTTTTAATTATTCCTGGAATTATAAAAATGATTTCATATTCAATGGCTCCGTATATATTAGCGGAAAATCCGGAAATTTCTGCGCTTGAGGCCATAAATCTAAGTAAGAGAATGACGGATGGACATAAATGGGAATTATTCACACTGTATTTATCATTTTTCTGGTGGATAATGTTGTGTGTAATAACTTTCGGAGTAGCTGTAATATATGTGGGTCCTTACATGGAAGCGACTGTAGCAAATTTCTATATTCAATTAAAAAATGATGAAAAATAAAATTAGGAGGTATTTATCATGAAAAAACTATCTTTGTTAGGAATGGCGTTATTAATGTGCCTTTCCATTACAGCATGTGGGCAAAAGCAATCGTCTGAAAATAACAACGCAGAAAATGAAACTTCAACTTCGGAAAATTCCGAAAACACTACGGATAGTTCAGAAAATCAACAAGAAAAAACTGATTCCGATAGCGATAGTAATAACGGCCAAAGCTCAGAAAACGTAGCAAAAAATAGTCAAGAAAATAAGCAACCCGACAGCAACAGCGAAAGCAGTAACAGCAGCGAAAAATCTGAAGTAAAAGCAGGAAGTAAAGAATGGCCTACTGCAGATTTTATAAGTCCAAATATGAAATATGACGGCAACGGAGAAATAATAGCAACGGAATATGTAAACGAAGGCGAAAACGAAAAAAATCATACAATTTGGTGTATTTATTATTCTGGAGCAAGCCTTGACGACGTTAAAAATTATGTTAATAAACTCAAAAGTTCAGGATTTAATTATTACGGAATTATAAGCGATAAAGAACCGGCGGTAAAATTTGAAGACGGGCTTTACTACTGGATGGGAGAATCTAAGGAAAGCAAAAAAAGCGCTATAATATACTTGTGCGAAGAACCCGACACACACAAAAATTCAGAAAACGACGAAGAAAAGCAGTTCAATCTTGTGATTCAACTTTGCAACACAACTATTTCCGAACTATTTAAATAATTTAAATATGTGAAATTGTCTTTCCTACCTTGTTAAATGCAAGGTAGGATTTTTATTATGAAACATCACTACAAATAATTGCAATTATTGGCATAACTAATAATACATTTCACTAAAATTAAAATTACATTCAATTTTAGGTTGCATAATTATTTATTTTTTAATATACTTATATCGTGGGGTTAAAAAAGTGTTTCTTATCTCATCTACACGAAGATGGTACCTGTTGATTATTAAATGTTTCTACTATGTAGAGTTGTTTACAACGCATTTTAAACAAGTCTAAATAACTACTCCAATAATTTTAATTACCTTTCATTGCCCCACACCACCCGGCAAATTTATTTTGATATTCAAAATATTTGCCCGTTTCTAAAAAATTCTCAACCCCATATGTGTTTAATAATTTCCATGCTTAAACTTTAGTTCAAGGCAGAATTTATCAAACGCACAACACAAAACACAATTCAGGAGTGAAAAACAAAATGTTTAAAAGTTTAAAAAAGTATTCAAAATTATTAGCGCTTGCCTTAATCTTTTCCGCATCCATACCCTTCTCTTCGTATGCAGTTAAGCCGCAAAACCAACCCGAACCTATTAAAACTGAACAAAAATCAGCAGCTAAAAAAAGAAAGCGCGAAGAGGTAAACTCTGATTTATCAAAAAAATATGATATCGCTGGCATAATTCCTATAGAATTTTGCACCCCAAAAGATGGTGAATGTGCACGCTGTGAAATATCAAAAGACGGTACTCCCTGTAACAGGCCGCTGTCTCGTTATTATCTTGTACCTGATTATTCGGGAAACTTACATAAAGCAGGAGGAAATTGTCTCAAAAGTTTAGCTGAGAAAAGTTTTTTCAAATCCATTCATAAAAAGATATATGTAAATAATTTGGACAACCCTCAAAATTTTGACGACCTTAATAAGCAACTCATCAGCACATCAAAGATATTAAATTATTTTCTTAATGGAAAATGGTGCAAAAAAGAAGAAAGCGGTAATTTCGTATTGTATTTAACGGGACTCGCAACTAATCCCGAATTTAAAGATATTCTTAGCGGTCGCAGTAAAGTCATTACTATATTTTTCCCAAATAAAGATGACCATTCTGTTTATAAAATAGCTTATGACTATAGCTATTCCGACGAGTGCAAATCTTCAAAAAATCAAAGAAATTTATCTGACGATAAAATTTTCAGAGCTTTTGAATTTTTCTGTCAAAAAAACCTAATTAGTCAACGATTTGGATTAAAAAAATAAGAAAGGAACTATAAAATGTTCAAAAATTTAAAAAAACACTCTAAATTATTAGTTTTAGGATTGATTTTTTCAACCTCACTACCCTTTTCATCATTTGCAATCGAACCTCAAAAGCCAAATGACATTGACATCGTACAAGCTATAAAAGATCGCAAAAGAAAAAGAGAAGAAAAAGTTTCGAAAGTTTTATCGGATGAATACATTATCGATGGAATCATTCCTGATTTCGAAGCAGAAGGCAATGATAAAAATCAATGGCCCAAGTGTGAACTGCCGGTAATTTCTCGACTGCTCGATGATAAATTACTTTATACTTCACATCCAACGGCGGCACCGTGCAACCGTCGTGTTAAATACTTTTTCCTTATACCTGACCACGACCAGAACATGCACGTAGTAGGATACGAATGCATTAAGCATTTTGGAATTAACGGTTCACCGAATTTAGACAAAAATCTTCCTAAAAAATTACATATACCTAATCCACAAGAGGCACAAAAATCCAAAAATCAGAGGGAAGTATTTATCGCTACAAAAATATTGAAATATTTCTATGATCAAAGAAATTGGAATAATCGTTGCAAACACGAAGTTGTAAACGGCAAGGATGTAGCGCTGGCAAATTCAAAAGGAAATTTCGTTTTGGATATAACTGGGTTAAAACATGAGTTAGAAAAAGAAGGATATACCCCTGTAAAAAAGATTGATTCTACGTCTTTGACATTATGGCACGACAAGGAGGACACCCGCTCTTTTAAATTTTATTATGACGGCACCCCACCATCTAACAAAATCTCCAGCCCTTCGCCATTTGAAAGTGATATTCCTTTATCCGATGATAAAATTTTTGAAGCTTTCAAATTCTTCTGCAAAGTTCATGACATCTATCAACCATTCAGTCTTAAAAAATAAGGAAGGAACCCCAAAATGTTCAAAATTTTAAAAAAATATTCTAAATTATTAGCACTTGCCTTAATTTTTTCATCCTCGATACCCTTCGCTTCATTTGCAACAGCACCTCAAGAACCAAATAAGCCCACCGCTGCACAAGCTCAAAAGAGAGAACGTGAAGAATACTTCTCAGAAGAAGAGTCTGATATCCCAGAAGGATATAACATCGGCGGATTGGTAGGAATGTTCAATTTTAAACTATATCCGAATGAGGTACGTCCCAGATGCGGATTGCTTATGAAATACAGTCCGTGTAATAGACGCACCAGTAGGTTTTACCTTCTTCCTGATTACGACCACAATGTAATAGCGATTGGGCGAGAATGTTTAAGAAAGAATTTTGGACCTGAAGCTCACAAAAATGCTGATTCTAGGGAAAATACCATAAAATATAACATTACCAGAAAAATATTAAATTATTTTTTACAGAACAATTGGCATGAAAATTTTTTAGGAAACTACGTGCTAAATTTGACGCCCCTCTTGGAAGACCCTGATTTAGCAGGAGCTATAAAAGGCTGGGATACATATTTTACTATATTTTTCCGCTCAAAAACCACCAAGAAAAATCCTCATCCATACGATATGGCATATAATGGCACTTACGTAAACAGATGTAATGCTTTTGACGAAACCTACACTCTGGAGGACAAAAAATTTGCAGCTTTCTGCTATTTTTGCAAGATAAATGAAATTCTTTAGCTAAATACCATCACAGATTAAATTAAGAAAGGAACCCCAAAATGTTCAAAATTTTAAAAAAATATTCTAAATTATTAGCACTTGCCTTAATTTTTTCATCTTCAATACCCTTCGCTTCATTTGCAACAGCACCTCAAGAACCAAATAAGCCCACCGCTGCACAAGCTCAAAAGAGAGAACGTGAAGAATACTCCTCAGAAGAAGAGTCTGATATCACAGAAGAATATAATCTCGATGGTTTAATTGGGCCGTTTTATCTCAATTCAGGTTCAGATGAGATAAATCCTAGATGTGGATTACCTGTAATACACAATTCATGCAATAAGAGAGTTAGACATTTTTATCTTCTCCCTGATTACGAACACAATGTAATAGCAATAGGACGTGGATGTTTGAAAAGTAATTTTGGAGCTCAAGCTCACAAAATTGCTTATCGTCCAGAAAAAGCTAGAAAATATATTATTATCAAAAAAATATTAAGCTATTTTTTAGGGAAAAATTGGTATCAAAAATGTGACACCGGTAATTTTGTATTGAAATTGGAGCCTCTACTTAGCGACCCTGATCTAAAAGAAAGTATAAAATGCAAGGACAATCGTTTTACTATATTTTTCAACTACTCCAAACCCACTAAAGAAAATCCTAACTGCTACGATATGGCATATGATCGTGTTTACGTAAACAATTGCAAAGCTTTTCGTGAAACTTACACTCTGGCGGACAAAAAATTTGCGGCTTTCTGCTATTTTTGTAAAAAAAATGAAATTCTTTAGTTAGACACTATCACATAATAAAATGAGAAAGGAAATATAAAATGTTAAAAAAATTTAAAAAATGTTCAGCGATGTTAATTTTATCTGCATTGTTTTCTGGCAGTGCAGTAAGCGCTGTAAATTACCTAAATCTGCAAACAGATTCTAATCAAATTCACTCAAGTCGAGGTGTGCTTTGCGAAAAATGCGGGCATCAATATCCACAATATTTTTACATATCAGATAAAAAAATATGTGGATACGTGTGTAACAAAGAAAAAAAAGATGCCACATTTAAAGATAAACCGAGTACTAAAGGCTCATATGCATTGCATGTTTCGAATAAAGCGTATTTTGTTAAACTATTAAAATCTTTTTTTAATAGTTCCAACTGGACAACCTTAGAAAATCCTGATGGTACGACTATTTATACTATCACGCCTGAACAGGACCTTACTCTCACTATCAAATTTGAAAACGAAAGCAATTTCACCATATCATGTGGCCGATTGAACAAATCTTTTCGCATCTTGGAGAACAACGAAAAAACCTCGGCATCTATAATTTTCAAAGCTTTTGAATGTTTTTGTGAAGAAAAACAAAAAGTGAGCTATTTCGAATCCAATACGCCCGAAATTTATAATTACAATCCTGAAAGTACTGCGGGTTTAAACGCTTCTTTAGAAAATATAAATTCAAAAAGCAAAGAAACTTCAAATTCTCAGAGTCAAGAATCAGAGGATTTTAAAGCAATAGATGATAATATTTTCCCAGAAAGCAATAGCACATCGACAAATAAAGCTTCGAGCAATTTTGTTGTTCCTTCAACTCCCGCCAGAAAACGCAATAGAAGAGATTTTGAGATTCCTTCAACCTCAATTAGAGAAATCACAAAAAAGAGTCGTTTAACTCCTTCAATACACAGAAATGCAAATGAAACCCCAAACCAAAGTTTGTGCACTCCTGCTCCACGTAAAAATAGAGAGCATTTTTTAGTAACACCATTAAGTGAAAGAAAACGCACTCAGAAAAAATATTTTACCGGAGTATGTTGCAATTATGATGGAGCTGTGCGACGTTTAAGAAACTATATCTTAGACAGATCAAATTGGCATAGAAACCCAACTCCAGTGGAATGGATTAATGCACAAGTCCAAATACCTCATAACACTCCTCGAGGATGGGTCATAAATTTAAAAGGAATATTTGAAGCAATTCCAGATTTTTTTGAAGGGAAAATACCCTCAGAGCAAAGAAATCTTCCTTTTTCCTCTTCTACACAACCATTTTATTTTAAAAGTACTATTGCTTATAATTATCCCTTATACTGTCTAACAAGCAACGAACTCGATGAACATCTCATGCAACAAGCTTACGAATACATACGCAATATGTTGGGCATACAGGAATTGCCATCTAATCCTTTGAATTTTTAATTAATTCCTCACTCTTTTATACAAACTCGATAAAAGGAGCAAATTTATGAAAATTGTATCGTGGAATGTAAATGGTATAAGGTCTTGTACCGGAAAAGGATTTTGTGAATTTGTAAAAGATGTAAACGCGGATATAATATGTCTTCAGGAAATAAAAATTCACGAACCTTTAGAAATTTTTGAGTTAAATAAATATAATAAATTTTGGAACCATGCTCAAAAAAAGGGATATTCCGGTACGGCTGTTTTTTCAAAATTGGAATTTAAAAACGTAGATACATCAATATTTAATGATACCGAAGGTCGGATAATAGCTTTGGAATATGAAAATTTTTATCTTGTGAACTGCTATATTCCTCAAGCGAGAAGGGATTTATCTAGGTTGGAATATCGATTAAATTTTGATAAAAAGCTTACAGGATTTCTAAAAGCCTTAGAAAAACATAAACCTGTTATACTTTGCGGAGATTTAAATGTTGCGCATCAAGAAATAGATTTAAAAAACCCAAAATCAAATTCAGGGCATTCCGGATTTACAATTGAAGAACGAGAAAGTTTTTCGAACCTGTTAAATGAGGGGTTTATAGATACATTCAGATATTTTTACCCTGACAAAAAAGATTCTTATACCTGGTGGTCGTATCGTAAAGATGTCCGAAAAAAGAATGTTGGATGGAGAATCGATTACTTTGTTACATCCAAAAGTTTAAAGGATAATCTGGTTGACAGTTTCATTTGTAGCGAGGTGCTTGGAAGTGACCATTGCCCGGTAGGAATAGAAATAAATATATAATTATAAAATCACTTTTCTAAAAAGAAAAGTGATTTTTTTATTTTACTAATCTGTACGCTTTTTGCCCCAGAAAAACAGAGCTATTGTTCCCGGACCGGAATGGCTTCCTATTGTAGTTCCTATGCTATTTATAATTACCTTTCCGTCCAAATTTTTGAAGTTGCTTTCGATTAAATCTGCGAGCTTTCTTGCGTCATCATAACAATCAGAATTGCTTATAAAGCACTTTCCGCTGTAATTTATACCATCATCTGCGTTTTCGACCATCTTATTAAAAATTTCAGTTATGGCTTTTTCTTTAGTCCTGACTTTCATTCTGGGGACCAATTTGCCGTTACAATCCACATTCAAAATGGGGCAAATTTTAAATACCGTGCCCATCATGCCAGCAGCTTTAGAAATTCTTCCGCCTTTGACATAAAAGCTTAAATCTGTTGACAAAAACCAATGATTAAGCCTTAATTTGTTGTCTTCTGCCCAATTATAAACTTCCGCTATATCTTTCCCCTCGTCCCTCATTTGCGCAAGCTTATCCATTAAAAGTCCGCCTCCTGACGATCCTCCCAATGAATCTACAACATAAATTTTTCTATCAGGAAATTTGCTTTCCAATTCTCTTTTTGCTATCAAAGCTGAATTGTACGCGCCGGATAATCCCGATGACATGCTAACGTGAAGAATATCCTGACCTTTTTCCAAAAAAGGAGTGAAGTAATTAATAAACTCATCGACATTTACCTGAGAGGTTTTTAGTTCTACTCCTTTTTGAGAAATCATTCTATAAAAATCTTTAAATGGTATAGTTTGACCCAAATCATCATCGTAAGTTTTTCCGTTTATGGAATAATGAAAGCAAACATAATTTATATTTCTTTCTTGAAATTGTTCTTTCGAAAGATCAAATGTAGAACAGCAACTTAAAATATACGAACCCATAAAATTAATCAACTCCTGATTTTTTGCTTTAAAATTTGTTTTACTGAATAACATTATATGTAATTGCCACATTAAATTCAATAACATTAATTTACATATGTATAAATAACTAATTTAAAATGCAATCATATTTTGATATACTAATTTAAAAACTTATAGCGAGAGGTACCGATTAATGCTTGAAGATAAAAGAATACTAAAAACTAAAAAAAATTTAAAATCCTCATTAATTAAGATATTATCCGAAAAACCTTTTGAAAAAACCACAGTAAAAGAAATTTGCAAAAAAGCCAAAACTACAAGAATGACCTTTTACACCCATTACAATGACAAATACGACCTGCTGGATGCTATATCCGAAGATATAATAAAAAAGGCGCAAGATGAATATCACAGACTTCAAAATGAAAACAACCAAAATAAGGACTCCATCATAAGTTATTGTAATTTTTTGGATTCAATTCTAAACACTTATTACAACAATCTGGAATTTTTTTCTCAAATATCGTCATATAAAAATCCGTATTTGAATTTATCATTTTCAAAATATCTTACTAAATACTTGGAAATTCATGCTAAAAAGCGGAGCGACACCCTGCGGCCAAAATACAGTCTTAAGCAAATAGCGGGCTTTTTGTGCTCGGGATTATTAGAATTTATAAATCAAAGCAACATCGAAAAATGTTCCCCTGAAAAAGTACGAAAAGACGTAAAAACCATATTAAAAGGAATTTTGGATAACGAAATTTTGACAGAAAACACAATGAAATAGATTTTTGATTATAATTTTTTATTTTATATTAATGAATAATCCTTCTGAATTAAAAAATAATAAAAACAAACGGCGTAAGGAGGATTACTAATAATGAATAAGAAAAATTCAATATTCGAAACTCTTTTTAGCATAAATGTAGGTAATCATATAGAAAAGAAAAACGGCCTTAGCTATTTATCGTGGCCGTATGCTTGGGCGGAAGTAAAAAAGCGCTTTCCAGATGCAACCTATTCTGTAAAACTATTCGGAGAGAACAATTTGCCATATGTTTATGATGAAAATACAGGATACATGGTATTCACGAACGTAACAATCAACAATTTAACCCATGATATGTGGCTTCCAGTAATGGATAATTTTAACAAATCAATGAAATCCGTTAAATACACATATTCCAGCAATTATAGAAAGAACGCCTGCGTGGAAGCGGCAAGCATGTTCGATATAAACAAAGCAATAATGCGCTGTTTGGTCAAAAATTTAGCTATGTTTGGTTTAGGGCTGTATATTTATTCAGGAGAAGATTTGCCGGAAAATGAATCTGAAAAAATCTCAAATTTACACGTAAAAAGTTTAAAAAAATTAATAGAAAATTTCGAAAATTCAGGCAAATTACTGGAAAATATTTTAAAAAATTATTCTGTAGATAAATTAGAAAATATTTCAGAAAAACAATATTTAGAAATTTTGCAGAAATTGAACGAATGGGAAAGCAAAGAATAAAAAATAATCAGCTTAAAAAATTTTAAGCTGATTTAAATACAAATTATTTATTTGAAGTCGGGGATTCTGTAACAGGCCCTTGAGTTTCTATAAATTGTTCGTAATAACTATCCGAATGAATGATGCTATCAGTATCGTCAGAATCATCGAGTACTTCTTTATTAGAAATTTCTTTGTTAACTTTTTCAACGGCGCGTTCAGAAAGATTGAATAATTTAGGGACACTCGGGAGCGTAGTCTTGTATGCTTTTTCCCTTCTGATCCATCCTTCGGATTTTAGCATTTCTTCGCTTGTGGTAGAAGTTTTCTTTGGTGCGGGCTGAGAACCAATAAGCTTAGGTGTATGCGCATTGCGTATTTCTGAAGATTTTTGTGCCGGAGCTACTGGATTAGCGCGGTTAACATTGTTCAAACTCTGACCGGCTTTTTCATTAGCAGCAGGATTTACTAGTGTATTCGCATGTTTTTCAGGAGCAACAGTAGACTGATTAGCTTTTGCTATATCATTTGTGACGTTAGAAATAACTCTTAAAGCAGGATTATCCTTTGACAGCAATTTAGAACAAGGTGGCAACGGCGCACTAGTGGAATTGTGGTTTTCAGATAAATTCTGTGCAGCTACAGCTTTTTCAGGTCTATTAACTTGTTGTTTATTCATGTTTGAAAACATTTCACTATTAATAGATCTTATAAGAGACTGGTTGAGTTTTATGACATTGCTATTCGCTGCAGTTTGTTGGAGATTTTGTGCAAGCTTTTGGTTACCATTTTGGAGATGCTGTGCAAGTTTTTGATTTTCTTTTTTTGTCAATTCTGGAATAACTTTAGAAGTTTTCAAAATCGGCGAACTGTGAATATTTAAAATTTTAAGAGATTGTACTGGTCGAGAAGGCACAGTAGTTGATTGCTGGCCTTGAAAAGCGTTGGGACGAGCGCATGAATTTATCGGAAGATTCCGATTTAATTCAGCTCCGCCGGCTCTGGTTCCGTTAGGCACTACTTGACTCACCTGTGTATTGGTTGCAGCAGCTCGTGGTATATTCACAGGAGAAGGTGCCTGCGGTACTCTAGAATCAATTTGAAATCTTGGCACGGCTGAAGATCCACCACTATAGGAGATATAGGCACGTTCGGGAGTACCAATCAAATTAATTTCCTGAGGGACTAACACGATTGTAGGTTTTCCCGGTGTGTTCATCACTTGTGGAATATAAGAAGTTACAGTTTCATTAGACAGCGAGGCATTTTCCGGTATATAGCCAAGAACAACTCTATACTCTGAGTTCAATGACTCTGATGAATAAGCAGAAACAAATTTTCCAACAGACACAATTCTTTGACCAACGCTAATTACTCTCGTTACTCCATTTGAAACAATTTTCTGAGGAATATAAACAATAACATTTCCTGACGACAGAGTACAATTCTTTGGAACCAAAATCACTGCCGGTTCCCCGCCCAATTTTTTAATTGCGCGAATCGCATATAGACGCACTGAGCTTTCTGAAGATATAAGTCCTCCGCCGCACACTACAGACTCTCGAGGATCGATCGCGCTTAATCTAGTGCTTCCTGCAGACACTAAAGTCCCTACTGAAAGCAAACTACAAATTGAAATTTTTTTAATTTTTGAAAATAAACTCATTTTTTGCTCCTCATTTTTAATTACTTGTAAAACGTTATTCAAAAGAGTATCCTAAACTCTTCTGAGCATCAAATGTAAATACCGGGTTGCCTTTCATTTTGGCTACTGTAGCTGAATAAACAATTTCGGATCCTTCAGGAAAATTTACTACTTGAGGAATTAAAAGCGTACTCGTGTTTCTAGAGGGCTTGCCAACTTTTTGAGTAAGGTAAGCAACGACAGGTCGACCTAGTTTAATTCTATCGTAGCCATATGCTGGAATAAATCTTCCAATTAATTTAGCTTTTTCAGCAACATATACTAGTGTTCTTTTTTCAGTTTCAGGTTCAATAACACATTGAGGCATAAAAACTACTGTTTTTCCGGTTGAAGGATCGATTTTATCAGACACATATACAAGTATGGGATCTTCGTCTAACACTTTGTCGCCATTATTACGCTTCAACCGCTTTAAAACTTCGCGAGAGGCAACCATTTCAGGATGAGTGGCGCTTAATCCGATGCTTCCTGCGGACATTAAAGTTCCTACTGAAAGCAAACTACAAATTGAAATTTTTTTGATTTTTGAAATTAAATTCATATTTTTTTACTCCTTATTTAATATTTATAAATTGTATTTCAACACCGATTGTAACATAATATTAAAATTTTCTCAATACAATCTGATGGATTTTTGTTTATAGAGTGCGTTTTTTTAATTCTACGCTAAACGTCCTATCGACAACATAGAAATTCCTAGTTTTTTGGCAGCACTTTCTAGTGATTCTCCTTTAGCAATTAACGAACGCCATTCGTTTATTAATTTTGCTTTTTCTTCTTTGCTCATATTTCGGATATGGGTGGTTTCATCCGCCATTAAGACTCCTAATAAATACACCGAGATTACTAGTTTTTTAGCAGCACTTTCGCGTGAGTCTCCCTGGACAATTAGCGAATACCATTGGTTTAGTAAATCTAGCTTTTCTTCCTTGCCTAATTTTTTTGCACCGTCTAATTCATTCTGTAATAAACCTCTTAACAATAATTTAGAGATTCCCATCTTTTTAGCGGCGTTCTCTTGTGACTCTCCTTGAAAAATTAGAGAAAGCCACTGTTTTTTTAACTTCAATTTCTCTTCTTTGCTCATACTTTGCATACGAATGTTTTCGTTATCCATTAATGTTGATATTGACCATCTAGAAATCCCCAATTTTTTAGAAATACTCTCTTCTGATTCACCTTTTCTACGCAGAGAAAAAGATTGGCGTAGTAGTCCTACCTTTTCTTCCTCACTCATTTTTTCAAGGCGTTCTTCTTCATCACATAATAAATTTACAAACGAACTGTCAGAGATTCCTAGTTTTTTAGGAGCATTCTCTGGAGACTCTCCTTTAGCAAGTAATGAATACCATCGGTTTATTAAATCTATCTTTTCTTCATTGCTCATATTTTTGATATGGCTGTCTTCATCTGTAAGTACGTTTGCTAATAAGTATACCGAGAATCCTAGTTTTTTAGCAGCACTTTCTGGTGATTCTCCTTTACTAACTAGCAAAAGCCATTGGTTTATCAAATTTGCCTTTTCTTCATTGCTCATATTTTTTATATGGTTGCTTTCATCTGTAAATACGTTTGCTGCTAAGCATAACGAGACTCCTAGTTTTTTAGCAGCGGCTTCACGTGACTCACCTTTACTAACTAGCAAAAGCCATTGGTTTATCAAATTTGCCTTTTCTTCATTACTTAAACTTTTTACACGTTCTATTTCATTCCGCACTAAATTTCCTAACAATCCTTCAGAGACTCCTAATTTTTTAGGAACGTTCTCCGGAGACTCGCCTTTGATAATCAACGAACCCAATTTATTTAGTAAGTCTACCTTTTCTTCCTTGCTTAAATTTATTTCACGTTCAATGTCACTCACCATTGAATTAATTTTATCTATCACAGATTGGAACGATTGTGTGAATGATTGGTGGCCAGACGTAAAAGCAGGTGCAGGCTTCGATGATTTACCAAATGTAAAAGTAGGCACTGATTGTTGGCCGAATGTAAAAGATTTAGGCTGAGATTCTGACGGGCAGCCAAATATAAAAGCGGGCATTGATTGTTGGCCGAATGTAAAAGATTCAGGCTGAGATTCTGGCGGGCAGCCAAATATAAAAGCGGGTTTTGATTGTTGGTCATGTTGCTGTGATGTTGGCGCGGAGTTGGAAGAAGGAACATCTTCTTCAACATCCATCGTGGTATCTTCATCTGTGTTTCCAGGGATATTATTCATAGCATTGGAAGGGTACATAGCACTTAGTCCTACGTTTGCTGAAGACATTAAAGTCCCAACTGAAAGCAAACTGCATATTGAAATTTTTTTAATTTTTGAAATTAATTTCATAGTTTTTCTCCTTATTTTTATTTTATATCCATATTATAACATAAATTTAAGCAAAGTTCAATATATTTTCAAGATTATTTCGACCATCTTCTAAAACAAAAAAGCCAGCCACTCCGGGCTAACTTTTTATTCCAAATTTATCCTAACCTATTTATTTAAGCCTGCCAGCCTGATAGTCACGAACCCAATTCCTAAACGTTGCAACTACGAGTCCATTTCTATTTGCGTAGTCCGTCACGTTAACACTCGGACTTAGAGTTTGTTCACGCAAATATCTAAAAACGTGTTCTTTTCTTTCTTGTGATGTGTATCTGGCTACGCCATCTCCGTAATCAATTTCCCAATTTTTTAAAGTGCCATCTGAAATTCCAAGTTTTCTTGCGGCGCTCGCGTATGACTCTCCTTTATCAAGTAAAGCAATTCCTCGTCTTGTTAACTCTATTTTTTCTCTCTCATTTAAAGTTCTAGTATTACGACCATTTAAACTTACGAAGGATAAAAATGAGTTTTCTGAATTAGCATTTCTGGATGCTTTATTCCTAGCGTTAGTGGGCTGAGGCATTGGAAATCTTTCTCTGTTAGTAGGCAATCCAAAATTGTTAAAATTTAGTGTAAAATTTTGGCCTATATCCTGATTTCCTTCTCTCTCGCGTCTTTCACGTTGTTTTTCAAACTCCTTTTTGTACATTTGGCTCATCATGCTGAAATCAAATGCAGATGGATACATAGCACTACATCCAACTGCACCTGTAGATGTTAAAATGCCTAATGAAGCTAGACCGCAAGCTGAAATTTTTTTAATTTTTGAAACTAAATTCATTTCTATAACTCCTTATCTTTAATTTATTTTACATGTATATTATAGCACAAAATCAAAATAAACGCAACAAAAATTTTACAATTATTTCAAATTCGGCTCGTCAATTAATTTACGAAATTCGACAAAAGAGCTAGCCACGCTAGACCAGCTCTTTATTTTAAATTTGATTAATCTTAATTTATTAGACTCTGCCAGCCTGATAGTCACGAACCCAATTTCTAAATGTTGCAGCCAAGAGTCCGTTCCTGTTTGCGTAATCTGTTACGTTGACATTTTTGTCTAGTGAATATTCATATAAAAATCTGCTAACATGAACTTGCTTTTCTTGCTTACTGTATTTAACTGTGGCATCACAGTATTCGTATATCCATTTTCTTAAAGTGCCATCTGAAATTCCAAGTTTTCTTGCGGCGCTCGCATATGATTCACCTTTACCAAGTAACGCAAAGCCTCTTCTTGCTAACTCAGTTTTTTCTTTATCGCTCAAAGTTCTGGCATTACGGCCGTTCAAACTTACAACTGACAAAGCTGGATTACCGGCAGCGTTAATATTCTGAGGAGCAGGATTTGACGCACGGACATGGTTTCGAGGCGCCTGATTCCTGTTACTATCGTTAGGCAAAATATAATTATTAATGGTTAAATCAAATCGAGGCATTTGTGCCGGCGCCTGTTGAAACATAAAATTCTGTTGAGAAGCCGGGGCAAAATTTATAGGAGCAGAATCTTCTTCAACATCCATCGTATTGTCATCAAATGTATTTCTAGGAGCGTAGTTAATAGAATAAGCATTAGACTGAAAAGAAAAGTTTCCTGAACTGGGTGCTTGTTGGTTAAAATTTGAAAACTGAAAAGGATGCATAGCGCTTAGGCTGACATTTCCTGTAGAGAACAAAACTCCAACTGAAGCCAAACTATAAATAGCAATTCTTTTAACTTTTGAAATTAAACTCATACTTTCTAACTCCTTATATTCAATTGATTGATTTATTTTATGTTTATATTATAACATAAATTTAAACAGAATGCAATATATTTTTTAAAAAACAAAAGACAGCTTAGAAATTCCTTCTAAACTGCCTAAAATATCGAATTTTTTAAGAGTTAAAAAATTATAGAGCCTTCGCCTAAATAATTTTTTATCCACGTATAAAGGGTGCTGTATTTCAAATTATGAGCTTTGGCAAAAGCATTTACGCTCATAAATCGGCCATTTGAGTTGGCTTGGATATATTTATAAACATACCACTGTTTTTCTTCTATCGTCCGCATCTTATGTTTATGTGTATTCATATTCGAGCCCTTTTTATAACTGTTAAGCCACATATAAAATGTTTTTTCATTTAAATTATTTTTCTCGGCATAACTTTTTACCGACATGGTTTTACCCTCTGAGTTTGCTTTAAGGTACTCCTCTACGTATTGTTGTTTTTCTTCTGGAGTCCACAATTTACGGTGAAATATTTCGACATCAAACTTCTTTCTATAATCAAATAACCACGCGTAAAACGTTTGCTTGGCCAGGCCGTTTTCCTTAACATACCTTTGAACTGACATACTTTCATCTTTGCTTTTTTGAAAAATATATCTTTCCACAAAGGCTTTTTTCACCTTATCTTTTGACCTTAATTTTTTGGTTTTGGGAGGAAGATAACTATCCTCGTCTTTGCACTCATATAGCCATCTTTTAAAGGTGTGCCAAGAAAGTCCATTGTCACTTGTATATTTTTTAATGGTTATATTTTTATATTTTCCCTTTTTTACAAGGAAGTCATTAACATAAAATCGTTTAAGCTGTTCCCCTGATAAACCTGCCGGAGGTAAAACTCGAAACGGCATTTCTTCGTCGTAGTAAACCGGCAGCGTGATCACATTCTCGACCAAAGGCTCTAAATAAATGTTATCTCCTGTGAAGCACTCTTGTCCGTACGCACTATCGCTAGGTGTGTACTCTTCACAATCCATTGCATATGCATTTTTAGCATTTGCACAAATAAAAATAACTGAAAGGGTCAAAACGCACATTAAAAATTTTTTCGTTTTTATTTTTAGTCTCATACTTTTTAAATCCTTCTATTAATTTGGTATCCAGATTATAACACAATCTCAAAACAACTACAATATCATTAACAGTTATAAAGACAAGGAATCGACACATAAAAATTAAAATATAAACTTAAATCTTATCAACCGGGTGATATTAAATGTGGTTAAATACAATACTAAACATCTTATCGACTATTCCTTTTACTATTCTTCATGTAATGACACCAAACTCTTTTCCGAAGCCTCTTTCTTCAAAAGAAGAAAAAAAGTATATAGATTTATTAAAATCGGACAGCAAGTACGCTAAGAACAAACTTATAAAACATAACTTGAGATTAGTCGCACACATAACAAAAAAATATTATCACAATAAAAGCGACCCGGATGATTTAATATCCATCGGAACAATCGGCCTTATAAAGGCAATCAATACATTCAAACCTGAGAAAGGTATCAGACTTTCAAGTTACGCCGCGAGATGTATTGAAAATGAAATTCTTATGCATTTTAGAAATTCCAAAAAATCTTCTTTAGATATTTCTATTAACGAACCAATAGAAACCGACAAAAACGGAAATATTTTGACTCTCATGGACACCATATCGATAGATGATTCAATCGCGGATAAAATTGACACAAAAATAAATATACAAAAATTAGGGAAATATATCTTAAAAGGCCTTTCGACTCGTGAAAAAATAATTCTCTGTTTAAGATATGGCATCGGAGGAAAAGGCCCTTTGCCGCAACGAGAAGTAGCAGCGGCACTAGGCATTTCTCGGTCATATGTATCCAGAATAGAAAAAAAGGCACTACAAACACTTAAAAAAATGTTTTAAAATACTAACGTCCTCCTTAATATTTAAAATTTTATTTTAATATAATTATTGAAAACAAGTTAAATAAAATGTATAATGTACTTCTGGTTAAAAAATTATTTGATAATATTAATGGAGGTTTCTTTGAAAGATATTTATAATTCACCCCTATCTTGCCGGTATGCAAGCAAAGAAATGAACAAAATTTTTTCCGAAGATAATAAATTTACTTTATGGAGACAACTTTGGATTGCTTTAGCAGAATCAGAAAAAGAGCTCGGGCTTGAAATTTCGGACATTCAAATTGATGAAATGAAAGAAAATTTACATGATATAAATTACAGTGATGCCGAACAAAAAGAAAAAGAAATACGTCATGATGTAATGTCTCACGTGTATGCTTTCGGCAAACAATGCCCTCATGCGAAACCTATAATTCATTTGGGAGCAACTTCGTGTTTTGTCGGAGATAACAGTGATATAATAGTAATGACGCAGGCATTAAAACTTATAAAGCAGAAAATAATAAAGATAATTGAACTTTTATCGGATTTCGCTATAAAGAATAAGGACATTCCGACTCTTGCATATACTCATTTCCAAGCGGCTCAGCCTACTACCGTGGGGAAAAGAGCTACTTTGTGGATTCAAGACCTGGCTATGGATATAGAATCAATAAATCATCTGCTTGATAATGTAAAACTTTTGGGATGCAAGGGAACAACCGGAACTCAAGCAAGTTTCTTAGCACTATTTAACGGAGATAATGAAAAAGTCAAACAGCTGGACAAAAAAATCGCTCAAAAAATGGGATTCAAGAAATGCTTTGACGTTTCCGGCCAAACTTACTCAAGAAAATTCGATAGTAATGTACTTGCAGTTTTAAGCGCTGTGGCTCAGAGCGCTGCTAAATTTTCTAACGATATTCGACTTCTTCAACATCTAAAGGAAATTGAAGAACCATTCGAAAATAAGCAAATCGGATCCTCTGCGATGCCTTACAAGCGAAATCCTATGCGATGCGAAAGGATTGCAGCTCTTTGTAGATTTATAATAACTCAGTCTTTAAACGCGCCTTTGACTGCATCCACACAATGGTTCGAAAGGACCTTGGATGATTCGGCAAATCGAAGACTTTGCATTTCAGAATCTTTCTTGGCTCTCGACGGAGTATTAAATACTTACATAAATGTTTCCGGGGGACTTGTGGTAAATGAGAAAGTAATCGAAAAACATCTTATGAACGAAATACAATTCATGGCCACTGAAAACATATTAATGGAAGCGGTTAAATCCGGCGGAGATAGACAGATTCTCCATGAAAAAATTAGAGAATATTCCATGGCTGAATCGTATCTTATAAAAAAAGAAGGAAAAGAAAATCATTTATTAGACAAAATATTGGCAGATAGAGATTTTAATCTTTCCGAAAGTCAACTTGAAAAAATAAAAGACCCTCAAAATTATATCGGCAGGGCGTCAAATCAGACTCAAGAGTACATTGACGAAATAGTAATGCCGTTGATAAACGAAAACAAAAGCACTATCGAGATTGATGAAAATAATCTTGTAAATATATAAATATGGAGTGATAAATACATGGTTAAAGCAATAGTAGGAGCCAACTGGGGCGACGAAGGAAAAGGAAAAATAACGGACTGTTTAGCAAGTGATTCCGATATAGTAATTAGATTTCAAGGAGGAAGCAATGCCGGACATACAATTATAAATAATTACGGGAAATTTGCTCTCCATCAATTACCTTCCGGAGTATTTTGCCAAAATATAACCAATGTGATTGGAAACGGAGTTGCACTGAGTGTTGAAAATTTGGAAAAAGAACTTAAAATGCTTGAAGACTCTGGAATTCCTAAACCAAATCTTTTAATTTCTGACAGAGCTCAAATAGTTATGCCCTATCATAAATTATTCGATGTTTACGAAGAAGAAAGATTGTTCTCTAAAAAATTCGGTTCCACAAAATCAGGAATTGCACCTTTCTATTCTGATAAATTTTCTAAGATAGGAATTCAGGTCGGACAGCTTTTTGGAAATGAAGACGAATTAAAAGAAAGAATTGAAAATGCTCTTTCGATAAAAAATGTAATTTTGAAGAATCTGTACCATAAACCTGAATTAGATGCTTCAGAAATATTTGAAAAATTAATGCACTACAAAGAAGTTCTTGCTCCATTCGTTGCGGATACGTTCAAATTTATATTCGATGCAATAAAAAATGGTAAAAAAATATTGCTAGAAGGGCAATTAGGAGCATTAAAAGACACCGATTTCGGAATATATCCAATGGTGACTTCTTCAAACACCATAGCAGGCTATGGGGCCGTAGGTGCTGGAATACCTCCTTATGAAATAAAAGAAATAATAACCGTTGTAAAAGCTTATTCAAGTGCTGTGGGCGCCGGAGAATTTGTAAGTGAAATTTTTGGTGACGAAGCGGAAGAATTAAGAAAAAGAGGTGGAGACTGCGGAGAATATGGCGCTACCACCGGCAGACCAAGAAGAATGGGATGGCTCGATTTGGTTGCAACAAGATACGGATGTAGAGTACAGGGTGCGACAAGTATAGCTTTTACAGTTTTAGATACTTTAGGATATTTAGATGAAATAAAAGTTTGCACGGCGTATGAAATAGATGGCGAAATCACTGAAGATTTCCCTGCTCCTTACAAATTGAAAAATGCCAAACCGGTTTATACAACACTTCCTGGGTGGAAATGCGATATTTCGAAAATTAAAAATTACGAAGATTTACCGGAAGAATGTAAAAAATACATCGAGTTTGCAGAAAAATATATAGGAGTGCCGATAAATATAGTTTCTAACGGACCATCGAGAGATAATATAATTTACAGATAATTTTTAAGGAGTGTTTGTTATGTGCGGAATAGTTGGATATATAGGTAAAAATGAAGCAGTTCCGTTTTTGCTTCAAGGGCTCGAAAAGCTTGAGTATCGTGGCTATGACTCTTCAGGAATAGCTGTTTATGCAGACAGAAAAATTAAACTTGCAAAAAAACAAGGCAGACTTAAAGTTCTGGAAGATTTGCTTGCAAGTGAATCAAAAATTTCATCCCATTTAGGTATAGGCCACACTCGTTGGGCAACTCATGGTAATCCTTCGGATATTAATGCTCACCCACATCTTAGTTCTTCGGGCAAGATTGCTCTTATTCACAATGGTATAATCGAGAATTATATGGAACTGAAGGAAAAGCTCATAAGTGAAGGATTTGACAACTTTATATCCGACACCGATACCGAAGTCGCCGTTCAACTTTTGGATTATTTTTACAAGGGCGATATGTTTGAAGCTGTAAAAAAATTGGTAAATACCATTGAAGGATCTTTTTCTCTTGGAATTATTTGTGCAGATTATCCGGATACTCTGTTTGCTGCGAAAAAAGACAGCCCTCTCATAATTGGAGTAGGTGAAGGAGAAAACTATATAGCCTCTGATATTCCTGCGGTTTTATCAAAAACAAAAAATATATGCAGATTAAAAGAAAAACAAATCGCAGTAATCAAAGCTGACAATTTTGAACTTTTTGATTTTAACGGAAATCCTGCCGAAAAAGAAATCACAGTTGTAAATTGGAACGTAACAGCAGCAGAAAAAAATAATTACGAACATTTTATGATGAAAGAAATCATGGAACAACCGGAAGTAATAAAAGCAACTGTATCGCCAAGAATTAAAGATTCTGGAATTCATTTGGATGATGTGGAATTTTCGGAAGAATATTTAAATAATTTAAATAAAATTTCAATCGTGGCATGTGGTTCGGCATACCATGTTGGATGCGTAGCTAAATATTTTATTGAAAATCTTTTAAAAAAGCCGGTTGAAGTAGATGTTGCGTCTGAATTCAGATACCGCTCCCCTATCGTTAATGAAAACACTTTAACAATAGTAATTAGCCAATCGGGTGAAACCGCAGACACATTGGCGGCGCTGCGAGAAGCAAAATCAAGAGGTTCAAGAGTGCTTTCAATAGTCAATGTCGTAGGCAGCTCTATCGCTAACGAATCGGATGATGTACTTTATACGTGGGCCGGCCCTGAAATTGCCGTTGCAACCACAAAAGCTTACAGCACTCAGCTTTCTTTGTTATATCTTGTGGCACTTTACATGGCAAAAAAATCAAATAAAATTTCTGAAGATTTATACAATGAAATTTTGAAAGACATAGAAAAATTGCCTTCACAAATTTCGTCTGTTTTAGAATTGCAAAATAAAATTGAAACTATCGCAAAAAAATATTATAATACCGAAAAAGTGTTCTTCATAGGCAGGAATCTTGATTATGCAGTATGTATGGAAGGCTCTTTGAAGTTAAAAGAAATTTCATATATTCATTCCGAAGCTTATGCCGCCGGAGAATTAAAGCATGGAACTATCTCTTTGATTGACGAAGATACTTTGGTAATTGCATTAGCAACCCAGGATAAACTTTTTGACAAAACTGTAAGCAATATAAGAGAAGTGAAATCAAGGGGCGCAAAAATTTTGTCCATTACAAATGAAAGTAATGCTGAAAAAATTTCACAAATTTCAGATGACGTTATTTGTGTACCAAACTCTTGCGAAATGACCGCTCCTTCTCTTGCTGTGGTTCCTTTGCAACTGCTTTCGTATCATGTAGCTAAATTAAGAGGTTGCGATATAGATAAACCGAGAAATTTGGCTAAATCCGTAACAGTAGAATAATTAAAAAAACATTCGTTTTCTCTTTTGAAAAATAAAAAAGAGAAAACGATTTGTATAAATAATAATATAAAGGTTGTGTTTAAAATTTCTTTATCAGATGAAAAAATTTTAGTACTTGATTTCGGCGGTCAATACAGCCAACTTATTGCCCGTAGAGTTCGTGAATTTAATGTGTTTTGCGAAGTGAAAAATTATAAAATAAATCCCGAAGAAATCAAGACTTTGGGCTACAAAGGCATAATACTTTCAGGCGGTCCAAATAGCGTCTATCTTGAAAACGCACCGAGATGTGATTCCAAAATTTTTAATTTAGGGATTCCTGTGCTCGGGATTTGTTATGGTGCTCAACTTATGGCATATACCCTTGGTGGACAAGTACGCAAGACTTTGACGAGTGAATACGGCAATACAACTGTAAATTTTGGAAGAAAATCTTTACTGACAAAAAATATTTCTCCAAAAAGCATTTGCTGGATGAGCCACTCTGACTATATTGCTGAAGCGCCTGAAGGATTTGCGATAACGGCCGACAGCTCTGACTGCCCCATTGCTTGCATGGAAAATCAAGAAAAAAAATTATTTGGCGTTCAATTCCACCCCGAAGTTAATCATACGGTAGAGGGAAATATTTTGCTCAAGACTTTCCTCTATGAAATATGCGAATGCAGTGGCAGTTGGAAAATGGAATCCTTTATAGAAGAAAAAATAAAAGAGCTAAAGCAAAAAATAGGCAGCAAAAAAGCTATTTGTGCGCTTTCTGGCGGGGTAGATTCCTCGGTTGCTGCAACGTTATTGCACAAAGCCATTGGGAATCAACTTACTTGCATATTCGTAGACCACGGCTTTTTAAGAAAAAATGAAGGCGATGAAGTAGAAAAAACTTTCAAAGACAAATTTAATATGAACCTCATAAGAGTAAACGCTCAAGAAAGATTTCTTAAAAAATTGGAAGGAATTTCAGACCCAGAATCGAAAAGAAAATTAATCGGCGAAGAATTTATCAGAGTTTTTGAGGAAGAAGCAATAAAAATCGGACATACAGATTTCTTGTGCCAAGGAACAATATACCCCGACGTAATAGAAAGTGGAACCGAAAATGCCGAGGTGATAAAAAGCCACCACAATGTAGGTGGATTGCCCACAAACATAAGCTTTTCAGGGATAATTGAACCGCTAAGAGATCTCTTTAAGGACGAAGTAAGAAAAGTCGGATATGAGCTTGGTATTCCACAAGAACTCGTAAATAGGCAGCCTTTCCCCGGACCGGGACTTGCCATTCGCATAATCGGAGAAATTACTCAGGAAAAGCTCGACATATTAAAAAATTCAGACGCAATAATGAGAAAAGAAATTGAATCCTACGGACTTGAACACATGCCAAATCAATATTTTGCGGTTTTAACCAACACTAAAAGTGTAGGAGTAATGGGCGACGGAAGAAGTTATGAGTATACTCTCGCTCTTCGAGCTGTGAATACTTCAGATTTTATGACTGCAAAATTTTCAACACTTCCCTATGATTTATTGGAAAAAATTTCAACTGAAATAGTTAACAAAGTTCCCGGAATAAACAGAATAGTTTATGATATCACTTCAAAGCCCCCTGCAACAATCGAGTGGGAATAATTTCACACCCGTGAAAAAAGCCTTATTTTACTGGGCTTTTGCCGATTGTATATGCTTTTTGGCAACAAAATGGCAACATAATTTGAATTATTGTAAAAGTAAAGAGCTATCAGATTTTTTGAAAGTCTGATAGCTCTTTTTTGTTTTTTATTTTTACCAATTTAAAAAGTCATAAGCCATATTACCTAATGATTTTAATTCATCATCAAGTGTCATTGATTTTAGTAAATCGGATATTTTATTTTGACATTTAATATAATCAGCTTTGGTGAATTTACTCCACACAGTTTTGTTATATGGAATACCATTTAAAATTATGCTATCAAGTGGGCAGTCACACGATGAAAAATCAGGAATAGGTTTGTCTATAAATATCAAATCACTAAAAACATATAGATATTTGAAAGTCATATTTATAAGTTTTTGAGCAAGCCCAAACCCGGTTGCATAACGGTTGCCATTGCCTATAGTATTATCGCAAAACAACAACGAAATATCTTCAATAATTTTTCTTGAAAACACAAAATTTGATTCAGTAATGGCGCTGTTTGTAGCAGAGCAAATTTTCTTTTTGTCATTCAGAAAAGAAGCGCTGTAATAACGACCTGCCGTCATCATATCTGAGTATGCCAAATCAACGCATTTTGCTTGCACCTCATTTGGGTTGTTCTTATTTGTTGACCGGCGCAATAAAGAAGATTCTAAAAAGTTTCTTTTCCAATCCATTATCTTACCTCACATATCTTTCAGTCTGTCTTTGAAAGACTCAACCATAGCATCGCTGAAATTCTGTGACGGTATTTTTACAAAACCGGAAGTTTCATCATACTTCGGATAATTGTAGCGCCACTTGTCATATTCGTCACGGTTAATGTCGCCGTTATGATATTTCTCGGATTGTTCAGCCCACGCAGCGAGCATTTCTGAAAGCTCGGCAGCATCTGTTCCTTTTTTAGGGTCTGCATACATTGAAACACCGTTTTCAGTCTTTAATATTGTCAATCCGTATCTGTCCTCTAATGTAAACAAGGTGTGCATTAACCCTATGTAACTGTCAATGTCAGGAACAGAAAGCGCCTGCGGAGATATATCGAAAACCTCTGCAAGTTTATTTGTTAAATCAGCCTTAGGCGTTCTACTTCCGGATTCATACTGTGCCATACGAATGTCAGCGGTCTTTTCAGGAAATCCGACCACCTGTCCTAAATATTTCTGTGTCATTCCGCAAAGATTACGAAAGAATCTTATTCTCTCTCCGATTGCCATAAAATACGCTCCTTACTTATGTAATATGCAATCAGTATATCATATATGTTTAGTATATGTCAAGCAACATAAAACAAAAAAGTTTAATATTTTTGCGAAAGCCACTTGACATAACGGAATATGTTTAGTATAATCATTAAGCAAATAGCGTTAAGCTGTTTGCGAAAATTGAATAACCGTCATACATCACGGTAATGGTGTATCCGCTCGGGCAAATCGGAATGCGGTCAGAAAGTTCTCCGACACTAAATAAACAAACTAACAAGAATTGAAAGGAGGTTTCAGTATGAGTACAACATTTATGAAAGTACAAGATGTTGCCGACGAATTAGGTATTTCAAAATCTTATGCCTATAAAATCGTGCAGCAGCTTAACGAAGAGTTAAAAGCACAAGGCTTTATAACTATTTCAGGACGAGTAAACAAACAGTATTTTTTAGAAAGAGTTTGTTATGGTACAGCCGAAAAAGAAAGGATGTGATATCAATGGCTGTTTATAAGGAAGAAAAAACAAATACTTGGCGTGTTATCTATCGCTATACCGATTGGAATGGCGAACGAAAGCAATCACAAAAACGAGGATTCAAAACAAAACGTGAGGCTCAGGCGTGGGAAAGAGAACAACTTAATAAGCTTGGCGGAGATTTGGATATGAATTTCAAGAGTTTTGTTGAACATTACTCCGAAGATATGCAGACTCGACTTAAAGAAAACACTTGGGAAACCAAGAAACATATTATTGATAAAAAGCTTATTCCATATTTCGGTAAGCTGAAAATGTGCAACATAACCGCACAACAAATAATTACTTGGCAAAATGAGCTTATCAATTATAAGGACGATAACGGCAAACCGTATTCTCCCGTATATTTGAAAACAATACACAATCAGCTGTCTGCGATATTCAACCATGCTGTCAGGTACTACAACCTGAAAGAAAACCCTCGTCAAAAGGCGGGCAGCATGGGTAAAAAGAAAAATCGTGAAATGCTTTTCTGGACTAAAGAGGAATATTTGAAGTTTGCTGATGCAATGATGGATAAGCCGATGTCATACTATGCGTTTGAAATGCTCTATTGGACGGGTATTCGTGAGGGCGAGCTGTTAGCTCTTACTTCTGCTGATTTCGATTTTGAAAAGCGAACGGTAACAATTAATAAATCGTTTCAGCACTTAAACGGCAGAGATATAATCACTTCACCGAAAACAGAGAAAAGTAACCGCACAATTCAGTTGCCAAAGTTCCTTTGTGATGAAATGCAGGATTATCTGAAAATGCTTTACGATGTGGGGTTGGAGGACAGAGTGTTTCCAATTACAAAAAGCTATCTGCACAGAGAAATGGACAGAGGCGCAAAAGAAGCAGGCGTAAAAAGAATCCGTATTCACGATATCCGCCACAGCCACGTTAGTTTGCTGATTGATATGGGATTCTCTGCGACGGCTATTGCAGACCGTGTGGGACATGAAAGCATTGATATAACTTACAACTATGCACATTTGTTCCCATCAAAGCAGGCTGAAATGGCGGATAAGTTAGATATGGAAAGGGGCGAGTAAAATGTCACTTAAAAATAGAGATGAGCATAACCGCTGGAGAAACAAAACCGTAGCGTTTCGTGTATCGCCGGAGGAGGACAAACAAATTGAAACTTATGTACGGCTTTCAGGACTAACTAAGCAGGATTATATAACAAGGCGACTCACGCACAGGGATATAGTTGTGCAAGGCAATCCGAGAGTATTCAAGGCTTTGCGAAACCAGCTTGCCGATGTGCTGTCGGAATTACAGCGAATAGAAGCCGGCGGGGAGGTAAATGATGAGTTGCTTGATGTAATAGAAATGATTGCCGATATTCTCGGCGGATTGAAAGGAGAGGATAACAATGGAGAATAAAAAAGAAATGACCGCCCCGAATGTATCTGTTGGCGCAGATACGGAGCAGTCAATCCAAAAATGTACTGACATTAGTATAAACGATAACGATGAAAATATCAAGGATTTTGACGAAAGTTTTCGTGAAATGCAAAGAGAAATGCTGAGACAAATGGATCCGTCATATTTGAAAACCGTTTCAATGTCGGCTCTGTATGATACCGATTTCGAAACACAAACCGCACTTATAGACGGTCTGCTTTATCAGGGAACTTACTTGTTCGTGGGTTCTCCGAAAGTAGGAAAGAGTTTTATGATGGCACAGCTCGCTTACCATATCAGCACTGGAACTCCGCTTTGGAATTACAGAGTCCGCAATGCAACCGTTCTTTATTTTGCCCTTGAAGATGATTACCCTCGCTTACAGCGCAGGCTCTATAATATGTTCGGCGCTGACGGAACGGACAACTTGTATTTTGCAACAGAAAGCAAAACCGTAAACGGCGGCTTGGAAGACCAAATAAGAGGTTTTATTCAGGAACACCCTGACACCGGACTGATTATCATAGATACGCTAAAGCGTGTTCGAGAGACAGGTGGTGCGGATTACAGCTACGGCAGTGATTACGATGTAGTCGCAAAGCTGAAAGCGCTTGCCGACAGCTACAAGGTAACAATGCTTATCGTCCATCACACACGCAAACAGCAGGCTGACGATAAATTTGATACAATCTCCGGCACAAACGGATTGCTCGGTGCGGCAGACGGCGCCTTTGTTCTCAGCAAAGAGAAACGAACAACCAATGCCGCAACGCTTGACGTTACCGGCAGAGATCAGCAGGATCAGCGAATACACCTTGTTCGCAATCCGCAAAAACTTATATGGGAATTTGAAAAAAGCGAAACAGAAGTTTGGACAGAGCCGCCTGACCCGCTGCTTGAAAAGGTATCGACTGTTCTTTCTTCGGACAGTAGCCGATGGGACGGGACGGCTTCTGAATTGAGCAAACTTATTGGATTGGATATTAAGCCTAATGTTCTGTCGCTAAGACTTAGTATCAACGCCGGGCGGTTGCTTAAAGATTACGACATTCATTACAAAGCGAGTCGCACGCACAGCGGACGAAAAATATCCCTTTGGAAAGAAAGCGTGTCAATGCGTGACGACCGTGACAAACTCTCCGAGAACGGTGATGTGGTCTAAAACATTGTCACCATCGTCACGGTTTGTCACAGCAAAAGTTTAGCGGAGTGTGCAGAGAGTGCCTTTTCAAAGGCGACTCTTTGCCCTTCGGAGAACGCAAAACCTGCTTGCAGGTTGCATTTTTGATGGGCTCGCCTGTCAAAAGTGCTTTTGCGTTACTCTTGACAAGAGTAACAGAACCGAGGACGAGCAAGTTTATGAGATTGGAGGTGTATATAATGCAAAGAACGATAAGTGCAATGGTAGGTAAAGGCTCGGTCAATCATAACAGCCGCAAGTTCAAGGCGGAAAATGTTGACGGTAGCAGAACGCATTTGAACATTGATTACTGTAACGAGCCGATAAAGAAAATCTATCACGAATTGTTTGACGAAGCGCTAAAAAGATACAATGAAAAGCAGACAAGAGCCGACCGCAGAATAGAAAACTACTATGAGAAAATCAGAAACTCAAAGCAAGAAAAGCCGTTTCACGAACTGATTTTACAGATTGGCGATAAGGAAAATATGAGCGCCGAAAGCGAAAACGGACAGCTTGCAAGGCAAATTTTAGATGAGTATTACCGTGAATTTCAAGAGCGAAATCCCAACCTAAAAGTGTTCTCTGCTCATCTGCATATGGACGAGGCAACGCCCCATTTGCACATTGATTTTGTTCCGTTCACAACTGGCAGCAACCGTGGACTTGATACAAGAGTATCACTCAAGCAGGCGCTTGCCGCACAAGGATTTAAGGGCGGAACCCGTGGAGATACCGAGTGGAATCAATGGGTAAGCGCAGAAAAATCCGCACTCGCATTCGTTATGGAACGGCACGGAATTGAGTGGAAACATAAAGGAATGCACGAAACACATTTGTCTGTTCTTGATTACAAAAAGCAAGAACGAGCGACGGAACTTGAAGAATTAGGGGCTAAAATCGAAGTAAAACAAGCAGAATTTAATGTGTTATCCGAGCGAGTGTTAAACTATGATGATGGTTTGGAAAACTTAAGAAATGTGGAAGAAATGCTTGATAATGCACCCGAATATCAGCTCTCCGAGCCGCAAAGTTTTATGTCCGCAAAAGCATATAAAGCAAAAATTGCAGAGCCGCTTATTCAAAAATTAAAAGCGTTAATAAAGACGGCATTGGCTCGTTGCTTTGAGGGTTGGGACAGTTACCATAGATTAAATATCACGAACGGCAACCTCTATCGTGAGAACGAAATGTTATCGAAAATAAACAGCAAGCTGAAAAGTGAAAACGAAAATTTGCGTTCGGAAGTCAAAGATTACAAACTTTTGCGCAAAGTTTTCGGGCATAAACAGATTGATGAGTTGCTTGAACAGGCAAGAAATATCAAAGGTCGCAAGCGTGAAAATCCACGCTCAAGATAAATAAATTTTTGGAGGTAAAACAAAATGGCAAACACAATTTTTGAACAAACAGGTGGTACTTATACACAGGTGGGCGACTATATGTTACCCGATTTATTACCGGCGGAAGAAGAAAAGGAAGCGAATATCGGCGTTTGGGGAATGAGGCATAAACGATATTTGAAGCAAAATCACAAAGTGCTTTACTACAATTTGCTGACAAGCGGTAAGCTCAATTCATATCTTGTAGATATTGAACAGCAGGCTCAAGACCTTTTTTCTCGGCTTGTAAAAGACTTAGCCGAAAAAGAAAATGTAACCGAAAACTTAAAAGCAACTGACCAAATGCTATGGGTTCGAAAAATGAACAATATCCGTAACCGTGCAACGGAAATTGTAAATGCGGATATAATTTACAAGGTATAAACATAACGACGGCAGGGAGCAATCCCTGCCACTGTCATTCATTTCTGAAAATTTACATCTATCTTAAAATATGATATTGCTATTATTCGAGATTTAGAATATAATATAGTAAATGACACACAGTGTAGGAACAGGAGATTTTTATGGAATTTATGTCTGCAAGAGAAGCCGCTGATAAGTGGGGTATTTCTCAAAGAAGAGTAGCGGTTCTGTGTTCTGAACAAAGAATTGCTGAGGCAACTATGGTGGGCAATATGTGGATTATACCTATTTCGGCAGAAAAACCGATAGATGCAAGAAGTACACGATATAGTAAAACTGATGAAAAAGCGGTTAAACCTTTCTTGAAATGGGCAGGCGGCAAAGGTCAGCTCATTAAAGAGATTGAACGTTACTATCCGTTTGATAGAGGAAGAATTACAAAATATGCTGAGCCATTTGTTGGCGGTGGTGCAGTTTTGTTTGATATACTTAGTAAATATGATTTAGATGAAGTTTATATCAGTGACATTAACGCTGAACTTATCAATACTTATCGAATTATTCGTGATGATATTGATGCTTTGATAGAAATGCTTTACACTATGCGAAGCGATTTTATTCCGTTAGATACGGAAAATCGTAAAGTATATTATATGCAAAAGCGTGAGCGTTTTAATGATTTGAAGGTCAACGGAAATGAAAGCGTCAATATTGAAAAAGCTGCATTGATGGTTTTTCTTAACAAGACTTGTTTCAATGGTTTGTTCCGTGTAAATAAAAAGGGTTTATTCAATGTTCCTATGGGTTCTTACAAAAATCCTATGCTCTGTGATGAAAAAAATCTCAGAGCCGTATCGGAGAAATTGCAAAAAGTTACTATTATATGTGGAGATTACAGAGAGTCGGCTGATTTTATTGATAAAAACACCTTTGTTTATTTTGATCCTCCATACAGACCTATTACAGACACAGCAAGTTTTACCGCATATACCGAGAATTTGTTTAATGATGACGCACAGATTGAACTTGCACAATTTGTTGATGACATGGATAAAAAAGGTGCAAAAATTGTAATTAGCAATTCTGATCCAAAGAACTCAAATACAGACGATGATTTCTTTGATAATATCTATTCTGCACATAAAATCAAACGAGTTGAAGCAACTCGAATGATTAACTGTAATAGTGAAGCAAGAGGAAAAATTAAAGAGTTACTCATTAGCAATTTTTAAGGAGGTTCATATATGCCATACGGAGAATATGCACAATGTCCTTGCTGTGGAAAGACGGCATACGGCAAAGATGATATAGAGCAAGAATTCGGATACAGAAATATGGGTGATGGTCGTTATATACCACAGTCGTATTGTCGTGAATGTCGTTCGGCTCATTGCGAAGCTGGAAAGCCTTGCAAGGTTAAATAAAGAATTTTCGAGGAGAAGTGTTATGATAAAGAACGGAAAAGGCGGCGGAAACACAAAAACGGGGCTTGTATTTGAGGGGAAAACTGATTTAGCAACCTTTTTAAACAGTCAAGAAGGGTATCGGGTAACTGATGGAGTTGTGTTTTATAATGACGAAAAAGTTGCTCGCATATTCAAAAAACACGGATTTTATAGATATTTAAAGGAAGTTGGGGTTGATTGGACAAAGATTATCTCCAAAAAGCTACTGCCGGATGATAGTATTTATGTAATTATCAATAACACACTTTTTATTATTGAATGTAAATATCAACAGGTGGCAGGCTCTGTTGACGAAAAATTGCAGACTTGTGATTTCAAGAGAAAGCAGTATCAGAAACTGATGGCACAGCTCAATATTGATGTAGAGTACATCTATTTGCTTTCGGAATGGTTTAAAGATCCTAAATATAAAGACGTTTTGGATTATATCATTAGTATGCGTTGTCACTACTATTTTGAATACATACCGCTTACAAAGTTAGGATTGCCAGTGCCGCCTAACAGCGAGGAGGAATAAGTAATGTCAAGAGATTTTAATGCGTGGTTGTCAGGTTTTCGTGACAGTATCGCAGACTATGGTTATTACATAGATTTTGAAAAGGTTCACAGAAACGTCGATAATATCAAGGTTGAACTTAATATCTTAAATTCCCTCATCGGTTCTAAAAATATTGAAGCTGATTTTGAAAATTTGATGAGAAAATATCCCGAAGTATTAAAGTGTATCCCTCTGCTCTTAGCAGTTCGAGCAAATGAAATCTACTGTCAAGATGAAAACGGCGGTCAATTGTTTCAATTCGATTTTGGAAAGTATCCACCGAACAACCACGCTCATTATGAGAGATACAAATATTTTATGCGTGAAACCGGGCTGTTTGATTTATTAGAAAATCATATAGTGAATAATTTGGTGGACTATGCAACGGGCGTCGAAACAGGTCTTGATTCCAACGGTCGTAAAAATCGTGGCGGTCACCTTATGGAAGATTTAGTTGAGAGTTTTATTCAAAAAGCAGGTTTTGTAAAGGGCGTTAATTACTTCAAAGAAATGTATATTCACCAAATTACAGATAAATGGAATATAGATTTATCCGCTATTTCCAATCAAGGCAAGATGGAAAAACGTTTTGATTTTGTTATTAAGACTCCTAATATGATTTATGGTATCGAAACTAATTTTTACGGTGGCGGCGGAAGTAAATTAAACGAAACAGCACGCAGTTACAAAACACTTGCTCTCGAAACCGACACAATCGACGGTTTTACTTTTGTTTGGTTTACCGATGGAAAAGGTTGGACAAGTGCTTGCCATAATCTTGAAGAAACCTTTGATGTTATGGAACACGTTTACAATATTAAAGATATGGAAGATGGAATTATAGACGCCATTATGAAATGAGGATATATATGCAAATTAGTTCAAATATTTCCAATGAGGAAATAAAAAGCTTACAGAAAAGTTTTTATGAATATTTTGAAACTGGTTATGCGTTTGAAGATTTTTTGAAAGAATATCTTCTTAAAATGGGTCTTGATGAAGTAGAAGTAACACAGCGTTCAAGAGACGGCGGAATCGATTTAACGGCTATTCGCAAAGGTGTTGGGGATTTCAGTGAAATCGATATTACACACTACTACATACAAGCGAAAAGATATGCTTTAAAAAATAAAATCGCTGTAAAATCAGTAAGGGAATTAAAAGGAACAATACCTTTCGGCTATAAAGGAATGCTTATTACAACATCAGATTTCACAGGAGACGCTGTAAAAGAATCTTCAAATGATCCCTCTAAACCAGTGGTCTTAATAAATGGAAAGTCTTTGATTACAAGCTGCATTGATAATCAAATTGGTTTTATTTTTAAGCCTATTTTTAGCAGTGAGCAAATGGATCTTTTTGTTAAGAAACGCAAATCTGATGCGTCAGCACAAATAAATGTAAAAAACAATATTGTTAATGATTATATAGAAAAAACAATTACAGCTAATGATATACGTGCAAGAATTGTTTCTGTACCTTCTTCTGTGATGAAACAATTTGATATTGCTTTGAAAAGTGTTAGTGTGATAGTTAATGATAAGGATAAATACTTTTTCAACATAAATAAAGGAAGAAATTATTTTGGCGGTGTAACTGCATTTTTGAGAGATTATAATATGATTTCTGATGAGGGGGTTATAACGCCTAAACAAAGTAAGTGGAAATATGATGCAGATAATAAAATAGTCAAAATATACATTGAGGAACAGCAATGAATAAAAAGAAAATAACAAAATGGGAGCCTGATGATTTCGAGTTGGAAATGACGACGCATTGGTCTTTTCCAAAGCGTGGCGATTGGGCAACTCACGATGCAAAATGGCGTGGAAATTGGTCGCCATATATTCCACGAAACATTATATTAAGATATTCAAAAGTGGGCGATGTAATTCTTGACCAATTTGCAGGTGGTGGAACTACCCTCGTTGAAGCAAAGCTTTTGAACCGTGATATTATCGGCGTTGATGTCAATGATGTTGCACTCGACAGATGTAAAGAAAAAGTGAATTTTGAACACGAAGGTGCAAACGGAAAAGTTTATATCCGTAAGGGCGATGCAAGAAATTTAGATTTTCTTTCGGATGAAAGTATTGACCTTATTTGTACTCACCCACCCTATGCCGACATAATTAAATATAGTGATGGAATTGACGGAGATTTATCACAACTCAAAGTGAAAGATTTTCTTGAAGAAATGAAAAAGGTAGCTGTGGAAAGCTACCGTGTTCTGAAAAAAGATAAATTTTGCGCTGTACTTATGGGCGATACAAGACAAAAGGGTTGTATGATACCAATGTCTTTTGATGTTATGAAAATTTTCCAAGATGCCGGATTTACTCTTAAAGAATTGATTATCAAAGAGCAACACAACTGCAAAGCAACGGGATATTGGAAAACAAACAGTGTAAAATATAATTTTTTACTGATTGCACACGAGTATTTATTTGTTTTAAAAAAATGATGGGAGAATAAAATGCTACGAATAACAAATTGTAATATTAATCGATATCGTTCCATTTTGTCGATGGCAATTGATATTTCGTCTGATCTAAACTTAGTTGCGCTTTGTGGTCAAAACAATGTTGGTAAAACTAATACATTACGAGCAATTAATTTATTTTTTAACCCCGAAACCTACACTCCAGAAGTTGATATGCCAAAAATAAAACATGCCACTGGCGGACAGTCTATTCATCCCAAAATAGAAATCACTTTTTGGGACGATAAGAAAGATATTTTTTATGTCATTTGTCGCGATATGAAGTTTTATTCAGCATCTTCAAGCGAAGAGAGCATTAGTGGAGTTTCTTTTAAACTTGAAGGAAAAAAGAAAAAAGATAAGAAAAAACTTATTTTTGCAGAAATTAGTGATATATTGAACCAGGTTGAATTTGTATATATTGAGTCTATAAATACATTCATACCTGAATTGATAAGTAAAATTACAGAAGGCATCATAAATGTTGAATATGATAAGGCACGATTTTCTCGGTCTAAAAAGGAACTAAAAGAAGCATATGATACATATGTTGATGGATTAAGTGCGATTCTCGAAACTTTTGCAAAGGATATTTCTAACACTTTCAATTATTTCCGCGAAAATTGGAAGGTAGAATTTATAGTTCCAAAAAATTCGGAAACATTCAGAGATCTTATTTCTGAAGATGTTCATTTATCTCTTGATGACAACGGAAGTATAGGAGTATTGGATAAGGGAGCCGGCTTACAAAGATTAGCTACTATTTTGCTTAATTTTGAAATGCTTTCTCGCATTAATAAAAGAAAAAGTATTGTTGTTTGTATAGACGAGCCAGATGCGTATTTGCATGAAGGACTTCAACGAAAATTGAAAGCGCTTTTCGATGAAAAAAGTAGTAGTATGCAGTTGTTTTTTACGACACATTCTAAAGTTTTTATTAATGAGTATAATATGCGTAATGTTTTTCTTTTGGATTCTAAGTATTATGAACAATACTCCACACGAAAAAAGAAAAATATCAATGTTACAGAAACTATTTTGATTGATATAAATGAGCAAAGTGGCTATGATAAAATTTGCTCTCACTTAGGGATTGAAGCGGTAACATATGAATTGCTACAACGAAATAACCTTTTAGTAGAAGGCAACTGTGATAAAAAATATCTTACTGAGTTGCTTAATTATTTTGAACTTCCGTGTCCAAATATAGAGGCTCTTAACGGTGCAGATAATGCTATAAAATTTCTTGAATTTTATGATTCGTACTATCGAAATAATACGACGCAATATATGCCGAAGATCAAAGTTGTGCTTGATAACGATGTCAAGGGAAGAGAAATTTACAGTAAAATTCAATCCAAATCATATAATCACATTAATGTTAATGCAATTTTGCTTCAAAATCACACAAATAGCGGAAATGTTAAAATTGAAAAAAACAATACAAATAACGAAATAGAAGATTTTTTGTATCCGGAGGTTATTGTTTATTTAATAAATTTACTTTTGGATAAGAAAAGTATGGTAAAATTGAAATCAAGTTCAGTATGTAAAAAAATACATACACCAGCATTCGCCATTAAGGGAATTCTTGAACTGTGTGAATACGAAAAGAATTCTTTGAATCCTGAAAATGGTGCTGAATTATCATTTATATCTTCTGGAAGTCAAACAAATCGAGTAAAAGAAGGACTGGCAGGAATGTTCAATTTAAAAGCCAACAAAAATCTTTTAGCATTGATAGGAGAATGTGATAAAAAATATCCCTATGTGCAACAGGCGCTCAAGAAGTTATGTGATTTTGAGGATGTTACCTAAGAGTTGGTTTCCGTGGCAACGATATGGCAACAAAAAATCGGATAGCGTATGCTTTACCGATAATTCAAATAATATAAATACTCTCTGATAAATTTCATAAACAAAAGTGTTTAAGATTGATTTACAGGGAGCGAGTGGGAATAATCTTCTAGTCATTAAAGCCAGTATTTATGCGGGATTTGCAGCACTTAAATAAATTTTTTGATAATACGTTCTACATTTGAACACGAAGGCGCAAAAGGGGATGATTTCACACCCGAAAAAAGCAAATATCTATCAGACTAAAAATCTGATAGATATTTTTATGCGTAAAAATATTTTAAAAGATAAATATTGACGATTAGCCAAAAATTTTATGGAAAATATTTGAAACCCAAGAATAAGTTTTTACCTTAACCACGTCACTCTTGTCCCCTGCTACATGCTCATCGGTTTCTTTGACTCTTGCGATAAACTCATATTCAGTTCTTCCGCTAAGATTATCGAACTCCGGAGAATCTTGCCAGGTGTTTCCTGAATCTTTTGAGTACTCGAGATTATCATTTTTTTCAAAAACAATTTTATGATTTGTTTTTGATTTTACCTTCACCTCAGTCGGTGCAGCGGGAGCATTGTCTTTGGTAAATATTTTAAGTTCCTTGCTAAGTTTACCTGCGCAATGAGAATCGTTATCCCTGTATCTATAAACAAATTTATATTCTGTCTTGGGAGTTAAATCTGTAAATTTGGAACCATTTTGCCATGATAATCCGCCGTCTTTTGAATACTCATAATCATTATTTCTATCTTCGATATTGAGATTTACAACATTTTCGGTTCTTTCAACTTTATCTTGCTTTATTTCAGGAACATTTAGAGGATTCATATTTTTATTAACTTTTATACTTACATACCCTTCGGCCGATTTATACCCCTTATCAGAAGGCTCAAATACTACTTTACACATATGTGTACCTGCATACAATTTTTTGCCAGGCTCTTTTATTTTGAATGTTCCTTCTGTTTCGGATTGTGAATCAATTAAATTTACACTTCCTGTATCATCCCCGAATACCAAGGCTTTCTCAGGGCGAGGCCATTTGGAAATTTTGGGTTCAGATTTATTAACTGTAATATTTATATCCACATTTTCTCGGTCGTAATATAAATCAGTTCCGGCTTCCTCAGAATTATAGCTAGCAGAGTAAATTGATTTATCAGTCAATAACAATTCTTTTGGATTATCCCAGCGCCAGCCTTTTGGAAGAGATATACTGTCTACAGTTTTATTTTTCTCATAAAATACGGGTTTAATTGACAACTTTGGTTCAGCTTTATTCACATGCACAACTACTTTTTCAATCGCCGAATTATTGTTGGCGTCTCCGTTATATTTAACACTTAGATTTTCATGATTCCCCACTCGTTCCAAGCGCTGGTTGGGCATTTCCCAAAACCAACCTTTTGGTAAAGAAATATCTTTTAAAGTCAGACCCGGACTGTATGATACTTCAATATCATGATTACTGAGTTTAGGGGTGAATTTTTGTATGGTAACAGGAACGTACACCAGCGCGGTTTTGTAATTAACTCTATCAAAAGGAACAAAAAGCGCTTCGAATGTTTTTTGTCCTGCATCGGGACGTTCGTTCGGTTTGACCCACATAAAAGTTCCAGGAACGCTGGAATTTGCTTTAGAAATTTTAGATTTGGATAAACTCTCTCCATAAACTATGGAGGTAGCCTCCGGTGAATTATATATTTTGACCGGAGCCTTTTCCACTTTAACTTTCATATCAAACTCTATACTCACGTAGTGCTCAGAATCATCAGGAGTAAAAATAACCGTTTTAGTGTGAGTTCCCACTTTTAGATTTTTCTCGTCCTTTTTCCAAGAAAATTTCCCTTTTACATTAGAGTATCCTTTTCCAAATTTAGCATCGCTCAGACTTTGACCATAATGCAAATTAGAAACGGAAGGATAATTATAAATTTTCGGGTAAGCTCTCAAAACATTTACCTGAACATAATTATATACATCAAAATAGTTTTCGGAATCATACGGCTTGAACAGAACTGTGTAGGATTGAGTTCCTATCTTGGGCTTTTCTTGGCTTTCAGACCAAACAAACTTTCCGGGTACATTTGAAGTGCCGCCCGATAATTCGCATTCTTCCAATTTATCTCCAAATTCCATATCAGCAGCAGTCGGCCAAGCGTTTACTACCGGAGAAGCTTTTTGAACCTCTAGTCTTACTTTAATGGTAGAAACTTTACAATTTTTATCGCTAGGTACAAAATTTACATCGTAATAATGAGTTCCTGCCCGAGGAATTGTATCTATATCTTTCCAGACAAAAATTCCGGGCACCTCGGCGTTTCCTCCCGAAAGATTTGATTCAGATAAAGTTTGACCATAAACCAGTGGTTTTGCAGTTGGCGCATTGATTACTTTGACTTCTTTCGGTGAAACTTTCAGAAATAAATAAGTAGATACTTCATTATACATATCAGATTGTTTTGGAATAAATTTGCACAAATACTTTACATTTCCAGCTTCTGTAAATTGTTTAAAGTCTACCCTATTTCCTTCGACATCATAAATTTCAAATTTCCCAGGAACTGTGGAATCGCCTCCGGACAATTTGATGTCATTTGTAGATTGACCAACTGTAAGCTCAGATATAGTGGGCCAATTGTAAATTGTAGGGTCTTGCTTTGAACTTTCTTGATAATCATCCAGCTCAGGATAATAAGCCTCCAATTTCGGAGAAGTTGCATCTAAAGCAGTCCCTACGAGCTTTTCAGCTGTTGCAGCAATCGTGTTCAAAGCCTCCTTGGAACTTTCGGATAAATTATTTATTATATTTTTTGCTTCATTAGCGTACGCATTTTCAGAAACCGATATAGAACTCTCCGTCGGAGTGTTATCAAAATTTCCTTGGGCACTTAATAGTCCGCCTCCTTGCAAAATAATTGCACTGCCAAGTAAAGCACTTACTATCTTTAACTCTTTTTTTGGATCTAAAAAAGCCCCTCCCGAAACCTGCGCTAAGCTTTCTTCGTCAAGTTGGGATTCTAAAAATCTATTGTTTAAATATACTATGTCTTTAAGAAATTTTTCGAATTCTTCTTTTTCGTAACCATTTTGAATAGATAAACAATACGAATACGCTTCATCTAAATTTTTTTGATTTTTTAAATTATTTTGAATTTCGTTGCTTTGTATGATTTTTTTGAGTAAAGTTGTCAAATTTTTATTCATACTATCACCCTCCTGTCTGTAAGCATTGTATCATTTTCACACAAAACAATCAATATGTCTTAAAGCACTTAAAGAAATAATAAATAAAAAATTTTTTGATAATAAATTGAAATTTGTATTGATTGACATTTAAAATATGGATATAATGTACTTATGGTAGCTTTTCTAATTGAATTAAGAAAGGATTTTCTAAAATGAAAAATAAAAAAATATTAGGAGCAATTTTAATGAGTGGTGTTTTATCTTTTTCTGCAGGGTGTGCAAATAATTCTGAAAATCAAAACAATGAAGCCAGTCCATCCGAATCCGTGAATGTAGGATGTCAACTTGAAAAACCAAACTTTGGCGAAGAGATAGCTGTTGTGAGCACTAACCACGGAGACTTCAAAATCAGATTTTTCCCAGAAAAAGCTCCAAAAGCTGTTGAAAACTTTAAAGGACTCGCAGAAAAAGGTTATTACAATAACCTAATTTTTCACAGAGTGATAAAAGATTTCATGATTCAAGGAGGCGACCCTAATGGCACAGGAGCAGGTGGCGAAAGCATCTGGGGCGAAGACTTTGAAGATGAATTCAGCGAAGATTTGTTTAACATAACTGGTTCTGTGGCCATGGCAAACAGAGGCCCTAACACTAACGGCAGTCAATTTTTTATAAACAATCAGGATCCGAGCAGTTTTATGGGTTGGGATAATTTTGAGGATTACTACAAAATGTACAAGAGAAACCCTTCTGCTTTTGAACAAAGGTACGGCGGAACTGTGGATATGTCAAAGATAACAGATGACATAAAGAAATTATACGAAGAAAATGGTGGCTCACCAATACTCGATGGATACTACAATACTGCAAATAGAGGCCATACAGTTTTTGGACAAGTATTTGAAGGAATGAACACCATAAATGAGATTTCGAACTCAGAAGTGGATAAAAACGATAAACCAACAGAAGACGTTGTGATTAAAAATATCTCTTTGGAGAAATATTCTGAAAAATAAAAAATCGGAGTGAGTAAAATACAAGTAATATCAGGAAAGTTTAAGGGTTTGAAATTAGATTCCAGCAAAAATGAAGGACTACGTCCGACGAAAGACCGTGTCAAAGAATCTGTTTTTGATATATTGCAGTTTGAAATAATAGACAAAAATTTTTTTGACGCTTTCGGCGGAACCGGTCAAATGGGAATCGAAGCTTTCAGCAGAGGAGCTAAAGAAGTAACCATCGTAGAGCGCGACAAAGAAGCCGCTAATTTAGTTAAAAAAAATATATCCAAACTTAAAACTCATAAAAATTTAAATTTGGTAAAGGCAGATACGATTGAATTTTTAAAAAATAGCAATATTTCCATAGATATAGCATTTTTAGACCCTCCATATCACGATGAAAAGCTATTATATGAAACTTTTAGGCTCGTACTTCCAAAAACAAATCCAAATGCAATGATTATTACTGAAACACTTTCTACTCATAATGCACAAAATAATATTGAAAATTTTTACTTACAAAAAAAGTACAAATATGGTAACATATCCTTAAATTTATACAAAAAACAATAAAAAATTTAAAAGGTGATAAATAATATGGAAATTGAACGCTTAATAGACGAATTGGAAGATATCTTGGAAGTATCCTGGCATTTGCCGATGACCGGTGGCAAAGCATTAATTAATACAAATGAAATAAAAAGAATTTTAGAAGATATTCGTTTAAATTTGCCTTCAGATATGGCACAGGCGAAAAAAATAGTAGAAACTCGAGCAAAAATAATAGAAGATACTCACATGGAAGCTGCAAACATCATGAAAGCTTCTGAGGAAAAAGTAAGAGCTTTAATAAACAAAAATGAAATAGTTAAGGCGGCGCAAGCTTCGGCACAAAACATAATTTCAGAAGCTCAATCTCAAGCAAAAGAAATCAAAAATTCAGCTAATAAATATACCGAAAATATTATGAAAAATTTGGAAGATGCCATGGCCATGAATCTTTCGGAAATTAAAAAGGCTCACCAAGCTTTAAGAAACAGCACTATCGAAAAATAACTTCGATAGTGCATTGTAGCCACCGTGAGTATTATACATAGGATAAATTGAATACAAAGTATTAACAAAATTTGCATCATTTTTATTTCTGGTAACAGGTATACTCAGGAGGAATTTTATGGGTTCTAAAGCTAGTACAAGACAAAATATAATAGATTTAAAAAAAGTAATTTCAGGAGATCGTTCTAATACTTATGAAACTAATGTGGTAAAAATATTTAACAATTTTATGGACTCTACATACAATCTACAAGATTTCAAAAAATTAAACCCTTTTTTAAAGATAAATAAAAAGAAGCATACCCTTTGCATAATTTTTATTCTGTCCACTTATATTTTCGAAGGTTTAGAAACATCAAGCCTCAATAGAATAAAAACAAATCTCGGTTTGAGTAACGCCGGTCCGGTCAGAGAAAAAGCTTTTTTTGATAACTGTGCATTGAAGTCTCATGTTTTCAAAAAGTATAAAAATGAAATAGGAGAAATTTATAGCGCTGTTACAACGAAAAACGCCCCACAAGATACGCTGAATGTAAACCAAGAAGAAAGCAAAAATGAAGACGACATTCTTAAGTTATCTTATGACGACGAAGCGAAAAAAATTATTCTCACAACTTATGAAAATATAATATCTAAACTTAAAAATGTTGTTGAATCAGATAACACCTATAAAAAAACTAAAGAAAAACTTAAACGAGGGCTTGATCGTGAATTTGTTAAACTGTCTACAGATTTCAATAGCTTTAAAGGTAAAATCGAAAACACTACATCTGTCAAAAAAATAGATGCACTTATAGAAAATTTAAAAAAATCGTTTGACGCGGATATAAAGAGTATTAGAAATAAATGCAAAAAATGTAAATTTGATAAAGAAACGTTAAGTAAAATAAATTTACAATATTTAACCACAGACGCACTAGAAACTAGTGAAATAACTTGGAAAGAAACCAAAGGCACAGTAGGCTCAGAAAACGAGAAAACCACAATAACTGCTACACCTATCGGTAATTATTTTGAGTACGAAGATGGCAAACATGGTATATCATCAAGGAGTGCTAATACTTCAAAGCACGCTGCAAACGTTTGGATAAACAAGGTAGAAGCTGGTGAAGGCGACAAAAATAAAAAGCCTTTATTCTCGGCAGTGAGATTCGCTAACACTAGAGGTAAAAAAACTGCCACCAAGGAATTATTGTTGGCCATGGCTTTGCAGAGTTGTAACTTCAATACACAAACATTATTTGACACAAGTCAAAATAAACCTTATAAATTTAGTGTGAGTAATATACAACTTCTGAGTCCTACAAGTAATTTTTTAAAAAAATTCGGATTTGACGGAGACATGCCTTTTAAGCAAATGGACAGAATCAAAAAGCTATGTAACGGCGAACAAATAGAACTTGTACTAGAAGATAGCAACGGAATAAAACGCCCGATATATTTAAAGCCGGATAAAGATCCTGTGCTTTTTAATTTTGGCTCTAACGATGTTCATTACTCAAAATTTCTAAGCTTGCTTACCAACAAATCAAAAACATATAAGAGAAACTTAGAAAGTATGCAAACGTTATTTGGGAAAAATTTTGAAAAAGATGAAAATTTTCCTAAAGACTCTAAAGTTGGAATGTACTTAGCTAAAGCAGAAGAAAAAGTAACAAAGGCCAAAGAAGCCATAAGAAAAGCGAAAGAAACAAAAAACGACGAAGTTGCGAAAGCAGCGGCAAAAAACAAGAAAATAGTAGAAACGCTTTCACGACAAATTGTAAACATGTGGAAAGAAACCAAAGGAAATGGCTATAACGACGACAGATTTGGAATACAATCCAGATTATCGGTATTACTGTATTATTTGGGATATCAAGTATCTTTTAACTGCAAAAGCGGAAAAGACAGAACCGGAATTATGGCCGTGGAATCAAATTTCATTGTTCAAAAAATAAACTCTACCGGGAAAGTACCTGACTATAAAAAAGAACTTGATGGCGAAGACAAAAAGCTCCTGAGAGAACTATATAAAGCATCAGGTATAGACCAAATAACCTCCAGCTGTACAGGATTTAGAGGAACAAAAACTTCAGAAGTTAACAGAATTGGAGATACAACCGGAGCGTCTAAGCATGCAAGTTCTTAATTTAAATAGTAATAATAAACAAAAAGTAGCTATATCATAATAAATATAGCTACTTGAAAATTATTTTCAAATGTTGTATAATGCCATATGTATGGTGACCGGGTGTGGCGCAGTTTGGTAGCGCGCTTGAATGGGGTTCAAGAGGCCGCAGGTTCAACTCCTGTCACTCGGACCATGTGAAATTCGCATAGATACTGGGGTTTAGAGGTATCTGTGTGATTTTTATTTTTGCCATTTTTACACTTTTCTAAGAATTATTTTATAAGTTATATTGATTTTAAGTAGTAACCTTTTACAACTGTGCGTTCAATTTTTAAAGTTTATTTTCAATCTCGTAGTTTATCTCGACCTCTAAACGATCGGGATAATATTCATCCTGATCATAAATGCCGGAATGTGTTCCGTATGGATGATTCTGTAATACATAGCCCGCCGGCCTTTCTACGATAATAATACCTTCCGAACCGATTTCGTGTCCTTCCTCAATATGATAAATGTAGTCATCTATACAATTTTCTAATTTAGTCAAACTGGCCTTCCCGTTAAACCAACCGTGAAAACGAAATTCGTCAGTATAGTGATTTTCGTTCTTATCAACGTCATATTTTACGTACTCGGGATAAAAGAAAACTGACAATGTCACAAGTACTGTAATAGTCGCCAAACCTGCGCATAAATAACGATTTTCAACTTTTGCATTGCTTGCCATACCTGCAAGCGTACCAATTACGGCCGACCCGAGCTTAATGCCTGTATTAGCAGCTACTGAAAAATTTTTTTCTCTGTTTTCTTTGATTTTACCTTCAATCCACCCTTTTGCTTTGTATATTTTTTCGCTTGAAATATACGTAAGCTTCGTACCATCTTTAAGGTATACTTCCTTGTCAACCCCTCCTGCAGATATTTTTGGGCATACAATTCCCCCTAAAAATACGACTACGCTTAATAATACTGAAATTACTTTTTGATTTTTTCTCTTACATCTTCGGGAATATTAAGACTTCTTTATTGCGTTTCCCTCTAAAACAAAAAAATTCAATCAAATCTTCCTTACTTAATTCCCGGAGACTCGATGAGCTAAACCCTGTAATCTGATTTTTAGATATGACACCTTCCAATTTTAAATAGTAGTAAAAAACAATGTTAATAATCATTTTTAGTAAAATATAAATAGGATATGTCAACGATAAAAATCTTTATAATTTCCGGAATAACTATCGCTGTAACGATGTTCAAATTATTTTTGAGCATAAAAATATCCTAACTTTCGTTAGGCGTTTTTTATGTCTATTAGTGTTTCTATAAAAATTTTTTAATTATTCAAACTCATACTTATAAATTTTTTCATGGCCAAAATTATTTTCAACTATTTTCTCGTCCGTAACAAACCCGGCTTTCATAATTGATTTTCTTGAAGCCAAATTTTCGGGCTTGCTAGTAGAAATCAAACAAGTGTAATTATAGATTCCTGCGTTTTTTAAGTACTGTAGGAGGCGCACTATCGTCTGAGCAGAGAATGTGCCCAAACCTTTACCTGAAACTTTTTTATCTATGACTCTGCCAATTTCCGGCTGAGAGTCTTTGCTATTCAAAGGGCCTACTCCGACAAACCCCGCCGGTTTATTTTCGTTCATAATGATAAAAGATAAAGAGGATGGAATTTCTGAATCCCAAATTCTAGATATACGCCATTCAAAAATTTTTTGTGCTCTTTCTTTTGTGCTTAAATTTCCATTTCCGTAATATTTCATGTGTTCAGCATTATCTTCATTAGAAAAAAGCTCCAAATAAAAATTTTCATAGTCCTCAGTCAGCGGGACAAGACCTTTTTTCCCGTCATCAGAGGTCAATAATGATTGCAATTGTTCGGATTCAATTTTTAATTTTTCTGCTAATTTGCAAATGTCTTCTGATGAAGTTGCAGAGACATTTACGCACAAAAACAAAGCTGCGAAGCATAAAATCATTGATTTAAAATACTTAAGCATTAATAAAAACTCCTTTACTAATTATTCAATCAATGTATTATATCACAAAAAGAAGCCTTAAAATAAAACTTCATAAAACAATAAATAAAGCTTGCGCTCCCAATAAACGCAAGCAAATATTTAGTTATAATTTTCCTCCAAAAACAGGAAATCTGCTATGCTCTCCATAATCTTTTATATGCTCGATGTTTTTGAGCTTTTCCATATCTTCGTCAGAAATTACAAAATCGAGATCAGCGTTAGATTTCATATGATCTGGATTGGCAGTTTTCGGGAGCACAACCATGCCAAGTTGTAAATCATACTTAATGCACAGCCGCGCAATACTTACGTTATATCTATCCGCCATTTCTTTTATCGAGTGATTTTTTAAAGCTTCGCCATGTGCGATCGGGGAATATGCTTCAACTAAAATATTTTTGCTTTTACAATAATCAATTAAATTCAATGGAGTATTTGATATATGAGCAAGTATCTGGTTTACCGCGGGGATAATTTTACAATCGGATAAAATATTGTCGGTATCGCTTTCCAAGAAATTTGAAATTCCAATCGTGCGAATTTTTCCGGCTTCTACAGCATCTTCCATGGCTTTCCAAACTTGTCTATTTTCTTCTAGATATCTATTTTCGGACTGATTAACCATCGCCCATGGTTGAGGGCTGTGAATAATCATCATATCTATATAGTCAAGTTCCATCTTATTTAATGTTTCGTCGATAGATTTGGCAGCAGATTCATACGTTTTATGTTCTGCGGCTACTTTACTTGTTATAAAAATTTTATCGCGAGAAATACCGCAAGTACGTATTCCCTCTCCCACGCCACGTTCATTGCCGTATGCTTGTGCCGTGTCGATATGACGATAACCGATTTTAATGGCTTGTCTGACGGCTTCTGATACTTTATTATCTTCAATAAGCCATGTGCCTAGTGCCAATTTAGGGATTTCTAATCCATTGTTCATTGTATAAGTTTCATTTAAAACCATTTCAATTCCTCCTATTATTTTTTAATTCATTTGGTTTATTTTGCAAATCTCATAGTAAAAAGTAAATTTGATAATAGCTAAAAGACTATCATCAAATTTTTTTTAATTAATTTAAGCTGTCAATCCAGTCTTTTAATTGCTCTTGAGGAACACTTGCTGAGAAGCATCTACCCTCTAGCAATTTTGCGCCTTTACAAGAAGGTTGCAGCTCTTTATTTGTATCGCCCATGTCGCTACCACCGGAAGTAGCAAAAGGAATAATTGTTTTGCCTTCTAGATCATACTGCTCCAAAAAGCTATTAATTATGGTTGGAGCAATGTACCACCAGATAGGAAAACCAATATAAATTTTATCGTACTGTCCTATATTTTCTACTTTATTTGAAATTTCGGGTCGGATTGTTTTATCTTTTTTCATTTCTACTGTGCTGCGACTATTTTCATTTGTCCAATCCAAATCTTCCTGCGTATATGGAACAGCAGGCTTAATCTCAAATAGATCTGCGTTTGCTTCTTTTGCGAGCTTTTCCGCTAATGTTTTTGTAGTTCCTGTTACTGAAAAATATACTACTAATGAATTCTTCATAATTTTTACCTCCTGATTGTTAAATATATGACGTGGTTTCACTCAATTCTTTTCTTTGATTATGGAGCGGGCTTTCTTTATAGTCGTCCGATGCGTATCCAATCGGTATCAAACAAATTGGGATTATATTTTCGGATAAATTAAATTCTTTTTGAACCTGATGAGCATCAAAATATCTAACCCACACGCTGCCAAGTCCCAGATTAGTGGCTTCTAAAATCATGTGAGTTGCAACTATTGCACCATCTGATTCACAAGAAGAATAGTTATCGTTCTTCCAGGCTATATTTTTATCTGCGCACACCAATAAGCACAAGGGCGCATCGTATCTACACGGTGTTATTTTATCAACGTGGCTCAAAGCCTTATCAGATTTGATAACATATATTTTTTGTGGCTGTAAATTTTTTGCAGTCGGAGCCAACCTCCCTGCGTTTAATATTTTTTCGATTTTAGCATCCTTAACTTCAACTGATTTAAACTTCCTTGTTGCAGTTCGGCTTTTAATAACAGCTTCAAAATCCATACTACGCACCCACTTTATTTGATTTAAAATATTTTAGTCTTTTGGTACTATTTTTACCACGATAATAAATATTAAACATGGAATGAACAAATTACTTTTTAGCCGTTAGGTTGACAAGGTATTATAAATTTTTATACTCCTCATCACTAACAGGTTCACACCATTCATTATATGTGTTTTCTCCCGGACACTCAATTGCTAAATGGCTGAACCAACTATTTTCTTTAGCTCCGTGCCAGTGCTTAACACCTGCCGAAATAGTGACTACATCCCCAGGGTGTAAGCTCTGCGCAGGTCTGCCTTCTTCTTGGTACCAACCTTCGCCATCTACACATAAAAGAATTTGCCCTCCACCCTTTGTAGCGTGGTGAATATGCCAATTATTTCTACATCCGGGCTCAAAAGTTACGTTGGCAACAAACACAGTTTCTTTATTATTTGTAAGCGGTTTTAGATAACTCTTTCCGATAAAATACTTTTGAAAATTTATATTAGGCTCACCGAGTCCAAAAAATCCGCCATGTTTTTCGTGCGAATCATCATCTTTATAAACTTCTTTTGCCATTCTAAAAGCTGCCCAAACATTCGGCCAACCAGCATAAAAAGCCAGGTGAGTTAAAATTTCAGCCATTTCTGTTTTGGTTACTCCGTTTTTTCGAGCAGTGGATAAATGATATGACAGAGAATTATCTACGATTCCTTTACTAATCAGCGAAGTGATAGTAACAATCGAACGAGTTTTGAGAGACAATCTATCTTCTCTTGACCAAACCTCACCAAATAATACGTCGTCGTTAAGCTCTGCAAATTTAGGGGCAAAATCATTTAAAGCATCTCTTCCTGCGGTTTGTTTTACCATAGCATCATCTCCTTTAAATCACCTTAATTTATGAATTTTATTTGTTTAATTTTGCTCAGATTATCATTTTTAGCAAATATTATTATACAATATAAACAAAAATAATTCAAGATTTTTATAATAAAATACCTACTGATAAAATTACCAGTAGGTTCATTAAATAATACTATCTAAAATTTGTTTTTTATATTTCTTGGGAATTTTTTTATTTTGTTTCTCTTCTTTTTATTTTTATACCTTATAACGCACAATCTCACATATAAAATTACAAAAACAGCAAAAGCAGTTACCAAAAATATAAATATAGGAGATGAAAAAATTGAATCTAACCACCTTGCTACAAGTAAAAAATAGTTCTTTTTAAACGTTTGTGTAGAAATCAAATTAAAGCTTCCTACTCGTTCGCCTTTATAATAGACATAGGCTCTCCCTAAAACTTTTCCGGCTTCTATAGGAGCGTCAATTGATTCAGGAACATCACAATTTATAGAGATATCATCTTTAGAAACATTGGACGGTAAATTAAGATAAAAATCATTTTGCGGAGATAATAAAAGTTTATCACTGCTTTTAACCAATCCCAATTTTATTTCTTTTACCGGAAAATTTGCAGGAAATAATTTAACACTTTTTAAATTTTGAAACGCCCAAAGATAGATATTTTTTGTGTCTATCATGGCCATGTTCTTGTCAATATAATTTCCATTTTCGTCTTTCGTAGGGCCTCCCATGGCTACTGTTATATAAGTATTATTATCTTTTTCAGCGTATGATACGAGGCACCTACCGGCTTCATCGACATAACCAGTTTTTATGCCTTTTACGTAGGGTAAATAATATTCTCCGCCTCTTTTTTTATCTATCATTTTATTAGTAGTAATTATAGGATCTCTACTATCCCCAAACATACTATACTCTGTTTTATTTACTATATCTAAAAACAAAGGATCTTTCATCGCTTCGCGAGTAATTAGATACATATCTCTTGCTGTGGTATACTGATTTTCATTATATATACCGTCTGGGTTTGCAAAATTAGTATTTTCACAGCCCAAATACCGAGCTTTTTCGTTCATTAGATTAACAAAATTTTCTATTCCATTTCCTGCATAATCTGCCAAAACCATTGCCGCATAGCCCGAGGAACTTATTAGCATACCATGAAAAAGTTCGCAGGGAGTAAATTCTTCGCCCTCTTTGAGAACGCACCCAGAACTTTCAGGGTCGACTTGGTCTAAGACCTCTTTTTTTACGGTAACTTTTTCGTTATTTATATCTTTTATAATTTCTTTGGATACCAAATAAGTCATAATTTTAGTTAGAGAAGCAGGGCTTCTTTTTTTATCTATATTTTTTTCAACAACCGCCATATTGCTCTCTTTTCCAACTACATAAACACTATCGCAATTAAGGTCATCCTGATAAAAATTAGCAGCAAAGCTCGAAAATGCGTTGGAAAAAATTAAAAAGCAACAACACAATAATACAATCAATTTTTTCATATAAAATTATCCCCTACCAATAATTAGTCGGTATAAATAAAAATTTATACCGACATCTTGAGATTTAAATTAGAAGCTTTTTCCTAAAAAAGTATTACTATCATAATTTATTCCGGAATCTATAGGCATATCTTCACTATCCAAAATATCCTCGCTGGGGTCATATTTTTTCTCTATAGTTACATCTCTATACCTATGAACTCCTGTTCCTGCAGGCAACAATTTACCAATAATAACATTTTCTTTAAGTCCTACAAGGGGATCTACTTTTCCTTTTATTGCAGCCTCAGTTAAAACTTTGGTTGTTTCTTGGAAAGAAGCAGCAGACAAGAAAGAATCTGTAGCTAATGATGCCTTTGTTATACCGAGGAGAATCGGAGTGCAATAAGCTTCTTCGAGCTCTGTTTCACCGGCTTCTTTTCGAGCTCTAATTTTATCATTTTCAGATAAAAATTCAGATTTATCAACAACAGAATTTTGAATCAATCCTGTATCTCCGGCTTCATCAACTCTAACTTTACGCATCATTTGCCTTACTATTACTTCGATGTGCTTATCGTTGATATCAACGCCCTGCATCCTGTAAACTCTTTGAACTTCCTGAATAAGGTATGCTTCCACGGCTTCAGGTCCTTTAATTGCCAGCACGTCATGAGGATTTACAGAACCTTCGGTTATCATATCACCAGCTTCAATTTTTTGGTCTTCTTCAACGCAAACTCTTGAGCCGAAAGGTATAAGATAGGTTCTTTCCTCGCCGGAATCTTCATTATAAACAACAACATTTTTGCTATTTTTTATTTCTTCAAATCTTACCACACCGGCAATTTCACTTATAATAGCCAAACGTTTTGGTTTACGTCCTTCGAAAAGTTCTTCAACACGCGGCAAACCTTGAGTTATATCTTCGGAACTCGCTATACCACCGGTGTGGAACGTTCTCATGGTAAGCTGTGTACCAGGTTCGCCGATAGATTGAGCAGCTATAATTCCTACGGCCTCACCAACTGCAGCAGGAAGCCCATTTGCAAGGTCAGCTCCATAACATTTTTTACATACTCCTTGCTTTGCTCTACAATTCAATATAGACCTAATTTCAATTCTCTGTACGCCGTGAGAAATGATAATTTCAGCATCTTTGCTGTCCATTAACTTATCTTTAGAAACAAGGACTTCTTTAGTTTGCGAATCTATAAAGTCTTCGCAAAGGTATCTTCCTATGAGACGTTCATTCAAGCTTTCGATGGATTCTTTTCCGTCTTTAATTTCGAAAACAGTTATACCATGCGTAGCTCCGCAGTCATCCTCTCTAATGATAACTTCTTGAGAAACGTCAACAAGCCTACGAGTAAGATATCCGGAGTCAGCCGTACGAAGCGCCGTATCTGCAGAACCCTTTCTCGCACCACGAGATGAAATAAAGTATTCCAAAATGTTAAGACCTTCACGATAGTTACCTCTGATAGGAATTTCAATCGTAGCACCGGAAGCATTGGCTATAAGTCCACGCATACCTGCAAGCTGTTTTATCTGGCTCATAGAACCACGAGCTCCTGAATCTGCCATCATGAATACCGGGTTATATTTATCGAGGTTGTCTTGAAGTGCACGAGAAACGTCATCTGTAGCGCGTTCCCAAATTTTTAGAGTGTGATTTTTTCTTTCGGCATCGGACATTAAACCTCTTCTGTAATCTCTTACAATGTGGTCTACATCTTGCTCAGCTTTAGCAAGAATGTCTTTCTTTGCGGGAGGAATAACAGCGTCACAAACAGAAATAGTTATTGCTCCTCTTGTGGAATATTTAAATCCTTGAGCTTTGATATTGTCTAAAATTTCTGAAGTTTTTTGTGTTCCGTGGATTTTTATACATGCGTCCACGATATTTCCAAGTTGCTTTTTGCCTACTAAGAAATCTATTTCCAATTTTCCTTCATTTTCCGGTTTAGTTCTGTCAACATAACCCAAATCTTGAGGAATAGGACCGTTAAATATAATTCTTCCGGCAGTAGTTTGAGTAATTACTTGTTTGCCGTTAATATTTCTTCTGACTTTAATTTTGGCATGGAGGCCAATATCTTTAGCGTCATATGCCATTAACACTTCGTCAAAATCTCTAAACACCTTTCCTTCGCCGGGTTCACCATCTTTTTCTAATGTTAAGTAGTAAGAACCCAAAACCATATCCTGTGTAGGAACGGTTACCGGCCTACCGTCTGAAGGTTTCAAAAGGTTTCCTGAAGCGAGCATTAAAAATCTTGCTTCTGCTTGAGCTTCGGCTGATAAAGGAACGTGAACAGCCATTTGGTCACCGTCAAAGTCAGCGTTGTAAGCCGAACATACGAGCGGGTGAAGTTTAAGAGCTCTTCCTTCAACAAGAACAGGTTCAAAAGCTTGAATTCCCAATCTATGGAGTGTAGGAGCACGGTTCAAAAGCACAGGATGGCCTTTTATAACCTTTTCAAGAGCATCCCATACTTCGGGTCTGCATCTGTCCACAGCTTTTCTGGCAGCTTTGATATTATTTACAACACCAATTTCTACCAATCTTTTCATAACGAACGGTTTGAATAATTCCAGTGCCATTTCTTTAGGCAAACCGCACTGATAAATTTTTAATTCCGGTCCAACAACTATAACCGAACGTCCTGAGTAATCAACACGTTTTCCAAGCAAGTTTTGTCTAAATCTTCCTTGCTTACCTTTGAGCATATCAGACAAAGATTTAAGTGGTCTGTTGTTAGGTCCTGTAACAGGTCTTCCTCTGCGTCCATTATCAATCAAGGCATCTACTGATTCTTGTAGCATTCTTTTTTCATTACGAATTATTATGTCAGGAGCGCCAAGATCCATTAATCTTTTTAAACGATTGTTCCTATTTATAACTCTTCTATATAGGTCATTCAAATCCGATGTAGCAAATCTTCCGCCGTCAAGTTGAACCATTGGTCTTAAATCGGGAGGTATTACAGGAAGAACATCTAAAATCATCCATTCCGGACGATTGCCTGACATTCTAAAAGACTCCACTGCTTCCAGACGTTTTAAAAGTCTTAATTTTTTTTGTCCTGCTGCAGTGACCAAAGATTCTTTAATTTCTTCGGAAAGTTCTTCTAAATCTATTCTTTCCAAAAGCTTTTTGATAGCCTCTGCGCCCATTCCGGCTTCAAAATCATCTTCATATTTTTCGCGCATATCTCTATATTCTTTTTCGGTCAAAAATTGTTGAGCTGAAAGCTCCCTTACATTTCCGGGATCAATAACAACATAAAGTGCAAAATACAAAACTTTTTCAAGCATTCTCGGGGACATATCAAGAACAAGACCCATACGAGATGGAATACCTTTAAAGTACCAAATATGCGAAACAGGTGCCGCAAGTTCAATGTGGCCCATACGTTCACGCCTTACTTTGGAACGAGTAACCTCAACTCCGCATCTATCGCAAACTTTTCCCTTGTATCTTATTCTTTTATATTTTCCGCAATGACATTCCCAGTCTTTCTGAGGCCCAAAAATTCTCTCACAAAACAATCCATCTGTTTCGGGTTTCAAAGTTCTGTAATTGATAGTTTCCGGCTTCTTTACTTCTCCATAGGACCAACTTCTTATTTTATCTGGAGATGCTAATCCTATTTTTATTGATTCAAAAATATTAAAATCCATACCGCAACCCCTTGTTTTTTATTATGTATGATTAAAATTCACAAAAGTAATCGAACGACAGGGAAAAATTTCTTTTCCCTGTGTCAAATTTAATTAAAATTCTTCATCCAAACCATCATCTAAATCGTCTTCCAAATCATCGTCAAAACTCATATCATCCGTTTCATCTTCCGATAAATCATCGTCAGAATCATTTTCGTCCAGATTATAATCGTTTTCTTCTCTGCTTACGAGGTCAGAGCCCAAAATGTCTTTCTCTATTGAAAGTCCCATATCATCTTCTTCATCGAAATCACGCTTGAGGTCTATTTCATTATTATCTTTATCCAGCACCGACAAATCGAGACCCATAGACTGCAGCTCTTTAATAAGAACTTTAAACGATTCAGGTATTCCGGGTTTAGGTATATTTTGACCTTTAACGATTGCCTCATAAGTTTTAACACGTCCGACAACGTCATCCGACTTAACTGTAAGAATTTCTTGAAGTGTATAAGCTGCACCATAAGCTTCCAGTGCCCAAACTTCCATTTCTCCGAAGCGCTGGCCACCGAACTGCGCTTTACCTCCGAGAGGCTGCTGAGTGACAAGAGAATAAGGTCCGGTTGAACGAGCATGAATCTTATCATCGACCAAATGGTGAAGTTTCAAATAATACATATATCCGACTGTAACCGGATTATCAAAGTATTCACCGGTACGGCCATCTTTCAGCCACATTTTGCCATTTTCGCTATATCCCGCATCTTTTAAGCATTGGAATATATCTCCTTCGTGCGCGCCATCAAATACAGGTGTGGCTATTTTCCAGCCTAGAGCTTTTGCTGCGTAGCCCAAGTGAACTTCAAGCACCTGACCGATGTTCATACGAGAAGGAACGCCGAGCGGGTTAAGAACTATATCAAGAGGAGTACCATCAGGTAAGAAAGGCATATCTTCAACAGGTAAAATTCTGGAAACAACACCCTTGTTACCGTGACGACCCGCCATTTTATCTCCTACGGAAATCTTTCTCTTTTGTGCAATGTAGCATCTTACAACTTTATTTACGCCTGGAGAAAGTTCATCTTTGCTGTTTTCACGAGTGAAAACTTTTACATCTACAACTATTCCGTATTCTCCGTGTGGAACTCTTAAAGATGTATCTCTAACTTCGCGAGCTTTTTCACCAAATATAGCTCTAAGGAGTCTCTCTTCAGCTGTGAGTTCAGTTTCTCCCTTAGGAGTTACCTTACCAACAAGAATATCACCTGCACGAACTTCAGCGCCAACACGGATAACACCGTCTTCATCTAGATCTCTGAGTAAATCTTCGTTCACGTTAGGAATGTCTCTTGTGATTTCTTCGGGGCCCAACTTGGTATCTCTGGATTCTATCTCATATTCTTCTATGTGGATAGAGGTATATACATCTTCACGAACAACTTTTTCGCTTATTAAAACTGCGTCTTCGTAGTTGTACCCTTCCCATGTCATAAATCCTATTAAAGCATTTTTACCTAAGCTTATTTCCCCGTGATCTGTAGCAGGACCGTCCGCAAGAACTTCGCCGGCTTTAACTCTTTGATTTACAGAAACAACTGGAACTTGATTTACACATGTGCTCTGGTTGGATCTGGTGAACTTGATAAGATGGAACACTTCATCTTTTCCGGAATCATAATGAACAACAACCTTATCGGCACTAACACTTTTTATAACACCGTCTTCTTTTGAAAGAACACACACGCCTGAATCTACTCCGGCTTGATATTCCATACCTGTTCCTACGATAGGAGCTTCACTCTTTAATAGCGGCACAGCTTGCTTCTGCATGTTAGAACCCATGAGCGCACGGTTGGCGTCGTCGTTCTCCAAGAAAGGTATCATAGCTGTAGCGACAGATACAACCATCTTAGGTGAAACATCCATAAAGTCAGCTTCGGTGCGAGGAACTTCTACAAATTCGTCTCTGCAACGACCGTTAACCTTAGCGTGAACAAATCTTCCTTCTTCGTCAAGAGGTTCGTTAGCCTGAGCGACAATGTACTCATCTTCTTCATCAGCAGTCATATAAATAACTTCAGATGTAACTATTCCTGTGGATTTGTCAACTTTTCTGAAAGGTGCTTCTATAAAGCCGTACTCATTAACTTTAGCGAAAGTAGATAAGTAAGAAATAAGTCCGATGTTAGGTCCTTCCGGAGTTTCAATTGGACACATACGACCGTAGTGGCTGTAGTGAACGTCACGAACTTCGAATCCGGCTCTGTCTCTTGACAATCCGCCTGGTCCAAGAGCTGATAATCTTCTCTTATGAGTGAGTTCAGAAAGCGGGTTGGTTTGATCCATGAACTGCGAAAGAGGAGATGAACCGAAAAATTCTTTTATTGCTGCAACTATAGGTCTTATGTTAATCAAAGCATTAGGAGTGATTACTTCGAGGTCTTGAGCTTGAAGAGTCATTCTTTCTCTTATCACTCTTTCGAGTCTTGAAAAACCTATTCTTACTTGGTTTTGCAAAAGTTCTCCTACTGAACGGATTCTTCTGTTTCCTAAGTGGTCTATATCGTCAGTTACGCCTATTCCATTGTTCAGGCATGTCATGTAGTTTATCGAAGCAAAAATATCATCTACTATTATGTGTTTAGGAACTAGCTCATCTGCCCTATCTCTTATTGTAGATTTTAGTTCTTTTTCTGTTGTACAAGACTCCAAGATTTCGGCAAGAATGCTAAATCTTACTTTTTCTTTTATATCACACATTTTTTTGACATCAAAATTTACATATTTTGTTATGTCAACCATGCCATTGGAAATTATTTTTATTTCTTTGTCGCCTTTTTTTACGTAGGCCATACAAACACCGGCGTTTTCGATTTCCAAAGCTTTTTCTTCGGAAATAACTTCCCCGATGTCAGCCATAATTTCTCCAGTAAGAGGATTAGGAATAGGTCTTGAAAGTTCTTGACCTTTTATTCTGTGAGAAATGGCTAATTTTTTATTGTATTTATATCTTCCTACTCTTGATAAATCGTATCTTCTTGCATCAAAAAGTAAAGAATTCAAATGAGCTTGAGAATTTTCGAGTGTGGGAGGCTCACCGGGACGAAGTTTTCTGTACACTTCGAATAATGCTTCTTCTTTAGATCTGCAAGCATCTTTTTCTATAGTGGCTAATATGCGCTCGTCTTCGCCGAAATATTCAGTTATTTCTTGGTCAGAGCCAAGTCCCAAAGCTCTTACGAATGTGGTAAGCGGAATTTTTCTGTTTTTATCAATTCTAACATACATAACGTCATTAGAATCAGTTTCGTATTCGAGCCATGCTCCACGGTTAGGGATTATGGTAGAACTGTAAAGTTCTTTACCGGTCTTGTCATATTCCATTTTGAAATATGTCCCCGGAGATCTAACGAGCTGGGATATGACAACACGTTCAGCCCCATTTATAACAAAAGTTCCACTGTCAGTCATTATAGGAAAATCGCCCATAAAAACTTCAGATTCCTTAACTTGACCGGTTTCTCTGTTCAAAAGTCTTGCAGTAACTCTGAGCGGAGCGGCATATGTAGTATCTCTTTCTTTGCACTCTTTAATATCGTAGGTGGGGTGATTGATATCCATGGTATAATCAACAAAGTCCAGAACTAAATTGCCTGTAAAATCAGTTATACCGGAAACATCCTTAAATACTTCTTTTAAACCCTCTTCTAAAAACCATTTGTAAGAATTTTTTTGAATTTCTAACAAATTAGGAAGCTTTATCACCTCGTCAATTTTAGAAAAGCTCATTCTGGTAGTCTTTCCAAGTTGAATAGGTTTGACATTTACCATAGACAAAAAACACTCCATTTCAATATTTTTTAATTATAATCGGTAAAAAATAATTATAATAATCGTGTACACATCATAATATATAATCGATCGACACATTCTCTCTCAGTTTTATTTTAGATTATTTTGTTAAAAAAATTATGAAATTCTACTTGATTTTACAATAAATTCATGATAGTATAGAACTGATTTTAATGCGTTTTCGTATTATTAATGCAATATTGTATTCTACTACATTTTTGAATAAATGTCAAGTACAAGTATGTGAATAATTTTATACGTCTCAGAGGTGCACAATGGATATCTATAAAGAACTGACTGACAGGGAATTAATTGCTCAGGTTACCAATGAAGAAAAAGTAAAAGAACTTTTAAAGGAAAAGGGTGTTCACTTTTATATAGGTTTTGAACCAACAGCGGACAGCCTTCATGTAGGACATTTTGTTCAAATTATGGTAATGGCACGCCTTCAACGTGCGGGGCACATCCCGATTATTCTTTTCGGAGGCGGAACAGGTCTTGTAGGTGATCCATCCGGAAAAACCGATATGCGCAAAATGCTCACTAAAGAAGAAATTAATCATAATATAGAATGCTTCAAAAAACAGGCCTCAAGGTTCCTCGATTTTGCACCGGGCAAGGCAATTATTGTTAATAACGCTGACTGGCTGGAAAATCTTAAATACATCGATTTTTTAAGAGAAGTAGGAGTTCATTTTTCAGTTAACAGAATGCTTGCCGCAGAGTGCTATAAACAAAGACTTGAAAAGGGTTTGACTTTTTTTGAACTCAATTATATGTTAATGCAAAGTTATGATTTTTTGGTTTTAAATAGAAAGTACAACTGCTTGTTGGAACTTGGCGGAGATGATCAATGGAGCAATATAATCGGCGGAGTGGAACTAACCAGGAAAATGGACAAGAAAGAGGTTTTTGGGCTTACATTTAAACTCCTTACCACCAGCGAAGGAAAAAAGATGGGAAAAACCGAAAAAGGTGCTCTGTGGATAGACAAAGAAAAAACTTCTCCGTATGAATTTTACCAGTACTGGAGAAACGTCAATGACAAAGACGTAATAAACTGCATGAATATGCTTACTTTTATTCCAGTGGAAAAAATAAAAGAATACGCTGAATATAAAGATGAAAAAATAAATCAAGTAAAAGAAATTTTGGCATTCGAAGTGACCAAACTTGTTCATGGAGAAGAAGAGGCGATTAAAGCTCAAGAAACTTCAAAAGCTTTGTTTGGAGCAAAAAATTCCGAAGAAAATATGCCTACTGTTGTATTGGAAAGTTCCAAATTCTCAAGCGATAATGCAAACATTCTAGAAATGATTGTAAGCGCCGGAATTGCACCGTCTAAAAGCGAAGCAAGAAGACTTGTGCAACAAGGTGGAATCTCAATAAACAACGAAAAAATATCAGATGTAAATTTTGAAATAAGCAAATCAGATTTGGCCGATGGGATAGTTGTTAAAAAAGGTAAAAAAACTTTTAAAAAAGTAATTTTGGGATAATATTAGTTAAAATTGGAAAACAGCCTTTCATTTATAAGAAAGGTTGTTTTTTATTGATTTCATTAAAAAAGAGCAATATAATTATTATATAGTAAAAACCAGGAGGTTCAATTGATGATTATCTTAAACAAAAAAATGCTTTCCACACTATTAAGTTGCTTGTTGGTGTCAAGTTCGGTACCTAGCTTGCTTGCTGACACGCCCACAGTACCATGTAACGAACCACAACGTTCGAATACATGTAAAAAATTTTTGACAAAAAATTGGAGAAAAATCACTATTACATCCTCTAAGATGATAAGACTAGGAATCTTTCCCATCGGAGGAATGGTAGCAATAACGGCAAATAAAATTTCTAAAAAAATATTTTCAAACCCGCCTCCGCAAAAATCTGACAGTGTTTACTGGCTGGAAGAGTACTACTGCGCAATAAACGACGGCGAAAAATCCATTGCAAAATCAAAATACATAGAATGCATGTGGCGCCATATAAGCAGTAATTTTTCAAAATTTCCGGGCGAATTAAAAAAATTTATAGAAATGATTATTAGAGAAAACTACGCATACACATCTAGGTATACTTATCGCTTCAATACTCAGAACACTTATTTGAGGGACGATATAATATTACACATGATTGACGATATAAATACCATGGATGACCCCTCTCTATCGATGAGCATCCAAAATTTTTGCAAAGATGATAATGCAAAAGTAAAATTCGAAGGCATCATGGGAAAAATTCTTGATAACATGTCTGAATATAAAACTAAAACAATGCCTGAGCTAAATGAATTTTTAAACAAGACCATAAAAAATAGTGGAATCACTAAAACTGGTAACAACGACACCGTGGAAAAAATACTTGATGACTGTCAAAGATTACATAAAAATTCATGTCGCGCTATGGATAAAGAAAACATCGATTCGAACCTTTGTGAATTGATGAATTTAAAAATCAGAATTGAAAACTTGCTAACCAACCCTACATTAAAAGATGAATTTAAAGAGCTTTGTGCTGAATTGGAAAATTATCCTTCAATATGCGAGGAGTTCAAAAAGCAGTACGCAGAGAACAAAAGAAATCACACTCCGATTCTCCCGCCGAAAGATAAGTTACTCGAATCACACAAAAATGTATCAAAAATAACCCATAACATAGAAAGGCAAATTAAAGCCTGCGACTACAAAAGCAAGTTGCCTCGTATAATAAACTTTTTCCAGAGCTCATACCTACAAATCGTAGAAAACAAATACGAATTTTAATCAAAAATTTATAGTGAAAATCTATAAATAAAAAACAAATTCCCGGAAAGCACTAAAATTGCAGCTTTCCGGGAAAATTTTATATATTGCTGATTATTAAATTATTTTTATCGATTTCATTGTCCGCTTCGGATTTAAACTCATCCACTACTTTCTTTTGATCAGATGTAAACATCAATTTATACGGAGATTGTTTTTCCAGGAGCTCCATGTATTCCCAGTTAAACAAAATTGATGGTATGCGTCTACAATTATCTTTGTGACTGTGAGAATGTATGTAATCATACAATTCACGGGAAATATTATCTAGATCCTCTTTGTAATCATCCAGCATATTGAGCGCCGTGGAATATTTATCCCATATCTCTTCGTCTTTATTTTTAGACAAGAACAATTTTCTGTCTAAATAGCTCTCGATAAGGGTTTCTTCGAACGAAAATTTATCTCTGATAATTTCTTTATATTCAGAGGGAGTATATTCCTCAAAGTTTATAATTCCTTCTTTAAGCTCATCGTACACATCTTTAGAAAGATTGTTAGAAAAAGCTTTTTCCGAATCTTCAACTGATGAAATAAGAACAAACATTCCCTTAGATAAATCATACTCCTTGCCGTTAAACTCTACAGTACCGGATTTTTTAGCTTCGGCAAACACATTATAAATATCCTTGTTAAAGGTGTCATTTAAATCTTCGATAACCACCAAATATTTACCATCTTTTTGAACAAAATCCTGAGCCTTAGAAAGTAGCTCTTCGATAATTTTTGATGGATTAGATTTCCATGCATCTTGTACAATGTCTATACACACAGCTTGGTTACCGGGAGCCAAATGGAAACGAGTTTTATAATAATTTCTAAGAGCACGCAAACTTTCTCTCCATTCTTTTTCTCTGGCGCCATTAAAACAAAGCACATCTGCATGATCATATTTTTTATTTTGCTCCAGGCATTCTTGAGTTTCGTTTTCGATTTTTTCAAGATATGCCTCTATCTGTGCTTTGGCTTTTTTCTGGCCTTCAACTCCTCTTAAACGCCTATGTAATTTTTTTGTAGTATCAACAGGCTTAAATATGTTTGGACCGCCTTTCAAATATTTATAGGAACGCATTGCCGAGAGCGCTTTTATTCCTATATTTGAACTTTGATTGCCATCCACGATATCGATAGGATTTTTTTCGCCAGAAGAATCTTGATTTAAAGCGCTTGTTCCTACTGCGCTGACCGGGAATAAAGTGAGAGAAGAAAGCACCCCCGCCATCATTTTTCCTTTTAAGCTCCCTTTCCCTCCTGCTACGCAATTTAGTGTAGCGTCCTCGAGTTCTGAAGGCATATATCCATAATCTCCGTACGCACCCTCTAAAAACTCAAATAACTCTTCTTGAGTATATCCGTCCTCTATGGAAGTACAAAAATCATAAACATCATCATAAGATTCTTTCTCGGCTAGTTCTCTCATTAGGTCTTCTCTTTCTATTACTGACTCAATCATCCTATCAATATTTTTTACCATCTTCATCTCTCCCATACTTATATTTTAGTCTTTTAAAATAGCCTCAAATTCCCAGCGTTTGTACGTATCTCCCACTTTGACATAGTATTTTCCCTCTTCGTCCATAGGAGCATCATATTTTGCTTCCTCTTCTGAAACATCTACGAGTTTATAAACAAGCTCAACTGTCTTGCCTTTAAATTTCTTGATATTCCCATCGTAATTATTGAACAGCAATTCTGTTAAAGCTTGAGCAGCCTCTTGTACGAGGTCAATGGTAATATAACGAGCGCCCTTGCCATATTTTACTGCTTTATCAGCTATTTTTTGCAAAGTATCGTCGCTCATTGTTAAATTTATGCCGCCCATTTCTTTTTGAGAATATCTTTCTCTAAGTTTTCCGTATAGGCTGGTTTTTGCAATTTCCACGAAATTATCTTCGAATAATTTTTCGAACTCAACAATACGAATTCTGTTTGTAAACGATACGTCATGAGTATGGTAAGTAATAGAATCGTCGTCTTCCCTGGCCTTGTTGCCGCCTTTTAGGTTAAGCGACTCTTTGCTTTCATTAGAAGTTAAAATAAATGTTACTCCAGAGCAATCGAGTTCCTGACCCGCTACTGTTACTTTTCCTTTATCCATTACACTTCTAAATACTTCGTCCAAACTGTTGTCTGGAAGTTTATCGTATTCATCAAATATAACTACGCCGCTTGGATGATTCTTAATGTAACTATACAAACTGCTCTTTGTTTTTCTGTTGCCATCGTGTCCATAATAATCGCTTGATTTTGGTCCGAAAATCTGTTCAACAATAGATTCTTCTGATTTACTGTCGATATCTCCTGCAGAGAAAAGATATGGTTGATCATCATTAGTAAAAGCTTTATGCTCACATAATTTCAAAGCCATGTAAGTTTTTCCTACGCCGGATGGTCCGATGAAATAGAAAACATCTCCGGTTTTAGGTGAGTCACCTTTGAGGAAATCAGAATATTTATCCACTACCATTGAGGAAATTGCTCTTCTTAGTTGTTTTTTGGCTTTTTCTTGTCCTTTTATTTCTGAAAATGCCTTGTTTATATTTTCGTTGGATTCAACAGGTGTAACAGGATCACATATCACCTTATTAAAATCAAAAACTCTTCCAATAAGACCATATGGGTTCACTATATCGAGTATAAGGTTTTGTAGCTTGGAAATATAGCCTAAAAGATCTGATACATTCATGGCTGCACCCGCGCCTAAACTTAACATACTTACTATTCCGCGAATAACAGGAATTTTATTATACCAGCTCATGTTTTTACTTTTGGAATAATATTCCTCAATGAGCTTATTTTTAAAATCGCTATTTTCCTTAAGATTATCTCCAATCTTCTTATTAATCTCCTCATCAAGTGTTTTGGCATCTAAATTCATATCAATAGGATCTTTTAATCCATCCAGTTTTATCTTGGTTTTAGAGGCAAATGTTTCTTTCAAAAATTCTATTATCTTATTTGCGCCATCACCTATCTTATCACGATTATAGAAAGTAATAGCAGAAAGAGCTACCACAGCGAAAGTCAACGCTATTTTTCCTTTATTTCTAAAAAGGAACTTTTTTATTTTAGAAAAATATCCGGATTTCTTTTTAACTTCTTGTTTTCCATTATTTTCCTCAGGGGCTTTAGTCTCCTCAGCTGCTTTAGCATTTTCATCCGAAGCTTTATCATCCTTATCTGCTTTAGCTTCTATTTTCGTGGAATTTTGAGCATTTTCCATCGCGTGTAATCCTGTGGGAGCTGCAGGGAATAAAGACATTGCCGCTAAAACGCCTGCAAGAGCTTTCTTTTGCATGCCTACGCCACCGGCAACATTGTCTAGATCATCTATGTTAATTTCATCATCACTATTATCTTCGTCGAGCTCGTCCAGTTCATCCAAGAAATTGGATATATAATCATAAAACTCTTGTTTTGTATACCCTCCTCTTATGGAATGGAAAAACTCGTAGACTTGTTCCATACTTTCTAGTTCATAAAATTTATCCATTAACATGGGTCTTTGTTTCATTTGTCCAAAAACTTCTTCAATTTTTTTACCTATATCCATAATAATCCTCCTTTAGCATAATTGAATTGAGTATAGCACCATAGTACAACTTTATATGAGTAAAGTCAATCATTTTTTTATTAAAATCGAAAAATATATATGCATATAGTTGCATTTTGTATTAAAAAATGTTTATAAAAATTTTATTTTAAAAATAAGTAACCAAATTATTTACTCTGAAATAGTATGTTAATGTAAATATTAAAAGGAGGAATTCATACATGTGTAATAACTTTTTTGGCGGAAATAACTGCTGCTTCATAATTGTTCTCATCATTATAGTTCTTTGCTGCTGCTGCGGCGACGACAGCTGTGGTTGCGGAAATGGCTGCGGATGTGGCTGTGGCGGTTGATTAGCGCCTAAAACTTGAGTCGCCTGTAAAGGGCGGCTCTTTTTTTAATATAAGCTCACAATATGTAGAATTATGTTTAGAATTGTGATATAATGATTTTCAACATGAAAATTAACAAAACAAAGAGAGAAAAAATGAGTACAACATCGAATTTAAGAAAGAATGACAAAGTAGAAATTGTTATAGAAGACGTAAACATAAACGGAGATGGGATAGGAAGATATAATTGTATGGCAATTTTTGTCCCAAAATCCGCTGTGGGTGACCAAGTAGAAGTTAAAATAATTAAGGAAGCAAAAAATTACTTGGTCGGTAAAGTTGAAAAATATATAAAGCCTTCATGCGATAGGATCGAGTGCGATTGCTCTTATTATTCCAAGTGTGGAGGGTGCGCATTCAGGCATCTTTCCTACCCTGCAGAATTAAAAATAAAAGAAAAACACGTTTCGGACTGCCTATCTCGTATAGGAGGATTTAAAAACTTACAAATCGAAAAAATAATTGGCTCAGAAAAAATCACAGGGTATCGTAATAAAGCGCAAATCCCTCTCGGCAAAGATAAAGACGAAAACATAATTTCAGGATTTTTCGCATCTCGAAGCCATAATATAAGCAATTGTGATAATTGCAAATTGCAGCCCGAAATTTTCGATGACATAACAAGACACATAAAAATTTGGATGAAAAACAATAATATTCTTCCTTATAATGAGGTCTCTCACTCAGGAACTGTTAGGCACGTCTACATTAGGAGCAACTCGGATTGCAGCGAAATAATGGTTTGCTTGGTGATAAATCATAGAGGAAATTTTAATTCAAAAAATTTAGTTGAATTTTTAACGACAAAATTTAAAAATATCACGGGAATAGTTTTGAATTATAACACCGAAAAAACAAATGTTATCCTTGGCAAGAATTTCAAGACGATTTATGGGAAAAATTACATCACAGACACTCTGTGCGGTTTGAAGTTTAATATTTCTCCTGAATCTTTTTACCAAATAAACCACGATCAAACCGAAAAACTTTATACCATAGCCATGGAATACTCCGAATTAAAAAAAGATCAGAATTTGATTGATTTTTACTGCGGGATAGGCACTATCGGTATGACAATGGCCCACCGAGTAAATCATGTGACCGGAACAGAAATCGTTCCAAAGGCCATAGAAAACGCAAAAGAAAATGCAAAGATTAACAATATCAAAAATATTGATTTTATATGCTCGGATTCAACTGAAATAATTAAAAATATTTCAGATAAAAACTTAAATTACGATGTAGTAGTTGCGGATCCTCCGAGAAAAGGCTGTTCTGAAAAATTTATTGAAAATTTAGTTAAAATTTCTCCCGGCACTATAGTATATATCTCATGCAATCCGGCAACCTTATCAAAAGATCTTAAAAAACTATTTGAGTTAACCGAAGATTACCAATTCAAAAAAATTTTCCCGGTTGATTTATTTCCAAGAACAAAACATGTAGAAACTATTGTGGTGCTTGAAAAAATCAACTTGTTAGAAAAGAAAGGCGATGAAAAGATTTGAACGTATTAGAAAAAATTAATTTTTTTGCAAATTCAAAGAAAGATTCAATAGCTATTTTCAACGACAATTGTGAAGATAAAGAACTTACTTATAAAGAGCTGGATGATTTTTCGGACAAGCTGGCTTATTACTTGGAATCTTCACTTAAATCCAACAAAAATCCCATAGTAGTGTATGGCCACAAAAATCCGTACATGATTGTTTGCTTTTTGGCATGTGTAAAATCAGGACGAGCATACTGCCCCGTTGATATTTCGGTACCGGATGAAAGAGTAAGAGATATCATCGAAGAAACGCAATCTCCCGTTATTTTATCTACAGAAAATTTGAATTTTGAGGCAAAAAATGTTATCGATTTAGAAAAAATAAAAAATATAATAAAAAATTCAGAAGGTAAAATTCAAAAATCCAGTCACGTAAAACCTGATGAAACATTTTATATTATATTTACTTCCGGGAGCACCGGAAAACCAAAAGGCGTTCAAATAACTCTTGATTGCTTGGATAATTTTTTAAAGTGGTCCTCGCGTTTTGGGGGAGAAAATTTAGAAAATTCCAAAAATGTATTCATCAACCAAGCACCTTTTTCGTTTGACCTCTCGGTAATGGATTTATATACCTCGTTATTTACAGGGAGCAAATTATGGTGCCTGAATAAATCTGTTCAAACCAATTATGAATCACTTTTGGATTCTTTAAAAAAATCCAATGCAAGTGTTTGGGTTTCTACACCGTCATTTGCCAATATGTGTTTGGCTTCGGATGAGTTTAATAAAAATTTACTTAAAAACATTAAGCTGTTTTTGTTTTGCGGAGAAGCGCTATCAAATTTAACCGCTAAAAAACTCGTAGAAAGGTTCCCTGAATCAAAAATTATAAACACCTACGGGCCAACAGAATCCACAGTAGCTATAACCGAAATAATGGTAAATGAAGAAGTCCTTGAAAAATACAATCCATTACCAATAGGTAAGCCTAAAAATGGAACATTTGTGTTTATAATAGATCCCGAAGGTAATATTCTTCCAGAAGGAGAAAAAGGCGAAATTCTAATTGTAGGCGACTCCGTAAGCATAGGATATTTTAACAGACCGGACGTAAATAAAAAATCTTTTGGATTGAAAGAAGTAAATGGCAAAACTTATCGTTCTTACAAAACCGGAGATGAAGGCTATATTAAAGATGGGAATCTATTTTACTGCGGAAGAATAGATCTTCAAGTGAAACTCCACGGCTACAGGATAGAACTCGAAGATATAGAAAGCAATCTTTTAAAACTTTCAAAAATAAAAAATACTGTTGTTCTGCCAATTTTAAAAAATGGAACAGTGGAAAACATAGCGGCATTCATAGTGCCAAACTTCGAAATAGATAGCAAACTAAAAGCACAATCCGAAATAAAAAAAGACTTATCAAAATTTTTGCCTTCTTACATGATACCCAAAAAAATAATATTTAAAGATATTCTTCCCATGACAAACAACGGAAAAGTTAACCGCAAAAAGCTGATGGAGGAATTGTAATGTCTATTACCCAATATTCAAATTTTTTCTCACTTTGCATCATGTTGCCTCTGTTTATTCCCGCTATAGTTTTAGGGCTCCTTGGGAAACCGCTGAAATACTACGCGGCCGCGGTTTCTATACCGGCTCTTTGCTTAATAATGGGCTTCAAATCCATGCAGACATTGCAGTTTTTAATCTTTATGGCGTTTGAAATGTTTTTGATATACGCCTATTATTACTTACATAAAAAATACAAAAATAAGTATATTTACTACACCATTTTTGCTTTGTCGATATTGCCGGTGGTGGCAGTTAAGGCTTGCGTATATACTTCTGATTTTAGTTTTTTAGGATTTTTAGGAATTTCTTACGTAAGCTTTAGAATTTGGCAAATGATAATCGAGATCCACGATGAACATATAGAGAAACTTTCAATATGGGAAACACTATATTTCATAACGTTCTTCCCAACAATCAGCTCAGGGCCTATCGATAGATATAAACGTTTTAAAGATGATTTGGACAAAAAAATTTCCAGAAAAGAGTATTTAGAAGAATATTTAATAATCGGAATCAAAAAAATATTATTGGGAATAACATACAAATTTGCTATTGCTAATTTGATAAATATTTACTTTATAAATAATGCCTCCGCAGAAAAAACTTTCCTAAATGTTATAGTTTATATGTACGCATACACAATGTATTTATTTTTCGATTTTGCAGGTTACTCTGCGTTTGCAATCGGGACAAGTTATGTACTTGGAATAAAAGTTCCTGAAAACTTCGACAAGCCTTTTCTTGCTCACAATATGAAGGAATTTTGGGATAGATGGCACATTTCTTTATCAAAATGGTTTGGAGATTATTTATTTAGTAGATTCGTTTTGAATATGGTCAGAAGCAAAAAAATAAAAAGCAAAAAAACTGCGATTAGATGCGGATATATGCTCACTATGCTTACTATGGGACTTTGGCACGGATTTTATTTATTTTATATAACCTACGGAGCGTACCAAGGGCTCATGTTGATTTTGACCGATATATACACAAAATCCAAAATGTATCGAAACTTCAAAAAAAGCAAATATTATGACTTGGTAAGCAGGATCGTATGTTTCCACATAGTTGCATTTGGAATGTTGATATTCTCGGGTTATTTATTTAATTTTTAAAAAAGGAGATTTATTATTATGGATTTTGAAAATTTGGCATTGGAAATAATGGAAGAAATTTGTGAAACTGATGAAATCAAAGAAGATTTGGATTTAGATTTATTTGACGCAGGGCTTATCGATTCTTTGTCCACAATAAATATAATTCTGTTATTGGAAGAAAAACTAGGCGTAAGACTTCAGCCCACTGATTTTGAAAGAAATGACATAACTACTGTGAATAATTTTATAAAATTTTTAGAAAAAAGGTGTTCTAATGCTTAAGAAAACACTAAGAATTCTAGGGATAATTTTTATACCGATATTCATCATATCTTTTGCCGCCAAAAATTATTCGAGATATCTCGACAATTATTTTGATAAAAATTACAATGACTGCATCGAAAAATCTTACGGAATAAATGAAAAAAATAAGGGAGTTAAAATTTTAAATAAAGCAAGTTCTAAAAATGACATACTGATGTTTGGCTCGTCAGAGCTGAATAATACAGACTCTCCGCAAAGTCCCGCAAATATGTTTCCGAACAACAAAGCACCCTATGATATATGTTTAATAGGAGAAGCTGGCACTCAAAGTTTGCTTCATGCTATAAAAATAGGAGCAATAGACACGGATTTAAGCGATAGAAAAGTTATCCTCATGGTTTCGCCACAGTGGTTTTTGGGAGAAAATATAGACGTGTCGGCGTATAAGTATAATTTTTCAAAACTTCAATTTTACAAATTTATGGCTAACGGAAATATAAGTGACGACATAAAAAATAGAGTTTGCAAAAGGAATTCTGAACTCCTAAAAAAAGAAATTTCTTTTAATTCTGAATTTTTTTACTCTTATTTAAACTCAAATGAAAACCCATTCTATAAAGCAGTTTCCTACATGTTTGAGCCATATTTTAGATTGTATAAAAAAGTGTTGGAGTTAAAAGACAAGCATACCGCTTGCCGAGCAATTAAAAATTTAGATAATCATTCACCTTCTGAAATAAAGAACATTGACTGGCAAGAAGAAAAAAATGAAGTTGAAGAATTGGGCAAAAAATATTATAATGGCAACGATTTAAAAATAAGCGATGAATATTACTTTAATTCTCTGGGCGGAAACACAGAAAATTTAAAAGGTATGTATAGAGATACTTCTGTACTTACTTCGCCTGAATTTGAAGACTTCGAAATCATATTAGAAGTATTTAAAAACTTGAGAATAAAGCCATTTATTGTACTGGTACCGGCAAATGGATATTTTTACGACATTACAGAAATAAATCAAGAAAAAAGATTTTCTTTGTATGATAAATTATGCTCACAGATTAAAAAATTCGGATTTGATTACTTAGATATTAGAAACTCAGAGTACGAGCCTTTTTTCTTTAAAGATATGATACATCTGAGTCCGAAAGGATGGTTGTACATAAATGAAAAAATTACACAGCATTTTTCATAAAATAATTAAAAGTTATGCTTTTAAAATCTTGGTGCTTACAATCATCGGAATAATGATTTTATGGGCAGAACTTGAAAGACAAGCCGATACAATCACTTTCATATATAACAATTTTTAAATTATAAAAATATTTAAAAACTGACTACCTATCAAGTTTGTAAGGTAGTCAGTTTTTTTATTAAATAATTAAGCCCGGTTGCATAATGAAATTTTTTGTGTAAAATCACTTTCTATCAGTCGGTTACTCGTTGCTGGGGAGTATACAAATTTGTCAATATGATTTTCTCTATAGAAATAATTTATCGTAGGTTTAGATTTTATTTGTTCAAAAGTATCTATTATAACCAATTTGATTTTCATTTTGTCCGGAACGATATTTTTTATATAAACGCTCGCCTCTTGACCTTCGGATACAGTTTCTCTGGGCTCTGCCAACCCTGCTAGATTCGGAGTTAATTCCACAAAAACACCATAATCTTCCACCGACCTTATTATTCCTCTTACGGTTTCTCCTATAGAAAATAGTTCAGCGTTTTCTTCCCAGGTTCCAAGAAGTTCTTTGTGTGTTAAATGAACTCTATCGCCCTCTAGATATTTAACGATTACATTTATGTCCATTCCTATATAAAATCTCTCTCTGGGATGAGAAATTCTAGACACAGATATGGTATCAATCGGCAAAAATGAAACTATTCCGCAACCTATGTCTGCAAACGCCCCAAAATTTTCCATATGAGTAATTCTTGCCGGAATAATATCTCCAGGAGATAAGTTAAGAATATATTTTTGCATACAAATTTCTTGAGCTTTCCTACGAGATAATATCGCAAATTCTTTGCCATATTCATTTTTTTGAAAGCCCGTAATTATAAAGCACACAGGACGATTCACCTTAGAAATAACGGCGATATCTCTTACCAGCCCCTCTTTTATTCCCAAGGCTCCTTCATTACGTGGAATTATTCCTTTCATACAACCCAAATCAACTATAAGATTATGATCCTTATCACACATTATTGCTTTTGATTCGAGTATTTTTTTATTATTATAAGCCTCCACAAGACTAGAAAGACACATTAACGAATTTTTATTTTCAAAATTATCTATTAATCGTCCTTCGGGATAGAATTCTACCATTTTTACACCCTCCAGTTTATATTCTATGCCTATTTATATGCAGAGTGTATGTGGTAATATGCGAAAATACATTTTTAAAATATAACAAAAAACTGCTACATACATTGTAACAGCTTAAAAATATATTTTAACTTGCAGACCTTAAACTTAGGCGCAGTTTGTCGCTAATCATGGCTATAAATTCAGAATTTGTGGGCTTACCGCGAGAATTATGAATTGTATATCCAAAATAAGAATTCAAAATATCAACATCGCCTCTATCCCATGCTACTTCAATTGCATGACGAATTGCTCTTTCAACTCTTGAAGGAGTAGTTTCGAAATTCTCGGCCACGGCAGGATACAATCTCTTGGTTACAGAATTTATAATTCCAGGATTTTCTATTGACATCATTATAGAATTTCTTAAATAATGGTAGCCTTTTATATGCGCGGGAACGCCGATTTGGTGGAGAATTTCGGTAATTCTAACTTCCATATTTGACTCATCTATACCTATCGATGAAACATCACGGAAAGAAAATTTATCTTTAGAAAGTGTATTTTTATAATTCTCTTGAAGAATCTTTTCTATAATATCGGAATAATTAATTGGCTTAATCATGAAATAAGAAGCACCGGCGGATAAAACTTCTCTTTCGAGCGTAGGACGTCCAAAATTTGAAACCACAATAAACATGGGCATATCTACGTGATGATTTTTCTTTATAGTGCTTATAATACCTATGGCATCTATGCGAGGCATAAATAAGTCCATAATAACTACATCCGGGCAAGAATTTTCGATTATTTCGATAACTTTAAATCCATCTTTGGGCAAAAATGACAAATCCATAGAATAATGTTTAAACATGTCCAGTGCTTCCCTATCAAACTCTGCACAGTCCTCTGAAATAAGAATTTTTAACCGATTTTGCATAAATTTTCCTCCTGTAAATATAGTTTGTGATATCTATATTTACATAATTTACCAAATATGTCAATAGTTTTCCAAGGATTAGATAATATTCGTAAGATATGTCAAATTATGGTAATTTTCAAGAAGCGTTTTTGTGTTGGGATTCAAAAAGATTGTTAGAATTTGTCAGCATAGTTTCGGCAAAAATGCCGTATCCTTTGGTTGGATTATTGACCAAAACATGGGTCACAGCGCCCACAAGCTTTCCATTTTGTATAATAGGGCTACCGCTCATTCCTTGAACTATCCCTCCTGTCTTTTTTAGAAGTTCTTTATCGGTTATGGAAATTTTTATATTTTTGGTAGGTGAATTTACATTGTAGTTTACTGAATCTATATTAGCCTCACAAACTACCGGTTTATCGCCTTCCACGGTACATATAATATAAGCCGAACCCCTTTTTACATCCTGCTTAAAAGCTACTTCCAGTTCTTCAAAATATTCCGGAAGTTCGTATGCTTTACCATAAATACCGGTATCGCTGTTAGAATAAATTTCTCCGCAAGATTCGCTATCTGTAAAGCATCCTTTAAGCTCCCCGGCTCTACCCTTGGAGCCCTTAGAAATATCAGTAATAGCGGCATCTACTATCTCGCCTTTCTTCACCGGCACTATGTTTCCTGTGTCCACATCGCAAATACCATGGCCAAGGCCCGCAAACATTTTATTTTCTTTATCGTAAAAAGTAAGCGTACCTATACCTACTGAGCTGTCTCTGACCCATATTCCCAGCTTGTATTCACTGTCGCAGAACGACAATTCAGGGCGTATCGGGACATCAAATTCCATTTCATCGCGAAGCACAGAAAGAGTAAGCGTTTTTCCGCCAGATTCTTTTATTTGTCTTTCTAAATCCTCATTGTTTGTGACTTCTTTTCCATCTATGCGCATTATTATGTCGCCTTTTTTCAGACCCGCTGATTTTGCCGGGAAACTGGCAGAATCATCAGTGATTACCTGCGAAAGCCCGGTTATCATAATTCCATTGCTGTAAATTTTAACTCCGAAAGGAATGCCACAAGGCACTACACTGCGCTTTGGAATGACGTTTACCGCCACATCTTTCACCGGAAATACATCCAGTAACTTAATGCAAAAATTACATTTATTAAGGTGGTTTTTCTTTACGCAGAAAGGGAACATACTAAACTCATCTTTTTGGGAATCACAAACGTTATACCTATCAGGAAGCGTAATCTCAGCATATAACATTCCTGAGAAAAACAACAAGCTTAATACCGACATTACAATCGCGCACCTTTGAAAAAGTTTTTTCACCATAATTCCCCCTTCTATTTAAGTCGAATAATTAATTTGAAAACAGCAAAAAAATAAATTTTGTAAAAATCAGGAATTTAATGTATAAAATTGTAGACAGAATTATTATTTGCATTTTGATAAGAATACACAAAAGAAAATAATGGATATTGACTTATAAATTTTTTTAGTTGTTTTAAAAAATATATATGGTAGAATTAATTTATAAGATATTTTTACATTTAAAAAAATAGGAGTGAACATACCTTGGAAAAAAATTATTTCAATGTTATTTGCGATGCAATTTGTCAAAGCGAAAAAACAAAAATATTTTCTGTAAAAAATAAAAAAGAAAATTATTTACTGCTTTCGAATGACAGTGTTTCCTATGAAATAAATTACGATGATAATTCAAGACAAATAACTTTACATTCTTGCAAAGGCGAAGATTCTTCAAATATAATTTCGACTTGGCTTTTGGATGAAAATTTTTCTCAAAAAGATACAAACTTGGTAATAGATGATTTTATAACTTCTATGGTTGGAAAAGAAAAAGTCGCGATTAGACAAGCAAAAAAGAAATCAAGTGAAAACGAAAATAATATAACAGGGCTATTTTTCGCCAATCGTATGGCAACGTTTTTCCCTGAACTTAAAGATCCAATCCAGCAAGAAAAAGATCAATACGAAGAATTTAGAGCAGTAAAATTTTCGAGAGAATTCATTTTGCCGCAAGTAAATGAATTTATAAAGACAGAAAAAAACACTTCCAAAATAAGCAAGTTTGGAAAAACATTGAGTGAGTTATATCAAAATTCAGGACTTAGCGTAAAAAGTATAGTAACAATTGTAATTTTGAACGGCCTTTCGGAAGAAAATGAAACCAAGCTAAAACAATATCTAAGCGATGAATTACAAAAGTCTTGGGAAGCCGCTAAAAAATATAAAGGCAAGAAAGTTAAACCAGAAAAACCAAAGAAAAAGAAATCACTCCTATCGCGAGCATTGGAGGCACAACAATAACAAATAAGCTTCTCATAAAAAGAGAAGCTTATTTTTATTAAAAATTTCTCATAGAAATTAATTCATCTGCATACTAATTAGTATCAAAAAAAGAAGTAACAAAAAAAGGAGCAATTGTATGCAGAAAATAATTTCTAAATTCACATCAACTTTAAAAAAATACGAGATACTGGAAACTGGAAAAAGCAATGGAGTATTAATCTTAATGTCGGCAATGTTAATCGCCGGAATGATACTTGGATCATTGTCCACCGGTTACATGAACATGGAGTACATACATAAAATAGATTTTATGTTTTTGAACAGCTTTAAAGAAAAAATTTTTGAGTCGTTTTTAGGAATATTCGCATCTTCGAGTTCGCAAATGTTAATTTTAACATTCATACTGGAATTTTTTGCGCTTTCGTTTTGGGGACCGATTTTAATTCCGTTTACTGTATTTTTTCGTGGACTTGCACTAGGTTTGTGCGCCGGCTATTTGTATTTGATTTATGGATTAAAAGGCATTGCTTTTTACTTATTGATAATGCTACCGGGGATTTTTGTTTCATCAATAGGTTTGCTTTTGTTCTCTTCGCAAACTTTTAAATTTTCTTCTAAATTTGCAAAATCTTTATTTTCAAAAGAAAGTCACCCGGAACTATTTTCGGCTTTTAAATCTCATATCAAAAATTCCAGGTTAAGTTTTGTGATATTTTTAATCTCGGCTTTAATTGACGTTTGCTTCACGGCGATGTTTGTAAAATTCTTTGATTTTTAAAAAATATTTACGAGCCTTTTGTAAAAATCACTTACAAACCATATTTTATCCATGTTCACTCCAAACTCTTTTCCATCAAGATAGCCAAGAAGATTATCTTTATCTTTAAAATCAAATTTAAGCTTGTATGCGCATAGAGCTTGATATTTATATCCCATCTCGCGATTTATTCTGTTAACGCCATATTTTCCATCTCCAAGAAGAGGATAGCCGAGATAAGCCATGTGAGCACGAATTTGATGAGTCCTACCAGTTAGTAATTCAATCTCTGCAAGGGTAAATTTTTTTGATTTATCAATGACCGAATACTTGGTAAGTATGGTTTTGTAATTCTTGTTTTTCATTTTATTGCTTATGTACACTTTGTTTTCGGAAGAATTTTTATCGAGAAATGCTTTCAAAATTTCGGAATCCTTTTTTAAAGTTCCGCACAAAATGCAAATATATTTTTTATGTAATTCTCGTTCTTTCATTTTTAAATTAAGTATGCGCAGCGACTCTGCATTTTTGGCAGCTATAACTATACCGGAGGTGTTTCTGTCTATTCGGTTAACCAAAGCCGGAGTAAAAGAATTTTCATTTTCAGGATTGAATTCGCCTTTTTTAAAAAGATAACTTTTAATTCTATTTACAAGACAATCCACTTTTATATCATCATCCGGATGAACAATTAGGCCGGCTTTTTTGTTTATAATCATGATATTATCATCTTCATATAAAATTTCGATATCTTCTGAAGCAGCTTTAAAATCGCTGCTTTTATTTGATTTTTCTAATAATTCATCATTGATATAAAGTTCTAAGATATCATTCTCTTTGAGGCGGTATGATATCTCTTCCTTTTTTCCGTTTACTTTTATTCTTTTCTTTCTTATATATTTGTATAGCAATGAATACGGAATATTAGGAAAGCATTTATTTATAAATTTATCTAATCTGTTGCCTGCGTCATTTTTATTTACTGAGATTTTTTTCATTAAAATACCTTCACCTATCAAATTAAAAATAAATATTCACTTATTATTCTAAACAATTTTTTAAAAAAAGACAAAATTAATTTTTTGACACAACAGCAAATTACCACTACAATATGTTATATACCGAAGGAGGTATTGGATGAGTAAAAATAAAATTTTATCTGTAATTTTGGGAATTTTTTTGATAGCACCATTCTCCCCCTCGCTTTACGCTTTGTTTAAACCTCTCACGAATGAATCCGATAATCAAAATATTGTAAAAATTTTAAAAAATGAACCATCTTTATTGGAAATAAACGGACCCACGGTAGTCGTTGGAGATCTACACGGCAACTTGGAATCCTTGGTAAGATGCGTTTCGTTTTTCAAATCCAAATACAATCAAGACCCCAGTACAAGAATTTTATTTTTAGGCGATTACGTGGACAGAGGTCGAAATAGTATAGAGTGTTTGGAAACCATCTTAGAGCTAAAATTACACTACCCTTACAATGTGTTTCTTTTGCGCGGAAATCACGAAGATACTTTGGTTTCTCCGTCTTGGTTTGGTAAATTGACTAGCTTACCTGATTCTCCGGCATTCAGTAAAATAACTTTGAATATTTCAAAAATATTTTCTAGCTTATCCATCGCCGCGATAATAAATGATGGAGTTTCAAAAACTTTTTGTGTACACGGAGGGATAACCGAAAAACTCATCAAGCACCGTCTGTCAAAAATAAACAGCATAAAAAAAGGAAGCTACTACACCACTAATATCACCGGAATTTTAAATAGTAAAAATCAATTCATTTATAATTTACTTTGGGACAGATTTGAAATTAATTTTTTTGAAAAGGATATCCGAAAATTTTTTGATTGCAACAGAGATATCAAAAGAATAGTAAAAGGGCACGATTTGCAAACCCGTGGCTATACATTTAGAAGTGTATGTCACACAAGAGATTTTTGCATTATACACTCAACCGAGTGTTTTAGAGGAAATTCAAGCGGAATAGGCTATATCCACGACGGAAAAATAGACCTTGGAAGTTTTATGTCTTCCAATCCTATAAACATAAATTGGAACAAACAATAATTATAAGTAGCGAAATAATATAATTTGTAGTATAATTAAGAATTAGACTACAATAAATGGAGGAAGTAAACTTGTTTAGTAGATTAGAGTCCACAGAGAAAAGATTTGAAGAAATAAACGAAGAATTATGTAACCCGGAAATTCTTTCAGACCAGAACAAATATAAATCTCTTATGAAAGAATTAAAAAATTTAACACCTATAGTAGAAAAATATCGTGAATATAAAGTTCAAGAAAAAAATTTAAATGAGGCTAAAGAAATTCTTGAAGAATCAGGAATAGAAAAAGAATTCAAAGAAATGGCAGAAGCCGAGATGGAAACCGCTAAAGAAAATATCAATAAAATATCCGATGAATTAAAAATTCTACTTCTCCCCAAAGACCCAAATGATGATAGAAATGTTATTATAGAAATTCGCGGAGGAGCAGGCGGAGAAGAAGCAGCTCTATTTTCCGGAGTTTTATTCAGAATGTACAACATGTATGCTCAGGAAAGACGTTGGAAAGTAGAAGTTTTAAACTCAAACGAAACTCAATTAGGCGGCTTCAAAGAAATCAGCTTTATGATTTCGGGCGAAGGCGCATATTCGAGATTAAAATTCGAAAGTGGAGTTCATAGAGTTCAAAGAGTGCCGGATACCGAAGCACAAGGAAGAGTTCATACTTCAACGGTAACTGTGGCTGTGCTGCCGGAAGCGGAGGACGTAGAAATAGATATAAATCCAACCGATTTACAAATTGATACCTATCGTGCAGGCGGAGCAGGCGGACAACACGTAAATAAAACAGAATCTGCAATAAGAATAACCCACTTACCTACCGGATTGGTAGTTGAATGCCAAGATGAAAGAAGCCAGTATAAAAACAAAGATAAGGCTATGAAGGTTTTAAAATCCAGATTATTAGAAGCAAAGCGCGCAGAACAAGAAAGTGCTGTAGCTGAGGAAAGACGTTCTCAAGTTGGTACAGGGGATCGTTCCGAAAGAATAAGAACTTATAATTATCCTCAAAGCCGTGTAACTGACCATCGTATAGGGCTAACTTTATATAAACTCGAAGATATTTTAAATGGAAACTTGGATGAAATAATTGACGCTCTGATAACAGCTGATCGTGCGGCAAAATTATCAGGAAAAGAAGACTAGGGACTGACAGAATTGAAAACTTTACATTTAGATGAAACAAATTTAACTCAAGCGGCGAAAATACTTTCTTCAGGAGGAATAGTTGCTATTCCCACGGAAACAGTATACGGCCTGGCGGGAAACGCTTTTGATCCTCAAGCTATAAAAAAAATATTTATTGCAAAAGGAAGGCCGTCCGACAATCCTTTGATCGTCCATATATCGGATATAGAAGAAGTATATAATGTAGTTTCTTATTTTCCTCAAAAAGCTAAAAAACTGGCAGAAAAATTTTGGCCCGGACCTTTAACAATGATTCTTCCGAAAAATAAAAATATACCTGATGAAGTAACCGCCGGGATGGATTCGGTAGCGGTAAGGTTTCCGTCAAACAAAATTGCAAGAGAAATTATAAAAAAGTCAGGAGTACCACTTGTGGCGCCTTCAGCAAACTTGTCAGGCAAACCCAGTCCTACCCAATTTAGTCACGTGGTTAAAGATTTGGACGGAAAAGTAGATGCTATAGTAGACGGAGGAAATTGCGACATCGGCGTTGAATCAACAGTTATATCCTTGTTACAGGATGTGCCAAAACTATTGCGTCCCGGAGCTGTAACGCCCGAAGATATAGAAAAAACTATAGGTAAAATAGAAGTAGACAAGTCTGTATTTGAAAAAATATCTTCCAATCAAAAAGTTCTATCGCCTGGAGTAAAATACAAACATTACTCTCCGCATGCAAGAGTCATAATGGTAAAAGCGCCAAGTGAAATTTTTGCCAAATATGTTAATTTCAATTACAGCCCCGGCGTAGTTGCTTTGTGCCTGAATGAAGACATATCATATTTGAAGGTTCCATATATATCTTACGGAAGCATCAAAGATTCCATGGAACAAGCTCACAATATTTTCGACAGATTGCGCCAAACTGACGAGCTGGATGCCAAGCTAGTTTACGCTCATTTTTACGAAAATGACGAAGTAAGCATAGCTGTTTATAATCGTTTGGTAAGAGCTGCAGGATTTGAGATTGTTGATTTAACATAACAAATTTATGATATTTTTGGAGGAATTAAGATAATAAAATTAAATAGAAAAATTTTAATTTTTATAGCAGGAATATTTCTGATTATATCGTCGATCTTTTTGATAACTTTGGGATACAAAAAAATCTTAAAATGTATGTATCCAATTAAATATGAGGAATATGTAAACGAAGCTTCGGCAAAATATAAAGTGAAGAGATCGCTGATATATGCTGTGATTAAGTGCGAAAGTAATTTTGATGAGAATGCGCATTCTCATGCAAACGCACAAGGGTTAATGCAAATAACCAAAGAAACTTTTGAATGGCTAAACCTCTATGAAAAAGAGAAATACGACTCATCATTAATAAAAAATCCTAGAATAAACATACTTCGAGGGACATTGTTAATATCAGTTTTGAAAAAAATGTATTCAAATTCAGACTCATGTTTATGCGCGTACAATGCCGGAGTAACTACCGTTGACAGGTGGCTTAGCGATAAACATTTTTCTGAAGACGGAAAAAATTTATTTAAAATCCCATATTCCGAAACCGAAGTATATTTAAAAAAAGTTAAACATGCTGAAAAAATGTATAATAAAATTTATTTTGAACAAGAGGAGCTATAATTTATGGATTCAACAAAGAATGAAACAAAATTACTAAAAGAAAAATTATTTTCGACCGCTAAACATGGAGCTAAAACTATTTCTGAAGACGAAATGAAAAAAATCGAAAAATTTGGAGAGAAATATAAAGATTTCTTGAACGCTTCAAAAACAGAAAGAGAAAGCGTAGTTTTTGCCATAAACAAAGCCAAAGAAGCCGGGTTTACCAAATTTGACAAATCTAAAAAATATAAGCCAGGCGATAAATTTTACATTGTAAACAGAGGCCATGCTCTAGCACTGGTAGTAATGGGAAAACAAGGAACCAAACAAGGAGTCAAGCTGGCTATTTCTCACGTGGACGCCCCAAGACTGGACTTAAAACCGAATCCTGTATTTGAGACAAATGAATTAGCGATGTTTAAATCGCATTATTATGGCGGAATAAAAAAATATCAATGGACCACAATACCCCTATCTCTGCACGGAAGAATTGTTAAAAAAGACGGTTCGTATGTTGATGTAAATTTAGGTGAAGATGAAAATGAACCGTGTTTCTGCGTAACTGATCTCCTACCTCACTTGGCTAGAGAGCAAATGAACAAAAAAATGTGCGAAGCTATAATGGGCGAAGACTTAAACATACTCATAGGAAGTATGCCGTTTAAAAATGACGAAGAGTCTGAACTTGTAAAATTAAATATTTTAAAATTATTAAATGACAAATATGGCATTGTGGAAGACGATTTGATTTCGTCAGATTTAGAATTAGTACCGGCAATGAAAGCCAGAGATATAGGATTTGACCGAAGCATGATTGGAGGGTACGCTCACGATGACCGTTCTTGTGCGTATCCGTGCATAGAAGCGATTCTTGAATGCACATCTCCCGAAAAAACAACTATAGTTCTTTTAGCCGACAAAGAAGAAACGGGCAGCGACGGCAACACAGGTATGCAATCGAATTTCCTAAAATATTTAATTTCTGATCTTGCTGAAATGGATAACATTAAAAGTAGAGATGTACTTTCAAAATCAAAATGCCTTTCGGCTGACGTAAACGCTGCATACGACCCAACATTTGCTAATAGCTATGAAGCGAGAAATAGTTCATTCATTAATCACGGTGTGGTACTCACTAAATATACCGGAAGCGGCGGAAAATATGGTACTTCAGATGCTTCGGCAGAATTTACCGGAGAAGTTTGTAAGCTATTCAGTGACAACGACGTAGTATGGCAAAGCAGTGAACTTGGTAAGGTGGATATCGGCGGCGGTGGAACGATCGCAAAATATGTTTCGAATTTAAACGCAGATGTGATTGATGTTGGCGTTCCGGTTCTGTCAATGCACTCTCCCTTCGAAGTGATTTCAAAAATAGATCTCTATATGACTTTCAAAGGAATAAAGGCATTTTTCAGCGATTATGATATCTAACTTTAAATAACAACAAAACCACACTTCTTCGTGTGGTTTTGTTATTTTATATATTCAGATTTATCTATATTATAGAAATAGTTCATCTGGATTTAAGAGTGCTAAAACCTTACCTACTAATTTTTTATTTTCGCTTTTAAGAATTTCTTTCACAGTATTATCATTGTTGGAGATAGACTGAACTTTAGATATCATAGTATCATAGTCTTTTTCCATATCTTTACGTGCCTTTTCATATTCTGCTTGTTCATTAGGTTCGAATTTATCTTTGTATATTTCACCTATTTCTTTACTTACTTTCGATATGTCCTTGTAGTCAGTTTCCGACCACTTAAATTCTTTATTTCTTTTTTTAACATTTTTCATCAACTTACAAAAAGTTTTATCAAATTTTTTTGCGCTGTCCTTAGTTTCTCGACAAAGTTTTTTCGTACCTTTATCTTCGATTTTCCCCTCTAAATGTCTACTAAATTCAGCTACATAGCCTGCTATGCTCTTACAATCTTTTGTTTTCATTTTAAACGGTATTTTCATTTTTATCATCCTTTCTTATATTTATTTTTCGGGTTCAGTAACATTATATATATATAATGTCAAGTGTTTTTTGTTTATTTTTTACATAATGAATTCAAGCAATTATTTTATATAATTATTTAATCTTTGATTTTTAAAAATATTTATGGTATAATATAATTCCCGCTTAACATAAAAGGAGGAAAAATATGAAAAAATTTAAAAAACTACTCAGCGCAACTCTTGGAATGGCACTATCCATCGGAGGATTTGCTACAAATCTACACGCAGGCAATGATATCATCTCCACGCATCTAGAAACATATCTTCAGTACAAAGAAAATTTATGCCAGTACATGTTTTTGAATAATATAAATTTCGTAAATTTTTTTGATCTGCGATATAATTTAAATGTTGTGCCAGCTGATGCAAGGCAATTGATTTTAGGAGATTCCCAAAAACTCGTCAGAAGCTTATCGTCTATCGGAAGAAATTTTAGTAATTCATCCCAAGAAGAACAAAACGATATGATTAAAAAATTTTTGAAAGTTTATTGTATTTCTAAAGGTTATAATTATCGAAATATTTTAAATATAATTAATTCGAAAACAATCGTTAACTCTAAGATTTATCCTTTTCAAAATGCATCCATAGAATCGGGAATTTTAAATCAGCACGGAATGGAAATTTGTATAAAATTTGCTCAAGAGCTTACTGAAGATGAGCAGACTTTATTTTTTGAATATGGAATCAATCCGGATCCCGATGAAAATACGATAGATTTTGGAATTTAATCTTTATTAAAGTTCGTGATTTTGCACATCACTTAATTTTTTGGTTGAAAATATTTTATAAATCTACTATTATGTAATAAAAACAAGAATATTTTTTGGCCGGGGTGAGTGAATTTGGATTATTCTATACTGGTGAATAAAAACAATGGTATTGATGAAAAATTTGTTAATGAAACAGTTGTACCTAATTTGGTAAGAACCGAGTCAATAAAAAATAATAATGTAGTATTTGACACTTTTAAAATAAAAGAAAGAGTAAATTTTTTAGAAAAAGAAACATACAAAAATTTTAGGGAACTTCAAAATTACTGCAAAAAAAACGGCGTGATTTTGGACATAACAAGCGGGTATCTTTCTTTTGAGCAACAAAAAGCCAAATACGACTATTTCGTTAAGTCAAAGGGAATTGAGTTTGCCAAAAAAAGCGCATGTTTAGCCGGATATTCTGAACATAACACTGGATTATGCCTAGACTGTGATTTATTTATAAATGGAAAATGGTGTGGAATTGCGCTTAATAAAGACGGGAGCATAAACAATCAAACTGCATGGCTTCACACTATTCTTCATAAATTTGGTTTTATTTTGAGGTATCCAAAAGGCAAAGAAAATATAACCAATATGAAATTTGAGCCATGGCATATAAGATATGTTGGAAATGATCTTGCGAAATATTTATACGAAAATAAATTAACTTTAGAAGAATATCACCAGCAAAAAATAAAAACTAATACTGAGGTGCAATAAATTGAAAATTGTTTTTATGGGTACTCCGGAGTTCGCTGTTCCTTCGTTGAAAAAATTAATCGATAATAATTATGATGTATGTGCTGTTTTTACTAAACCTGATAAACCGCAAGGTAGAAAGATGATAATCACTCCCCCGCCGGTAAAAATTTTTGCCGAAGAACATGGTATCGATGTTTATCAACCTGAAAAAGTAAAATCAGAAGATACAATAAATCTAATACAAAGTTTAAATCCAGATATAATCATTGTAGTTGCTTACGGAAAAATTCTTCCTAAGCAAATAATTGATATGCCAAAATACGGATGCATAAATGTGCATGGATCTTTGTTGCCTAAATATCGCGGCGCGGCACCTATCCAGTGGAGCATTATTAACGGAGATACAGTTACGGGAGTTACTACTATGTACATGAACGAGGGCTTGGATACCGGAGATATTTTGCTGCAAAGTAAACTATATATTGAGGAAAACGAAACTTCTGACGAGCTCAAAGTAAGGATGGCTGATGTTGGAGCTGATTTACTAATAAAAACATTAGAAGAATTGAAAGCAGGAAATTTGAAACCTATTCCTCAAAATTCGGAAGAAGCAACATTTTCGCCGCCGCTGGACAAATTGAATGGAGAAATAGACTGGCACGCAGACGCACAGGTAATCCATAATACAATCCGCGGATGCAATTCTTGGCCTATAGCTCATACCAGATTACGCGGAAAATTATTTAAGATTTATAAATCAAAAATTTCTACAGTACGTTCTTCGCACCCCGGGAAAATCGTTTCTACTTCCCCACTTATTGTAGGATGCGGAAATAATACTTCTTTAGAGCTAATCGAAGTCCAAATAGAAGGCAAAAAACGAATGGGTGCATCAGACTTTGCAAGAGGATTTAGATTAAGCGACAAAGTCATTTTAGGCTTGGCAAAGTAACTTCATATTTTAAAAAGAGGTAAATTGTGAAAATAATAATATTATCAGCGTCCACAGGCGGAGGTCATATGAGCGCTGCAAATTGTGTAAAAGAATATCTTAACGAAAACGGAGACTCTGCAACGGTCATTGATACTCTTGAATATATTAGCCCGCTCCTTAACAAAACAGTGGTTGAAGTTTATGAGCACCTGGCAAAAAAACATCCGACCATATGGAAATTGATGTACACTACCACAAATAAAAAGTCTCTCAATAAAATTGTCGAAATAATAAATAAAACAATAAGCAAAAAGCTAATTCCTTTGTTAGCCGAAGAAAAGCCTGATTTGATAATAAGTACTCATCCGTTTTCTACAGAAATGATTTCGCATTTGAAAAAAAATGAAAATTTAAATATACCGCTAATCTGCATAATGACCGACTATGCGCCTCACAGGACTTGGCTTAGTCCTAACGTAGATTCATACGTTGTGGCTAACGAAGAAATGATTGAACCTATGGAAGAAATGGGTGTAGAAAAAAATAAAATTCATCCTTTTGGTATACCGGTGGATAATGATTTTTTTAATTTTGTAAATAAGAAAGAGGAATTAAGAAATTTAGGTCTCAGGGATGATTTGCCCACTATCTTAATAATGGCTGGAAATTTTGGGCTTGCGAATATTGGAAAAGTATTTGTAAAACTTCAAAAAGTAGATTTAGATTTTCAGATAATAATTATAACCGGCAAAAACAAAGGGCTATTCAACGACTTAAAACAACTAACGCACGGAAAGAGGCTGCGTAAGAGAGATAAAATTTTGGCGAAAATGCATTTAAAAAACATTTCTGAAAAACATTTAAAAATTATGGCTGTAAAAAAATCAGATGAATTTAAAATCACAAAGCCCACTAAGTTAATTTACTATACGAACGAAGTGGACAAGTATATGCACGTTTCAGACTTAATTATAACTAAACCCGGCGGGTTAACCATCAGTGAAGCTTTGGCGTGTAATTTGCCAATGGCGTTATTTGGAACAATACCTGGGCAAGAAGAAGAAAATGCAAATTTCTTAGTAGGAAAAAATATGGCGGTAAAGCTCGAGAACGCGTCCGGAGAAGAAAATATAATACGAAATCTTCTTTTAAATCCTGAAAAATTGAACTTTATGAAATACAATTGTAAAAATTTTGACAAATCCGACTGCTTGAAAAATATATTTAATTTAATTCACAGCATGAAAAAATAAATTCGTTCTAATTAAAACAAAGAGCACCCACATAAGTGAGTGCTTATTTTTATTTGGATAATAAACTGTAATAATCTATTTTCATGGCTTTTTTTACTTTTTTGAGAGTAGCCTCGGTAAGCAATTTTGCTTTTTCGGTGCCTTCAAATGCCACTCTATAGACATCATCGATATTTTCTTTTAATTTTTCTCTTTTTGCACGTATCGGAGCCAAAAGGTTTTGCAAAACTTCGTTCAAATACCTTTTAACAACAACATCACCAAGTCCGCCTTTTTCGTAGTGAGCTTTCATGGAATTTATTTTTTCTTTATCTTCTCCAAAGGCATCAAGATATATGAATACAGGATTGTTTTTAGTATCACCAGGGTCGTTTATATTCAAGTGATTCGGGTCAGTAAACATCCTCATAACCTTTTTTTCAATTTCATCGGCCGAATCTGAAAGATATATTGTATTGCCAAGAGATTTGCTCATTTTATTTTTTCCGTCGGTGCCTACTAAACGAGGGGTTTTAGACAACATAATTTCAGGTTCAACAAGAATTTCGTCGTAGATAGAATTAAATTTTCTTACTATCTCTCGAGTCTGTTCAATCATAGGCGATTGATCCTCACCCGCAGGAACTAAATTTGCTCCGAATGCAGTTATATCAGCTGCTTGACTGACAGGATATGTCAAAAATCCGCAGGGTATTCCGCCTTCAAATTTTCTTAATTTAAGTTCTTGCTTTACGGTAGGATTTCTTTCAATTCTGGAAAGAGTAACAAGATTCAAATAAAATACAGTAAGTTCAGCAATGGCAGGTATCATGGATTGAATGCAAATAGTTGTTTTGGAAGGGTCTATTCCTACAGATAAATAATCCAAAAGTAATTCTATTACGTTATCCCTGACCTTTTCTGGATTTTCGGCATTATCGGTAAGCGCTTGAACATCTGCGACTAATATATATTGCTCATATTTATTCTGTAATTCCACGCGATTTTTAAGCGAACCTATATAGTGCCCAAGGTGAAGCTTTCCCGTTGGTCTGTCGCCCGTTAAAATAATTTTTTTATCTGACATATAGTCCACCCCTTAAAATGCTTTAAAATGTGTATATATTATATTATAAAACAAAATTATATTCTACCCGATATATTAAAAAATATTTATTCGTTTCAAGTAGCTAATTTATTTGACGTTGCATTATGTTTATGATACAATTAAATTATATTAAGTCGAAGGTTAAAAAGGAGGAAACATGAATAAAAGTATTTCCAAAATGTTGTCAGTAATTCTTACATGTACGTCTTTGATTACAACATGTTCAAACGTTCCCGCAAGGTGCGTAACCACTGATAAAAAGCCCAGTACAACAAGTCAAAAAGTTCGCAATTTTTTATCTTCTGCAACTCCCATTAAAATATTAAACATACTCTCCACCACTATCTCATATGGTGCTTCAATCTATAGCATTTACGGTGCATTAAGATCAAAGAAAATAATGAAAAATAAAAAAGAATCTATTGAGAACATGAAAAATTTAGGAGGCTACACAGTAAAGATAAATACTAGCGGAATAAAAAAAGAAATTTTAAATGATGTATTTAAAGATTCGATAAAAGATTATTTTTGTGACAGCAACAGAATTCTTTTATGCGGCGTGCCTAACGATATTAAGTACACTGTGCTTATTTTGGGTATGTCCGGAGATAAAGTCGTATTGAGAAAATTATTCCTCAATACCGAATCCAAACAGGAAGATGAAATTCATACGATTAACCTTGACGATTTTGCAAACAGGTATCTTGACATTTGTTTAGGAACCGGAGCGACAGAAATAGATATCATTGGTTCGTCAGCAGAACCTATATATTTTGAATATTGTGACTTAAAAAAGTCGGACAAATTCAAAGACTACGTCAAAAAACGTAGTCTTTATTTGTTTGAAAAATATTAATAGAATAGATTTCTTTCTCTGTTCATATTTATCATTTCTTTTATAAAATTCTCATTTATAGCAAGAGCGTCAAGCGAAACTATATTGGCTTTCTTCTGAAAAATATCGCTATTTCTTAAAAGTTCATTTCGGATTCCCGAGCTTTTATATTCACTTTTCATGGGAGATGCTTTATTTTTAAAGAAATCTTCGGTAGACGGAGTATGAACAGGACTTATATTTCTTAAAACATCAGATGGGAATTCATCAAGTTGTTTTAACTCTTGCTCCACCATAGTGTTAGTATCAGCCATACGGGTGGGCTCATTATATTTGTTTTTCAAGTTACTGTTACTGTGGAAAATGTCCTCTTCATTATTTCCTATCAGTATAAACTTAGCTCCTAGATTTCTGATATCTCCCATCGACATTTCTCCTAGAGATTTATTTAAACTGCTACACATACTTTTAGTTAAGCATTTTTGACCGATTTCTTTGATTTCGGATAAATTCGCAATTTTTTCTAAATTCTTTTTACTGCAGTTTCTGAACAACAGTATGACCACTTCTGAGGGATTTTCTTCAGAAAATTTTATAATATCACGCAAAACTTCGCTTACTTCGCAACCATTCACGACTCCATGATGAGTAACTACTTTTCCAAATACATCTGTTCCTCTGATGTCAAGAGAACGAGCTCCTAATTTTAACTGGCCGTAAATATTCAGATCTTGGGTTTGGGCGGCCTTTGCAATTAAATTATTTCCGGTGTCAGGCGACATTGAATAAGTACTGCTATCATGCGAGCCCGGAATCACCAGTTCAGTTATCAAAGCTTCGTCTTTTAGATTTTTCATCCAACATGAAGTCTCGGTGGTGTCAAAATCACTAACATCTTTTATTTTGTAATAAGAGTTCAAAGAGGTTTTAAAAGTCTTGCCTAGTTTATTAATAAGTTTAGATAATTTTGTTACAAACTCTGAAGTAAGATCATCCTTAAAATCTGCAATTCTTTCTGAACTGCTTGGAATTTTTTGCGATGCTGCTGTACTTTGTTTGTCCACAGCTGCACTGCAATTTAAAAAAATGGAAGATGCTACAAACACCGAATTAAAAACTTTAAAAAATTTATTGTCATAATTCACTATTATTCCTCCTTTTTGGTTGTGGTTTTATATAAATATTACATATTTTTCAAAAAATAGTCAATACCTTTGTAAAATATTTTTATAAAACTTTCATTTTATCTCACTCTATGATATTATTTCCTAAAGGAGGAATATCTAATGACCGACATAGAAATAGCACAAAACACCAAACTCTCCCCCATATCTCAAATTGCAAAAAAAATAGATATACAAGAGGAGGAACTCGAACTTTTTGGGAATTACAAAGCAAAGCTAAACGAAAAAATATTTAAAAGATTAGAAAAACAATCCGATGGTAAACTAATACTGGTAACCGCCATGAATCCTACTCCCGCAGGAGAAGGCAAAACCACCGTGACCATAGGATTAGGCCAGGCACTCAACAAACTGAACAAAAAAGCTGTGATTGCTTTAAGGGAGCCTTCGTTGGGACCGGTTTTTGGAATAAAAGGCGGTGCTGCAGGTGGAGGGTACTCTCAGGCATTGCCGATGGAAGATATAAATTTACATTTCACAGGTGATATGCATGCTATAACTTCCGCTAATAATCTCATGTGCGCTGTTCTTGATAATCACATTCATCAAGGCAACGAACTAAAAATTGATACTAGAAAAATCCTTGTAAAAAGATGTTTAGACATGAATGACCGTGCTCTAAGAAATATTGTAGTAGGTCTAGGCGGAATAACAAACGGAGTTCCACGGGAAGATGGATTTATCATTACGGTTGCTACAGAAATCATGGCTATTTTATGCCTTTCTAAAAATCTTGAAGATTTGAAGAAAAAATTAGGGAATATCTTAGTGGCGTACGATATCAGCAACAATCCGATATATGTAAAAGATTTAAAAATCCAAGGAGCTATGACTGCTTTATTAAAAGATGCGATAAACCCAAATTTAGTTCAAACAATTGAAAAATGCCCCGTAATAATGCACGGAGGGCCATTTGCGAACATAGCACACGGTTGCAATTCTATCAGAGGTACGAAACTCGCGTTAAAATTGGGAGATTACTGTGTGACGGAGGCAGGATTTGGAGCAGATTTGGGTGCAGAAAAATTCTTGGACATAAAATGCAGAATCGGCAATCTGAAGCCTGATTGTATAGTAATAGTTGCAACTCTAAGAGCGATTAAGTATAACGGCGGAGCGTCTCTGGAAAATCTAAAAAATGAAAATACTAAAGCCGTAGAAAAAGGCTTGGCCAATTTAGGAGTTCACATTGAAAACATGAAAAAATACGGAGTACCGGTAGTTGTAGCATTGAATCATTTTTCAGACGATTCTGAAAAAGAAATTTTGAAAATTAAAGAGTACTGTTTACAACAAGGAGCTGAATTTTCGGTAGCAGATATTCACTCTAAAGGAGGAAGCGGAGGAATTGATTTAGCTGAAAAAGTTTGTAATTTGTGCGAGCAAAAATCAAATTTTCAAATGCTGTATTCAGACGAATTAAGCATAAAAGATAAAATACTTAAAATATCCAAAGAAATTTACAGGGCAGACGGAGTAGAGTATTCATCTGAAGCAGAATCAGCAATAAAAGAAATTGAAAAATTGGGTAAGTCTCACCTACCCGTTTGCATAGCTAAAACACAATATTCAATCTCTGACAATCCAGCATTACTAGGGCATCCTACAAATTTCAATATACATGTAAAAGATATTTCCATTTCAAGTGGAGCTGGATTTATCGTAGTAATTACAGGGAAAATTCTAAAAATGCCCGGACTGCCGAAACACCCTGCAGCTGAAAAAATTGATATAGATATAAACGGAAAAATAAAAGGACTATTTTAAAAATTAAGAACCCATCAACAACACGTTGGTGGGTTCTACGAATACTGAGAAAATTTTTATCATAAATTGTAAATATAAAAATACGGACAATTTGGAGTGATAATTATTTTTAAAAACAAATTCTTAAAAATATCTTTGGCAAGCCTTTTGCTTATATTATTTCCGGTAGGAATACTAGGTGATGAAAAGAATGAAAACTCTACAAATTTAAATATAGAATCGCCTTCGGCTATTCTAATAGACGGTGAATCCGGGAAAGTACTTTTTGAAAAAAACAGCCAAGAAGTTCGCAGCGCCACATCTTTGATGAAAATTATGAATTTACTCCTGGCGGCAGAAGCAATAGAAAAAGGCGATATAAATTTAAATGAAAAGGTACCTATCAGTGAAAACTCAGAAAAAGTTTCGGGAGCAGGAGTATGGCTAAAAGAAAACGAAAGTGTATACGTTGGAGACCTTATAAAAGCGATTGCGCTAGTATCCGCAAACGATGCGTGCGTATCGCTGGCGGAACATATGAAAGAATCCGAAGGAAGTTTTGTATCGAAAATGAACCAAAAAGCATCCAAGCTTCAAATGAGTAATACAATCTTCAAAGATTGCATCGGCGGAGACGACGACGGGAATGTTTCTACTGCACGTGACATTTCGATTATGGCAAAAGAATTAATGAAGCACGAAAACGTATCCTCTTGCCTTACGACTTGGATTGACCATATAAGGAACGGCGAAACGCAAATAGTTAATACAAACAAACTCTTGAAATCTTTTAAGGGATCAACAGGAATAAAAACCGGAACCTCAGAAAAAGCCGGGAGTTGCATGGCGGCCTCGGCAGAAAGAAATGGAGTAAAATTAATAGCAGTAATTTTAGGCGCAAAAGATGTAAAAGAAAGAGATAAAGAAATTATTTCTCTTTTAAATTACGGATTTGACGAATTTATAAAAATCACTCCAAAAATACCAGAAAACTTTCCTGAAGCTTTAAAAATAAAAAACGGCATGAAATCAGAAATTAAAATATATACTCCAGTAAAAGAAAATTTTTTGATACACAAAAGTTTACTGGGGAAAATCTCTTCCAACATTAATCTGCCTGAAGAAATTTCGGCGCCAATTGATAAAAATCAAAAAATAGGAGAAATTAATTATAATATAGGAAACGAAACGGTTTATAGCTGCAACATTAATTCATCTGATGACGTAGAAAAAATAAATTTCAAGTCCGTACTGGGGTGTGTGGTATTTCAATTTTTTAAAATGTAGAGTATAACAAAAAAGCACTCTTTTCAGGGTGCTTTAACTATATTTTACTCAGTGTTTATGCAATCTAAAAAGTTGGCACTAGATAAATTCAATTAAATAATTTTATTTTTTTAGGTAAACGAATTTTTTATGAATAATTTTATAAAAAACTCACATATTATTATTGACAAAAGATTTTTGGTGTGATAACATAATGTGAGTAAGGCTCGTTGGTCAAGCGGTTAAGACATCGGCCTCTCACGCCGGTAACATGGGTTCGATTCCCATACGAGTCACCAAAAAATTTTTTAAAAAAATGTGTTGACAACATTTTGAAGTATGTTATAATGTAATAGTCGAGTGACGATGGAATATTCCTCCTTAGCTCAGTCGGTAGAGCATGCGGCTGTTAACCGCAGGGTCGTTGGTTCGAGTCCAACAGGGGGAGCCAAAAAGATAGATAGAATCAGGGTTTAACCTTGATTCTATTTTTTTATTTTTAAAAAAATCTGCCCACAATGAGCATACGGTTGAAATCCATTACTTTATATGAGGGAGATTTTTAAAAAATTAAAATATTCTTTTTGCCCACAACCAGCGAAAGTAAAGCATAATTCATCATATTACGGATGTTCTTGATACTTTTTGCACTTAATTTTTAGGTTTTACAAATGTTTCTAACCAATAATATAGCCAATCTTCAAGGGTTGTCTTGCGTTTTTCAATATAATCCGGATTTCCCATATTTGATGCTTTTTCAAGTTCAGCAAGTGTAGCTTTTAACTTGCGTTTCACTTCTGCTTGAGTTTTACCGGTTATATCTCTACGTTTATTATTGAATGTATACCTAGCACACCAACGTCCATCAGTCCTTTTATAAATACTTCCTTCTCCGTTTGTTCGTCTTGACATAGTACAATTTCCTTTCTTTTATTTCATAATTTAGTTTTTAATTTAGAAATCATACCAATCGAGAAAACTTTATATTTAAATTGTAAAGGCTCTTTTAGAGGTAAATTATGTAAAATCATTCCTCTACTTATTTAAGAGTCTTTTGATAATATTTTTTATAAGTAGATTTATGTAATTCTACTTTTTTAATATAAATAATCTAATCTTACGCATTATATTGTTTAGCTTTTGCGATATAGATGATTGACTAATACTATAAATCTTTGCGACCTCGATTTGAGTTTTCTCTTTGTAAAAAATATAACTTAGTAAAGTTTGCTCCTCGATATTTAAACTTTTTATCATAAATAAAAACTCAATTTTAAATATGTTTTGTTTAAAATACAAAAACTTGAAATTTATATTTACATTTTGTAAAAAAAAGGTTATAATTAAACCAATATAAGTAAATTTTTAAAGTCGAAAGGAAGATAAGATCTATGAAGAAATTTTCAGCAACATTATTGTCCGCAATATTACTTACATTTGGTAGCTTTGGGACAGCATTTGCCGGAGGGATCAACAAAGAAGAAACACTGGCGGACGGCACGAAACTAATTTATGTGTCAACTGACAGAATACGCGAGGTTTGCCTAGAATACTGGGAAAAATCGGAAGAAGTTAGAAATAAGAGATACAGCGTAACTAAAGATTTGGTAATTAAGGGTACTTCCCTGGCGGTTGCAGCTTGCGGTTGCTATTTATCGGCAAAGGCAGGAGCCGCACAAGGCAATGATAACGGCTCGTATTGGACTTTAGTGGGCCAAATTGCATCTTGTGTCTTAGGATCTATTGGGTTTATGTATCCCGACTACCATGAGCATAAATTAATAAAACAACACGGATCGGAGTTCTCTTTAGCTGGCAACAATATAGATAACACTAAGAGCTATATTCATCAGTGGGGTCCGGAATCTACTGAACAAGGAATTTTCTACATTTATCAAAGTTTGTATGCTAGATTTTTAGACGATACAGGTCCTATGCATGTATTATCAAAAGAAAAAATCGATAGTGGCGCTTGCATTGTTATAAGGCCGGAATCTTTGCGCGATAAAGAAGATTCTATCAACTCACCATGCTTTCACACTGGTGTATATACCCAGTTGGAAATGAATGAACCGACGGATTCAACAGACATACGCGAGCATGGTTATCGTTGGGCGTTAATACACAACTGTATACCTAATGGATACTAGTATTTAAAGGAGAAATAGTAAATTAATATGAAAAATAGGACTTGCAAAATAATAAGTTTGGTTTTAAGTTTGGTAATGATATTCACTAACTGTGAATATGTATTTGCAGGAAAAGGTGATCCCTTACAAGAACACGAAGATTATACTACACAAATAAGAAAAAAATTTGAATGGACCGAAAAAGACAAGGGAAATCCAGAGTATCCTACTATCTGGAAACACGAACCAAACTATCGGTTTTGGCTTTGGGCTGATGATTATAGGACAGTAGTTGTTTATAATATTCCCTATTTAATGGGATATGAATCTAATGAGAATGGAAACTTTGTGCGAGCAACCGCAAAAGCTTTGATAAAATCACGTGAATCCGCCAGCCGTGCAGAGGAACTTGCTAAAAAGTGTGCTGTAAAAACCACCGAAGAATTCATTAAAATATTTAAAGATGAGTACAAAAAAGAACTAACTTCAGACTCAAATTTAATTTCTGCACTTGCAAAGTTTCTGGGTGAATCTGATGAAGAAACAGTTGTAAATGCTTGCTTGGGTGCAATGGGAATGCGTTGGGCATGCATTGCCGGACATACAGTTTCACTTTTTCTAATCCATAGTGGTTTTCTAGAAGCTTTATCTGCAGCTCATCCTGTAGCTGGATTGACTTTTGCTGCTGCATTAGATTTATTCTGCTACTTTACCGGTAAATCCAGGTTTGAAATGGAAAAAACGAAAAATTACGCAACACTGTTGTACGGAGTTTGGAACATGTTACAAAACAATCCAGAGAAGGTTAAGAATAGCAATGTGCTTGTTACTGCAGTAGATAAAAGAAATTTTTATGCTATTTTTAGATACAATGCCCTTAGAAGAGATGATGGAGCGTGGTGTAATTTCGTAAACATAGGAAACCTCAAATGCGCCCCATTGGCAAAAGATTTCGAAAAGGGAACATTGATTGATACTTATTTAGACATTTACAATAGAATTATGACCGACAAACAATTAGATATAAATAAGATGCAAACGTTTCTAAACACTGGAAGCTTTGGCCCGGGAAAATCACTTCCCGACAACACTAAACTTCTAATCAAAGATAAAAGCAAAAATGAAGTTAAAAAATAATGGTTAATAAATTTAAGTTCTACGATTAAATCACTTAGATAGTTCGATCCTCGACAAATTAAAATTCCATTCCACTAATATAAGTTGAATTTTTAAAAAACTCTTTTTTAAGTAAAAAAGAGTTTTTTGTTATATGCATACGGTTTCCAACCGCAAGGTAGTGACTTATTTTGCCCACAGCCAGAGAAAGTTAACTATACCCTTTATTTCATTTTAAATCTCCTCTATTCTGATGATCAAAAAAATTAGCAAGACTCATCCGAAAGTCTTGCTAATTCTAGTATCCAACTGAAAATACATAAAATGCAGTTCATCTACCGGTAAAGACAAACAACAAACGTAAACGCTCACTAGACCTCATCACTAGTGAGGTTTACTGTTTTATTATAGCATTCGCTCAGCTGAAAAGCAACTTAATTTACCAAAAAAATTCCAAATATATCCATATAAAAATTGAGAAAAAATCCACATAGGTTTACCTACTAAACTAAAAATGTTGAAATTTTTGTTAAACCGGACTAAGACTTCATCAACTTATACTAAATACCATCCTTGAAATAACAACTATAGATTTTGTGCCTAATTCAATGGTGTGAAAAATAAATTTTTATATTTAATAAAAAATAAATATAATTGTTGACAAAATAAATTTAAATATGTATAATGTGTTCAATGACAAATTTTCGTGTCATTAAACAATATAATTTTATAGGAGGATGATCACTATGCTAAAAATGAATTTTCTGGGAGACAGAAATCCTTCAGAAGCAAGAAAAGAGCAAAAAGATGCCGCAATAAAATTTGCTGCTGCTCTTAACACTATTGATGTATACTCTGTTAAAAACTTCAAGGATCTAGTTACAAAACTAAAATCCAAGCCGGACATAGAAGTGCACCATGTAAAACCATCAGGCGACAAAAAAGGTAAGATTCTTTCCGCTTCAGGTATCGCTATAACTGGACTTATGAAATTCCTCGTTAACGAACAAGCATATGCTTCAAAAAATGATCCCTTAGGCTCACCTGACCGCGAGCAAATGTATAATGACTTATGTAAATTATTCGGGCCGATGCGTATCAAGGGAGGCAGAGTTAGCCCCGAGGACATGCGCGCACATTTTCGATATGTAGAAGAGGGATATACAGGTTTGGGCGACTACTTGGAAAGAGTGTATAGAGCACGCTACCGTGGCGTAGAAGTTCACGATAAAGATAAACATAATGAATATACATGGGTAAGTGGTCCTTTTGTACACTTGAAACCTTGCGAAGCTATGGCTGCATTTCTTAAAAAAATATATGATAAATTCGTAATAGGGGATAACGATGACTTAGTTTGTACGTACGATCCTGAAGAAGTAGGATTTTATGAGGGTAATTCAAGACTTGTAAAAATGACGGTTAAGGATGGTGTAAAAGCTATAGTCGATAATTCATTCTGTGATTGCGTAGGTTTAGAATCAGTAGATTTACCTGACAGTCTTCAAACCATAGGTAAAAACGCTTTCTGCAATTGCCCAAGGATAAAATCAATAAAAATCCCAAAAAGCGTCACAAGTATAGGAGAAGGTGCTTTTAATGGGTGTTACACATTGGCATCGATAACAATCCCGGAGGGTGTTACAAGTATAAAGGCCCGTACTTTTAATCGTTGTGAAAAATTGAAATCAATAAAAATACCTCAAAGTGTTATAAGTATAGGAGAAGGTGCTTTTAGTGAGTGTGAAAATTTAAAATCAATAACAATACCTCAAAGTGTTATAAGTATAGGAAAAAATGCTTTTTTGTGTTGTAGAAAATTGGAATCAATAACAATACCTCCAGATGTTATACGTATAGAAGAAGGTGCTTTTAGTGGGTGTACTAAATTGGAATCAATAACAATACCTCCAGATGTTGAAAGTATAAAAAGAGGTGCCTTTGCGGGGTGTAGAAATTTAAAATCAATAACAATACCTCAAAGTGTTACAAGTATAGGAGACGGTGCTTTTGAAAGGTGTATTAAATTGGAATCAATAACAATGCCTCAAGGTATTATAAGTATAGGAGTAGGTGCTTTTGGTGAGTGTAACAAGTTGAAATCAATAACAATTCCAGACAGTATTGAATTTATAAAACCCTACGCGTTCGAAGGCATCGATCCAAGCGCAACGATAAACGGTATACCTTATTTAGAGTGGCTAAAAGAATTTAATGATAAACATTAGTTAAAGAATTTTTTCGTAAGAAAAATAGAAGCGAAGTCTCTTTTAGGAAACCTCGCTTCTATTTGGTATATTATCAATTATAGTGCATCTTTTAAATTTAGAAATACGCCTTTTTTAAAAAGGCGCTTTTTATTTGCCCTGTTTCTGTGGAATTAATTGCTCATAGCATTGAATGTTTTAATAATTAGTTCTTCTGTCTTTGTATATTGTCGAAGATCTTATGCTGCTCCACTTAATTTTTCTGTTTTCCAGTTCGATGCCGGAGCTGCTGCTCCCTTTAAATTTGCCGACTATGTGCTCGCCGGTATTTAATATAACTAAAACTCTTTTACCCTTTTTAAATCCATGATGTATCATAATTTAGGCTCCGATTATATTTTTATAAATTAATTTAAAAATAGGAACTCTTTTATGCACAGCGAGCCCCTACAACTGTTAATTATATAATATTTTTAATCTAAAATCAAAATTAACCACTTATAATCTGCAACAAAAAGCCCCGGGGATTTTCCCGAGGCTTTGTTTTAATTTTTCGAATTACTTTGTTACAAGATAAACGCGCGAGTCATTGCTGAGGCGGTAAGTGTGCTTTCCGGCAGGGGTTATGGTGAATTTCCAAGTGTCGGAGGTCAAACCTTTTGCGGAATTGTAGTTTATGTCGTCGCCAACATTTATTCCTACGTAGTATGTACCGACATTTACCGGGGCTGATGAACCTTTCAGCGGAGTGAGTTCCCCGTTTACTTTTGTGAAATACTTAACAGTCAGCTCGCCCATTCCTTTTATTACGGAATTACGGGTTATGGTAGCGGTTTTGTAATCAGCGCTGTACTCGAGGTTAGATGGAGCGGCAAATTTAAAATCGCTGGCCTGGAGAGTGGCTTTGCTGACGGTGACGAGAATGCACTTCGTTACTTCGTTGTAATTTGTATTGGTGGGTTTGAATTTTGCTTCAAAGTAGTGCGTTCCGGCGCTGGAAATAGGAGCAGTGGATTTAAGCCACGTCCACGAGCCGGCCGTGGAGCCCGAACCCGCAAGGGGGGGGGTAACGTTACTCAATATTAAGCCAGGCTTATAGGCTGCGGTTGTGGAGGTTGAGCCTATTATCGGGTCGGCCTTGGCGATCGTGAATGTCCAGTGGTCGGCCGTGATGTCGGTCTGCGCCTCATATTTATCGCATGCAGCGACATCAATTTTGACTATGTAAGTGCCTACGTTTGTAGGTGCGGACGTTAAATTAGTACCTGTTGAACTATAATATTTTATAGTTATTTTATCGTTAGGAATTTCTGAGATTTTTGAAGTTACCGTGGCCTCTTTAGCACTACCGTTGTAAGTTAAATTGGCAGGGGCTTTAAAACCAAAGTATTCAGCTGTAGGTGCGTCGAATTTGGGCACCGGATTTGTTGTTTCATTATAGGTAATAACTTTTAAACGCGGCAAATACTTGACTCCAATGCCATCATCATTAAAATCCCAATTATTGCTATCTACGAAACCCTCCATTTTTTCCGTAGCTCTGTTGCTACCGGTGCCTGTCATCTGGTTCATGGTAAGCTTCGTGCCGTAGTCCGATTTTGTTCCACCATCGATCGTAGCTCCGGAATAGTAGTAACCATTAGTTATACTGCTACCATTATTCTTACCAACCAGCCCACCGGCATACGCAGAAGAAGAAGAAGAAGAATAAGCGTAAGCATTACCTGTTGCATAGCTATTGGTTATACTGCCATAATTACCACCAATCAGCCCACCGGCATACGCAGAAGAAGAAGAAAAATAAGCGGAAACATTACCCGTTGCATAGCTAGCGCTTATACTACCACCACCTATACCAACCAGCCCGCCGGCATACGCAGAAGAAGAAGAAGAAGAAGCGTAAACGTTACCCGTTGCATAACTATTGCTTATACTACTGTCATCTATACCACCACCAATCAGCCCACCGGCATAAGGAGAATAAGAAGAAGCGTAAACGTTACCCGTTGCGTAGCTATTGCTTATACTACCACTACTACTACCAGCCAGCCCACCGGCATAAGGAGAATAAGAAGAAGAATAAGCGTAAACGTCACCCGTTGCATAACTATTGCTTATACTACCATATCTCATAAGACCAACCAGCCCACCGATATTATCAAAAGAAGAGTAAACATTACCCTTCACTCCCGTGTTTTTTATACGTGCCGTGTATGCATAACCAAAAAGACCGGCGTAAACTTTACCACTAGTATTACTAGCAATTACAGTCATGTTACTAACTTCATGTCCGTCGCCATCAAAAGTGCCTTTAAACTGGGTGGTACTATTTCCAATCGGCACCCATACGTTTGACGCGGTGTCTGTTATATTTAGGCTAAATTTATCTCCAGAGGTCGTTTTTGTAACAGTCGGGTTGGTACCGCCAAGATCAATATCGGCGGTAAGTTTTATGTATTTGCCACTGAAATCCTTCTTACCAACGTTGACCGCTCTGGCGAAAGCTGCCAGCTGCGTTGCGTTAGAAATTTCAAGTGCGGTTGCTTCCGTTTTGTAGCTATTAGTGTAGCCACTCCCGGTTAGGGTGGCGTAGAGCGTGGTATCGTAATTGGTGTCCCACGAGCTGCTCGCCGTGGCGTCTATAGTGATCGAGGATAAATATTTCGGATCTGAAGTTTCCGTGGCGCTCACCTGCTGCGGTTTCGCCAGCGGCAGGCCCAAGATGCTGACCAGCATCGTCAGTGCCAACGATAGGGCTTTCCTTAGTATTTTGTGTTCTTTTTTGTTCGTCATTTTTAACTCTCCTTTTTATTTATTTTTAATATATTTATTTGGGTATACCATATATAATATATCACATTGTTGAAAAATGCAAGAGCAGCACAAAGCCCCGGGGGATTTTCCCGAGGCTTGGTTTTAATTTTTCGAATTACTGAGTTACAAGGTAGATCCGCGAGCCATTGCTGAGCTGATAGGTATGTAATCCGGCAGGGGTTATGGTGAATTTCCAATTGTCGGAGGTCAAACCACTTGCGGAGTTGTAGTTTATATCTTCGCCAACATTTATTCCTACGTAGTATGTTCCAACATCCGTCGGCAATGACGAATCTCCCAGCGGAGTGAGCTCTCCATTTACTTTTGTGAAATACTTCACCGTCGGTTCGCCTATGCCTTCTATTCCGGGTTTCCGGGTTATGATAGCAATTTTGTAATCAGCACTGTGCTCAAGGTTAGATGGAGGGGCAAAATTGAAATCATCAGCTGTAGGAGTGTCCTTGGTGATTGTGATCTGGATGTCCTTGACAACAGAATTGTAATTAGTACTACTCGGCGTGTATTTCGCTGGGAATTTGTGCGTTCCGGCACTAGAAATAGCCGTGCTAGAGTTAGACCATGCCCATGAGCCCGCCGTATTTCCCGCAGTATTCGGGAGAGAAACTTTTGCTAGCGTTAAACCGGGCACATATGTTGCGCTTGCAGCAGTTGAGTTTATCGTCGGGTCGGCCTTGTTTACTGTGACTGTGACGGATTTGGTGACAGAATTATAATTAGTGGTATCAGTAGGTGTGTATTTCGCTGAGTATGTGTACGTTCCGGCATTAGAGATAGCCGTGCTAGAATTAGACCACGCCCACGAGCCCATCGTATTTCCCGCGGTATTTGGGAGAGAAATCTTTGCTAGCGTTAAACTAGGCGCATATGTCGCGCTCGTAGCGGTTGATTTTATCGTTGGAGTAGCCTTGTTTACTGTGACTGTAATGGATCTTGTAACAGAATTATAATTAGTGGTATCAGTAGGTGTGTATTTCGCTGAGTATGTGTACTTTCCGGCACTAGAAATAGCGGTACTAGAGCTAGACCACGCCCATGAACCTGCCGTATTTCCGGTAGTACTTGGGAGAGAAATCTTTGCTAGCGTTAAACTAGGCGCATATGTTGCGGTTGTGGAGGTTGATTTTATCGTTGGGCTGGCCTTAGTGATCGTGAATTTCCAGGTGCCGGCCGTGATGTCGGTCTTCGCCTCATAATTATCGCCTTCAGCTACGTCAATTTTTACAGTGTAAGTTCCTACGTTTGTCGGAGCGGATGTAAGCTTAGTCCCGGCTGAATTATAGTATTTTACGGTTATTTTCCCCATTCCCTCGATCCCCGATGTAGCAGTTACTGTGGCTACTTTTTGGCTGCCGTTGTAGGTTAAATTAGTAGGTGCTTTAAAATCAAAGTCGCTAGACGTAGGGGTTACTAAAGGGCCTAATAATCTGGGAGCAGGGTTGCTGCTTTCACTATACGTAATAACATTTAAACGAGGCAAATATCTGATTCTGCCGCTATCCGCCTGAAAAGCCCAATTGTCTGTGGAGAGGCCTGTCATAGTCTTATCGGCTCTACCAGTGCCGGTACCTGTCATCTGGTCCATAGTAAGCCCCGTGCCGTAGCTCGAGGCTGTCACCCCTTCTGGGACATCGATTGTGGCTCCAGAATAGTAGTAGCCATTAGTTATACTATTACTTCTACTATTGCCAACCAGCCCGCCGACATTAACAGAAGAAGAAGAAGAAGAAGAAGAAGCGTAAACATTACCCGTTGCATAGCTATTGCTTATACTAGCACTACTACTATAAATATAGCCAACCAGCCCACCGACATTAACAGCAGAAGAAGAAACGTAAACGTTACCCGTTGCATAGCTATTGCTTATACTACTACTATCACTACTAATATAACCAACCAGCCCACCGGCATTAACAGAATAAGAAGAAGAAGAAGAAGAAGCGTAAACGTTACCCGTTGCATAGCTATTGCTTATACTACCCCTATCACTACTAATATAACCAACCAGCCCACCGGCTTCAACAGAATAAGAATAAGAAGAAGAAGAAGCGTAAACGTTACCCGTTGCATAGCTATTGCTTATACTACTACTATTACTATAAATATAGCCAACCAGCCCACCGGCTTTAACAGAAGAAGAAGAAGAAGCGTAAACGTTACCCGTTGCATAGCTATTGCTTATGCTACAATAAAAATCGAAACCAACCAGCCCACCGGCTTCAACAGAAGAAGAAGAAGCGTAAACGTTACCCGTCACTCCCGTATTGTTTATACTTGCTCCTACTATGCGACCAAAAAGCCCGGCGTAAACATAACCACTAGTCATAAGTACAGTCATGTTCCTAACTTCACATCCATTGCCATCAAAATTGCCTTTAAACTGGTTGTCGTAATTTCCAATCGGCACCCATACGTTTGACGCGGTGCCTGTTATATTTATGCTGAAATTACCTCCGGAGGTTGTTTTTCCAATGTTTAGCTTAGTTTCGTCACCTTTAAGATCAATAACTTTATCTTCAGGTGTAAGTTTTACATATTTGTTACTGAAATCCCTCTTTTTTTCGTTAACTGCTTTAGCAAAGGCAGCAAGCTGTTTTGCGTTAGAAATCTGAAGTGCGGTACCCTCCGTGGTATAGTGACTACTGTAGAAAGTATCATTACTTAGGTCAGCAAAGAGACCCGTATCGTACATGGTGTCCCACTTGCTGCTCGCAGAGGCGCTCATAGTAATCGTGGACAAATATTTTGCACCCGAAGCTTCCGTGGCGCTCACCTGCTGCGGTTTCGCCAGCGTCAGGCCCAAGATGCTGACCAGCATTGCCAGCGTCAGCGACAGGGTTTTCCTTAGTATTTTGCGTTCTTTTTTGTTCGTCATTTTTTAGCTCTCCTTTTTATTTATTTTTCATATATTTATTTAAATATATTATATAATACCATACATAATATATCATATTGTCGAAAAATGCAAGAGCTGGCTTTGAAATTTTTGCGTTAAATAGATTGATTGCAACGAAAAGCCCCGGGAAGTAATCCCGAGGCTTATTTTAATTCGTATTATTTTTTGCGTTTTTTCTTGAGGAATATCAGAGTTGCTCCTGAAGCTATCACGAGCACTGCAAGTCCCGTGAGTAAGAGCGGTGTGGCGGTATCGCCTGTGGTGAATAAACTCCACACTCTGTACATTACGTTATCTTCGTCTGAAGTTGCTTCATTTCTGTTTCCGCTTTCCATCAGTGCTGCTCTTTCTTCATCCGTTAGGTTATCGTAAACAGCATACGGTGAGAAATGTTTAAGAGTGAGCCTTGCAAATTCTCGGGTTCCAGCCGGAGATGACATATCATCAACATAAGAAATGTCTAAGATTTCATCTTCTCCACTGCTGATAAATACTGCGTTTATATCCTCTTTATCCCAGTCTTCGCCTAGTTGGATATAGAACTTCACTTCTTTATTAAATCCTTCATACTCTTGGCCATTTGGCGCTGTTACGCCAGCTAAGAATATCCAGAGTCTGCCGGAATCTACCGCATTTTTATGCTTCTCATCAAGATTATTGTAATAATATTCCCATTCTTCTTTGTCTTTGCTGAGCCATCTTACCCAGAATCTTGAACCAAGTTCAAATTCACCTTCGGAATTATCTAATCCATACCACGCGCTTGTTCCGTCCGATTCTTCTTTTACCCACGTTACGTCCTTTTTGACAACTTCTGTGCTGGTGGTTCCGTCTTTATCGACATAATTTAGTTCGTCATTGTTTTTGACTTCTTCTCCCCAGTCAGATTTATCAACAAAGACTGTAAGTTTCAAAGTTCTTTCTACTCTGTGCAGTTCAGAGTTGTACCCTTCTATATTTGACCAGTCATAGTTCGTGTCGTCCTCTACATCGTAGTAAGCCATATATCCTTGATTTTCGACTGTGGTTTCTATCGTATCATCTACCCAGTTCCATCCGTCGTCCAGAGTTATTTCTGAAAGTTTTGTTCCGTATTTTACGGCTTTAGGCGTTGGCGTTACTGGGTTTTCCGGGGAATCTTGATCGATTCTGAAGATCCAATTTGCCGAACTCAATTCTACTGCTTTGTTATAGTTGTCACCTTCGGAAACATTTATTTTCACTTTGTATGTTCCCGCTGACGTCGGCAATCCCTGTAATGGGGTTTCGCTTCCATCTTTGTAATACTCTACAGATGTTATCTCTCCAGCGCCGACAATGCCACTTTTCAGCGTTATGTTTGCAGTTTTTTCCTTGCCGTCATACGCCACGTTAGATGCTTCAAAATCAAAGTCACTAGCTTTAAGGTTGGCCTTTTTCACTATTACAGTTAACTTTTTATTTACTTCATTGTAATTATCAGAATCTTTCGGAGTGAATTTAATATCAAATTCTCTTCCTGTTTCAGTCGCATCGCCAACGAGTTGATCTCCTTCAACCCATGCCCATGTACCTGGAACATAGCCCTCTGGAGAAACGAGCCAGTCATCATTAAGATCATTGAGCTTTTGGCCGTAGGTTGCGGATATGCTTGCAGGAAGAAAGTACTTCGGATCGGCTTTTTTGACTTCCACGTTTAACATATCAGTTACTGTTTCAAAATTTTCATCTGCTTCAGTTGTACCCTCTTTGAACTGCGTAAAATTGGCTTTAAATTGGTGCGTCCCTACGTCTCCCACAGATTGGGTTTCATCTAACCAGCTCCAGCCGGTATATAAAGTACTTAGAGCAACATTAGCTAAAGTCTGGCCGTAAGTCGCTTTAAGGTTTTCTGGCTTTGTGTATTTTGGAATCGCAGGATCTACTGAAGGACTAACTGTTGTTTCAAGTCGGTCCGGGAGTGACCCTTCTGCTTGCTTAAGGGTGTATCCTCCATTTTTTATGACTTCATTCCAATCGTATTTATCCAGGGTACCGGCGATGGAATAATATACCTTGTAGCCACTGTTGCCAACAGTTGGAACTTCATCCGGCTTAACCCATTTCCAACCGGCTGGTGACAGCTCCCAGGTTGCCAATGGATTTCCATAAGGCCACCTGTTATCCGTCCCAGGAGCGCCCGGATCTGCGGGATTGCCGAGCAAAATTGAAAATGTCCAAGGGAGATCTTCGAGTGATGTACCAGATTCGAACTTTGTTTTCCAATCTGGGCGCAAATTTGTTGCTGATTTGTAGTTTGAACTTTCGGGAACATCTATCGAAACGCCGTAGGTCGCTACATCGGTCGGAGCTTCGCTAGTTGGATCGAGCACAACTAATTTGCCATCCTCCACCTGCAACTTGTAATATTTAAGAGTTATATTCCCGATGTCTGAAATGCCATTTACCTCCACGGTCGGTGAGATTTTTGAACCATTATAACGATTATCCACAGGCGGAGTAAATGTAAAATAATCCGTCTTAAGTTCGGCCTTTCCTATTGTAAATGTCCAGCTAGGGAATGTAATACCCTTCCAGGTAGCATCATTGTTGCCTTCGACAAAATCTATTTTTACAGTGTATTTTCCTGCATCTGTCGGAAGTCCCGTGATCTGATTTCCTTTTGAATCGTAATATTTTGCAGTTATTTCTCCAATTCCCTCGACACCGGATTTTGCAGTTACTGTGGCTCCTTTTGGAGTTCCGTCGTAGGTTAAATTAGTAGGTCCAAAATCAAAATCACTTGCCGTAAAAGGTAATGGAAACCTAGGCGCGGGGTTGCTGTTTTCAACATACGTAATATTTTTTAAACGCGGCAAATATTTGACTCCAGTGACATCATCATTAAAATCCCAATTGCCACTATCTTTTAAGCTCTGCATTTTTTCCGGAGCTCTGCCGCTTTCGGTGCCTGTCATCTGGTCTTTAGTAAGCCCCGTGCCGTAGCTCGAGGGTGTCTTCCCCGATGGGACATCAATCGTAGCTCCGGAATAATAATAGCTATCGGTTATACTATTACTATTATAAATATCACCAACCAGCCCACCGGCATAAACTTTAGAAGAAGAAGAAGAAGAAGCGTAAGCGTTACCTGTTGCATAGCTATTGTTTATAGTATTATTATAACCATAAAAATAACCAACCAGCCCACTGGCACAAGTACTTTTAGAAGAAGAAGCAGAAACGTTACCTGTTGCATAGCTATTGTTTATAGTACTACCATAACCATAAAAATAACCAACCAGCCCACTGGCACAAGTAGAAGAAGAAGAAGAAAAAGCGTAAACGTTACCCGTTGCGTAGCTATTGATTATACTAATCTTACCACTACTGCTGCTTTCAAAATAGCCAACTAGACCACCGGCGTAAGCAACGGAAGAAGAAGAAGCAGAAGCGTTACCTGTTGCATAGCTATCGGTTATACTGCTGCCACTACTGCTGCTATAACTCTCACCAACCAGCCCACCGGCATACACAGATGCAGAAGAAGAAAAAGCGTAAACGTTACCCGTTGCGTAGCTATTGCTTATGCTACTACTACTAATATAACCAACCAGCCCCCCGGCATAAGCAGCAGAAGAAGAAGCAGAAAAAGCGTAAACGTTACCCGTTGCATAACTATTGCTTATACTAGCCTTATTACTACTACCAACCAGACCACCGGCATAAGCATGATTAGAAGAGGAAGAAGAAGCGTAAACGTTAACTGTTGCATAGCTATCGGTTATACTGCTGCCACTACTGCTGCTATAACTCTCACCAACCAGCCCACCGGCACAACAATCATAACTAGAAGCAAAAATGCAAACATTACCCTTCACTCCCGTATCTTTTATGCTTCCACCGTCTGAGCAACCAAAAAGGCCGGCGTAAACTCCACTATTAGCATTGTTCAGAAGCACAGTCATGTTCCTAACTTCACATTCATTGCCATCAAAAGTGCCTTTAAACCGGTTGCTGAATGTTCCAATCGGCACCCATACGTTTTCTATGGGGATTGCTTCGCCGTTTTGTCCTACGGGGTTCGTTACACTTATGTTGAATTTATCGCCAGAGGGTGTTTTTGTAACAGTCGGAGTTCCGCCTTTAAGATCAATAGGGGCGGTAAGTTTTACGTATTTGCCACTGAAGTCCTTATCTTTGGCTTCGTCGGTGGTGTCGTTAACCACTTTGGCAAAGGCCGCTAGCTTGTCCGCAGAGTCAATTTCGAGCGGGCTATCCGCTGTGTAAGTATCATACTTATCAATTATTTCTTTGTAGAAGTCCCCATTATATTTACCTTCGTCGCTCCACGTGGTGCTCGCCGTGGCAGTTATAGTCATATCGGACAAATATTTGGGCTCCGAAGCTTCCGTGGCGCTCGCTTGCTGCGGTTTCGCCAGCGGCAGGCCCAAGATGCTGACCAGCATTGCCAGCGTCAGCGACAGGGTTTTTCTTAAGATTTTATTCTCTTTTTTGTTTGTCATTTTTTGCACTCTCCTTTTGTGTTTTGTTAATTCTTCATATATTTATCTGAATATATTATATAATACTATCTATAATATAATACATCACTAAAAAATGCAAGAGTTGTATTTAAAGTTTTTGCGGCTTTATGTTACTATAAAAATAAAATGCAACCTATCTTTTAATCAGGAAAGGGTTGCATTTTAAAATACTTGCGTTTTAAAGCTTGAAATGCAAATGTGATTATAATATAATCAGTTATAGAGATTAAATGCAAATGTAATTATTTTATTTGCAGAAAAGGAGAATATCTATGACTAGGAATAGAGCGGGAAAATTTATAAAAATCGGAAAGGGACAATCTGAGTATTCATGCTTCGTCCCATCCCCACTCCCATTAAAAAATGAAAACGACATAAAGTATGACAGTGAAATGATATATCTTATTTCTGAAGCTAATAGACATATTGGAAGACTAGACGAAGTGACGGACTCCTTAATTTCGCCAAATTATTTTGTATATATGTACGCAAGAAAAGAAGCGACTCTTTCTTCACAAATTGAGGGCACAAAAGCGACTTTTTCAGATTTGATAAAATCCGAAGCCGGCATCGAAGATGAAGTGCCTAATGACGTCAAAGAAATAGAAAATTATATGAAAGCCATTGAATATGGATTTGAAAGAATAAAAACTTTGCCTCTTTCCCTAAGACTTCTAAGAGAAATACATGCTATACTGATGTCAGGTGTTAGAGGTGAGCATAAAACTCCGGGAGAATTTAGAACATCTCAAAACTGGATTGGTGGATATTCTATAAATTCTGCTTCATATATTCCACCTTCAGCGGAATACCTTGGAGCTTGTCTTGATAATTTTGAAAAATTTATGCACGAGGAAGATAAAATTTCCCCACTTATAAAAGCTGCAATACTTCATAGTCATTTTGAAATGATACACCCATTTCTTGATGGCAATGGCAGACTCGGAAGACTTCTTATTACTTTATATCTTTCAGTAAACAATATACTTCACAGACCTACTCTATATTTATCCAAATACTTAAAAAAGCACCGCTCGGTATATTATGATTTACTCTCGAACATTCATCAAAAAGGACAGTATGAGGAATTTATAAAATTTTTTCTGACTGGAATAATTCAAACTTCTAAAGAAGCTGTAGAAATCGCAAGAAATATAACAGAATTAAAAAATAACGATATTAAAAAAATAAGTACCTTGGGTAGATTAAGCGAAAGCGCTTTAACTATATATGAGAGCCTATTTTCTAAGCCCACGATAAGGATTGAAGAAGTTTCCAAGCTTTTAAACGTTAGTGTTTCTACCGCAGGAAGACTACTTAATAAACTAGTAGGCGAAGATATACTTAAAAATCTAAACAACAAAAAGAAGGATAAAATATTCGTATATCAAAAATATATTGATATATTTAATCAAGAATAACAAATAATAATTTATGCCCTATTTTGCACAAAATAGGGCAATTTTTTTATCTCTAATAGGTTACTAGTATAAAGTAATTTTTAAGGAGATAAAAATATGAATAATAAAAATTTCAAAAACAGTTATGAACAGCACCTTGGTAAAAAATACAACTTACCCGACAGCTGCGAAATACTCGTAAAACAAGGCCACATCGCTAAAGAAAATGAAACTCTTCAAATTATGAATTTAACTCAACGCGGGAAATTGCTACAAGCGCAGTTCAGAACTTACAAATTTAATATATGATGAAATTAAAGATGAAATTTTAAAAACATATAGTGTTATCGACCGGGCAAAAGAAGACGTGGAAATTTTAAAAATTCAAAATAATTCTTATTCGATGGATAAAGATTTACTTGAAATTGAAATAGAATCAATAGCAGAATCCATGGTCAATGAATTGGCTAAATCTATACGAAAAATCACTCAAAAAACATACGAAAAGACTCGCGAAACTCTCGCCAAAGAATGGCCTGAAATATTAGGAACGAGCCCTGAAGCGCCAGTCGATGATTTGATAGAAAGTGAATTATATGATAAAATAGATTCGTGGATTAAAAACTTTAGAATATGGCTTTTTGAAAATATAAATTTTGCATTTTATGACACATACTTGGAAGAGAAAAGCTTCATACAAAAGAATATATTAGATGATTTTTTCAATGGTATAAAAGAAACTTTTGAAAAGGTCAGAGGTAAAATAGAATCCATAACTCGAAATGCTATTTTAGATGCTCGAACATCAGCACAAAAAATTGAATTTAAAAAACAAAGAGTAGAATCATATGAGGTTGTTTTATCAGCGAATCCAAACTCTTGTGAAAAATGCCGTAAAATGGCAGCAAGATCAAAAGAAGAGCCTTTTAACATAGCTGACTTAAAAATAGGCGAAACCGCCCCACCATTTCATCCTAATTGCGGATGTACGATGATTCCAAGGGCTCACGCAGAGAAAGACGGAAGTATACGAGAATATATTGTAATAGCTTTTAATGTTGCCTTTGAATTTTTGGCTCAACTTGGACCTGCAGAAAAGTTACTTCTACCTTTCTATAACGTGGTAAAAGATAAAATTTGGGAAACGGGAGATTACTATCTTGGTAAATTGAAAAAATTGCCACTTGCTCAAGAAATGTTCCGGTTGGGTATGTATGGCAAAGGGAAAGGGTTGTCAAATAAAGCAAAACAGCTACTAATTCAACACCTCAAAGAATCCAACATATTAAAAGAAGAGATAAGAAAGTATACTAAAAATGGCAACGACTTTAATTCGGGCGAAACTTGGGTCGAGTTTACCTATCAAGAAACTGATCTTCATTACTCTGTGCAAAAGGTTGACCTATGGCTTGAGGGTAGAAAATTAGAAGATGGGAAATGGGAAATCAAAGTAAAACTAAGAGACGATTATGATTTTACAGAATTTCGAAATAGCTTAGCATTCACAGATCTTGCAAATAATTTAGGCGAAGCCATGCAACGAAATGGAATGATGACAGAGTTTGTAACTGAAGTTGAATTTACACATATTTTTGAAGGAGTATAAATGAAAATTTTTAAGAAAAGTATTTTTAAAATTTTAAGCACAATTTTATTAACCGTAGGTGTAGGAGCGTTTATCTTGGTATGGCCTAAAGTTTTCGTTATACTTGCAGCACATGGTATTAAAGCGATGGAAGAATGGCTCTCAGAATCAGAAAAAGATGAAAATGAGAATATAATACATCAGGACGGGCGCTATACGATTGCTTCTTTTGGAAAAAGGAAAGAGTTCGACATAAAGAAGAGCAAATTTAACAATAAGGTAAGTTGGCTATTATGTGATATAGATAAGAATGAATGTATCGATGAAATAAGATATTTTACCCGTTCTTCTTCATCTCCATGCGTTTACTCATTGGGCAAAAAAGGGTACACGAAACTAAATTACGAAACAGGCGAAATTATTCAAAGCAGAAATATTAATGATTTTCAAGGTGACGATAAAACTGTTTTTGAAAAGCTTGAAATAGTAAAATCAGAAGCAGAAAATGACCAGGAAAAATATGAAATTTCGTGGAAAAGTATATTTTCTTAAATCTAAGGCACCGAAAAATATCCAATGACGGCAATGGGAGTAAATGAAATGGCAAAATTTTTCAAATGGACATTAATATCAATTTTGGTTTTAATATCGTTACCAATTCTTTTAATATATTTTATTTTATTCGGAATGGGAATTATAGCTATACACGATGAGTATAAAGACAAAAATCAACCGAGCCATAGTATTGCTGAAAAGGCATATTCTGATGGTCGTCACACAATTGTTTCATTTGGCAACAAGAGATTTTCAATTGAAAAAGGTGTTTGGGATGGAGAAACCACAAAATGTTTAATTGATAGAGAAAAATCCGGGCCAGAAGCAACCATAGATTATATAGAAAAATATAAAGAAGTTTTATCTTGCGTGTACACCATAGGAGAAAAAGGATACACGAAATTAAATTACGAGACGAGCGAAGTTATTCAAAGCAAAAATATTGACGATTTTTCGGAAGAGGACAAAGAAATTTTTAATTCTTTTGAAGATTAATCCAAAAATGATTTTACCAACATATTTAAGGAGTTATAAATGAGCAGGAGTTTGAAAAAAGCAATAACAATTTTGTTAGTTATAGGCGGAAGTATATTCGTACTTTTATTTGATTTAAAATTGGCTCTCGACTGGATCGACCATGAGTTGGAGCCTAAATACGATGAAAATGGCAAAATGATATATGAAGATGGTCGCCATACGATTGCTTCTTTTGGAAAAAGAAAAGAGTTCGACATAAAGTAGATCCGGTGATGAAGTACTTTGGATTTTATTTGACAAAGATAAAAATGAAGAAATAGATGTAATTGAGCACTATACGACATCGCCGGAGAAGGTAATTGTTTATACAATTGGAAGAAAGGGTTATACAAAATTAAACTCTGAAACGGCCGAAGTCACACAAAGTAAAGATATAAATTTGTTTTCGGAGGAAGATATAAAAATTTTCAAAGAATTAGAATCAAGAAGAAGCATAATTAAGAATTAAAAAGTCGATATCATCGCAGCACAAAGCCCCGGGAGGTAATCCCGAGGCTTGTTTTAATTCGTATTATTTTTTGCGTTTTTTCTTGAGGAATATCAGAGTTGCTCCTGAAGCTATCACGAGCACTGCAAGTCCCGTGAGTAAGAGCGGTGTGGCGGTATCGCCTGTGGTGAATAAACTCCACACTCTGTACATTACGTTATCTTCGTCTGAAGTTGCTTCATTTCTGTTTCCGCTTTCCATCAGTGCTGCTCTTTCTTCATCCGTTAGGTTATCGTAAACAGCATACGGTGAGAAATGTTTAAGAGTGAGCCTTGCAAATTCTCGGGTTCCAGCCGGAGATGACATATCATCAACATAAGAAATGTCTAAGATTTCATCTTCTCCACTGCTGATAAATACTGCGTTTATATCCTCTTTATCCCAGTCTTCGCCTAGTTGGATATAGAACTTCACTTCTTTATTAAATCCTTCATACTCTTGGCCATTTGGCGCTGTTACGCCAGCTAAGAATATCCAGAGTCTGCCGGAATCTACCGCATTTTTATGCTTCTCATCAAGATTATTGTAATAATATTCCCATTCTTCTTTGTCTTTGCTGAGCCATCTTACCCAGAATCTTGAACCAAGTTCAAATTCACCTTCGGAATTATCTAATCCATACCACGCGCTTGTTCCGTCCGATTCTTCTTTTACCCACGTTACGTCCTTTTTGACAACTTCTGTGCTGGTGGTTCCGTCTTTATCGACATAATTTAGTTCGTCATTGTTTTTGACTTCTTCTCCCCAGTCAGATTTATCAACAAAGACTGTAAGTTTCAAAGTTCTTTCTACTCTGTGCAGTTCAGAGTTGTACCCTTCTATATTTGACCAGTCATAGTTCGTGTCGTCCTCTACATCGTAGTAAGCCATATATCCTTGATTTTCGACTGTGGTTTCTATCGTATCATCTACCCAGTTCCATCCGTCGTCCAGAGTTATTTCTGAAAGTTTTGTTCCGTATTTTACGGCCTTAAGCGTCGGTGTTACTGGGTTTTCTGGGAAGGCTGGCTTGATTACAAATTTCCAATTCTCAGCAGTTAAATTTTTAACTTCGCCATAGCTTGTACCCTCGGTGACCTCTATTTTCACGGTGTATTCCCCTACATCCGTCGGAAGACCTTCGAGCAGAGCACCTGTTGAATCATAGTATTTTATGGTTATCTCTCCTACTCCATTAACTCCCTCTTTTACAGTTACTTTGGCCTCTTTTGGCTTTCCGTCGTAAATTGGATCTCCGGGCGGAGTGAAATCAAATTTATCTATTGTAACCGTTGGGTTTTTAACCACTTTTAAATTCACCGTCGAGTCGGTGGGCGCATCTCCTGTGCCGTTGTATTCAACTCCTTGAGGGTTGTAGGTTATGGTCACGGTGTAGTTTCCGAATTCTAGTTTGTTCAAATCTCCCCACGGGAATGTGATAATGTTTGTGCTTGCATCACCTTCGGAAACCTCGCAATTTACTTTGCGTTTGATGTTTTCTTTGTCTTTTACTTCAATATCCTTAATTGTATTTCCTTTTGTGAAAATTTTTAATTTCAAATCCTCTTCGGTTTCTTTTACATATTCTATTTCGCTCTTTTCGGCTTGGGAATCAGTATATATCACTATTCCGTTCGAACTTACATACGTAACGTGCCCGACGTTATCGGTAATTTTCTCATACACTACGTATTTATTATATTCTTTCAAAGTCACATCCTTGGAGCCGCCGGTGAACGATACCCAACCGTTTTTGCCCTCAAGCTCTGCGATAATTTCTTCCGTGGTCGTTCCTTGAATTAAATTGTCATTCGACAATACCAGATACTTAGCTTCTTGTATTCCGCTTTCAGCGTCCGAAGCTGTTATGGTCGCTGTTTGCTCCTCTTTGAAAAACAGTCCAAATGTTATGACGTTGATCAAGCTCTGCCATGGATCTCTGTCATTGATCTTTATCGAACCTATTGGAGAATTCTTGTCTTGAGAGATATTTACATTGACTTTTATCGCATCGGTCATATGACCATCGTCGTCTTGCAAGTAAATCGCGGTTCCCGGTGTCCATGAAGAAACTTTCAACTCAGACGTATAACCTTCGTTCAGTTCTGTCGAAATCTTGTAGGTTTCTTGAACGGGTTTTATCGTCGCCATATTATTATCTTTTAGCCAGTAGTTGCTGTCGTCCTGTTTATAGTCTTCTTCGGAAATAGTTATTTTATAAGGATTCTCTCCTACATCCAAGTATTCCACCTCGAAGTTCCAGCTGTTAGATTTAATATCTGTTTGTGCCTCGTATTTGTCGCTCGGAGCAACGTCTATCCTTACCTTGTAGGTTCCCACGTCTTTTGGAGCATCTGGGAGCAGATTTCCTTTTGAATCATAATATTTTACGGTTATTTTTCCTATTCCCTCGAATTCGGGTTTTGCAGTTACTTTGGCTACTTTTGCCTTTTCATCATAGAGTAAATCCTCAGGCTCTGTATACTCAAAATTCTCTGCTTTTAAACCTGCTTTCTGCACTTTAACTGTAAATGTGATATCTTCAGGCTTGTCACCTTCTGTAGAATTTTCGATGAATTCCTCACCCATAGGATTGTACCTAACTGTAAACATGTGCTCTCCCGCAAGTAAACTTTCAAGATAACTTCCATTCAGAACGACTTTGCTTCCGTTTATAGTGTAATTCGTATCTTCAACTTTTGCATTGTTCAAGATAATTTCCTTTATGGTGTTTCCTCTCAAGTCGCTGATTATTTCTATATTTTCTTTTGAAGTTTTGGTGTATACATCATTAACGATGGCGTCTACTTGGTCGTACACTATGATGCCCTGAGAACTTATATACTTCTTGTTACCACTATTATCTTCTATTTTTGCATAGATGATATTTTTTGAGCCTTTTCCCAGTTCAATCGGTGTGCCTTTATCGTACAAATTCCAACCATTTGGAGAAATTGTTTTTTCTATTTCATCATTAGTGTATTCGCCCTCTGAGGCAAATAAATCTTTGTCTGAAATATAATAATAGATATTTTTTATACCTGTTTCAGCGTCGCTGCCTTCTATTCTTACAGTTTTAGCTTCGTTAAACATATATTTAAAATCTACTTTGCTATTGAAAAGTGAAAATTCTGCCTCGCCATCTAATTTAATCTTTCCTGCCGGTAAAACTTTATCTTTAATTTTAAACGTCTTAGAAGCCTCTCCGGTGTACTTTCCGATTCCTTTGATTGTAACTCCTCCGTCGATTGCTCCGCCATCTTCCTTCCAAGAGAAGCTGCTATAGCTAACTGTATAATCCGTGTCTTTTTTCAATGGATTCTCACTGCTTATAAGCTTGTCTATAACAGTAACTTCAGGTTGGATAGAGCTGGTATTTCCATCATATTCATACTCGTCTTTAACACCTGAGATCGTAATCTCTTTGCTGTTTATCGGTCTGGGGTTTACATTTACTTTCAAGTCTGTTTCTTTTTCGGCATAATTGCTGCTCTTGGGTGTAAAAGTTGCAGGAAATAATTTTTCACCAATTTCACTCAATCTAGTATTTTCATTTTTCCAAGACCACGTTCCTCCTGCTGCATCAGGAATTTTTATCTCACCAAGAGTCTGGCCGAATGTCCCTGAAAGAGTTTCAGGTATAGTAGGTTCTGCCGGATTTACAGTAAGACGTATATTCCTTTCAACTCTGTGTTTGCTGGGTACATAGTCATCTACTTTTAACCAGTTATAGTTGGTGTCGTCTTCTACATCATAATAAGACATGTAGTAATCGGTACCAGCATTCGGAACTTTATTGGGCTCATTCCATTTCCATCCGTCTACCGAAAGTTTACTGTTTGACAACTTATCTCCATAGGCTATCGTAGTAGCCGTAGGAGTTGTCGGATTGGTTGCTGGGGCCTGAGTGATTGTAAAAGTCCAATCCGTAGAGCTTAATCCATCCACTCCGTTATAGTTGTTACCTCCGGAAACATTTATTTTCACTTTGTACGTTCCCACATCGATCGGCGAGGTTTCGATTTCATCTTTATAATATTTTACAGATGTTATTTCTCCAGCACCGACAATGTCACTTTTCAGCGTTACGGTTGCAGTCTTTTCGTTGCCATCGTACACCGCGTTAGATGCTTTAAAATCAAAATCACTAGCTTCAAGGTTGGCCTTTTTCACTGTTACAGTTAAATTCTCAGTTCTTGTATTGTAATTATCGGAATCATCTGGAGTGAATATAGCAGCGAATGTATTTCCTCCTTCAGTTACATCACCAACGAGTTGACTTCCGTCAATCCATTTCCATGTACCTGGGGTTTCACTTTCCGATTGTTTGGGAAGTAAAACGCTTCCAAGCGTATCGCCGTAGGTTGCGGTCAAGTTTTTAGGGAGAATGCACTTCGGGTCAGCTTTTGTGACTTTCACGTTTAACATATCAGTTACTGTTTCAAAATTTTTATCTGCTTCGGTTGTACCCTCTTTGAACTGCGTAAACTTGGCTTTAAATTGGTGCGTTCCTACGTCTCCTACAGATTGAGTTTCATCTAGCCAGCTCCAGCCGGTATATAAAGTACTTAGAGCAACATTAGCTAAAGTCTGACCGTAAGTTGCTGTAAGGTTTTCTGGTCTTTTGTATTTTGGAACTGCAGGAATTACTGTAATTGCAATCGTCTTTTCAAGTCTGTCCGGGAGTGACCCTTCTGCTTGCTTAAAGGTGTATCCTCCCTTTTCTATAACTTCAGTCCAATCGTATTTACCGATAGTACCTTTGATAGAATAATATGCCGTGTAGCCACTGTTGCCAACAGTTGGAATTTCATTCGGCTTAACCCATTTCCATCCGGTTACGGATAACGCACTGGTCGACAATGGATTTCCATAGACTATCGGGTTAGCCTTCGGTATGCCCGGGTCTTTGGGCTCAATAGGCAAGATCGAAAATGTCCAAGGAAGTTCTTTGAGTGATGTACCAGATTCGAACTCTGTTCCCCAATTTGGTTTCAAGTCTTCTGCTTTGTTGTAGTTTACATCTTCGGTAACATCTATCGAAACGCCGTAGGTTCCTACATCGGTCGGAGCTTCCTCACTTGGAGCTCCTATAGTTAATTTGCCATTCTCGACTTGCAACTTGTAATATTTAAGAGTTATATCCCCGACACCGGTAAGGTTATCCGGCTTCACGGTTGGAAATATCCCGAATCCGCTGTAAATGTTATTCGCCGGCGGAGTAAATGTAAAATTGCCAATAGCGAGCTCACCCTTATCAACCTGGACGAAAATAAGCCTCGACGCGGTGGCATAGTTATCGGAATCGTCCGGCGTAAATATTGCCGGGTAATAGTGATCTCCTGCGTACTGGATAACGGTATCCGGGTCTGACCAAGCCCATTTGCCGTTCGGTATATTTCCCTCAGTGCTTGGGGGGTTGACATCGCTTAGCTTTAAGCCATGCTTGTAGGTTGCGCTTGTGGTGGTGGATTTTATCGTTGGCGCGGCCTTTTCTATTGTAAACGTCCAGTGGTCGGCCGTGATATTCCTCCAGACAGCATCATTGTCGCCTTCATATACGTCGATTCTAACAATATAGGTTCCTATATCGATCGGCGAAGCTTCGCTTCCGTCTTTATAGTATTTTATGGTTATTTTATCGTCAGAAATTCCTGAGATTTTTGAAGTTACCGTGGCCTCTTTAGCACTGCCGTCATAGGTTAAATTGGCAGGTGCTCTAAAATCAAAGTCACTAGATATAAACCCTACAAATCTAGGCGCCGGGTTTGTTGTTTCATTATACGTAATAACTTTTAAACGTGGCAAATACTTGATTCCAGTGCCATCAGCCTGAAAAATCCAATTGTTCGTGCTTAAACTTGACATTCTTTCTGTAGCTCTATCACTTCCGGTTCCTGTAATCTGATCCATAGTAAGAGGCTCGCCATCGCTCGAGATTGTTGCTGTTGCTTCGGGTTTCACATCAAACGTAGATCCAGAATAGTAATAACCATTAGTTATACTGCCATTACGATTCCTACCAACCAGCCCACCGGCACGAACATCAGAAGAAGAAGAAGAAGCGTAAACGTTACCCGTTGCATAGCTATTGCTTATACTACTACTATCATTGTAACCAACCAGCCCACCGGCATAAACTTCAGAAGAAGAAGAAGAAGAAGAAGCGTAAACGTTGCCCGTTGCATAGCTGTTGCTTATACTACCACCATTATAACCGACCAGCCCACCGGCATAAACAGAAGAAGAAGAAGAAGAAGCGTAAACGTTACCCGTTGCATAGCTATTGCTTATACTACTACTACTACTACTACTACTACCAACCAGCCCACCGGCACGAACATCATCATAAGAAGAAGAAGAAGAAGAAGAAGCGTAAACGTTACCCGTTGCATAGCTATTGCTTATACTACTATTACTACCATTTTCACCGATCAGCCCACCGGCATGAGCAAAAGAAGAAAAAGCGTAAGCGTTACCTGTTGCATAGCTATTGCTTATACTACTACTATTACTACTACCAACCAGCCCACCGACATAAACAGACTTAGAAGAAGAAGAAGCGTAAACATTACCCGTTGCATAGCTATTGCTTATACTACTACTACTACTACTACCAGCCAGCCCACCGGCATAAGCATAAGAAGAAGAAGAAGAAGAAGAAGCGTAAACGTTACCCGTTGCATAGCTATTGCTTATACTACTACTACTACCATTGTAACCAACCAGCCCACCGACATAAACATACTTAGAAGAAGAAGAAGCGTAAACGTCACCCGTCACTCCCGTGTTTTTTATACTTCCCCCGTTTGTATAACCAAAAAGACCGGCGTAGGAGGTATTACCAAGCACAGTCATGTTACTAATTTTACAATTTCCGCCATCAAAATTGCCTTCAAAATTGGTGGTACTATTTCCAATCGGCACCCATACGTTTGACACGTTGCCTGTTATACTTATGTCGAATTTATTGCCAGAGGGTGTTTTTGTAACAGTCGGAGTTCCGCCTTTAAGATCAATAGGGGCGGTAAGCTTTACGTATTTGCCACTGAAACTCTTCTTGCCAACGTTAACCGCTCCAGCGAAGGCTGCCAGTTTTTCAGCAGAGTCAATTTTGAGCGCGGTTTCCGCCGTTGTGTAGGTATCATAATTCTTAATTATTTCGTCGTAAACCGATGTACTATATTTCTTGTCCCACGAGCTGCTCGCCGTGGCGGTTATACTAATCGAGGATAAATATTTCGGATCTGAAGTTTCCGTGGCGCTCGCTTGCTGCGGCTCCGCCAGCGGTATGCCCAGGATGCTGACCAGTATCGCCAGCGTCAGCGATAGGGTTTTCCTTAGTATTTTGCGTTCTTTTTTGTTCGTCATTTTTTGCACTCTCCTTTTGTGTTTTGTTAATTCTTCATATATTTATTTTAATACATTATATAATACTATCTATAATATATCACACTGTCGAAAAATGCAAGAGTTATTTTTGGAAATTTATACATTTTTTTAAAAATGAGCATAAAAAAAGATCTGATTTCTCAGATCTTAATCGCCATCATGGTACACCATCGGGGGGGCTCGAACCCCGGACGCCCTGATAAAGTTTAGTTGCCAAATAAATTAAATTTTGATGTGTGCTATTTTTTTACTCAATATTGATATTATTTATGCAAATTTTACCTCTTTTTGGACAATAGTTAGGAGTAATTTTTTATAACTACTCCCGAAAAATTATTGTAAAGAGGCTGACTTAACATGAATTTTAAAAAACATCATACTTCAAATTCAAACAAAAATAATAATCATCAAATATTTTGTAATAAATAAAACAGGCTATGTTTTAAAAGAACACTCTGTGTCAAATGAAACACCAGAACTTTCAAATTTGCCAGCTCAAACAAGGGATCTAGTATATAACGATATAAAAAATGATATTAAAGGGATACATAATCTGATAGATGGTGTATACGAAGAAACTTGCGACTTAATACAAATGGAAAATAGTTTATCTACGCCCTACGATTTATCAATTGAAATAATAATTAGTAGGTTATCTTATGAACTTTTAAAACTTCTAAATCCACTTGCATTAAAAATGTACAGAAGATTTTTAATTAGATTATCTGAACAAGGAGATTTTGATAATACAAAGGAAGCTAAAAAACTGCTCAGTAGTCTTGAGTTGCCCGACAATGAAATATATGGTAAAATTAAGATATGGGTTTATAAACTTGAAAACTGGATTCTAGATAATATAAATTCTTCTTTGAATGAAAATGAAACATCTAAAAGTATTAACAAGAACTTTTTTAGTGATGTTTTTGACAATATCAAAGAGCTTTTTGATAAAGTAAAAACTAAAATCAATACTTTTATTTCATATATCAAATCCAATATATACACTAAAATCGATCAAGTCAAACTTAAAGAACAGGGCATAAGAGAATATGAAATTGTTCAATCAGGAAACTCAAACTGCTGTGAACATTGTCAAGAAATGGCAGGAAAAATATACAATGTGGATAAACTTAAAATTGGAGAAAACGCTCCCCCATTTCATCTAAACTGCAACTGTAAAATTGAAGGTAAAAAAACTTATGCTGATATTACCGAACCAATGGTGCTAGATGAAAACTTAGAAAGCTATGATAGAGATGCAGCAATAAATTATGCTATATACTGGCATAATAAATTTAATCCTAATTATCCAAATTTCTCTTCCAGCGGAGACTGTGCCAATTTTGTATCTCAATGCTTAAAAGCCGGTGGATTTCAAATGAATGAATATTGGCATTGCTACCCTAGAAATGTTGAAGAGGTAAATCCTATTTATGCTTTGATTATTAACTCCATTAAATGGAGCTACACACCTGCTTGGTCAGCCGCCAAAGATCAGTATGAATATCTAAAAAATTCAAATATTGTTACAGGCGAAACGATTATAAGCAACCCCGACGATATCGCAGCTGCAATAAATGACCCTGAAAATCCCGTAAAGGTTGGAGACGTTATGTACCTTCAATGGGAGGATGAACACCCTCATCACGCTACTATCATCAGCAAAATCGAAGATGATATGATTCATTTCGCTGCTCATACAGACCCCTACTATAAAAAGCCATTATCTGCTTTTTTTAATGAAAAGAAAAATGGAACAGCGTATATTTTAAAAATAAAATAGGAGGTTTTATGAAAAAATTTCTATCAATATTTAATATTCTGTCGTTTTTGTTTGTTTCATATATTATATTTGTTGAAGAATTTATTACAGAAAACGATATATTCCCCAGTTTTCTGTATAAAAGAGCTGAGAAGCTAGGGAGTGTCTTTGAATACTATACTAACCCTCTTTTGGACATAATTCTTACATATATTTCTGTAGTAATTTTAAGTGTTTTGATTTTTATAATCCTGTTATTTCTTCGGAAAGTTAAACGTTCTTTTTATATTCTATCCACTGTCTATAATTTGATTATTGCTATCCCGATTTTTAATATGTACAATAATTTATTTTGCATTTTGGATTTCAACTTAAATTATATTACATCGCCTTGGGTGCTTTATATGTTCTGGTCTTCTTTTTCTGCAATATTACTTGCAATGTATTTAATATTTAAAAAGACAAAACACTTATTTAAAGAAACTACACTACGCAAAGCTAAAAAAATTTCTCTAATTTCTGTAAGTTCATTTCTTGCGTTTTATCTTCTAAGCTGTGTTTATTTAAGCTTCAAAATAAAAAACATAGCAAACGAAAGCTATGAAACTTACGGAAAAGTCAATAAATTTCCTGATGATATTTCAGATTTAAATTTTTTAAGAATGCGGATTAGGAGTGATTACTACAAGGACAAGGGTAAGATAACTTATGAGGAAAAATGGTTTTCATTCCCTATAAGTTTAATAATTTTAAATAAAGCGAGAGCTTGGTACTGGTATGAATATAAAAGTAATGAAAATAGCACAAGAACTGATTTTCACTTCCCTGTAGTAGTAGATTTGGAATTTAAAAATTTTAGATGGGTTATTACTGAGGTATTTGACCGCCCATAAGAAATTACCATAAAGAAGATTAATTATTTAAAATATAAAAATAAATGTAATCCCATCTTTAGATCTGAAAAAAAAGGGGGGGATGCATTTTTATTTAAATAAATAGATTTATGCTTCTCTATCAAACTTCAACTACTGTAAATAGATACTGTTAAGAAAGGATAAAAATTTTTTCGGTGTAGAATTATTCATAAATAGATTAACCGTTAGGCTTGTAGGCGCTTTAGGCATAAAAAAAGATCTGATTTCTCAGATCTTAATCACCATCATGGTACACCATCGGGGGCTCGAACCCCGGACACCCTGATTAAGAGTCAGGTGCTCTACCAACTGAGCTAATGGTGCTTGCAAAATCTATTATATTATTTACTCAAAAAAAGTCAAGTGGTATTTGAAGATTTTTTTGAAAAGATTTGCGCCCGGCAAAAACACCGAGCGCAAGGGCTACATTATCTTTTTGGCGCATTGAGGTATGGGATAGTTGCCGTAGCTGAAATGCTGACTCCTGAACCTGGAGTACACGCCGTAGATAAAGATATCAAGCTCATGGAATCGACGTGCGAGGAGACCTTTGAGGCATCTTTTTGCTGCATGGTGGTAGGCTGAAACTTCGGAGATAAACTCGCCGAGATTAATATTGCTCAAGGATCTTTCACCGCCGCCGCTACGGGTAATTTCGAGGAAATCTCCGCAGCAATAGCCCACCCTGCCGCTTTGAAGCCTGACGCGATACCAATTTCCGTTTTCGGGATTGTCGCTTAAAACCGTAACTGTAGTTCTGTCAGGAATAGCGCAAATTCTTCGAGCTGATGTCGATGGACGAACCCTTACGCAGAGGCCGTTATCTGAATTAACAGTGCCATAGCTCACGGACCCGCCGCAATTTTTAAGAATTTGGCTTAAATAACTTCCATTGAACATCCATGCGCAACCCAAGTTGTATGAAAAACTGACAAGAGCATCAAATTGTTGCTGGTTGCATTTTATATCGTTCTCTCTCAAAAATCTGTTTACAGATTTAACATAATTTCCTTGAGTTAACGTCCTGGAAAGCAGTGCAACGCCTTCTTCTTGGGAGATATTGTTATAATAGGGTTCAAAGGGATAAACTCGGCTGCCGTAGCCTACTGTTAAAATATTTGCACTGTCTGTGTATGTCCAAGATACGAAACCTTCGCATGAAGCAATAAAATCAGCGCCTTTATTGCTTATTCCTTTTTCTCTATTAGAAGAAAAATTATCCCCCGGGCAATGGTACACGCTAAGATCGTACCTAGCGCCGCCGCAGGTTTCCCAGTGGCCATGTATCTTGGCATAAGCCGTAATACTTACGTTGCATTCTTTAGGAATTTTTATATTTTTTTTCCAAATCAAACAATTGCCAAGATCCCTTTTGTTAGAAGTATAATACACCTTTGAAGCGCCATCGTAGTTAGCAACAAATTTTACTTTTTCGGCATTTTTAACCGTAGTTGCTACTACTTCAAATTCTTTATCCACACATGCTGTGGTGCTGGAAGCATAAACCATTCTTATGGGTTCGGGTTGAGTAACTTCTACGCGACAACCGGATTCTGAGCCATCATTTTTGTTTACTGCTTTGACTTCGGCGCTCCCTACCCTGCCAGCATGGATTATGCCATACTCGTTTACAGTTATGATAGAATCATTACTGGAGCTCCATTCATAGTCCAAACAACCATAACAGGACGGGTGCATAAGCATGTCCTTGCCTTCAGGTAAACTGTATGTATTGTCAGAAAGAAAGCCATACGCATGGGAATAAAAACAATTTGCTAAAATCAAAAAAAACATCCACGCCACGAAACAAAAACCTTTTTTGAAAATCTTGCATTTTAAACATTCCACTTAATTACAACCTCCGTTTTTTAATAAAAATATTATTTAAAATAACTTTCGAGAAAAGCTATTTTTACACATAGACAAAAAACTTCCATTGCTACTTTCAGTTCATTTATGTTAGGAAACGTCGGTGCTAATCTTATATTTGAATCTTTTAAATCTTTTCCGTATGAAAAGGTTGCGCCCGCGTTTGTAAGAATTACTCCGCATTTTTTACACAGTTCCACAACCCTCTTGGCGCATCCGGGATATGTGTCAACGCTCACAAAATATCCGCCTTTTGGCTTTTTCCACGATAGGATCGGATTTTGCGAAAATTCTTCATTTAAAAATTTTATTACTAAATCAAATTTTGGTGCTAAGATATCTCTGTGATTTTTCATGTGAGCAAGCAGAGACTCTTTGTCTTTTAAAAATCTAAGATGCCTGAGTTGGTTGATCTTGTCGAATCCTACGGTTTTTATGCTGTACATTTTTTTGAACGCAGATAAATTTTCTCCCTCGCATGCCATGAATGCTATTCCGGAGCCGGGAAAAGTTATCTTAGACGTCGAAAAAAATACAAGTGGCATTTTTTCGTTCCCATTTTTTTTACATTCATCTATAATATTCAACAGAGGTGTTGTTTTTTCAGTCAAATCATGCACAAAATACGCATTATCCCAAAATATCTTAAAATCTTTGGCAGCAGGTTTTAGATTTGCGAATCTTCTGACTGTCTCGTCTGAATATGTAATTCCCTGAGGATTGGAATATTTAGGTACGCACCAAATTCCTTTGACGGATTCATCCGATGAAACGTACTGCTCTACCATATCCATGTCGGGTCCGCTCTCGGTCATGGGAATAGTTATCAATTCCATACCAAAATACTCACAAATAGCAAAATGCCTATCGTATCCGGGTGAAGGACATAAAAATTTTATTTTTCCTTGTCTTCCCCACGGAAGTTCACCATCTGAGCCGTGAGTAAAAAAGTGCGAAATTGCGTCGTACATCATGCTTAAACTGGAATTTCCGCCTACTATGAAATTTTGAGGAGATATGCCCGTTGCTTCCGAAATAAACCTTTTCATTTCAGGTAGTCCATCATTAATTCCGTAATTTCTGCAATCAATGCCATCTTCGCTCTTAAAATCCGAACTACTATTCAAAACATCAAGCATTTTCATGGATAAATCCAATTGATCGGCTCCCGGCTTACCTCGAGCCATGTTTAAACTTAATTTTTTTTCTAGAAAAGATTCATATTCTCTGGTAAGCTCCTCATGGACATTCATTAATTCCTGTTTACTCATTTTAAAAAAATTATTATTCAAATTATCCCATCCCATTTAGTTATATCGATAATTAACACTCAAAAACCTGCTGTCATAATATAAATGAATAAGGAGGCCATTATTATGATTAAAAAAAGAAAATTCGGAATCATCGGAGGAGATTTGCGCGCTCTTTATTTGGCAAAAAGTTTAAATAAAGACGGCAACGAAGTACGTATCTGCGGCACGGAAAAGTTAAATTCCCAGCAAATTTTTCAGACAGATACTCCTGACAATGTTATAAATTCTTCCGACTACATAATTCTTCCTACCCCGGTCACCCGTGACAATAAAACAATAAACGCTCCGTACTCCTTAAAAGAGCTTTTAATCGACAAAAAATTTCTAGACTCCGTAAAAGGCAAAATAATTTTCGGAGGTATTATACCAGATATTCTAAAACAAATTGACAAAAAAGTCAAAAATAAATCATATTCTGTAGAAGATTATTACACAGAAAACTTTAAAATACTAAATTCTATTCCTACCGCCGAGGGCGCTATAAAGATTGCTTTGGAGGAAAAACATTCTACGATATGTCAAAGCAAGTGCTTGGTAATAGGATATGGAAAAATAGGTAAAATTTTGTCGAAAATACTTAAAAACATGGGAGCTTACGTGACAGTCAGTGCAAGGAAAAGCACAGACAGAGCATGGGCTTGCGCAGAAGGGTACAAAAGCATAAACATCTTGGAGACTCAAGAGATTTATGATTATGACTTTATTTTCAACACTGTACCACACATATTGTTGAATGAAAACATCTTAAAAAGCCTCCGAAAAGACGTATTGATCATAGATTTAGCCTCTCCTCCGGGAGGAGTCGATAAAGAGGCTGCATCAAAACTAAACATAAAATCCATTCACGCACTAGCTATTCCCGGGAAATACTTTCCGGAAAGTGCAGCAGAAATTATTAAATCAGAAATATATTCCATTATGAAGGAGAAAAATTTATGAATAAATTATCAATAGGATTTGCGATGTGCGGGTCATTTTGCACCTTTTCGAAATCCATAGAAGAAATGAAAAAATTAAAAGCCAAAGGGCATGATATAATCCCTATAATGTCGTTCAATGCTTATGAATTGGACACTAAATTTGGCAAAGCAAAAGATTTTAGAGATGAAATAGAAAGCATATGCGAAAGAAAAATAATAAATACAATAACCGAAGCTGAGCCTATAGGTCCAAAAAAGATGCTCGATGTTTTGCTTATCTCTCCATGCACCGGGAATACTCTGGCAAAACTTTGCAACGCTGTGACGGATACTCCGGTTACGATGGCGGCTAAATCCCACCTCAGAATAAATCGGCCTGTTGTAATTTCTTTTGCAAGCAATGATGCGCTGTCATCGTCGGCAAAAAATTTAGGAAAAATTTTAAATACAAAAAATATTTATTTAGTTCCTCTCAGCCAAGACGACCCCGAAAAAAAGCCTTGGTCACTAGTTTCTCATTTTAATCTTATTGAAAAAACAATCGAGAAAGCTATGGAAAATACACAAATTCAACCTATTTTCATATAAATTATTTTTCAAATTTGATTTTATATGATATAATTAAATTTGATAACTTAAAAATAGTAATTGGCAAAAAGGACATTCAAATGGAAAGAATAGACAAGGAAAATTATTATCTCGACATAGCAGAAACAGTTCTGAAGCGCGGGTCTTGCATACGGAGAAATTTTGGAGCAGTAATTGTGAATAATGACCAGATAATTTCTTCGGGATATACAGGCGCTCCGCGCGGAAGAAAAAATTGCTTAGACATGAATATTTGCATACGGAACAAGTTTAACATTCCAAGAGGAGAACGATATGAATTTTGTCGTTCGGTGCATGCCGAAGCAAACGCTATTATACATGCGTCACGCGAAAAAATGCTTGGATCGACTCTGTATCTTGTAGGAAAAGAGATGGACAACCACTCTTACGTCGCAAATACCTGCCCTTGTTCCATGTGCAAACGACTTGTAATAAATGCCGGGATAAAAAACGTAATCATTAGAGATACTTCAAAAAAATTTCGGAATATAAACGTTTCGAGCTGGATAGAAAATGATGAATCGCTTGAAATAATTTCTGAATACCAAAATGTAAGAGAGGAGAACTAAAGCAAAAGCTTTGATAAATATGCAAATAAACAAAGATTACCGATTGGGCCTAAGAGCCATTAAAACAGCTATTGCGGTGGCGATTTGTGCTTTCATATCAATGTTTTTTAATCACGAAGATATATTCTGCGCCTGCATTGCGTCTGTTATATGTTTGGAGCAAACCTACGAACAAACCTGGGATACAGGAATTAACAGGATTATCGGAACATTAATTGGCGGAATAGTGGGATATTTAGCGCTTGAATCAATTTGCGGTCTTCCTACATATGAATGGATACGAATTATAATGCTTCCTATTTGTATATTAATAGTTGTGTACGCGTGCAACGTAATAAATAGGAAACCTGCTGTTTCGATAGGCTGCGTTGTAATTATAGTAATACTTTCAAGATCCGGGGACAGCACAAGCAGCACGCTAACTTACGTTATACAAAGGGTGGCGGATACTCTTTTAGGCGTTTTTATCGCGATGGTAATAAACCGATTCACGTTTTTCAAATATAAAAAATCCGATTGTTCCGAAAAATAAAATATTGTTGTAAAGGATGTGTGATAACATGAAAAAAAGATATATTATTTTTATATTTTTAATTATATTCATGATGATGCTGACTTTAGGATGCTACTGCGTTAAGTTAGTTTACCCTGAATTTGTAAATTTTAATTTTATCACTAACTTATTCTCAAATAGTAATCAATATCAGGATGATGAAAATATGTATAATTTAGTACCTTCTGAAAAAACAATATCAAATAACGAAAACTATATAACAGCCAGCTCATCGGTAGGTTATAACACCCTTTCTACAAATTCGGAAAAGAAGTGTTACAGTTTAATAAAAAAGAACGCAGATTTAATCACAGACGAAAAATATAAAAACTATAACCTTTATGTTATTTCCCCAATCAGCATTCCAAATTGTAATTTGTCTATAGCGCAAATAAAAAAAGTTCTTTATGCAATTCAATATGATTGCCCGGAAATATTCTGGATATCCAATTCGTTCAGCTACAATCATTCAGGAAATACAACAATTGTAAAATTAAATTCAACATTCACTAAAAACGACCAAAAAGAAGCTGTTGCAAAATTAAAATCCAGAGTTTCGGAAATAGTCAAAGAAGCAAAAAATATGAACTCGGATTACGAAAAAGAATTATATGTTCATGATTATATAATCGATAACTGCACCTATGAAAAAAGCGATTCCAATGCTCTTATCTATACTTCCTACGGGTGCTTGGTTGAGGGCAAGGCGGTATGCGAAGGAATTTCAAAGGCAATGCAATTGCTACTAGTAAATTGCGGAGTAAAATGCCAAACAGTAACAGGCGCGCGAAACACAGAGCCCCATATGTGGAACATCGTAAAAGTAAATGGCAACTGGTACCATGTTGACACTACTTGGGATGCCGCGGGATTTTTGCAGAGATATGATTATTTAAATTTGTCGGATAAATTAATTCAAAAAACTCATAAAATAAATAAACTCTCAAAAACTTCCGAAGATTTTTCGAGAACCGATAGATTGAATTTTTACCTTCCGGAATGCGACCATATGGAAGAAAATTATCTTGAAAAAAATTCAATTAGAATAAATTCTTTAAATGACCAAGCTGAAAAAGCCATTGTAAACGCACTAATCAAGCTAGCTTCGGATAAACAGGAACGCTTGCATTTAATGATAACCTCCAATAATTTTAAACCCATAAAAGAAGGGATGCTTAGCAAAAGTCCGTACGAATTTTTTAAGTGTATAAAAATTGCAAATAAGTCCCTTCCAAACGACAAAAAGCTCAGCGCTTCTCAAACGTTGTACTCCGAAAATAACGCTCAAAATGTGCTAACTTTGAAACTCATTTACTCTTAAAGGTGATAGAAAATATATGATATTCAAAACTAAAAATAAATCTTTCAATCTAGCAGACAAAACTTTGGTGATGGGAATTTTAAATGTCACACCGGATTCTTTTTCCGATGGCGGGAAATACAATTCTGTAAATTCCGCTGTAGAAAGAGCTCTTAAAATTCAAAGCGAAGGAGCCGATATTCTGGATATTGGCGGGCAATCAACTCGTCCTGGGTTCTTAAAAATTTCTCCCGCAGAAGAATTTAAAAGATTGGAAGAAGTCCTTTTAAATTTAAAGGGAAAAATTAAAATTCCCATATCTATCGATACATTTTATCCTGAAGTGGCAGAAGAATGTATGCATCTAGGTGCTGAAATTATTAATGATGTTTCGGGAACCACGAATAGAGAAATGATTAACGTAGCCAAAAATCACAGATGCGGTCTGATAATTACGCACAATGAAAATAATACAAATATTAGAGATTTCTTCAAAAAGAAATTGAGAGAATGTCTAGATTTAGGCTTAGAAAGTGATTGTCTATGCTTTGACCCCGGAATTGGATTTTCAAAAAATCAAGACCAAGATGCCTACATCATAAGGAATCTTAAAAATTTAAGACTTGAAAGCAATGCCATTATGGTAGGATTATCGAGAAAACGAGTTATCGGGGTTAATTGCGGTAACCCTCCTCCCGAGGAAAGAATTTTTGGCACTATAGCTGCAGATACACTTTGCATAAATCAAGGCGCGAATATAATAAGAGTTCATGACGTTGCTGCTGCGGTGCAAGCCGCTAAAGTCACTGACAGAATACTAAATGGGACTTGTGCTGATGAATAAAATAATTATAAAAAACTTTAGAATATTTGCGCACCACGGAGTGCACCAGGAAGAAAAAATAAACGGGCAAAACTTTTATATTGACGCAGAAATAACAACATCAAAAACTCCAGGATACCTGAGCGACGAAATTGAAGATACCTTGAGCTATTCCGTTGTTATGCGAAAAATGAAAGAAATTTTTACAAAGAAATCATATAATCTTTTGGAAAAATGTGCGGAAGTTTTATGCGATTCGTTGCTGGATGAATACAAGGAAATCGAAAAAATTAAACTGACTTTAAAAAAGCCGGAAGCGCCCATCAAGGAAGATTTTGAATATGTAGGAATAGAAATCACGAGAAATCGAAAAGAAAAGAGGTAAATTTTTAGTTTGAGCGAAGCTGTTTTGTCACTAGGAAGTAACTTAGGCGAGCGCATGAGCAATCTGAAAAATGCTATTCAAGCGCTCGATAATCTGGAAAAGACTTCCGTAGTGAAAGTTTCAAAATTCTATGAAACGGAGCCATTTGGGACTCAGGAAAAACAAAGTAAATATATAAATTGTTGCGCCGTAATTTCCACGAAATTAAGCCCCGAGATGCTCATGGGAGCATGTTTGGGAATTGAATCGGCTATGGGAAGAGTTCGAACGCATAGGTTTTGTGCAAGAACTATAGATATTGACATTTTGTTATACGAAAATTTAGAAGTAAATTTGGCGAATCTTACTCTCCCCCACCCACGAATGCTCGAAAGAAATTTTGTGCTTGTGCCTTTAAATGACATTTGTCCGGGGTTAAAATTTAAATCCTGGAATTTTCAAAAATATTCACAAAAAATAAGTAACGTTAAATTCGACATTGTTGAATCGTAACAAAAAAATATTGACAACCTCAGAAAATATGATAAAATATACTCCATGATAATTATTTTTGATTTGAACAAAAAAATTAACAAGGAGTGTGAATTTTATGGCAAAAAAACTAGACCGTACAACTTCTTCTATAGAATTCAAAGAGTCCGACATTTGTGTTCCTTCTAACGTTTTAAAAGATTGTGAAAAAATTTATTCAGATTTTAAGAAAAATTTTGATAAATATGCTCCCGGGAAATTGGCTTTTTTTAAGTTCAACTCCACTATTGTCAGCAATTTAAAAAAGCTGGAAGCAGCAATAGGAAATTCTCTATACAAACTGGCTCTTTATTACGCTTACTTTGACAATTGTAAAGGATCTGACAAGATTAAAAAAATGTCTCTTAAGATTCATTCTAATCTAGATTCATTGTTGGAATCCATCAAAGAAAATTCCCTTTCTACCTTAGGAATTTCTGGATTATTTTCCAAAGACAGAAGCGAAAATGAAAAACTCGGTGAATATTATAAAAATTTCGAAAACTTAAAAAAAGGTATGGAATCTATAGTCGGAGACAGGAAAATCAACTTAGATAAAGATATTTTAAAGAAATTTTCTGATGATTTTAACTATGTTTTATATCTTAGAACGGACGAAAACATTGAAGACCTATCAGATAATATTTTGAAAGCAGAAAATAAGGAGGCTTTGGCCGACATCGCTCCTATAAACACTAATTGCTTTTTGGATTCGACCAATGTGTCAAAATTAGGAGAGAAACCAATTCCTTTATACGCTGAAGCTATGGCTAAATTTTTAACAAATTCAATAAAAATGTATAATAATCTATACAAAAAGCAACACAAATTTAAAAAGCTCTATGATTTAAAGAATATGCCTAAAGACGATGAAGATAATCTGGGATTTATGAAAAACAAATATATGAGTTTCTCCCTCAAATGTAAAAATTATGAAAAAGATTTGAATGCATCATTTGAATGTTTAGAAGAATTAACAAAAGATTTTAAAACGTACTGGTCTAGAAAAGCCCAAAAATCGCTGAATAACATAACTGAGTTTAAAAGTGAAATAGATAAATTGTCCCAAAAAATAAAAAACTCCAATTTTGCATTTAGAGCCGAAGTTTTTGAAAACAAAAACACCAAAAACGATAGTTCCTACGCTTCGAGATTGAAAAGTGTATCGTTAATGATGGAAGAAACATTTACAAACTTATCAGAAGCGATTAAACTTGCTACTTCTCCCTCGAATTACAGTAGTATCACCGAAAAAATTAAGCAATTGGAAGCTAATTTTGGAGCATCGAATGAAAGCATTGCAAATTTGGTAAATAAATCTAAGCCAAAAAATATCGATAATACTAACAAAAATCTATTTGAAAAAGCATTCAGAACTTACGAAAATCAATTTGAGGAAATAAAGGAGCAATACAAGGAACTTACTAGTAAGGTGTCGACTTACGAAGCAAGTATAAGATACGTTGCTAAGAGTGTAGAGAAGCAAAAATCAAAACGTTATCTTGAAAGTATAAAATTCAAGGCTAAGGTAATTGCCAGTATTATTGGTGCGTCAGTGTCTATTACTGGGGCTATCATCAAATACATTAAGTAAATAATATTTGAAAAACCTTTAACTATTTGTTATAATAAACCTGAGTAGGCCAAGTAATCGCGTACAGTTTTGACTGTACGAGGAAAGTCCGAGCTCCAAAGAGCAGACTAACGGTTAACAACCGCCGAGGGCGACCTCAGGGAAAGTGCAACAGAAATATACCGCCCGGGTTTTACTCGGGTAAGGATGAAATGGCGAGGTAAGAGCTCACCGGCATGTAGGAAACTGCATGGCCATGTAAACCCTAGTCGGAGCAACACCTGTTTGGTAAAAAAGCGCTTGCTCGGCGCAAGAAAAGGTGGCACTGAGCCAGTGTGGCGACACTTGGCCAAGATAGATGATTACTCTCGACAGAATTCGGCTTATCGGTCTACTTACCAAAAATAATCACACCTTATTTTAAGGTGTGATCTTTTTATTTTTTGATTTAATATTGTTCAAAAAAGTATTTTCAATACAATTTTTCATACAGGTATGTTCGATTGAACTAGACAGATCTTTAAAGCTTATTTGCTGTTTTTGATTTGTTACATTTAGTTTTTTGTCCTTCTCAAAAGATTTCACCAAGCAATCCCCTTTTACATAAAATTCTTCATATATTATCGGCATAGAGAATTATTTTATTCAAAATCAAGCATTTCATAACTAAATAACAAAATAATCATTAATATAATTTTAAGTTAGTATATATTGCATAATTTTCGTAAAAAGAGTATAATGGATTTGAATATACAAAATAAAATTAAGGAGGAATTTTAATCATGAAAAAATTTTTTAGAAATGTAGGATTAATATCCGCGATAGTAGCCGGAGTGGTACTGCTTGTAGGGTGCGGAAAAAAATTACAGACAACAAATTACGAAGACGAAAAAACCAAAACAAGCATCTCTTTTAAGTACCCGGAAGAATTGGAATGTAATTATTCCACCGAAGCCAAAGACTTGCGCACGAGTTCTGAGAATGCTATATGGATATTCGACAAGTACAAAATTGCAGTTGATATAATGAGCTTATCTTCGAATGAAGATTTCAATAAAGTAAAAGAAAAAATGTCATCCAGCGAAGACTACACCGAGGTAACACTCAATAAAGTTTCGGGAATTTCGTATTATTACGCCCCCTACAATCGTTATAATATTTATTTGCCAATTAACGATAAATATTATGCTGATTTTCATGTTTATTCAACGAAAGAAGGATACAAAAAAGAAGACGTTGAAAAGGTTTTTAACTCAGACGAAATGAAAGAAATACTTAACACTATTGAGCTAAAATATAATTAAGGAGGTATATTATGAACTGCAAAAAATATATTATTTTATTATCAGCATCATTATTAATGTGTGCGATTTCATGCGGATGCTCAAATACAAACGATAAAAACACAAGCGATAATACTAATACTGCCTCAATAAAAAATACAACTCAAACTGTAGAAAATGGAAACATAAAAATCACTTTGGAAAATACGTACAGCATCGAAAAAGATACCAAATATTACAAACCTAGTATCTTGATTCAAAAGGCACCGGAACAATATATTTCTGTAGAAACTTTAAAAGACGGTGCATCTGGTGTAGAAAAAAATAGTGACGGAACTTATCCTTTTGAAAAAATGAAAGAGGATTTTATAAAAGACTCAGGTAGATATTCTAAATCTCCCGTTTCGGAACTAGAATTCGGAAATAAGAAAATGGTTAAAATCAGCACTTATGTAAATGGCGTAGAATCTGATATCTATAGGTATGTCTCGAATTCTAATGAGGTATTCAAGATCGTTGTTGCAGGTAAGGAATTTAAAGAAAGCGCTGAAGCCGAAGAAATTGTCAGCAAAATTGAACTTAAATAATAACGGATACAGAAAAAAGAAGTTTTATTAATGAGTTTAAAACCTTTAATAAAACTTCAAAAACTGTAAAGATATATTTTATTGAAAGGAGAAATTTTTATGGGATTAATTAAAGCAGGACTAGGAGCTATCGGCGGAACTTTGGCAGACCAATGGAAAGAGTTTTTTTACTGTGAAGCCATGGATAAAAACACAATGATGGTTAGAGGGCAAAAAAAGATTGGTGGAAGATCATCGAACACCAAAGGACATGATAATATCATATCTAATGGTTCGGGTATTGCCGTGGCAGACGGGCAGTGCATGATGATTGTAGAGCAAGGAAAAATAGTTGAAATATGCGCTGAGCCGGGAGAGTTTACTTATGATACTTCAAGCGAACCGAGCATTTTTAACGGAAAATTAAGTAAGTCAATAATAGATACTTTTAAAACCATCGGGAAAAGATTTACCTATGGCGGAGACACCGCAAAGGATCAACGAGTTTATTATTTTAATACAAAAGAGCTTGTTGATAATAAATTTGGAACTCCTAATCCGATTCCATTTAGAGTGGTTGATAAAAATATAGGCTTAGACATTGATGTTTCAGTAAGGTGTTCAGGTATATATTCTTACAAAATCGTGAATCCCCTCTTATTTTACACAAACGTATGTGGAAACGTTGAAAAAGATTATACTCGTGAAGAAATAGATAGCCAATTAAAAACAGAATTTATAAGTGCTCTTCAACCTGCATTTGCAAAAATTTCTGAACTTGGAGTAAGACCCAGCGCACTCCCCGGTCATGCCGAAGAACTTGCAAGCGCAATGAATGAAGTGCTTACAAAAAAGTGGACCGAGCTTCGCGGATTGGCGATTGTTTCAATTGCTATGAACCCAATTACATTGCCGGAGGAGGATTCCGAAATAATAAAACAAGCTCAAAAGAACGCCATTATGAGAAACCCGGGAATGGCAGCAGCAACTTTGGTAGGAGCTCAGGCTGACGCTATGAAAGCTGCGGCCTCAAACCAAAATGGCGCGATGACGGGATTTTTGGGAATGGGAATGGCACAAAACGCCGGAGGAATAAATACAAATAATCTTTTTGCAATGAATCAGCAAAATGAAAGTGCAGATAATCCGGATAGTTGGGAATGCTCATGTGGAAATACATCTACCGGTAAGTTCTGTCAAAACTGCGGAAAAGCTCGTCCTTCTGAGATTTCTGCGTGGAAATGTGAATGCGGTTCGGAAAATGTTGGAAAATTCTGTCAAAATTGTGGAAAACCTCATTTTTCTCAACAAAAATCTGAAAAATGCCCAAATTGCGGCTGGAAACCATTTGAAGGAAGGCCTTTACCTAAATTTTGTCCAAACTGCGGAAAGCAATTATAAAAAACAAAAATTGAAAAGGCAGGTGATTCCATGTCAGACAATTTGAATGAGTATAAATGCCCGTGCTGCGGAGGCGCAATTACTTTTGACAGCTCTATCCAAAAAATGAAATGTCCGTATTGCAACAGTGAATTCGAGATGGAAACACTCAAAAAATATGACGCAGAATTAAAAAATAAAAAGCCGGATAAATTAGATTGGTCGGTTGAATCCAATTCCACATGGAGTGAAAACGAAACTGAAAATATGAAAGTTTATGTTTGCAAATCGTGCGGAGGAGAAATAATTGGCGACAAGACCACCGCTTCGACTAAGTGCCCGTTTTGCGATAATCCTGTGGTAATTATGGGAAATTTTGCGGGAGACTTGAGGCCGGATTATATAATTCCTTTTAAACTCGATAAGAAAGCCGCTAAAGAAGGGCTTTCCAAACACCTAAAAGGGAAATTTTTGCTTCCGAAAATATTTAAAGATGAAAATCACATAGATGAAATAAAAGGAATATACGTTCCGTTCTGGTTATTTAAGGGACAGGCAGACGCCAATATACGGTACCGCGCTACCAGAATTCACACTTGGGCGGATGATAATTATATTTACACTCAGACGAATTATTACTCCGTTTTGCGTGAAGGAAATTTAAAATTTTCAAATTTGCCAGTAGATGGTTCATCCAAAATGGATGACGAACTGATGGAATCCATCGAGCCTTTTAGTTTTTCGGACTCTGTGGATTTCCAGACTGCATATCTGGCAGGTTATATGTCGGACAGATATGATGTAACAGCCGAAAAAAGCATAGACAGAGCCAACGAACGAGTTAAACGTACTACCGAAGATAGTTTTGCATCAACAGTAAAAGGATTTTCAACTGTAATCCCGGAAAGCACCAGTATACGTTTGACAAATGGCGAGGCGAAATATGCTTTATATCCGGTTTGGTTATTAAACACATCGTGGCAGGGGAAAAAATATACATTCGCAATGAATGGTCAAACAGGTAAATTTGTAGGCGATCTTCCTATGGACAAAGCTAAGTACTGGGGTTTAGTCGGAGCGGCTTCAGGAATTGGCAGCATAATAATTTACTTACTGATACTTCTTATCAATTTGTTATAGAAGGAAGTGATATAGATGATGAAAAGAAAAATAATGCCCTGGCTGCTTGCAGTAGCTTTTATATTCGTGGGAGTAGTTTTTATAGATGCTCAAAATCACCCTTCGAGATTAATTGATAACGCTTCCCTCTTGAGTGACTCCGAAAAGACTTCATTAGAATCTAAACTTGATTCTATCAGCGAAAATCAAGAATGTGACGTAGTGATTTTAAGCACAAATACTTTGGAAGGTAAAACCACAACTGAATTTGCTGATGATTTTTATGATTACAATAATTATGGTATAGGCGAAGACAGAAGTGGAGTATTGCTACTAATTAACATGGAGGAACACGATTGGTATATTTCTACATGCGGATTTGGAATAACTGCTTTTACAGACGCAGGAATTGACTATATCGGAAATGAAATTAAGACGTATTTAAAAAAAGAAAAATATTCAAAAGCATTTGAAGTCTATGCAGATTTATGTGATAAATTTATTACACAAGCCAAAACAGGCGAAGCCTATGACAAGAAAAATTTGCCAAAAAAACCATTTAGCATAGTGCTGGAAATTTTAATTTCAGTTGGAATAGGAGTGGCTATTGGATTTGTTGTAGGAGGCTTTATGAAGTCACAATTAAAAACTGTAAAGAAAAAGGCTCAAGCTACTGATTATGTTGATAAAGACAGCTTGAACATTACAAATAGTAACGAAATGTTTATATTCAGCAGGATAAACCGAACAGCCAAGCCTAAAGAAGGAAATTCCGGAAGCAGCACTCACCAAAGCTCCTCAGGAAACACTCATGGCGGTGGAGGCGGAAAATTTTAAAAAAATTAACCACACAATTTGCTGTGTGGTTTTTGTTGTCTGTACCTCTATTTTAGGGCTTCATTCATTAGATAAAATTTTTCAAAAACATAACCGCTTCTTCATATCCTGCCAGGCCTTTACCTATTATAACCTTTTTACAAACTTCGCTTATAAAAGATTTTTTACGGAATTCATCTCGGTTATTTATGTCCGAAATATGCACCTCCACAGTAGGTATCGAAACAGCCTTTAACGCATCTAAAATAGCTATGCTGGTATGGGTATAGGCCGCAGGATTTATCACAATGCCATCAATTTTTTTGTAGTAAGCTTCCTGAATTTTATCCACCAGGCAGCCTTCGTGATTAGATTGATAAAAATCTATTTCTATGCCATTTTTTTCAGCCAATTTTTTGAGAGAATTCACAAGGAAATCATAGGAATTTTCCCCGTAGTAATTTTTTTCTCTAATTCCAAGCATATTAATATTAGGCCCGTTAATAATCAATATTTTCATAAAAATCCTCCAAAATTTTTTGAGCTGCATCTTCAAGATTTCCATTATTAAAAATAATTTTATCGCTAAAATTTTCGTACATAAGTTTTCGTGATTCGTATATTTTTTTAATTTCATTTAAATTTTTTGAGAGAGGACGATTTTTGGTATCTAATTTGTTTAAGTCTCTTTTTATCCAGTAAATTCGGGAGTTTTGCTTTAAGGGATAATAATTTTCTTTGTTAATAACAGCCCCGCCGCCTGTAGATAAAATAAAATTATTTTCTTTGCCGCATTTTTTTATTATTTCAGTTTCGGCTTCCCTGAATTTTTCTTCACCATAGATTTCAAATATTTTGCTTATTTTTTCTTGAAAATATTTTTGAATTTCTTGGTCAGTATCTACAAATTTTTTTGAGAGCTTATCAGAAAGTATTTTAGACAGAGTAGTTTTCCCGCAGCCGGGCATACCTACAAGGACTATGTTAGAAATTTTAAAGCATAATTTTTTTATAATTTTTTCAATAATCGAATCGTCTATTCTTTCGCCGGAAAAAATTTCAGCTGAAGCTTTTGCTTGAGCCACAAGCATAGGAAGTCCGCCGGCAATAGGAATTTTAAGTTCTTTTGATTCCATTAATAATTTGGATTTTAGAGGATTGTATATAACATCCACTACCCCGCTCAAATTTTTAAATTTGCTAATATCCACAAGTTCGCATAAATTATTCGGATACATTCCGACAGAGGTGGTGTTTATAAGGACATCAACAAAATTATAATCATAGATATTACTATAATTGACTTTTTCGTCTAAAGATCTCGAAACAGTAATAATTTCGCTCGCGCCTAAATCTTCGGCCAACGCCCTGGCTGTGAGCGAAGTACCGCCGCTGCCTAATATCATAATTTTTTTATTTTTTAAAAAAATATTTGACCGATCCATCGTATATTTAAGCCCAAAGTAGTCCGTATTATAAGCCTTCAGGCAATTATTTTTTATATCGAGCGTGTTAGCGCTGCCTATTTTTTTAACCGTTTCGTCAAGAACATCGCAATACTTAATCACAGCTTTTTTATAAGGTATTGTAACATTCAGACCCTTAAATTTTTTTGATTTTAATATAACGTCAAGCTCATCCTCGGATAAATTGTACAGCTTGTAATTATATAAATTGAATTCGCTGTGAATAAATTCCGAAAAGCTATGAGATAAATTCTCACCTATCAATCCGTATTCCATTAAATTCTCCTGATTTTATTTTCAATAATTTTTTTCTCTAAATCGCAAGCTAAATCAATAATATTTAAATAAATTTTTTCGAATATAACCGGGTCTATTTCGTTTTTCAATGCTTTATTTTTCGCCTTTTCTACGATTTGATTTATGCGAGATTTTTGAACCACTTCTATATTATTATGTTTTTTAAGCTCCGATACATCCTCAATTATTTTGAATCTTTCGACCAGAAGGTTGATTATTTTATCATCTATGATATCTATTTTTTCTCTGAAAATTTTTAAATCATCCATAAAAATCATTCTCCCCTAAGAGCTTGCGTGAGTCTCGAAAATTCATCAAAATTGAGCTGCTGGAAACCATCGCTTAAAGCTTCATTGGGCGTATTATGGACTTCGACCATTATTCCATCAGCTCCAACGGCGCTCGCAGCTTTCGCTAAAGGAATAATGATATCTTTTCTGCCTAGAGAATGGCTCAAATCGACCACAACCGGGAGCTTTGTTTCGGACTTTAAAATAGCCACACATGATAAATCCAACGTATTCCTTGTCGCTTTTTCGAAAGTTCGTATTCCTCTTTCGCACATTATTATATTGCGATTACCTTCGCACGCCAAATATTCAGCGGCAAATTTAAATTCTTCAATCGTCGCACACATTCCCCTTTTCAAAAGGACAGAGCGTTTTGATTTGCCAACCTCCTTTAAAAGTTCAAAATTATGCATATTTCTGGAACCTATTTGAAATACATCAACATATTTCATCATGGTCTCTACGTGGCGCGGGTCTACAATTTCGCTCACAACCAAAAGATTATTTTTATCCGCTGCTTCTTTCAAAATTTTAAGTCCGTCTTCTTTCAGACCTTGAAAATCATAAGGCGATGTTCGTGGCTTATAGGCTCCTCCTCTTAGAAATTTCACTCCTGATTGCGACAGGTACGCAGCAATTGAGCCAACAGATTTTTCGCTTTCAACTGCACACGGACCTGCGATTATATGTATTTTTTGTTTGGGTAAATCAAATTGCTCTTCTATGGAATTAAATTTGCATTCGGGATTATTTTTGTCTATTTTTTTTAAAATTTTACTTTTCATAATTTCATACTTCCTTAATGGCAATGTCTAAAATTGCTATAGCTGCGGCGGATTCAACTATGGGAGCTGCGCGCAACACTATGCAAGGGTCGTGCCGACCGGATAATTCTAAAATTTTTGGAGAATTATTTTTGGCATCAATCGTAATTTGTTTTTTCGCTATCGAAGGAGTGGGTTTAAAAGCCACTTTGAAAATTATTGGCATTCCGGAGCTTATTCCGCCTAAAATTCCACCATGATTATTGGTTTCGGTGGATATTTTTCCTTCTTTCAGGATGTAGTTATCGTTATTTTCGCTGCCAAGAATCTTAGAAGAATCAAAGCCTCTACCGAATTCTATACCTTTCACCGCGGGAATTCCAAAAATTATAGACGAAATTTTGCTTTCGATATTATCAAAAATAGGGTTGCCTAATCCGGCAGGAACGCCTACTATTGCACATTCGATAGTGCCTCCGATGCTATCGCCTTGGGATTTGATACTTAATATTTTTCTTTCTATAATGGATTTTACTTCTGGATTAATTACAGGAAATTCATTCTGAGATAAACTTTCAAGAACAGTTTTGGAAACATTCACAGGGTCAAACGATTTGTCGTTTATATTACCTACTGAACTTATGTGAGAGCCGATGGATATGCCCTTATTTTCAAGAATTTGTCTGCAAATTGAACCGGCAAACACAAGCGGGCACATAAGTCTTCCTGAAAAATGTCCCCCTCCTCGATAATCCTCAAATCCTTTATATCGAACATGAGCCGTGTAGTCCGCATGGCCGGGTCTGAAAACTAAATCTTTGTATGAGGAAGAATCTGCGTCCTCGTTATAAAATACCGCGCATATTGGAGTGCCTGTGGTGTGGCCTTTAAAAATTCCGGATAATATTTTAAAATTGTCAGTTTCTTTTCTGGAAGTTGTGAAACCATCATTTCTAGGCTTACGCCTATTCAGCTGACAGATTATCTCGTCAAAATTTATTTTTTGACCCGCAGGAATGCCTTCCAAAACAGTTCCTATAGCTTCTCCGTGGCTTTCGCCGAATATCGAAACTTTGATATTATTTCCCCATGTCGATGACATCTGCCACTCCTCCTAGTTGTTTAAAAATTTCAAAAAAATTAGGATAAGATTTTTTTACACAATTTATATCCGCGATTTCTGTGATTCCTGAATTTTTGGTTGCCATTATGGCAAGTGACATTAAAATTCGGTGATCGTTGTGGCTCCATAAATGGTCGGAATGTAAATTACTATGGCCATTTATAATAATGCAATCTTCCTCGGCGTTAATATCTGCACCAAGTTTTTCTAGTTCTTGGCAGATAGCGCTCAATCTGTTGCATTCTTTAAATTTCAATCTTTTAACGTTATGTATTTTTGTAGTTCCTTCGGCGCAAACCGCGGCAACACAAGTTATTGGGACAAGATCAGGGATATTTTTTGCATCTATAATTGTTCCTTTTAAATCTCCGATATGTATTGAAATACAGCTTCCAAAAAATTCTATTTTCGCACCCATTTTGTCAAGGATTTCGATAATAGCTCTGTCTCCTTGCGTAGAATTGATTTTTAAATTTTTTACAACTATATTTCCTCCAATAGCACCTGCCACCAAAAAGAACGCTGCCTGAGACCAATCGCCTTCGACGGAAAAATCACATCCAATATATTTTTGAGGGCAAGGTACGTAGTATCTTTGATTTAGCGCAGTTACGGTTACGCTAAATTTTTTCATTACATCAATCGTCATGTCAACATAGCTACAAGATTCTAAATCAGAAGTCAGAATTATTTCGCTATCAGACTGTAAAATCGGGAGAGCCATCATAAGACCTGAAATAAATTGCGAACTTATTTTTCCGGGAATAAAAAATTTTCCGGGACTAAGTTTTCCGCTAATAATTAGCTCAAAGTCACCATTAAATTCAAATTTTAAGCCATGATTTGAAAGCGATTCCAGATAGGGTAAAATCGGTCGTTTTGCGAGAGATTCTCCCAGTAAAAATGTAGTTTGTATGCCAAGCGCCGCTACCAATGGTATTAAAAATCTTAAAGTAGAGCCTGAATCTAAACAGTTGATTTTTACGCTATTTTTTGAAGGAATAAATCCATTTATTTTTATACTATTTTCAAAAATATCAATATCCGCACCCAGACATTTCATGGAATTAATCGTAGCAAGGACGTCGTCTGAATATATTACCGGGCTGATTTTTATTGATTTTCCGGACAATGTTCCGCAAATGATTGCTCGATGCAAATAGCTTTTCGACGGCGGGACTTCGACTGTGCCATTTAAGTTTTTTGGATGGATTATTACACTACTCAAAAATAAATTTCTCTCCCTTCTAGAAAATTGATTATATTACTGCTTGGAAGTTCAAATAAAAAGCTGTTTCCGATATTTTTTAAAATAATTAGATTTATATATTCGCCAAAATTTTTCTTATCCTGTAAAATAATCTCAGACAAATTTTCAATCGAAAAATTATTTTGAGTAGGCAAAGAATATTTTTCACATACATTTTTAAGTCTTTCATATGCTCCTGTGCTCGTTAATCCTAATTCTTCGGAAATTTTTGTTATTACGTTCATTCCTATCGATACGGCGTCGCCATGCGAAATGTTTTTGTATTCAGATAAACTTTCAACAGCATGTCCAATTGTATGTCCAAAATTTAAAAGCATACGTTTTCCTGAATCAAACTGATCTTCTTCAACTAATTTTTTTTTTACTAAAATACTTCTGTAAATAATATTTTCGATATTATCTTCAAATTTTTCTTTTTCCAAAATATCAAAAAGTTTTTCGTCAAATATAGCTCCGCATTTTATTGCTTCGGCAATGCCTGAATTAAGCTCTTTTTTGGGAAGGGTGTTTAAGAAACTATAATCTATTAAAATTAAATCCGGAAAATAAAAACTCCCCACCAAATTTTTTCCCGAATTCAAATTAACCGCGTTTTTCCCGCCTATTGAAGCGTCTATCATCGCAAGAAAAGACGTGGGTATATTTACTAACTTTATTCCTCTTTTGTAAGTGGAAGCCACAAAGCCCGAAATATCCGAAATCACACCTCCACCAAGTGAAATGATAATGTCGTTTTTCGAAATTAAATCAAAGGATAATTTTTCGTATATATTCTCTACAGTTTTTAAAGATTTAGAAAATTCGCCTGCAGGAATAATATAATAATGAACCTCTAAATTTAATTTTTTTAACTGTGATTTCAAATACTCAAGATATATTTCGGATACATTTGTGTCGGTTATTACAAATGCTTTGCATGATTTAGGGCTGCCTAACATAAGTGATGATAAGTCACTCATTATTTTTGTACCCATGATTATTTTACTTTTGCAGACATTAAAATTTATCATTTGAATTTTTACGACCCTCCAAATATACTTCTATATTTAATTATACAAAATATATTTGATTTTTGAAAATTTATAAATCAATTTGTAAATATAGTCAAAATATGATATAATCAGGGCGATAATTTGTACTTAAAGGAGGATAAAACGGCGTGATAAGATATAAAAAGAAAATTTTAATATTTATTTTAGCACTACTTTCGAGCAATTTGTTAATAGGGTGCACTCCAAATAAAACCTATCAAACTGCTGCTGATTCTAAATATGCATACCAAGAAAAAGACTATAATGATAGCTTTCAAAACTTATCCAAACTACTAAACGTAGATAAAACAGAATTGGAAAGCAAATTGACTTTAAAAAATGGCAACGATACACTTAAACTTGTTCCGGCAATGAACACATCAAAAGATTTAGATTTTTACAAAAGCTTGGTTGTATATGGTGATGAAGAATACACCAAATTGTATTTTCAAAATAAAAAAATGAAAAATGAGCAACAAGCAAAAAATTACTATAATTCTAACATGAAGGATATGTGGAAAAAATCTCCGCCAAATTCACTTTTCTTCCTGGTATCTTTAAACAATGAAAGAGTCGGAATAATTTCAACAAGCACTTTAACTTCTTCTGATGAAATTACGATTGGATATATAACCGAGCAAAATGAAGCAAACAAAGGAATTGCAACAAATGCTTTGAAAACTATGGTGCAGTTATTGAAATATATGAAAGATAATAATATTTATAATTATTCAAAACTGTCCTTATTGATTTTCGATGAGAATGCCGGTTCCATAAAAGTAGCTCAGAAAAATGGATTCATATTAAGCGAAAAAAATGACGACCAACAGCTATCTAGATATACTCTTGAATTATAAATTCAAAAAATAAATTTATGGAGTTGATATTTTCTAAAATTTATGATAGAATCGTTTTTGTGAAATAATCAACTCTAGAATGCGGATATGGCGGAATTGGCAGACGCGCATGGTTCAGGTCCATGTGAACGCAAGTTCTTGCAGGTTCAACTCCTGTTATCCGCACCAGATAACGCCTGGAGGCAGTTCGCGTGTAAAGCTAAAGATAAATTGTTTTCTTTTACGCTCGCGTTCTTAGTCTTCAGGCCTCTATTATTTATTCGTTTTAGTAATCTTTTGATATTAATTTATTTTTCAAAATAAAATTATGTCCACCAAAAATTCGGTGGGCATAATTTTTTGTATTATTGCATTAAATTTAACTAACTGCAAGAATTTCAAATGTGTTTTTATTTTTGCAACATACAAGATGTTACTTTACCTGTAGACTTATTAATGCGTATTTCAGGGCCACCGCCAAGAATAGCTGTGCAACGGAAAAATCCGTTGCCCATATCGACTGGTGGAATAGGAGGAGCGCCAAAACAAACGCACCACTCTTCACCCATATCTTTAACTTTCGCAACAGAATAATAATCAAAATCCACCACACTTGAGTACAGCGAATGTGCTACCTTAGTGCCTAATTCCACAGCTGCTTCTCGTGTATTAATTGGGGTCGCATTCCAATTTATCCACACAACATTTACTATACCTGCGAGAAAAGAAATAACTTTTATTAACATATATAAATTTCTCCTTTACCTTGAATATTAAATAAAAATTCTTTTGAGTCCCGACCAAACTTCACCATAATTGGGGTCGCGAGGCATCGTGGTCGATATGGTTGTAATCGTGTGCGTTAAGTTATCATACCTTTGCAAATGGCCATTAGGTGAAACCAAATATAGCGGTCGCATAAATCCTGTGTCTGCTGCTTCTATATCATCACCAGAAAAATTATCGCTAGAAGCGCCTAAAACATATGCACCGTGAGAATGAATAGCCGCAACCATAGGGTAATAATGCCCGTTAACAAGGCAATAAGGCGCATTCAAAGTAATATGCATCTCGTACTCTATATTAAGATCAGCCTTACCCCCAATTTGTGGATTTGTATAACTATACTTACCATTAGGTAACACATATATACCAGAAGCAAATTCTTTATTTAGATTTATAGAAGGTCCATTAAAACATCTCCCGAAATCTTCTGCGGCTTGGCCTATAGTATCAAACTGGTCACCCGGCATACAACCCGTTGAATCTATCAAACGTATCGGATTATTATAGCAATATGCAAAAAGATTGTATCCACCATCCAGCGTTTCGTCAGCACTAATAAATCTGCCAACTTCCGGATCATAGTATCTTGCATTCAAGTAGTAAAGACCGGTTTCTGAGTCATAGTAATATCCACGATATCTTAAAGGATTGATATAACCAACAAAGTTAGTATCTGTAGTTTTATCTACATCACTTGCATCTTTTATTGAAATTAATCTGCCCCAAGAATCGTATGTGTGCTTTCGGAAAAGTTAATATTTCACTCAACCATAACATATTATTTCTGGCCTTTTAAGTAGGTAATTTTACCATCTGATTTTCTAATATTTACACCAGGCATTATTCCACCAAATATAATCTCATCCGGTTCATGTTTTTTGATATACCTAAAGTGCCATAAATCCGTTTCTGATTCATACCACAAACTGACCTCACATGAACTATAGTCATCTGGAAATTTCTTCTGAACTTCATATTGACCTATCTTTAAAGCCTCATCACGAGTTTCAACCGGTTTGATTGGTTGCCAAAATAAACTAATTAACCATGTAAACATAGTTTATCACTTTCTCCTTTTATAGTTAAATTTTTTGCTTAAACACTAATCAAATATTTTTTTAAAGAAGCCAATAAAACCATTATATCTGGGGTCATAAGGTATATTTACACCAGGAGGAGGCGGAAACTTTTGCGGGACACCTCTAGTACCACTTCTTCCGTCATATAGCCATGAGTTTCCTTTTGGAGTAACAAGACCCAATTGTATTTTAAGATATTCAGATGCAGGTAAATCCCCACTTTCTACTCCGGTTAATGCGTCAACATCACATGAAAAAACTTCATTATCATATCTTGAATCATATTTACCATGCGTATGCAAAAATAAACGATCCGGAGATAAATGCAAATAATTTTTTACTAACGTTGTTGGATTGACACTACAACCACCTACACCAACTACAGGATCTGGATAAGTATAATAATCTGTACCAGTAGCTGTATTCTGTAATCTAATAATAATGGTAGCACGTTCGTTACTTACAGTATCTGAGAATGTATCATTTTGTAAATAAACAGCAGCGTCCCAATAAGCTTCCCATACCGTATTAAATCTATCCCAAGGTTTGTTTCCACGATAATCCGAAAAATTTACCGGATTATCGTAGCAATACTCAAATAAGTTATATCCTCCGGCTAGAGTTTCATCGGCGTTTATAAATCTGCCAACTTCCGGATCATAGTATCTTGCATTCAAGTAGTAAAGACCGGTTTCAGAATCGTAGTAATATCCACGATATCTTAAAGGATTGATATAACCAACAAAGTTAGTATCTGTAGTTTTATCTACATCACTTGCATCTTTTATTGAAATTAATCTGCCCCAAGAATCGTATGTGTATTTTGCAACTACATTTCCAAAAATGTCTGTAATTCCAATAATATCGCCTTGAAGATTCTTCAAATAGAGATACGACGTACCGTTATAATTAAATCCAACCGTATTTCCATTGCCATCGATTTGCCAAATTATTGTATCGTCACCGGTTTTCTGAGCAAGAATTTTGATTCCGGACGTTATAAAATCAGTTTGAACTTCATTTACAGTTTTCTGAACCCTTACACCTTTATCATCATACTTGAATGATACATTAATATTATACCCTGTTTTTTTCATTTCGTCAAGTCTTTTTGCCTGCCTATTATTACCAAAAAGCCATTGTTACATATGACTTGTAAAACTTTTAAAGCTTTTTTTAGGATTTAAAATCGGAGATGTGTTTAAAATAAAGACTCCGTAATTTGCACTAGTTTCATCAAACAAATTGGGTTACTTTTAAAATTAAAGTTATGTGGGGGATTTACAATCTTTTTAACTTTTTCTATGTGATAAAAAGTATCCTTACAAGTTTAGCCCTGCAAGGATATATTTTATAGTAGCACCGGAATATAATATGGGTTACCAAATTCTAAGCTTTATTATGTCATCATTTTCATAGGTTGTGTATTCCAAAGTAGAACTATTATTTCGGGATTTTTGGAATAAAAATTTAAGTACGCACTATCATACACTTACTTTTATATAAATCAATCCCTTTTGCCATATGCAAAATTATCAATCAAAACCGTGGCTTCATCAACTAATGCTTCGGTTTCATGCAGCTCTTTTATCAATTCACTTATTTTTACTTCACGATATGTATCCATTATTCTGAGAAAATAAGCTATTTTATCCCAGAGTTTATCATATAATTTGGCAAACTCGGGAGTCGTTATCACTCTTTGTTGATAGTAGTTTCTAATACTCACAAGGCAATTCGCCACATTGGCCACATAAGTAGCTTTAATTGGGGCTGAACTGTTAAAATATCGCTTCCAGCGAGAAAGTTCATTATCAAAAATTCGGTAGATTTGGCGTTTCGCTTCATGATCAGGTCGAGAATATTCTAAATCTTCACCATAATCACTTGTACCATCAATATTTACTACTTTATTAAAACAATGATGATCATAAAGTTTGTATCCAACATATATAGTTGCTGCCACTGTTCCCACTGCTGCGGTTGGTGCTATCCATGGTTTAGAACACTTACTGCAACTACTTTCAGATCCGATTGCTGAAACTTTTGTAATAAAAGAAATAAAAATTGAAACCACTAGAATTAAAGATAGTATTTTACTCTTCATTATTATAAACCTTCCTCCAACCTATTAATTTTTCTAACTGTATGTTATCGCGAAAGTTCGCTTCTGCCATTTAATTCAAAATTAAAAACATTGATACTATTTTTTTCAATAATATTCATTCTCCTTTAACATTATAGGCAAATAATATAGTAAGTGTACATCACTAAATAGGCATTTTTGGCACTATTTATTAAAGTTATACTTACTAACTATATTTTTTATTATTTTAGACTGACCAAAAATCATTACAAAATTTGTTTTTAAAGAAACATTGCATAAATTAAAAAATTACTTTCCTTACCATATATAAAATTATACACTGTAGGAATGACAAAAAACAAATTAAATCAACCAAATAATACCAAATTCTGCTTTATGCATGATTTTTTACTTAATTATACAATTAAATCGTCTGGTATACACATAAAATTATTATATAAAACTCACAATCTACATATAAAAAACGCCCTAAAATCAGGGCGTAATTTTATTAATTAAATTTTTCATTTTCTTCATTTTTTTCTTTACTTTTATCCTTTTTCTTTTTGATCTCTACAATTATTCCCAGGAACGCAATTAAAATCAAGAGTGAAAAATACAACAGATTTAGGACTTTATCCGGAGCCTCTTTAACTTCTTCACCATTATCTTTTTTTATTTCAATCAATTCATCATCGCCAAAGCTGGCATAAAATTTCCAATCAACATACGTGCTTATTGCTTTTTCGGGAGGAACATAGTCAGGACTAAGGTGTGCAGTTACGGAAAGCGAAGTAGAATCGCCTGAATCATATTTTCCAAGATAAATATTATTTGATAAATTATCAGTTGATACTCCCTCAAGTTCTTCAAGCATATTACCTTTATTTACTATTTTCCCATCATTTTTAACAACAATGCTCATATTTTCAAGAAAATTTTCGACCTTTGGCGACCTTTTTGCAGGAACGGATTTTAAATATACGCTGTACTCATGTGATGTTTCGTTATTGATATCCAATACTCCCGAAACGCTATTGCCGGGTCTTATATTTTCTTTATACAAAAACAAATCTGAATCAAATTTGTTTGTTCTATAATAAAGATTAGAATCTTTTTCATAGAAATTCAAGCTGTTTCTACTTACACTAAATAAAATCGTAGGCAGCGAAATCAAAAGAAACAAAGAAATAAGAATAAATTTTTTTAACTTTATCATTTAAACATCCCCTTCCTTTTGATTATTCAGATAATTTTTTATACAAAATCGACGAGGCACAAGAATCAGGGAAAGATTTATTATATCCCCAAATATTCTCCATAGCACCTTTGGCTGCACTTAAACATTCCATTGTTATGCTTAACTTATACTGGGCGTTAGCATAACTTGATTCATCACTGGCGTATTTAAAAATATACTTACCGTCTTCTACAAATCCATTGTATTTTCCATCTGAATATAAGCTTTCATTATATTCTCCATTTTGGTCAAGGCCAACTAGATGGACATCCATTACTGGATTAAACTGAATAGCCTCCAGGAAATTTTTTGTGACTTCATCTTTTTTCAAGACCTCAAGATAGTAGTAGTACCCTTCGGAATTTGAATCGTCATACATCCAAACTGTATCGGGTCGAACAATATCTTCAGGGGTAACATTTTCTTGATTATTATCAGTATCTTCTTGATTATCAGCACCCTCATCTTGGGAAGTGGTTTCGTCTTGAGTAGCAGGAGCAGATATGACGCCATTCTCAATATCTTCGCCCTGAGTGATACCATTTTGAGTAAAAGTTTTATTATCTACCGACCTGGAATCGCCTTCAGTGCAAACCAAATCGCTGAAAAGTTTTAAAGCAACCTCTATTTTGTAGCCCTCGGGTATCGGCGATGGAATTAAATTCATGTCTACGTGCTCAGAGTAATCTTCGCCGTTTTCATCTACAAATTTTCCATCTTTATACTCCAAAACATTTGGCAAAACCTTTCCATTAGCAGCAGTCCACTGTTCTTCGTACTTCAATCTTACGATTATGTCGCCGCTACCACTGTTTGTGGCAAAAACCTTACTGGGTGTGGTCCTGCCGGGCAACCAATCGTCAGGGCTTTCAAACTCTTCAAAAAAGTCAGCGCGGTAAGGTTCCGCAGAAAATTTATTTCGTACAATGGTTTCGGTAAAAAATTCAGCAATTGTTCCGGCGGTTATTAGTCCAATGAAGCCCAGGATTATTAATGCCAGCCAAGCTTTTGCTTTGTTCTTTTCCACGCCGCATCCCCTTCTTTCTAATTTTTATTTTTATAAATTTAGCCTGTTGAATCTGTCAGGAGCGCATTCCAATAGGCCAGCATAGTACGCGAACTATCTCCAGTTTGAATTGTTATCTCTTTACCATTTTCGTCTGTAGCTTGGATGGTTTCAATCTTTACTTTTAAATTCATACCTTTGCTTGCTTTATAAGTTTTCTTTTCTCCGGTTTTACCGGTTGTGGGTTCGGTTTCACTCCAAGTTGCTGTACTAGGGTCATTCTTGTTCCAATCGGAATTATCAGAAGTGTACTCTGACGTTTCTTCACTTTTTATATTATCACTACCAAGATAAGTAATTGATTTTAAATATTTGCAAGTTGTTGCGGTTTCTCCTGATTTTGGAGGTATGACTTGTATGTCATATAATGTTCCCTGTTCTTTGATATATGCTAAATAATTTCCTTCAGTATACGGAGCCATATTAAATTTCCAACCGGGTGTATTAGCTGAATCTCTTACATCTGCAGCTGTACCATCAATTAGAAATTGCATTCTAACCATAATTGGGACTTCACCGTTGTTGGTCACACTGATTTCTGCAGGGATCTCTTGTCCAATCTCAAGATTTTGAGCGGCACTTTCGTCAAGTAATTCCTGGGTTGTGACGGAATATTTTGCCGCGCGGAAAGTATTCGGGCCAAAACTATGGGAGGAATAAAAATACGCCATCGTACTGATTATCAATGCACCGACACCCAAGGCTAACCAAGCCAAAAAAGTTTTCGATTTCTTTTTTTCCACGTTGTATCCCTCCTTTAGGTAGTTGATTGTGACGACAACAAATCGTTCCAGTAACCTTGCATGGTTGAAGCCGTGGGATTATTGGGAAGTTTTTCTATGGTGTTAAAGTTAGTATCGGTAGCTTGGATGGTTTCTATAACCACGGCTAAATGAAGTTTAAGCGGGTCGGCACTTCCAAAGGTCACTACGCTTTTCCGGCCGGTTTCAGTTGAGCCACTGGGAACGCTTCCGGATTTCCAATCGGTAGTGTCATAATCTCCGGTTTTGTAGAAAGTTTGTTCTTTGGCCGAGGAATCGACTTCAGATGTAAGAGTAACGCCATCCAAATGTTGGATAGACTGCCTTGCTCCCAAAATTCCTTTGTAATAGTAACAGCCGTCACCACGATAATATTCAAATTTATCACAATTTTTAAATCTTACACTCCAATTAGCTCCTGTGTAATAATCTCGAATCGTTCCGTCCGCAACCCCGGTTCCTTTTCCGTTTCCATCTTTAATTTCTACTTCTCCAAAATTTTTACCTGCTAAACCCACAAGTTTACTTTTATCAATCGCACCACAGTCTTCGTTGTTTGTGAATACTTTGTCAGCCGGTACGTTCAGATAAGATATCCTGACTAAAACGGGGATATCGCCCGCGTTCTCGATGATAGCATCAGCGTTAATTTCTTTGCCTGTTTCGGCAGAAGATGCCTCGTTAGTATCAACTAGGTTTTCAGCATAAATGTGGTAACCCTTGAAATCATAAAAGTTATCAAAATAACCTAAAGTCGAAACATGTGGAGTAGCAGCAAATGTAGTACCCACGGCAACAGCGGAGAGTAAACCCAGACCTATTAAAAAAAGTTTATTACTAAGCTCCATTTTTTTCTTATATTTCACTTATAACCTCTCCTTTCTTTAACCATTATTCCCAGTGGAGTCTTCCTTTTCTAATGCATCCCAATAAGCTCGCATATCGTAAGCTGTGGCATTATCAGGAATTTCGCCTATATCCTTATAAGCTGTGTCCGTTGCTTGAATAGTTTCGACGTATATTCTTATAACATTTTTCGTTGGATACAAATGTGCGTTCATTCTTTTACCTATCAAATGGTCACCTTCGTTAGTCCAACTCAAATTATTCCATTCTTTTCCTTCAGAGTGTAAATACTCACTGGCGTATGAATCCAGATTATCATTACCAGCGCCGTCAGCAACAGAGTCAAGATGCTGGATGCTTTCATTGGGGCCTAAAATTCCTTTGTAATAATAATATCCGTCCATCTTATCGTTGGAATCTTCTACCATATTATCTCCGGTTTCACCATTGAATAAAAACTTATCTTCGTTTTGCACGGTGGTATAATCGGAAGACCCGACTATCTGATTAAGCCAGGAGTAACCCGGCATATCCAAATATGAATATTCTCCTGTTTCTCTATCTGCAACCCCTACAACATACTTAATTCTGAGCAGGACAGGAGCATTACCGACGTTTTTAATTACAAGGTCTTGGTTCATTTCGGTTTTTTTATTGGGCCATAAACCAGTGGCCTTTTTGCTATCGAAAACATCGTAGACCTTGACGTCATATTTTTTTGCCTTATATTCATTGACGAAAACGTGTCCGCTCGAAAAGTACGATGTGGCGTACGCTACAAAGCCGACCATTGCGCATGACGCGATGCCAAGCCAAAATCTTTTTCTATCTGATGTTTGCTTTTTATATTTCATCTATAATATCTCCTTTCGTTTAGATTAGCTGCCTGTTTCGGGGATAAGCTTATCCCAGTAGCCTTTCAGGGTATCTACATTGGCATTGGCGACTTTGTTAGCGTCTAGAGAAGAGCCATCAGGGTTGGTGGCCTGAATAGTTTCGATATAAACGCCAAGAATAGCGCGCCTGGGATGGTTTGAAAACTCTTTCATTGTGCCGTAACCCGCTGTGTTACTATAGCTCCAATTGGAATCGTCTTCCCAAGGAGTGCTGCCTGTGTACGAAGGGTTAAGGTAGTAAAAGTAATCGTCGACAGTGGTTTCTCCGAAAGAGATTTGTTTAAGGTGTTTAACCTCGGTGTTGCTGGGGATTATTCCTTGATAATAATAGGTATAGTCCGATTCGGTGAACAAAAATTTATCCGAATCAAATACGGGATCCATGAAACCAGCGGGAGCATGTTCCAAATCCCAGCCAGTCATTTTTTTAACCTCGTCTATTGGAGGCTCTTGTGAAAGAGAGCCTTCATGATCATAATTCACTCCCTCTACGAAGTACTTAACACGGGCGAGGACGGGATCACCTGTATTCTTAATAACAACATGGGTATCTATAGTTTCTCCAGGCCACATATTCATGGCTTTATCGGCGTCGACCAGATCGTAAAGCTCGATGCTATGATTAAAAGAACTTTTGAAATTATTTTCAAACATATGTGAACTCGAAAAATATGCTATAGTGGCGGCAATAAGGCCAACAAGTGCACAGGCACCTATGCCAATCCAAAATCCTTTTTGGCGCGGGATTTCTCTTTTGTATTTCATGTTAGCATCTCCTTTCGTTTTGATGTGCACAGTTTTAGAGTGCCAGCGTGGCAGAGCTCGCACTCAGGCCACGCTGTTTTGTTGTTTTATTGTCCTACTCTCGGAGCTTCTAGACCCACATCTTTCCAATAACCTTTCAAAGTTGCAGCATCTGCACCACTAACCACATCACTTTTTAAAGGATTACCATCTGCGCCAGTTGCCTGAACAGTCTCTATTACAACCTTCATACTAAAATCTTTTCCCGTAAACGTAGTTGTTTGCCTACTGCCTCTTCCGGCTGTGCTGCTACCCCACGAATTATCTCCCTGCAAATAATCATGGCTACTTGATATGTTAGCATCTGCATTGTCAGAAGTACAGGTTACTGAATCCAAATGCTTAACCTTTTTCACACCTGCGCCCGAAGCTGTGTCTAAAATTCCTTTATAGTAATAACATCCATCGGCACTGTTGTATAAAAACTTATCTTTTGTACTTTCATCTAGATGAAATGTATACGGTACATCATTTGTAGGATAGCTTGTTAATAAATCTTCTCCTTTCGCTGGGTTGCTCTCAGAAACTGCTTTATTAGAATCATAATAGGCAATTCTTGTTAGTATAGGTACTTCACCTTTATTTTCTACAGTGACATCTGTATTTACAGTTTGACCACTGTACAGGGTAGCTGCAGTATCTTCGTCTATAATATTTTGTGTTTCTACGATGTAATCTCTAGTTTGGTAAGAGTTGGGATCATATGGATGGATGGATTGGAAGTAAGCCACAGTAGCTGTGATGATGCCCACAGCGGCGAGGGCGCTCATGCCTACCCAGAATTTTTTCTTGTTTGACATATGTTTTTTGTTTTCTACTTTTTTGTTATCCATTTTAAAACATCTCCTTATTTTAATTAATTTTTTATTTTATGAAATTATCATGCTAAGTAACAATATCCCTGCGATAACTAATAGAACCCAGTAATTTTCCTGGATGAATCTGATAGCGTATCCAAAGTACGGTAGGACAACTTTTTTAACTTTGCCCTTGACATTTGAATATGGTACAGATCCGGAATCAGTGCTGGGATTTGCGTCGCCCTTGGTGCGGAAAGTTTGGGATTCGGAATCAATACTAACAACGCGATGAGTTACAGTGGCTTCGCCGCTTGTAAAGGTGATAATATCGCCTTGCTGAATTGATTCGAAGGGCGTTTCTTTGTAATATATTACGCTGCCAACGGGGAATAGCGGTTCCATACTGCCGCTGAGTACGACTTCGGGTTTGCAGCCGAACGCCCAGGGCAATTCGACAATGAGAAGCGCGCCGATGCACACGTAACATATCACAGATAATATGCTAAATATTTTCTTTAATATCTTCATTACATTCACACTCCTTTCAGCTTTCTTTATTCCATTAGCATCACCCCTTTCAGTGCAGTGTACATTAGCTCAGGCCGAGCTCTGATTTTGATACGCCCCAGGCGTTCTGGAATTCCTCGTCAGAGACAGTGGTTGGTAGCGTTTCGACAGCAAATTCTACGCCAAGATTGGTATAACTTTCAGTGTCTTTAGCGGATACAAGCCCATAACCGTCCTTAAAAGAATCATATATCTGAATATCTGTTCCCGCATCCAAGGGAATTTTATAATAATACCAAGGTCCATCTTGAATCCATTTGTCTTCATTAAGGGGGTAATACGTAGAAGTATTAAATTCCCCTCTCAAACCGTCAGTAGCATTCCAAGTATCTCGCACTGTCAAATCTGATAGTGCCGAAAGCTCCTTATACTCTGCGCTCTCTGCACCTGCTACGTCAACCGCTTTCACATAAGCAACTCTCAGATACCGAGAGTCCGAACTTTTGTTTGCGATATGGACTTCATCCGTAACTTCCTCGCCTTTCCACACTTCCGGGATAGTAGCTTTTTGATATATTTCAACCGAACCAGGATCCGGAGTTTGAAATGTATTTGCGAAACCATATGAAGTGTAAAAATATGAAAGAGTTTTTTGAATATACAAAGCTCCCACACATAAAAGCAAACCGACAAAAATAAATAAAAATTTTGGAACATTAATTTTTTTATTCTTATGATGTTTCATTCAATTCACCCCTTAAAAAAATGACGATGAAAATTTTAGAATATTTCTCATTACTTGGTGAGTTAATCCGGATGGTGTATCCTTTTTTTCATGTTTAAAAGTCATCGTGCAATCTTTATCGGCGGAAACCTCACCATTTTCAACACGTATATCATCCACATAAATTCCCGTAAGTTTATACCCCGGAGGTGTAAGTTCTGTTATATTGAATGTTTTTGAGCTCTCCCAGCTCACAATCGGTGAATCGAGTGTCATATAAAACAACACCTCATCGCCACCAGTAACAAAAGTAACGTAGTAGTAACCCCACGATCCTTTCGGAAGGTCTGACGTTATTGTTATTTTAACTGTATCACTACTAGTAACCGTTACAACTACTTTTCTGGGCGGGGTTGTGGTGGTGGTTCCGGCTTCGCTGTCGTATGTAGCGAGCTGGGCGGTTTCGTCCACGCTAACCCGGCACGAAACGACGCTGTCCGTGGCGGAAACTTTTTGCGAGGTTATGCTGGATGGGTCTTCCTTCCAGGTTTTTTCGCCGTTTTCGTTTTCTTTCGCGGTGTAGCGCTTTACCACGGCGTTATCAAAATCGAAATGGTATTGGTCTTTCAGCTCAGCGAAAGTTTTTTCTTCGCCGTTTGGGTCTTTGAATTTCGACGCGGTGATTTCGATTTCTTGAGTGTCGGAATTGGATTTTTTATTTTTCATCAGAGCAATCAGCGCGTTTGCGAGATTTGTGGTGTTGTCCGCTGCGAAACGATGGGATTTCTCGCCGGCGATATCGAGCATCATTTTTTCGAAACCCTCGGAACCGGAATCTCCGATTGAATAAATGTTCGGGGTGACGTTGTAATTTTTGCAAGTCGTTTTGATTTGATCCACCGCAGATTCAATCGATTCGGCACGGGAAATTTTTTCGCCATCAAGTATTTTAATCGGCATTGACGACGAGGCGAAGATGACAATCAACGGACGGGAATCGCGTTCTTGGAGGCTCAGAGCCATGTTTCTTTTGCGGATGAATTTGCTTGCGAGAACCAGGCCGGCATCAGCGCGGGATTCTTCGGCGGTCCATTTAGACATTTGATCCGGGTGGCTCAGCACCTGGAGGGCATTTGATTTGCTGATGAAACAATTTTCGTAAGATGGTAATTTTTTGAAGTATTTGCGCAGTATACTCGGTGCGGAAGCCTGGGAATCATCCTCGGTATCTTTCCATATATTTACATCAGGTACGGGTTGATTAAATTTGGCTCCTTGATTGTAAGTGTAATATCCTGTATTTTCCATTTCGCCATACCCAAGGAGGCATACCCTATGGGAATCGTTTTTGTCATCGGGATTCGGCAATTTATCAATTATATTTTTGATGCCGTTTATAGTTGCATCCCTGTTGGAAGGGGAACCCGCGGATTGGTCAAACACAACCATAATATCGCTCGGAGAAATTCTTTGAATTTTATCTTCTCCCTCGATGTAAGCTTCGATGGTCAACTCGGCTTTGTCGTTTTCTTTGCCTTCGCCGGAATTTGAATAATTAACCTGAGAAACGGTACTCGTAGGAAGAGTTATTTCCGATAGAGAATTAGGGTCTTCTGTGATTCCACTAGCACAGGATTCGTAACAAAAAACCGCAAGAAAAACAAGCGAAAATGAAATAATTGAAACTTTGTACAGTTTCGATAATATATTTTTCTTCATATTTACCTCTCACGTCTATCGATAAATTTGCTAGGATTAATAACAAGATACATAATATATTAATTTAAAACAAAAATCAACACTTTTTTTTTTTTTTTTAAGCTTATTACATAATATTCACAGATTCCAACAAATTTAGACATTCAATTTTTACCATATTTAAACTTAAATCGACTAATTTTTTATTCATAAATAATTTCTAAGAATAGAATTTTTAAAATAACAAAAAATAAAACCAGGATAAATTAATATCCTGGTTTACTTAATATTTTTTAAATTGTTTATTTGAGATCTTGTTTTACAAAATATTCTTCGTGATCCTGGGAAGCCGGAACAAATGATATTTCTATATCCTTACCGGTTTCTTTTCCCATTGATAATGCAAACAAACTATATATTTTATCTTCAAGTTTATTTTTTGCACGCCCTTGCATTATATCATCTTCAAAAATATATTTTGCCATGGCGTCCATGCTTTCTTTATTAAAAACTACTGAGTTTATTTTGAAGGGGCCATTTTTATCTGTCAAAACTTCGATTACATCTTCTACCAAATCTTTTATGATGTTATAGCAAGCATCATATGACAAGGGGTCAAATTCAATTATACTTAAACGTTGAGCTCCGCCGCCGGAAGTTCCACCTATTCCAAAGTTTTTCTGCAGTTCTTCTTTGGTTTCATTTGTGGTTATCAAGAAAAGAGTTTTGCTACAATCAATTTCTTTATTCATGAATTTATATTTTCCGGTTGAAGCAATAGATCTGAGGATTTCATCCGCACTGTTGTCGTAACTGGTACCCGCCGCACCTGTAGGAATACTCATGCCTGCGAAATTCATCACACTGCCGGGCTTTGCACTTTTTGATTTCATTTTTTCATACTCATCAATGATTACAACCGATTCATTCCAATTCAAAAGATGTTTAAGCATCGGAGTTTCTTCATCTTTGGGCATAAGTCCATCGTTGCCCAATACATTTTTTTCGCGCTTTTCGCCGATGTCTTTAGTGGTTACGGTTTTGAATAATTGTGTACCGAGTTCTGACTCGTTTGTTATGCTTTCGCTGTGACAAAAAATACTCGTTTTTTCAGGGTGTTTCAAAAAAGCATTTGAAATTGCATAGCACATTTTTGTCTTACCAGTGCCGGGCTTGCCTATGATATAAATTATATTTCCTCGAATTTCTTTAACGTCGCCGCCTTTGCGCTTAAGGTTGTCAATTCTTACAGTCACTCCGCTCAGAGCATCCATCATTTGTTTTTTTGCTTTTTCTTGACCGTAAACTTTGATTTCAGATTCATTATTTACTATTTTTTCAAGTTCTTTCATAGTTTCTTGAGGAGTGCGGAATCCTTTATATTTTTCAACGTCTATGTAGTTCTCTATTCTTTCGTATGTAAAAATCATATACCTAAGAATTTTGCCGACTATGTTTGGGACTGTGCTGGCGATAGCTGAGCCAAGGGTACTTTTAATTAAATATCCATCCACGAACGCCGAAGATGTAAATCCACCTTGAGAACCTACTAAAATAGCAGATGAAGTAAGGATTGCTGCAAATTTTCTTTTCAAATTTTTCACAATTAAAACATCCTTTCCGTTGAATTCAACACCTGTATTTTAATTTAAGTTTTATCACTAATCAAGTAAATTTTTACCATATTATAAAAAATTAAAATATCAACAATTAACAAAAATTGCAGAAAAAAACTTATCCATAAAGTTTCCTTCTGCATTGCTCCTATAAAATTTATAATAAAAAACCACCCGGAATATATAACTCCTAGGTGGTTAAAAAATTATAAATCTTAGCTTGATTCTCCAACAATAAATCTGAACAAGAAATTTTTTGTTCTTTCATTTTGTGGGTTGACCAGTATTTCTTCAGGCTTGCCTTCTTCACAAATCACGCCTTCGTCCATGAAAATTATTCGATTCGATACTTCTTTGGCAAAAGCCATTTCATGGGTTACGATAAGCATCGTAAGGTGTGAGCCGGCTAGATCTTTCATGACTTTCAGTACCTCTCCCACAGTTTCGGGATCTAATGCAGAAGTAGGTTCATCAAACAGCAAAACTTCTGTATCCATCGCCAAAGCTCTGGCTATAGCAACTCTTTGCTTTTGTCCGCCGGAAAGCTGGCTTGGTTTTGCATTTATAAATTTGGACATTTGAACTTTTTCCAAAAATTTTAGAGCGTTTTCTTTAGCTTTTTGAGGGCTTTTTCTGAGCACTTTAACTTGTCCTATCATACAATTTTCGAGAACATTCATATTATTAAACAAATTAAACTGCTGAAACACCATTCCTACACGCGAACGATAAAAATCCACGTCGTAATTATCATCAAGAACATTCTTGCCTCTATAAATTATTTCGCCAGATGTAGGACGATCAAGAAGATTTATGCATCTTAGAAAAGTAGATTTTCCCGAACCTGAAGGGCCTATTATACAAGAAACGTCGCCTTTATTTATGCTAAAATCTATTCCCCTCAAAACGTTCAAGCTTCCAAAAGATTTTTTTAAATTTTTTATTTGAATAATTCTATCTTTCATACTACTTTTCACCTGATTTCTTAGTAAAAACTATAGGCATCGTGGATGAAACATGCACAAATTCAGTCGGACCATCCATGCGTTTTTCAATTAACTTCAATAAACGAGTTACAGTTAAAGTAAGCACAAAATATATGACTGCGGTAACTATGAAAGTTTCGTATGTACGGAAAACTATTCCTTTAACAGATTTTGTAACAAAGAAAAGTTCGGTAACAGAAATTACATTCAACACAGATGTATCTTTGATGTTAATTATAAATTCATTACCTGTGGCCGGCAAAATATTTCTGATAGTTTGAGGCAAAATAACATATCGCATGGCTTGCCCGTGAGTCATACCGATTGACTTAGCAGCTTCCATTTGGCCGGGATCGACACTTTCTATTCCTCCGCGAACAACTTCAACCATATACGCACCGGTATTTATAGATACAATTATAATTCCGGCTATAGTTGGGCTAAAATCAACTCCGACAAATTCTCTCATTCCAAAATATATAACAATTGCCTGAACCATCATTGGAGTTCCACGAAATATTTCTACATAACAAGTTATAATTGCATTCACTATTGACATAAAAAATTTTTTAACTTTGTTTCCCGAAACAGGTATCGTGCGAACAGAACCTAGTCCTAATCCTATCAAAAATCCTATCACCGTACCCAAAAGAGATATTAACAATGTTACGCATGTACCTTTTAAAAACCATTCGCCATAAACACTAAGTATATAACCAATCCATTCAAAAAATGTTCGTTCCATAACTTATGATATTGCACCTCCAACAGCTTTTTGCATCAATTTTTCTCTATCTTCTCCACTTATTGTCGACAAAGCCTCGTTTATATCTTCTCTAAGTTTGCTTCCCTTTCGAACTCCGATAGCTATTGCTGTTTCATCTTGAGAAAATTTAAATCCTTTTCCCTCTTCAAAATCTATACACACAAGATTTGGATTTGTATGTACCGCCACCAGCGCCGCAGGTCTTTCACTTACGTACCCGTCTATTTTTCCGGCAGTTACCGCAGAAACCATAGACGAGAAATCTTCTAAAGCAACTTCTTTCTGAACTCCCGGAATCTGGTCTATAAAATCGTAGTGAACTGTGCTAAGCTGACCTGTGATTTTAGCGCCCTCAAGGTCACTTAAACTTTTAGCATCTGAGTATTTGCCGTTTTTCTTTACTACCACCACAATGTTGGAGTCGTAATAGTTTTCAGTAAAATCAATTGCTTCTTTTCTGGATTCGGTGGCTGACATTCCGGCGATTATAGAATCAATTTTTCCGGAAGTAAGCGCAGGCAACAGACCATCCCAGTCTATTTTTACTACTTCGAGTTTTTTTCCTAATTTTTTAGAAATCTCCTTAGCTATGTAAACATCATATCCACATGCATACCATCCATCCGAAATCTTCACGGCACCATTTTTATCAGTGGGCTGTATCCAGTTGAAAGGAGCATATGAACATTCCATTCCAACTTTCAAAACTTCCTCTAATTCTTGTGTACTACTAGAACAAGATGTTAGACACGCTAAAGAAAATATCAAAAATGCACTAATTTTAAATACTTTTGAAAATATTTTCATTACAAACATCCTTTCTAGAATATACTTTACACTATACAAACAATTTGCGCAACTCAAAAATGAAAGTTGCGCACAAATTTAATGAAATATTACAATAATAATTAGTAAAATTAAATATTATTTTTATTTGTCGCTATGACAGTCGCATCCGCATTCACAATTTTCGTCGCAATCACAGTCATCGTCACAATCGCATCCGCAATCGCATTCTTCAAATCCGAATTCCAATAATTCTCCGCAATTTGGACAATTCATTTCGCTATCTAAAAGAGTATCTTCGGAAAAGCAAGTTTTTTGTCCGCATGTTGGGCATTCAACTTCATAATAATCTTCGTCGTCGCAGTCGCAGTCTTCGCCTTCGTGACATCCGCAATCGCATTCTTCATCACATTCAGGGCATTTATAAACTTCATCTTCAAGATATTCTAAATCTTCATCCAAAACTTCGAGTTCGTCGCAAATATTATCAACGTCTTCGTCTATTCCTTCAACAGATTCAGAAATTTCTTCCATCCACTCTGCCATTGCTTTTAAAACTTTGGTTTCTTTTTTGTCGTCGTCTAAATCCAGACCTTCAAGCAAACCTTTGATGTAAGCTGCTCTTTCTTTAATTGTCATTATAATTTCCTCCTAGTAAATAATTTTAATTATATTATCGTTTAGGCGCGTTCGAGATATTCGCCTGTTCTTGTGTCAATTCTTATTTTTTCTCCTTCTTCTATAAACAAAGGAACTTTTATTTCAGCACCGGTTTCAAGTGTGGCAGGTTTTGTAGCATTTGTAGCTGTATCTCCCTTGAATCCTGCGTCTGTTTGAGTAACCAAAAGCTCAACGAAAAGCGGCGGTTCCACACCAAAAACGCTTCCTTTATATGAAAGAACTTTGCACACCATATTTTCTTTCACAAATTTAAAATTGTCGCCTAAAACCGAGGAATTTATAGGTATCTGTTCAAATGTTTCGTTATCCATAAAATAGTATAAATCTCCGTCATTGTACAGATATTGCATTTCTCTTCTTTCAATAAATGCTTCTTGATATTTATCGCTGGGGTTAAAAGTACGCTCAGTTACAGCTCCGCTCATAACGTTTTTAATCTTTGCTCTTACGAAAGCTGCACCCTTTCCCGGTTTAACATGTTGGAATTCCACTATTGATACTACATTACCATCGAGCTCAAATGTAGAGCCATTTCTAAAATCTCCTGCTGAAAGCATATAATTTTCCTCCTAATAAAAAATAAGGATATAAAATAATCTATAAATTGAATAGTTCATAATAAGTTTATTACAAACCATTCCGATTATATACTAATTTTAAAAATTATGCAACATATAAAATAAGGTAATTTGTAAATTTAGCTCGCTTTTTAATATCAGTGAGCCAAATAAAAATAAAAAACCACCCTTTTGACGCGACATACACATCATATTGGATGGTTAATTTTTTATTTTGAATCTTTTGCATAATCAAGATTATCAAACCTATATCTTTCGTTTATGCCAGATTCTTTTAATATAGCCTGCTTCTTCATCGCACAATCCACACAGTAATCATTCCCTTGACTATCATATAAAACCCCAGATTTTCCGGGAATAACCTTGCGGCATGCATCGCATATAATTTCAAAGTGCTTTCCGTTATTTTTTTGAAAAGTTCCTTCGCCAGATGCATAAGAAGCCTCTGAACCGCCGGAAACCATTTTTTCTTCCTTACTACTTAGCTTTTCTTTAAGTATTTTCATGTTTATCCCTCCTGTCATTATCTGCATCCGGTCAACGAGCTCCTGTTTTTTGACTCTTCGTAACATTTATCACAAAGATATTTCTTATCTTTATATATCACTGAAGATCCCGGGTGTGTCTTATACCCGTAGTGAGTAATAGGATTATTGGGCGTGGATACGCAGTTACAAACACTGCAAAATGGAACCTTAACAAGTGTAGAAACCTCTACGGTCTTGCCGCCTGAAATTTCTTTTTCTTCGACTTCATTTAATTTTTCTTTTTGTTCTTCCATTTTTATTCCTCCTTTAAATTTTTATCAATTTACAAAATCTACTTTCCCATATTTTCTTTCCAGTTCTTTATGGCGTCCTTCGGATTCACATTGCTGACATATATGTAAGTCGGTAGCAGTAGGATCAGATACTATAGTAGGCTTAACTGTCGAATTGATAGCACCACAAACATCACATTGCCATACTTTAACCGTTGAAATTGCTTCTCTCTTTCCGGAATGTCCTTTTACTTCTATCGGTGTTGGCTTATTGTAATAATTAGGATTCCAACTTCCGTTGCTATAATAGCCGCCGGAAACTTTCTCTTCATCTTCATTGCTTATTTTTTCTTTTTGCTCGCTCATTTTCATTCCTCCTTACGCTTTGTAGTTATATGTGAACAGAAATGCACTTCTGTATGTATTATTAATTTTTTAAATTTTAAGTTATTTAGAATCCAGATTGTATTCCACGTCTTTTCTTCCAAATGTTTCAGTCATACCCAGTCCCTTCAATATGGTTTGCTTTTTGCTAGCACAGTCTAAACAATAGTCGTTTCCTTTGCCATCAGTTAAAATGCCCGCTTTCCCCAAGATGGGTTTACGGCAAATATCACAGATAACTTCGTATTTTTCTCCGTTTGCTCTTTTAAAAGTTCCACCTTCTCTGTTTGATTCAACCCCACCGGAAACTTTTTTCTCTTCGTCTTTATTTAATTTTTCCATAATTTCTTCCATTTTTATTTCCCCCTATACTTAAATTAAATTCACAGAAATGCATTTCTGTAGACATTATACATATATGTATATATAATGTCAATGGTTTTTGTATAAAATTACAAAAATAAAATAATAAACAGCCATGCGCGTTCACACAGCTGTTTTAATCAGTAAAATTATTTTTTTGAATTAATTATTTCTATTAATTTTTTTTCGATATCTTGAGCATTTCCTTTTCCGCGGGTTTGCTTCATTACATAGCCAAGCAAAGCTTTTAAAGCTTTTTCTTTTCCTGCGATGTAATCCTTAACCGCGCCTTCGTTAGCTTCTATCGATTGCTCACAAAGATTTGTAATTTCTTGCTCAGTGAGGCCTTTCATGTCGCTTTCAGAAACAAATTCTTTTACATCTTTTCCTGTTTCAAGCATTTTAGAAAGCGCTTTTTTTGCCAAATTCATATTAAGTTTTCCGCTTTCAATCAATTTTGCAAGTTCATTAAGCTGAGCAGGAGTGGTTAAAATTTCAAATTTTTCCCTTTCGGACTCAGTTTCAATATTTCTGAAAATTTGGCCTATTATAAAATTGGAAATAGTTTTGGGATTCGATAAGCCTTCTGAAGCTTTTTCAAAAAAGTCGGAAACATTTTTATACTTTACAATCAAAGCCGCGTCTTTTTCGGACATTCCCAGGCTACTAATATATCTTTTGAGTCTTTGAGTGGGAAGCTCGGGCAAAGATTTTTTTATGTTTTCGATATACTCAGAATCTAAACAAATATCGAGCAAATCAGGGTCTCTGAAGTAACGATAATCTTGCGCATCTTCCTTGCTTCTCATGCTTTCGGTGGAATTTGTTTCTTCGACATATCTAAGCGTCTGCTGAATTACTTTTTTGCCGCTTTCTATCAAATCGATATGCCTACTGCGTTCATATTCAATGGCCTTTGTCATAAACGTAATCGAGTTCATATTTTTTATTTCTGTACGGGTTCCAAATTTTTGCGAACCCGTCGGCTTGACGGAAACATTGACATCGCAGCGCATTGAGCCTTCTTGCATTTTGCAATCTGAAACGCCGATGTAGCGCATTATCATCTGAAGCTTTTCAACATATTCACGCGCTTCTTCTGAAGAACTTATATCAGGTTCAGAAACGATTTCGAGGAGCGGTACGCCGCCGCGATTATAGTCAACATAAACATCTCCGCCTTTGTGAACGAGCTTACCTGCGTCTTCTTCCATGTGGATTTGATGAATTCTTATTTTCTTTCCGCTCGCAAGTTCTACGTATCCGTTTCTGCATATCGGGGAATAAAATTGCGAAATTTGATATGCCTTGGAAAGATCGGGATACACGTAATTTTTTCTATCCATTTTTGAATCAAGATTTATTTCACAATTAAGCGCCAAGCCGGCTTTTATTGCAAAATTTACAACTTCGCGGTTAAGCTTAGGAAGTGTCCCGGGCAATCCTATGCATACAGGGCAGCAGTTTGTGTTGGGTTCGGAACCGAAAGCATTCTTGCATCCGCAAAATATTTTGGTTTTTGTCAAGAGCTCAACATGAGTTTCCAGACCTACAACTAAATCATAACTCATAATCTTACCCCCATTTCTACGCATTTATTGTTTTCGTAGTTTGTAAAAATCTCGTATTTATGAGCAACGTTTAAAATTTTGGACTCACTAAATTTAGCACCTAGGATTTGCATTCCGATAGGCAATCCATTTGAGTCAAATCCGCAAGGAACCGAAATTCCAGGAATCCCCACTGTGTTTACAGGAACTGTGCAAATGTCGGCAAGATATATTTCTTGAGGATTGCTGAATTTTTTATTACATTCAAAGGCCGTAACAGGAGAAGTAGGAGTTAAAAGAACATCATACTTTTCAAAAGCTTTATTAAAAGCCTTGGTTATAACAGCTCTTAAATTTTGAGCCTTTTTGTAGTAGGCGTCGTAGTACCCCGAGCTCAATACATAGTTTCCAAGAAGGATTCTTCTTTTAACTTCTTTGCCAAAGCCTTCGCTACGAGTTTTGCAAATCATTTCATTTATATCTTGATAGTGCTTGGCTTTATATCCATATCTTACGCCGTCGAACCTAGCTAAATTAGAAGTCGCCTCAGCGCACGCAAGTATATAATAAACCGGCAAAGAGTACTTTACTTCAGGGAAATCAAAATACTCGACAACCGCACCCATAGATTCGTAAACTTTCATGGCTTTTTCGATGGAAGCTTTAATTTCGTTATCGACTCCATCGTAATATTCTTTCGGTATTCCTATTTTTAATCCCTTTATATCGTCGTTTATATGAGAATACGTATCGAATTTCACATTAGGATTTGAAGTTGAATCTTTGGAATCGTACCCAGAAATAGCATCGAATACAATAGCTGCATCTTCGGCAGTTTGAGCAATCGGACCCACTTGGTCAAATCCCGATGCATAAGCAACTATACCATAGCGTGAAACAGAACCATAGGTAGGTTTTAATCCAACTATTCCGCAAAAGCTTGCGGGTTGTCTTATAGAGCCGCCTGTATCGGAGCCCAAAGCATAGCACGCAATATTTCCGGCAACTGCCGAAGCTGAACCGCCCGAACTTCCACCGGCAACGTGATTGATGTTGTGAGGATTTTTGGCTCCTCCTTTGCAAGAATTTTCACATGAAGAACCCATAGCGAATTCATCCATATTTGCTTTTCCGAGGAGAACCGCCCCTTTGCTTTTTAATTTTTCCCAAACTGTCGCATCAAAAATCGGTTTATATCCCTCTAAAATTTTAGAACAGCATGTAGTTTCAATTCCGTTCGTGGACATATTATCTTTGAGCGCCATCGGAAGACCTTCCAAAAGCGATATATTTTCTCCGGACTCTAGTTTGTTATCTATATTTTTGGCTGTATTTAACGCATATTCTTCGGATATCGTAACATAAGCGTTAAGGTCACTCTTTTTTATTTCGTCAAGATATTTTTCGGTAAGTTCTGTGCATGATATTTTCTTGTCAGAAAGCATCTCATGAACTTTTTTTATAATTCCTCTTTTAGCATTTGCCATCAGATTCAAATCCTCCTTAGCTGTTATTAGTTAAACTTTTTAACATAAAAGAAACCGTCTTTTCCTCCGTCAACGTTCTTTAGAATCTCACTTTGCGGATAAGATTCTTTAATTTCATCTTCGCGCAAGGAATTTGTGAGTCCTGTTATGTTCGGAATTTCATTTGCATCAAGATTCATTTCATTTATCTGATTTGCAAAATCTATCATACCATCCATTTCTTTCATGGCATCTTCAATTTCAGATTCACTTAGATAAAGTTTGGAAAGATTAGCTAAATTCATCATTTCTTCTCTGCTAATCATAATTTCACTCCTTAAATGTAAGTATTTTTAACAATTTTAGCTTCTGATTTTGATATGAACTTCTCTTAATTGCTGTTCAGAAACTTCATTCGGAGAGCCAAGCATGACATCTTGGGCATTACTGTTCATCGGGAATGCTATTATTTCACGAATATTTTCTTCGTCTGTTAAAAGCATAATCATTCTATCTACACCCGGAGCCATTCCTGCGTGAGGAGGAGCACCGAATTTAAATGCATTATAAAGAGCACCGAATTTTTCTTTGATAACATCTTCGGAATATCCTGCAATTTCAAATGCTTTAACCATAATTTCAGGGTCATGATTTCTAACTGCGCCGGAAGAAAGCTCTATTCCGTTGCAAACCAAGTCATATTGGTAAGCCAAAACATCAAGAGGATTCTTGTTATTAAGTGCATCAAGTCCGCCTTGAGGCATAGAAAATGGATTGTGAGTAAAAATTATTTTTCCAGTTTCTTCGTCTTCCTCGTACATAGGGAAATCCACTATGAAGCAAAATTCAAACCTATCATTGTCTATGAGATCCAATCTCTTAGCCAACTCTGTTCTTATTTGACCGGCAAATTTAGGAGCGCTTTTTTTGCTGTCAGCTATGAAATATATAACGCTTCCCGGAACCAAATTAGCTCTTTTTACGAGCTCTTCTCTTTTACCATCAGGAATAAATTTATTTATAGGTCCGTTATACTCTCCTTCGGGGGTAACTTTGATATATCCAAGACCCTTCATGCCTATTTCTAATGCATAGTCGTTCATTTTATCGAAAAATTTGCGCGGCTGAGATGCACAATCCGGAACAGTTATCGAACGGACTGTTTTGCCTTCAAATGCAGAAAATCCTGAACCTTCAAAAATATCACTTACATCTATTATCTTCAGAGGGTTACGAAGATCCGGCTTGTCACTTCCATAAGTTAACATAGATTCAGCATAAGAGATTCTTTTAAAAGGTTTAGCAGAAACTTTTTTATCTGAAAATTTAGTAAACGTATCATATATTACATCTTCGGTCACTTTGAAAACATCTTCTTGAGTAGCGAATGATAATTCGTAGTCAAGCTGATAAAATTCTCCTGGAGAACGGTCAGCTCTGGAATCTTCATCACGGAAGCATGGGGCTATTTGAAAGTATTTATCGAATCCGGACACCATAAGGAGCTGTTTAAAAATTTGTGGTGCCTGAGGAAGAGCATAGAATTTTCCTTGATGCTTTCTGCTTGGAATCAAATAATCTCTTGCGCCTTCCGGAGAAGATGCTGAAAGAATAGGAGTTTGAATTTCGGTAAATCCGAGTTCGTGCATTTTATTTCTTAAAAAGTGAAGTATTTCTGAGCGAAGCTGAATTCTATTATGAACGTCTTTATTTCTTAAATCCAGAAAGCGGTATTTCAGTCTGAGTTCTTCTTTTGTGTCGGTAGAACTCGTAATTTCGAACGGCAAAAGTTCGCGCAATTTGCTTAAAACAGTAACTTTTTCGCATTTTACTTCAATCATTCCTGTTTTCAGCTTAAGGTTAATATTTTCAGGAGTTCTTTTAAGTACCTCTCCATATACCGATATAACGCTTTCTTTTGAGATGTTTTTAAGCATAGAATCATCATTCATTACGATTTGGACATTTCCGTAATGATCCCTAAGGTCTATAAAAGTTATTCCACCATGGTCACGTATATTTTCAACCCAGCCAGCCACGCTTATTTTTTCGCCTACATATTTTTCTGTTACAAATCCACAATATTCTGTGCGATATTCATTTTTAAAAATCATATGATTTATTCCTTTCTATAGTTTACTAAATTTTACAACTACCCGATATTATATCATTGTTTACATCCATCTTCAACTGCGATATTTTATGGTACATTTTTATATATTAACCCTGATTTTTAAATTTAATATATATATTTATACAAAATTGATTCCGAATTGTTGCTTTGTTGTAATTTTTTGTTATAATTAATTAAGAAAAGTAAATTATAAAGTAACTGTTCGGCACAATAATTTGTAATATTTTTTACATGTTTTAATAAAAAATACTAGGGGGAACAAAATCTCGAAAAAATTCGAGATATGAACCAATGATAAAAAAACAAATCGTAAGTATATTGAAAAAGAGCGTGGCTCCTATTTCTTCTGCGGTACTATTCGGATTGACAATAATGTACTGGAACGGGCAAAATTATGGATTAGCACTGGAATACAACGGAAAACAAATTGCAGCAGTAACAAACGACAAAATCGTTGAAGAAGCCAACAAAATGATTTCAGATCAAATTCCTGCAGAAAAAAAAGAAACCACCGGAAATGTTACTCCAAAAATGAAACTAACTCCTATAGTAAAGAGAAAATGCTCTGCATCTCCAACGGAATTAAAAGAAAAATTAATAGAAAAATCAAATGAAATCATCACCGAAGGATACGGCATCTACGTAAATGAAAACTTGATTACCGTAGGAAATAATGAAACCGAAATCCAAAAGTTATTTGAAGCATTAAAACAAGAGAAAAAGCAATTATATCCTGAATTTGAAGTTGATTTTTGCGAAAATATTGAAATAAAAAAAGGAATATTTTCACACGAAGAATTCAAAAATATTTCTGACATTTCCAAGATTTTAAGAGGAGATAAAACTGAATATTTTGAATACACAGTTAAGGACACAGACACAATTGAATCTATTTCTCAAGAGTTTAATTTAACACCCAAAGAAGTCATGGAATCAGCAAACAACGAAGATGGATTGATATTTACAGGTGAAACTTTGACATTAAAAAAGATTACAAAACTTTTGAACTTTACAATATTTAGGTTTGATACGGAAGAAAAAAGTTTACCTTTTGAAACAGAAATTTTAGAGGATGACTCTCGGAGCAAAAACTACAGAGAAACTATCCGAGAAGGTAGCTGTGGCAAGGCTTATGTACTTGTCAAAAATTTTGTAAACGAGAATGGTGAAATTCAAAAAGAAGAAATTAAATCAGAAACAGTGGAAGAACCTATTTCGGAACAAATTCTTCAAGGAACAAAAAAAGAAGAACCAGGATTGATATGGCCCGTTCCTTTCACAAAAAATGTTACAAGCGGATTTGGAATGCGAAACGGAAAAATGCATAAAGGTATTGATATATCTTCTTCGGGCGTGGGAGGAAAAGATATTATTGCTGCCGACGATGGAGTGGTCGAATCTGTAGTGCATAGCGGCAAAGGATATGGAAATTGCGTGATAATCAAGCACGCAGACGGAAAAGAAACTTTATATGCGCATTGTAGCAGTATTTGTATATCCCAAAATGCAAAAGTAAGAAAAGGTGAAAAAATTGCTACAGTTGGATCAACCGGAGATTCTTCGGGAAATCATTTACATTTTGAAGTAAGAGTAAACAAAGAATCCAAAAACCCACAAAAATACGTACACTAAGAGTCCTTTGAAGGGCTCTTTTATTTTTACAATTATTGAAATAAACATCGTGAATTAATATAATCAAAATAGATAAATTTAATTTAATAAGTGAGTTGATTATCATGAGAAAAGATCTTATAATTACCGCAATTGCAACCTGCGCAGTAACTTTAGCTACAACAATTCCTTTTGCAATTCATTATAGCAAAAAAAGTGAACCCTCTACCCCGTCGCACAAAAGCACCTCAAAAAAGCCCATGGACATGTACACAAACGAACTTGAATCGACTATTTCGGAGGCCTCAACCACAATAATAAAGTACTTTGACTTTCAGGATTTAAATCCTAAATACACAAATAAAAACATTTCGCCGTCCCTTTCAAAAATGCCATTTTACGATATACCGGTAAAAAAGTGCTATATTATAAAAACTTCTTTGTCTCCTCGCACCCAAACAATATTTTTAGATAAAGAAAATTTAGATATTTTATATAATTATTTGTACGTAGACCTTGTGAAAGCCAAGCCGGAATTAGAAAAAGAATTAAATTTAATGTATTTAAACAAAACAGTAATAAATTCTAATAAAATTTTAAAAGATTTTATAGAAAAATATTCACTGTTCAACGACATAAAAAATTATAAAAAGGTAAGCAAATCAATGTACGGAGCGCTAATTATTCGGTATGGAGACGTACAAAATGAAGGCAAGTATAGATACTCGCATCAATATTTCTTAAAGGAAGATTAGTTTTTTGATATTTTCTCTTTACACTTTAATTTAAATATAGTATAATTTATTTATAAATTGAATAAGGAGAAAATACATATGAACTCAAAAATAAAACGATTTTCCGCCATGAGTATGGCAGTTTTATCACTTGGCTCAGGGATGGGTTCGGTAATAAATAATAATCTAGATTTGGCGCCTAAAGCCTCTGCCGTATCTTTTTCAAAGCCCGCTATAAACAATATTCCGAAGTTTGAAGAGGCAATGCAAGATCCGAAATTCAAAGAAAAAGTTGACGCTATAATAGAAAATTTAAATAAAAATATTAAGACAAGCCGCTGCCTAAATGGTAACCTCCAGAATTCCGCACCACTTTGCTTTGAAGATTTAAGAACTCTATCCGAAGCACATCCATCTGTAATTTCCGCTAAATACGGAATCGCTATGTTGTATTGCCAATACGTATTAAAAACCAATAATATATCTGTAACAGAAGTAGACGACGATTCATATTTTGATCTTTTAAAATCGGTAGAAGTTACCAATAATATAAACCATGCCCTTGGAGTTGATTGTAGCAATGATATAGTAGGCAAGTTTATAGAAAGTTTATATGTGTATAATCAATTAGATTCATTTAAGCTCATGAAAAAAATGTCAAAGCATGCGGACACCATTGTATTTTCTATGCTTTTAATAGGTGGGTCGCTGTGTAGCAGCTCAGCCAGAACTTTCGTCAAGGACGGAATAGGATTTATAAATTACCAATTAAAAAAAATATGCAATAGGTATATTTACAATCGCTTTAAACTTAATCAAGACCCCGTTGAACTTAAAAGAATTATCGATACATGCTTAAAAGAAAAAGTGCTATGTCAAAATGATGCTACGAGCAGAATATCCGATATTATAAGCGGTATGGCAGATTCGTGGAAAGAAAGCGATGAAACCGGAATTCCATGTACATCAGCTTGTACTATGACGTTCATGGGAGACTCAGGCGTAGGTAAAACTTATGCTGCTAGGGCTTTATCAAAAGCGTTGTATCACAAAGATATGCAGCCGTGGCAATTTATAACCTCTACCTCTGTTACAAGTTCTAATGTTTCCACAAATAACTCTTCTAACCTCTCCCCTGCTGACCAAATATTCAATGAAAAATCAGAGCTTATCCGCCAGCTAAGATTAAACAACAAGGTAATAGTAGTACTGGATGAAATCGACAAAATGCATAAAATTGATACAGATGACACTATTTTGGAACGCTTGCGCGATGCAAGAGATACAGGAAAATTATTGGTAAGATCCGGAGTGGACTACGATTATGTCGATGTTTCGAGAACAGTGTTTATTTGTATAACCAACGAAGCCAGAGAATGTTGGGGACTTCCTAAGGAAGATTTAAGTGAAATAAAGAAAGCATCAAGAACCTACATCCAGCGCGATAAATCTCTCGTAAACAGATTTGATATTGTTGAATTTAAATATTTTACAGTTGAAGATTATATGAGTATGCTGGCTCCTATGGTTGAAGGTTTAAAAGAATATGTAAAATCTTATAACTTGGATCTGGATGTTGATGAAAACCTCGTAAGGAAAATTTCGGAAGCGGCTGAAATCAGAAATAAAGGCGCTCGCGGATTAAATGACTACTTGGTGCATCTTCGCGGTAAATTGGTCGGCTATAGAGATGTTAATGAAAAATCATTGAAAAATAGCGTCCATAAAATACATGCTACTTACAACGAAAGTACGGACGATTTTGATATCGAAAAATGTGACCAATAACCTGGATGAGAAATAATTTAAATCAACCATCATTATTAAGGGATGGTTGATTTTTGTTTTTAACCGTGTTATAATTTGCGGATTAATATAAAATGGGAGGATACGGAATGCTTTTTCATATAGCAAAAAAATCGAATATAAAATCTAAAAAAGTATTTTCAGGCTCAGTACGATGCTGCAAATTTAACCAGTTAATATCTGTGGCTAATAAAAATTTTAAAAATGATAACGAAGATATAGCTGTTGTTTGCTTGGATTCAAGCAGATTAGCTCCACCCTACACCTACAATCAACCATCCACGGATACATACGATTTTATTCCTTCGGATAGCATTGTTGATATTATTGACTTTCCAAAAGATTCAAAGGGTAATTTTTTTATTTCGCATGATCTAGCAAATTTCGAGCATTTTGAAAAGGGTTGCGGCGCTATAGTTATTCATAAATTTAAAGATGGTTACAAAGCGTTGTTAATTAACTTCGCCAGAGGGAAAAACAGCTTTTGGGGATTGCCAAAAGGCCATATGGAAAATGGCGAAACAGAATTCGAAACTGCATTTCGAGAAATAAAAGAAGAAGTTGGCCTTGAGGTAGACTTAATTAAAGAATTCCGGGAATTTACATATTTTTCAATGAAACCCGGATGTACAATAGAAGCTGTGTACTACGGAGCACTAAGCGATTCCACAGAAACAACTCCACAGGAAGGCGAAGTAGAGAAAACTCTATGGGTGGATTTTGAGGAAGCTTTCAAGTACTTGAGTTTCGATTGCGATAAAGCTATACTTTCTAAATTTAAAAATTTTTGCGAAGAAAAATTTTTTGCAAAATAAATTAATTATACTAAAAAGTTTAGATTTATTTTTAGCCATCTAGAAACTCCAATGTTAATATGAATAAATATTATTTCAAAAATATTTTAAAATATACGAAATCCTCTTTTAAAAAAAAGGATTTTATGATATAATAGATTTATATTAACTACGAGGGAGAAAATTATGAAAAAACGACTATTAAAAATAGTGAGCCTTTTTATCAGTGCAAGCGTCCTTTTATTAAATGTTAAACTGAACGCTGAGCCTACAAGAGCTCGTAAAGCCAGACAAAAAATGGAGATAATTTTACAAAAATACGAAGCGGGCGAAGAAGTTAATTATAAATACTTAGCCGAACAATTATGTATCCGTTTTACTCCACCTCAATTACCGAATAAAAAACTTACTTTTGATACTCCTTTCGGAGTAGTAGGATTAGAAATTAGATCAACAGGAAGTATACGCATAGCGACGGGTGTTAGAAAATACAAAGAGATAGCAGAAACGCTTGACGGAATTTTGACTAAGAATGGCAGAAAACGACTTGCTGAAATAATCCTCGAATATCTTGAAACAGGTCCAGACGCTAACTACGAGAAAAAATCATTCGATAAATACGAGTTCAAAAAGAATACAGATTTTTTTGATCTAAAAAATGAAAAAGGTAAATCTTATTTTAAAAACAAATCTGACTCAACCGATGTAGAACAATTAAGCCAGCAAATGGAAAATTTAAAAATTGATAAAAATTCCGATACAGAATCAAATAAAAGCGATAATGAAGAAGATTCGAGTGCACAGAAACAATCACAAAAAAGCCTCTCGCCTAGTGAAAAAGCAAAAAAAGCCGCTTGCGCTTTGTGTGCAATCCTAATGGTAGCTGAACCGCATTACAGACGCTCTTTTGATGGCGGAAAACACGAAAGAGCATTAATTCGCGATATAAAATGTACCGGAATAACCTTCGCTGAAGCATTTAAAAAATTTGTACCAAGTAAAAAAGGTGGTGGAAGTTTGGCGTTTAAATATTCTGGGGGTGAAGACGAGAGTAAAAAGAAGAGAAGAACTAAGAATAAAAACTTAGAAAAAGAATTATTAGAAAGTAAATACTACTCCGATGACGAAGAGACAGCACCTACAGTTTAGAGTTATTATCTATATGATTTTAATATAATATTTATAAAATTAAAAAAAGAATTGGGCGGATAATTCCGTCCAATTTTTAAATTTTTATCTAAAAAATCGTCAAAAATGTCGTTATACTTATATTAAACATTGGTTTGAGTGCATGGGTTTAAATAATTGTATAAATATAACTTATTATACATATAAAAAAGTAAAAAATCGTTTTATATACCGAAATCAACAATTTATGTTGTTAAATTATGGTATGTATGTTAAAATAAAATTTAAATACTAAGGAGGCGTTGAAGCAAAATCACTAAATCAAGACACGAGGATTGAATCGTTTTCACAATCCTTTTTTAACACAAAGTGTGTATAAACCACTGTGTGTGATTAACAAAAAATTATTCTTGATTTATAAAAATAACCTTATTTAATATTTGAAGGTAAAAACTCACAAAGAAATTTTTTCAAAATTTGTAGCTTTTACGCTTGCAACATTTAACGCTTTTGTTTTTTTTAAATACCAAAATTAATATTTTTAATTTTGCAGTCATATGCAACATGTTGCAGACGACAGAGCTACCAAACTCCCCTGGCTTTAATAAAAGCCTTATGGATAATCATGCAACAGCGTGGGAAAAGTTTAAAAACCTTTTGGAAGTCGAAATCTTAAATAAAAAATATTAATCGACATCTACGACCCGCGAAGAACCAAAATGATACCAATATATCCATTTTTTAAAATAACTATAAAAATAACAAGGAGAATCCAAAGTATGTTTAAAAAGTTATTTAGCATCTTGGCTATTTCTTTGATAGCTGTGTCATGCACAGCAAGTGCCGTGTTTGCCGAAGGCTTTCACATATCCACTAGGTTAGCCGCCAGCACCCGAAAATCTTTGCAAACTATTATTGCACAACCTTTACCCGAAGAAATCCGAGATCAGATAATCAAGATCCTAGAAAAATTAAGACCAATTGGGTTCGCTGCTCCACGCGTAGAATCCAAAGAAATCCAACGTGATTTAAGTTATGTGATTCAGAAAATTGAATCGGATAAATCGGGAATATATATGAATGTTTTAGCGAATATAAAAGAATTAATAAAAGAGATGATAAATGAAGAGGCTAAAGAGCATGCACTTGTAAATTACCCGCATATAATAAGTGAACTTAGAGAAATTAAATTAGATCTAGATATGCCCGATGGTAAATCGGCTACGATTCGTCCGGATGGTCATTTCATAGGGCCTGACGGTGAAGAATTTTTCGTATGTTTTAATAGCAATTTGAGCAAATTAAAAAATATAATCTTTCAAGCTTTAGAACGCTACTATAACGATCACAGCGTAAGGTTATGGCCATACAAAAATGCATTATTTAATACCGCAAAAGGTAAAGATCCGGACAGAAAGCTTCCTTCCGGTGAAATATTTTCCATGTGTTTTAAATGCATTATATTTTCTCCTACAACTTATTATAATATTGTTTCCTCCGATACAAAGGAAATTGTTTCCCAACCCAAGTTTTTGGCTAATGAATGCGCGTGGCTTAACAAGTGGATGAGTGAATGTGGAACAAAAATAGAGAATTCCTCTACACCTTGTGTTATAAAATTTAGCAAAGATCCGTCCCACCACGGAATAACAAGAATTGAAGATCCTTTTTACGGTGTCCTGGAACAAGAACTTTATAGTGCATCAGTAAATGAATCGAATTTAAAAAATAGAGTTCGTACTTTTAATAACCTTTTAGATTTTTGTTTGAAAAGATACACGCCCGACGCATCAATTGAAAATGCAATAGGATTTCCCTTTCCGCTAACACGGATTGACCATTATCTGAGACAGATAGAAAATGACGGGCTTGATGATAAAGACCCTGATACAGTATTCGCAATACGCACTTTAAGAGAAAAAATAAATCTATTATCTCTACGCTACAAGTTTGCTTCTCTAAATGAACAAGCACCACTTTTAAATGTGCGTATCGGACGCTGTAAAATTATTTTGGAAACAGATAACAAAAAGATGATATTTATAGATAGGACTCAAACAAAAGCTTTTATAAAAGAAATAGAAAAAAAGCTTGATGCACAAGCTTCGAATATAACGGGAAACCATGATTTTCAACCTATGACAGGCGCGCAATTGCGTGATTTGGTGAGAGCACTTAATCCTGAATCCTATCAAAATATGCTAGACAACTTACACAGCGAAATCATAGATATGAAGGCTCAAACAAAATCATTAAAAGCTCAAGCAATAGCTACATGCGCTAAAGTTTCGCTTAAGATTTTGGATTTAAAAGGTAATGTACAAATGCTGATTCCAGGTAATAATGATAGTAAATATACAAATTTCACAAAGGATGAAATAAAAGAATATATCGAAACAGATAAACATATACAGTCTTCTGCTGAAAATAAATTCATCGAGCTTGATGTAATCGAACATATGCGTAACTCAAATCCAACAGCAGATGCAAAATGCATAGCTGTATCCGAACTTTCACCGGCCAAGCCACAAGAGCCTAAAGTAGATAGAGGCTTCGAAGAAAAAATATTAATACCTCAAAGAGAAGTAGCGGAAAATATGACTAGACTGGGTCAAGAATTAAGACGTGCCAATTTTAAACAAAAAGATATCGACGACCTCCTCAAAGGATTTCATTATTTCATTGAGAGCCAACGCATAAGCGAGCATATAAAAATAAGAGAAAATCAACAAAAATACATAAAAAAACTCAAAAACTATCAATCAGATTTCATTAACCTATTTAAACTCTACATACAGCTATACCGTCTAGATCTTAAAGACAGAGTTGATTATTACGGAATTTTAATCGAGGAAACAAAAAATGAAACTAAAGATGGTCGTGGGGAAAATATGAGAGAATATTCTGTGAACGAAGTTAAAAACTTGGATGATATAGCTTATGGTGTATAAAAAAATATTAGCGGCAACACTGGTGCTTCTCCTGCTTCTGCCAAATACGAAAGTTATGGCAAACTGCCCAAATGATTTTCAGGCAAATCAAACTTCCGGACGTTCTTATTCAGGAGCGTCTTGGGCAACTATTATAATCACAGGCACTGCATTATGTTTGGCCTCGGGATGCGTCGGTTATCGGTTAGGCAGAACCGATTGTTTTAGTAAATGCAAAAAAGCCGAAGGTTTAGATACAAATAAAGAAATTAATTTGGTTGGCCCCAGAAATGCAGACCCAACAGTTACTCAAGCAGGTGCGCATCGCTTCGAATTACTAGCCATTGATTACATAGACAAATTACTAAATATCGATATATCTAAACTAAAAACATCAAACAAATTCCCGACCGAGTATCTTGCGAACGTTGATGGACTCTGTTATCCTGTGCCGCCAAGCTTAGAAAATATTGCAACAAAAAAAGGGTGCCGTAAAGCTCATGGGTTAGCATTAAAACTAAAAGATAAGGGTCTTATATTGCAGCAAATAATTGAACATGAAGATAAAATATCCGTGGGATATTTGTTAGACTTACTAAATAAAACAAAATCGTTACTGCAAGAAGCAGCTCCCTTAATTGAAGAAAATTATTACTCTTAAAACTGTACTATGAAAGGTAAAAACACATGTTAAAAAAAATAATATCATTAGCACTAACGCTTATACTATCATTTCAGTGTTTTCCTAGTATGTCAGCATATAGTATCAATGGTGGCAACACTGAAATAAACAAGCTCGCTTCACAAATAGAATACGAAATTGAAGAAAAGCGCGAAGAAAATACAAAGTATTTTAAACTTAAGAACGAGCAAGTTTTAAAAGTTGAATACTCAACTCCAGTACATACAAAAAATAAAGATGGAAAATGGGAAGATTTATATAATAAAGAACGCAAAAACACAATAAACTTTTCTAAAAATTCCAAGCTAGAAAAATTAGTTCAAATTGAACGTGAGCAATACGGTATTGCATGGAATTTTGAAGATGCAATCAGTTCACCAATCAGCGAAATAAATGAAAATCACAAAGTATACAAAAATATATATACAGACGTAGATGTAGACTATTCTCTTTCGAAAAATAAACTAAAAGAAACCATTATTTTGAATTCTAAGTCGAGCCAGAAGGAATTCACGGTAGATTACTACCTTGAAAATTTAACCCCGAATCAAACAGATACTAAGACTATCGAATTATTAAATAAGAATCAAAAATGCGTTTACACTATTTCTGCGCCGAAAATGTTCGATTCTGCAGGTAAAAGTTGTGAAAATTTAAACTTTGAAATAGTAAGCAGCGAAGAAGAAAAATTAAAAGTAAAAATAATATGCGACAAATCATGGCTTGAAGAAAAAGAAAGAGTCTACCCCGTTTTTGTAGATCCTGATTACACAGATGAAGCATTCGAATACAATATAGCAATGGGCGCAAAACCTAGAGAACTCATGTTTAACACAAACTGGAGAAAAAAGGACACCAACAAATCAATTTTTCTAAATTTGTCAGGTTCAGATTTTCCCGGTATGGGTGTAGTTAAAGTTCAAGTTTTCGGTAAAAATTCACAAGGAGAAGAAAACTGTACTTATGGTACTGAATGTTATTTCTTGGAAGCAGGTAAAAAGTACGAACTATACAACGAAGTAAACGAAAAAGGATATTCAGAGGTTCAACTGCGCTTTGTATGTCTTCCAGGTAACCGCATTAGAGGTTGTTGGAGTCCTGATTATAAAGAAGAAGCCGGTACATTTACCATCGGAGCATGGGGATCCAAAAGTAAATCCAAGCGACAAAATTCAAGTGATGAGAAGTTTGATTTAATAATAAAGCCCGATCGACATTGTTGGGCAAGCTTTCGAACCAAAACCACTAATAGCTCTATTTATCTGGCTTTAGAAGGCCTAGGCGAACAAGTAAACGTTGAAATTTGGGGATTAGGCGGAGGAAACTTTAGCGAAAATTGCAATAATCGTTGTCAACAATACTCCCTGGCTCTTGGTAAAAAATATGAGCTTTATAACATCGTTAGTGAAAGACATCATACAGCAGTACGATTGAGATTCGAAGGCGAACCAGGAACAGAAATCAAAGGACGATGGAGTCCGGACTTTAACGATGTGTGGGAACGTGAACACAATCCAGGATGGACCTTAATCGATGGAAGCGGTAATGAGCGAATAGTCGGCAGTTCATCAGGGAATTCCGGAGGTACTGCTATCAGACCTATTACAAATCCTCAGGCACTAATAAATGTACCTCAAATAAGTCAAGTTGGCAAATTCCCTACCGGATGCGAATCGGTCAGTGCCGTGATGGTATTAAACTTTTATGGCTGTAACATTTCCGTGAAAGAATTTATTGACAAACATTTGGTTAAAAAAAGGATTTCTGATCATCCTGACCCTAATTCGGCATTTGTTGGCAGTCCATATGACACTCATTCATATGGATGTTTTGCGCCATGTATTGCAAAAGCGATGAATAAAGTTTTAAAGGAAGCTCACGCAGAAGTTATACGTGGCAAAAGTTTAAAAGATCTTTCTGAAGAATATATAAGGAACGGCACGCCTGTGCTTATTTGGGTAACAATGGGTATGCGCAAAACAAGACCTACTACCACATGGACAATTGGCTATACCGATGAAAATGCAAGGTACAGGAAAGGCGAAAAATTTACTTGGCCAGGAAATGAACATTGTGTCGTTTTAATCGGATTTAATGATAAAGACTATTTTGTAAACGACCCTTTACAAGCACTAGGAAAAGTTAAAGGCGCATATGAAAAAAATCTTCTTGAAGAAAGATTTCGCGAACAAGGAAGCCAAGCTGTTGTTGTTAGAAAAACAATAGTTTCGATACCCGATTATACATCTATGATTCAAAGCAAGCTCAATGAAGAACACAACAATTTTTTCAAATTCAGAGGTGAAATTATCAAAATTCCACTTCATCCTCAAAACGTGGTACCTATTTTAAATGCGCTTTTCTATTTTTTTAAACAGGTTACACACAGAGGCCCTTGGGATGTTAAAGTACCTGAAGTATGGAACAAAAAATTTCCTATACAACACCCCGGTGAAAAAGGAATATTTAAGTTTTATTCATATGAACTAACAAGTGAAGATTTAGGAAATTTAACATATGGTTATTTAGGTACTGCATTAGGATTACACCCATTAACGTTATATGTTGGTGGCGGTGCTGCTCACCGTAGAAAAGAGATAGTGGAAATGATGCTTGCTGTCATATTTAGGACTGAGCTGTATACCCCTCCTGATTATGGTGACGACCATAATGATCACATCAATGTAGAACGGGGAATACAACTTTATAAAACTTTGTTTCCATCACTAATTAAATCTATTCCTATAAAACGCTTAGATCCTCCGTGGGACCAAAGTGGTCTGTACGTTCTTGCGGAATATTTAATGGTAAAAATAAGATCTACATTCAAAAGTAAAAAAAACTTACCATATCGACTCGATGATGATGACGCTGCATATGAAAGACTTGTTTCTGACTTTACAAATTATCTAAAAGTGTATAATATAATAAAGTAAATTAAAATCGCCTCTTAAAGGAGACCAAATATGAAAAAGTATGTAATATTATTTTTTAGTGCTATGTTTATGTGCTTTTTATTATCCGGGTGCATGCAAGATAATTCTTACGGAGATTTTCGTCAAGCAAGACAGGATATGAATAATTATTTTTCAGAAAACAAAAATCTTTTAGAAGACACCAAAAATTTGATATTAAAAAATCAATCTGCTGATGGAATTACTTTAGACAAAGTAATTCACATTTCATACAATAACCCTAGATTGCCCAATACTTGGGAAAAAGCCAACATAGTTAAATTCATGTGTGGCAATTGGAGTACGGCTATAAGTTGGGGACAAGATTGGGGAGTCTATTACACTGATCAAGGTGTTCCTTTAAAGACGATATACATGGATACAGAGTATGAAGAAATTAAAGAAATTACCAATGATGGCAGAACTTATTTTTGGATCAATCAAAAACCTGATGAAAAACGTAGACAGTGTTTATCAGAGCGAATTAACGAAAATTGGTTTTTGTACTATAACGATTGGGAAGGCGACTGCAGTTTCTTGCGTGAACGTTTTGACGAGGACGATATTTATGGCATTAAGTGGCATAAAGCTTATGGATTTAAATAAAATATAATTTTAAAATATACAATAAACATCCCCCAGCCCAGCTGGGGGTATTTCTTTGATGAGCCTACTTACCGCCTTTAAAGGAGGCTGGTACGATTTAGTACTTGGAAAAAGATTGTTACTTGTTACTATTTGCAGTTTTTCTTTGTACGTGATAAACTATATATGTCATTCGTTTTGAATGTCCTCCTTTTGATGTTTTATTTAACAAATTCTAAACCGCTCCGTTACTATATTCTGCATCAAAAGGAGTTTTTATGCTGTTTCTACATCGCTTAAGATTTACTAAGCCACACGATAATCGTGTGGCTTTTTACACACAAAAAGCCGCTAAAATTAGCGGCTAAAATATTAAAATAAAAAAAACAGCTCAGCAACGCTGGGCTGAAATATTATGTAAACAAATACCTTGAATGGTACGAATAATCAATAGGGACCCGAAAGCTGAAAACGCGAGCGTAAAAGAAAACAATTTACTTTTAGCTTCACACGCGAATTGCCTCCAGGTGCTACCTGGTACGACTTGTCTTATAGGTCATAGAGAAACTCAGTATTTAAGCCATTTGTAGTCGATAGTAATGTTTACATTTTTAATCTATTATTTCATATTCGAAAAGATAACCAGAATTTGCTCGATCATCCACTAAATCATCTAATATATTATGGACTATTTTTAAATAATTGTTAAATTTGCTTTCCAACGTATGTTCACCAAATATTTCAACCTTATCAGCATCACATTCACTCCAAAGTAAATCCCAAAAAGCACTCCAATTTTTACCGTACCATTCAGGAAATCCAAAAGTTTTTTGAATTCTTTCGTGAATTTCTGATAAGGACTTGCACCCCGTTAAATTTAATTTTATTATTTTAGGCGTTTTATTAATTTTCTTCAATTCTTTTTTTCTCATAACTATTATCTCCTTAGATTATTTCATAAAACGTTTCGTAATGGTCATACGTTACAAATATTAATCCGTCATTTGACCATAACAATCTGTGCCTGTTGCGTTTACCTTCGTAGTAATTTATGTCAGCTTCATACCATATTCTGCCCAATTCATCCGGTAGATGTTTATCCTTGTTTTTATATATACCTTTAGTTATCATTTTACCCGGTGCAAATTTTCTGGGTGATTTTCCCCATTTCCAGCCTAACAATTCCAATTCTTCACTTGAAATATAATAATCAGGAAGTTTTCCATAATATTTTATCCAAAAATCAGCACCATTTTCTCCATCTTTTGTTGCGTTTCCGGCAATAACTGCTTTCATTGGTAATACTTCACATCTGCAATTCGGATGAAGTGGCGGCTCTTCAAAATCAATATCGTTTATAAAATAGATTTTGCCATTTAAATCTCTACAGCGATCACATGTTGTAGGGGTAATATGCGTTACCCAATGCTTCCAATTTTCGCTTTCTACCGTCGGAGAGTCGTAAGTATCAAGCAATCCTTTAATAATAGATATTGCGTCTTTTTCGGTTATCACATACCCATAAGCTTTTTTAATGTACACGTTAATTTTTAACCTCCATAATTATGTTAAGGAAATTTTTCCTTCCATATATACAGAGAAAGCTTCCATAATTTGACCTATTTAAGTCAATTATGTCAAATTTTTATAGTAAGTAAAATATAAGCATAAAACACAAAAAAGCCGATTATACAACAATCGACTAAATACAACACTGGTCGAGGTGACAGGACTTGAACCTGCGGCATCTACGTCCCGAACGTAGCACTCTACCAAACTGAGCTACACCTCGAAATTATTAAAATGTTTTCTTATGATACTTACAACAATAAATGCGACAAAGAATCCGAACAATCCAACAAACCGAAGCTACTAAATTTAATATAGTCCCTGTTGCCCAAATTCCATGATTCACAAAGTTTCTAAACAACTCTGTAGATAACAAAATGATCACTAAAACATCCAAAATAAAAGAAAATGTTTCTTTACTTTTCATAGGAAAATCCTTTCGCAGTATCAATCGAAAACATGGCTGCGGAAGAAGGATTCGAACCCTCACAAACAGAGTCAGAGTCTGCTGTGCTACCGTTACACCATTCCGCAATCTTCATACAAGCATTATACCAAACCGCACTATTTATGTCAATTATTAAATAATATTTTTAAAATAAAATTTCAAAAAATTGAATATCCGGGACATAGGCTTAATAAAAATTAATAAACGCAATTGTTTGGAGGACATGTCTATATGAACGATGTATTAAAAAAAAGGATTGTTTGTTTTTCTGCCAACTTATTGGCAACCGCATCTGTGCTTATCTCTTCGGGATGCTTATTCGGAAAAATAAAAAACTATTCAAGCTTTAGCCTTAACAATATTGATTTTTTGGCGGCGAAATCTGTATTTGGTAGCGAGATTTCTGTCCCAAAATTTTCTAGCTGGTTTTCCAAAAGCAAAAATAAAAGTAATATATACTTCGAAGCAGGAAATAATACCAATAAACCGGAGGAACCTCTGCCCGAAAAAAAATCGCCCGAAATACAAACCTCAGACATGGATTTGCCGGCCGTTAATGATGATAAAGACGATGACGAGGTTCATTCCGAAAATGAAAAAAAATATAAAATAATAGAAAGCGAATTTAAATCGGGAGGTTCTAAATTCGAAAACTTTTATGTAAAAAACACAACCGGTCAAGATATCGACATAGCTCATGAATTAAGTTTAAAACCGGAGATAAATATCAAAAAAAATGATAAGCCTCAAGTGTTGATTTTTCACACTCATACTTCTGAATCGTACATGAAAAAAGACCTGGGATTCTTCTATGAAAGTTTTTATCCCCGCTCATTAAACGACAATAACAATGTAACACGTGTAGGCCAAGCAATTACTGATAAGCTAATAGAAAACGGCATAAATACTGTTCATGATATGACCTATCACGATACCCCGTCTTATAACGGCTCGTACAATCGAGCTGCCGAAACCATCAAAAAGAATTTAGAAAAATACCCATCTTTACAAGTTGTAATTGATATTCATAGAGATAGTCTGGGATCCAAAGAAAGTGGAAAAATAAAGCCTACTTTTAAGTATAAGGACAAAAAAGCAGCTCAAATGATGGTTGTATCTGGTTGCGACCCGGATAATTCAATGGGATTCCCTAATTGGGAAAAAAATTTAAGATTTGCGCTAAGAATTCAAAAATACTGCGAAACAATGTTTCCGGGAATTACTCGCCCTATGCATTTTGCAAAAGTTAAATATAATGAACATTTAACCCCGGGATCGGTTCTTATTGAAGTAGGAAGCGATGTTAACACGCTTGAAGAAGCAGTAAACACAGGAACAATGATTGGAGAGTCGCTTTCTAAATTATTAAATGATTTACAAAAAGAAGGATAATAAAAATGAATAAAAAAGGATTAAAAACATACTTGCTATCAGCAATTTCAACAGGATACATTTTATTATTGATTTCAGGATTATTGATAGTAGAAAAAAACTCAAATAAAATAATTGAAGAAAAAAACACGCCTTTTTTGATATACGAACACGAAAATTTAAAACCTAAATCTATTTCGTTACATTTTATGGGAAAAGATTTTATTTTTAATTTCTAATTAACTTATAAAATGGTATAATAGAAACGTACAATACAAAATGAAACTAAAAGATGTAAAATTTTATAATAAGTGAGGACAAAATAATGCTAAAAATAAAAAATAAACTTGGCTTGTGCTCAGTGATTTTTGTTTTGTTTGCTTTGCCAGTTACAAATGTATTTGCAAATGAAAATTCACAAGCCAGCCCAGATACTAATTCTGCAACAAATAACACAGAAGAAAATTTAAAACAATCCATTCCCCCACCAAAAGAACCGAAAAAAGATAAAGTAACGCCTAAAATAAAAAATAAATTTGTGCCACAAAATCAGCAATCTTCTTCAGAATCCGCAGAATCCCAGCAGAATAATTCTACGGAAACTGAGCAAAAGCCTGAAGAATCTGAAAAAAAAGAGCAGCCAAAAGAAACTAAAAAGCAAGAAAGCGCTGTACCTTCGGAAGGAGATTCCGGCCTTTTGGGCGAAGGAGAGAAACCAGAAGAAGCAGAACCTCAGAAAAATAATGTTCTATCGGAAATAGATTTACCCGAAGTAGATGAATCCGAAGTCGACACTGACGCAAGTTTTATGAAAAATTTTATTACATCGGAAAAGAAAGACCTTTTAAAGGCCTGTATTTCGTGTGCACTTGTGCTAAGTGGATTATTTATAATAATTAGAGTAATTGTAGCAAATCTTAGGATACCAAAAGGATATCAGCCCGCCACCAAAAGCAAACATTCGTACTCAAAAAGAAAAAAATATAACTATAATATAAAGAGGTAATCACAATGAAAAGCAGTAACATTAAAAGCCTTGAAAATATAAAGAAAATTCACTTTATAGGTATCGGAGGATCAGGCATGTTCCCCCTCGCGAGTATTTTGCATTCCAAAGGCTTCATTATAACAGGTTCAGATATATACCCTTCAGATACGCTGGAAAAAGTAAAAGCTTTGGGAATAGATGTAAAATCTAAGCAAAGCGAAGAAAACATAACAGACCAAGATTTGGTGGTATTTTCGGCAGCAATAAAAGAAACGAACCCTGAAATAGTTGCCGCAAAATCAAAAAACATCCCAATAATTGAACGAAGCGTAATGCTGGGGATAATTTTCAATAAATATAATAATTCGATAGGAGTTTCGGGCACTCACGGAAAGACCACTACGACTTCTATGATAGCGTCTACCCTTTTAGACCTCGGGAAAGACCCTACTGCCGTAATCGGAGGGACACTTCCGAAAATTAAATCAAACAGCTGCTGCGGGAAGTCGGACATAATAGTAGCCGAAGCTTGCGAGTATGTAGATAGTTTTTTACAGCTCTATCCTGCAATTTCTATCATAACAAATGTAGAAGCAGACCACTTGGATTATTTTGGGTCTTTGGAAAATGTAAAAAATTCTTTCAAAAAATTTGCATTACAAACTAAAAGGCTTATAATTGCCAATGGTGATGATAAAAATATCCGAGATATATTAAAAGATGTACCGACAAAAACTTTATTTTTCGGAACATCCCATGATAATGATTTTTACGCAGAAAATATAGTTTTCAATAAATTACAATGTGCTGAATTTGATGTGTACAAAGGCACAGAAAAAATTTCTCACATTTCGTTATCTGTTCCGGGAAAACATAATATGTTTAACGCTTTAGCATGTTTAATAACTTGCATGGAATTGGGAGCAGAAATAAAAAATATAGAAAAAAGTCTTAATAATTTCAAGGGCGTGCATAGAAGATTTGAAAATTTAGGTACAATAGGCGGCGTAACTGTCGTGGACGATTTTGCGCACCATCCTACAGAAATCAACACCACTCTAAATGCTGCTACCAAAATGGGGTTCAAAAAAGTTTGGGCTATATTCCAGCCACACACATATTCAAGGACTTCTATGTTTTTAAATGAATTTGCAGAGGCACTTTCACAGCCCGAAAAAGTGATAATATCAGAAATATTGCCGGTGCGTGAAACCAATACTTACGGAATTCACTCGGAGGATTTGGTTAAAAAAATGAGCAACGCAATATATATTCCTACGTTCGAAGAAATAACTGATTACGTTATTAAAAACGCAGAAGATGGAGATTTGGTAATAACTTTGGGCGGCGGAAACGTGTATAAATGCGCTAATATGATCGTGGAAAAACTAAAAGAAAAAAATTAAAATTGCTCTTGATATAATCTTTGATTATGTATATATTTAATTTGTAGCTTTAAAAAGCAAAATTTTTGAATCAAGGAATGATAAATATGTCTATAAAATTTGAAAACAGTAACACAAAAATTAATTTACTAAAAGCTTTTGCAGGAGAAAGCCAAGCGCGCAACCGCTATACTTTTGCGGCGTCTCAAGCAGAAAAAGACGGTTTGCAAATCATCGGGAAGATATTTACTTTCACTGCAAATCAAGAAAAAGAACACGCAAAATTATTCTACAAAAAATTAGCACCTTTTTGCGGAGAAAACATAAAAATCGAGGGCGGTTATCCAATAGATTTATATAATAACACTTTGGACCTCCTGAAATGCGCAAAAAATAACGAATATGAAGAATACAACGATGTGTACAAAAGTTTCAGCGAGGAAGCTAAGTCTGAAGGATTCGATGATATAGCTGACATATTCATGAAAGTGTCAAAAATAGAAAAAGTTCACGGTGACAGGTTTAATAAACTGATCGAAAACATCGAAAACGGAACTTTATTTGAATCAAGCAAGGAAGAACGCTGGATTTGCTTAAACTGCGGAGAAATCGTAGCAAGTAAATCAGCTCCGAAAATTTGCACAGTTTGCGCTCATCCTCAAGGATATCAAATAAGAGAAGAATGGATTCGCCTATAAAACATATTTGACAATACATTTAATATAGCTTAAAATAGTATACATAAATTGCCGATTGACTGTAAAAAGTCAAAATCGGCAAAAATTTTGGAAAGAGGTAATAAAATGGCAGTTGAAAGAACTTATATCATGCTGAAACCTGATTGCGTAAAAAGAAAATTAATGGGAAAAGTAATATCAAGAATCGAAAGGAAAGGTTACACCATTTCAAATATCAAAATGATGAATCTTGATGAAAAAATTCTTCGCGAGCATTACGCTCATATAGCAGATCGCCCGTTTTTCCCTGAAATAGTAAGCTACATGACATCCGGACCTGTTGTTGGCATGATTGTTGAAGGTGAAAACGTAGTAAAAGGCATGAGAATATTAATGGGAGCTACTAAATTTGAAGAAGCTACTGCTGGAACTATCCGTGGAGACTTTGCAATGAGCACTGCTGAAAACATCGTACACGGTTCTGATTCACCGGAAAATGGAGAAATCGAAATCAAAAGATTTTTTGGAGAAAATGCTTAATTTAAAATAAAATATAAATTCACAGAGAAGCATAACTTTTCTGTGAATTATTTTTTTATTATTAAAATTATAAACTTTTTTAATTAGCAGGATTACGATTAAATAATTTTAATTCATCTTTAGTGAGGTTACGCCATTTTCCGGGCGAAAGCATTCCTAATTTTAAAGTCCCTATAGAAATTCTTTTTAGACGCGCAACTTCTAATCCAACTGACTCGCACATTTTGCGTATTTGCCTATTTCTTCCCTCTTTAATCGAAATTTCAAGAACCACTCTGCCCTTTTCTTGCGTCAAAACATTTACCCTGGCGGGTTCGGTGGGCTTGGAATCTATTTCCATTCCTACACAAAGAGCAGTAAGCTGGTCTTCGCTTATAGAAGGGCGAACCGTAACGCGATAAGTTTTCCAGATATTCTTTGAAGGATGTATCATATTGTTTGCGAAATCGCCATCGTTTGTCATTATAAGCAGACCCTCCGAATCTCTGTCAAGTCTACCTACCGGATAAACTCTTGCCGGGATATCTTTCACCAAATCGGCCACGCATTTCCTACCTTTTTCGTCGCTCATCGTAGTTACAAAACCGCGCGGTTTATTAAGCATAATATAATATTTTTCGGAGCTTTTAAATTCTAATTTTTTGCCGTCTAAAAGAATTTTATCTTCGGAAGGGTTTACTCTGTCGCCAAGTTTAGCGGTCCTTCCGTTTATTTTTACCCTGCCCTCCTCGATAATTTTCTGAGATTTTCTTCTTGAGCCTACCGAACATAATGCTAAAAATTTTTGCAAAACCATGGATTCACTATTCATTATTTTCCCCTTATTTTATTAATTTCCGCCTAAACATTTTCTGAAAAAATCTGTCAATGAATGAAAAAATCCTTTCTTCTGTTTAACAATTTTTTTCACTTCTGTTTTTGAGATTATTTCATTTTTTCCAATTTCTTTACCATCTAAATAGTATACCACATTTCCGATTATTTGTCCTTTTTCTACGGGAGATAATATTTTTTCGGGCAGTTCCAGTTTTCTTTCAACTTTGTTTTCATCTCCTTTTTTAAAACTGCAAGAAAATTCGGAATCACAAAACGCTTCTACATTTCCGGTCTGTTCTAAAATTTTTGAAGGAATGGTAAAATTCAAATTTTTATCCGAAAAACATTTTGAGATGGTGTTTTCAAATCCAAAATTATATAGTTTAATGTGGTCATCCCAGTCACTGGGTGCATTCAGAGTAACACAAACCAAACGCACTCCATTTTTTTCGGCGCATGAAACCAAGCATCTTCCCGCGGCTTTTGTAAAACCCGTTTTTATACCTATGCAATCACTATACAATCTAAGTAGTTTATTATGATTCCTGTAATTAACGGTTTTGCTGGGGTTGATAAATTTTACGGGCATACTTTTTTTAGAAACTATACTTGCAAAATTTTCATTTTCCATTGCGTACGCTCCCAAAACCGCCATATCCTTGGCCGTAGAGTGATGATTATCTTTATCCAGTCCGGAGGGAGTTGAAAATTTGGTATCCTGCATGCCTATTTGCTTGGCTTTTTCGTTCATAATTGAAATAAATTTTTCGGTGGTTCCACCAACAGAAATTGCAGCTGCGTTTGCGGCGTCATTGCCTGAACACAATAACATTCCTTGTGCAAGAGATTGCAAATTCACAATATCACCGGGCATAAGACCCATTGATGTGCCTTCTACTCTTACCATTTCATCGGTTATTTCTACTTCTTTGTTTCCGCATGCTTCCATGTTTTCGAGTGCTAAAAGAGAAGTCATTATTTTGGTTGTACTAGCCATAGGGAGCGGTTCGGATTCATTTTTGGCCCAAAGAACACTCCCGGAATCTGCGCAGATAAGTATCGCAGACTTTGCCGAAATTCCCATTTCTTCTGCAAAAATTTGCAAGGGCATAACAAGCAAAAATGCCATAACTACACTTAATCGTTTAAAAATTTTCATTACAAAGGTAAAGATATTTTTCATCTTTACCCTTTTTCACCTCGCTTATCGTTATATATCTTCTTTAAAAGATATGCTGAAGATAAAATAATTTTACTTCTAGTCGTGAATTAAATTATTTTTTTTGCTCATAATTAGATTGCGTACAAAAATTCATCTATAACGAAATGAGGTGACAACCCATTTATGCAGTTCAGTAAAGTTCAAATTTGCGGAATAAATACTTCGGAATTAAAAACTTTAACCGAAAAAGAAAAAATTTCGCTCTTAAAAGAAGTAAAAAATGGAAATAAAGAAGCGCGAGATAAACTCATAAATGGAAATTTACGGCTAGTGCTGAGTATCATTCAAAGGTTCAACGGCAGAGGCGAGCACGCGGATGACCTTTTTCAGGTCGGATGCATAGGACTTATGAAATCGATTGATAATTTTGATATAAATCAAAGCGTTAAATTTTCGACCTACGCAGTACCGATGATAATTGGAGAAATCAGAAGACATTTAAGAGATAATAATTCAATACGCGTAAGTAGGTCGCTAAGAGATACAGCATATAAAGCCATGCAAATAAAAGAGCAAATAATAAACAGCAAAAATAAAGAACCAACCATAGAAGAAATAGCAGAAGAGCTCGGAATACCTACGGAAACGGTCGTGCTTTCATTGGAATCAATCGTTGAACCTTTATCGCTGAGCGAACCGGTGTACGCCGATAATAATGGCGATGCGGTGTACATGATAGACCAAATCGGAGACAATGTTGACGATTCAGACTGGGTAGATGAATTGTGCATAAAACAAGCTATAAAAAATTTGAATGATCGCGAAAAGAGCATACTATTTTTAAGATTTTTGCAAGGGAAAACGCAAACAGAAGTAGCGAATCAAATTGGAATAAGTCAAGCTCAAGTTTCAAGGTTAGAGAAAAATGCACTTAAAAAAATAAAAGAATAATTTATTTTTGTGAAAAGTGTTGACAAATTTATAAAAAATTTGTACAATATATACAGAGACTAGGTATGGGCTCTAAAAATTATTGTTTATAAAGGAGTTGTTTAAAATGTAAAACAAATTATCACCTGAACTCGTAACAGAGTTGAAAAAGGGCGGAGTAGATCTGTCAGAAAAAGAAATGGAAAGCCTTAATGAAATTTTACCTGATTCTGCTTCAGAACTTACAATCGATCAATTGAATGCAGTTGCAGGAGGAGAACTCAGCAAATTGAAAAAAGTAGGAATAGCTGCTGCAATAGTAGCTACTGCAGTACTCGCAGACGTAGGTCAAGCTTATTACAGAAATAAAAAAGATTTTAAAGGAATGTCAGAAAAATCTATACTTCTTCCAGCTGCAAAAGAAATCGGAAGTATTGCGCGTGATGTAGCTCATAACTCTGCCATCGTTGGATATGTTGATGTAAATGATGCAGTTAAAAAACTATTTTAAAGTTTGAATTTATTTACGATTTAATATATAACTCAGTAATAAAAATCTCCTCCCGTACAAATAACGGGAGGAGATCTTTTTATATTTTCATAGTATGTTTTCGTGACTTCAACGAAGAAATTCTTAAAACTTTTTCTTTCATATCTTCCGGGAGCAATCTAAAAGAAATTAACAAGTCTTCTTCCTGTGAATTTTCACACATTATGCCTTGTCTTTTCTTGAGAGAAAAATGTTCTCGGGGATTTTCTCTGTCTTCAAATCGTTTAAAATGGCTACATTCTAAAATCTGGCTATAGTGAACAGCGAAAATCTGGGAAAGACAAATCACTGTGTCGACATCAGGTTTTATTTTTCCTATCTCATAACATGAATACGTGGAACGATCTATATTGAGGAGGTCGGCAACTTCTTGCTGAGTGTAACCTGATTCTTTTCTTAGTTTTTTAATATTTTCAAAAAGTATTGCCTTCCCCTCCTCTAACAGGAAATATAACTATTTCTTGACGTCTTTATTTTTTTTCATATTCTCTATAATTATTATAATTATTATTGATAACAAAATCAATATCAGAAGTACAAGTAATAATCTTATAGCGCTTCCGCGAGGAGTAACAGGATTGTTTCTGCTCTTGAACTTTTCACTTATATTTCCCGTGTTGCCATCGGTATCTCCCGAAGAAGAATCGTTGTCAGAAATATATTCAGAGGATGAAGCGGAGTTTTCATCTCGTGAACCGCTGCTATTTAAGTTAGAAAGAGCATAATCTTTTATTGCTTGAACATTTGCGTCCCAGGTATCCAAAAGAGAAGATCTGCCCGGAGTAGATGTTCTATTTGCTACAACTCCCATAGGACTGAATGAATCGGTTGTAAAGCTTACTTTGTCACTTCCTAAAATTAATGAAAGGTAATCTAGTTTTCCGTTTTCTTTTTCGTGAATACCAGTCGGCTTTTCAAAGTATGTCATTTCAGGCGTCGGCAAACTTATAACAACTGATTGACCTTCAGGGAGATTATATCTTTCATCTTTTATTGTATCCCAAAGATAGACATTGTACAAAGACAAGATGTATTCTGAATTCAGTTTTTGGTAAAGTCTTGTGTATACATCCATGCTATTATCAATCGGAATAGCAAATAATTTGATGTTCCAGTCTACGCCTTCAATAGTAATGTCATTGCTTACGTGATGGAATTTTTTCACTTGTTCTTGCAGCCTTTTTAATTTGTCAATGTTCCCAACTCTTGATTTTTGTTCGTCGCTCATACTTTCATAAACTTGAGATGCACTTATTACATCATCAACATCCGAGAGAGAATCGACATTATCAGGCAAATTATTTATTGTGTTTGTGAACTTTGATTCTACGGTTTCTTCTACGCCGTTTACAGTAACGATTTTATTTTCGATTACATTTTTTACTGTATAAAATCCGGATTCATCAGCGGATAATTCCTGAGTGCCTAGCATAATTTTTACTTTTGAATCGGCATATGCCGGGTAGAGGTTAACTTTAAATGATAGTGAATCACCATGTGAAACTGTGTTGTCACCGCTAATAATTTTATTAGAATTATTGTAGAAATCCATTCCTTCAACTTTATTTAAAGTTACAGTGTAGGTATTTTTTCTGATGTTGCCTACTTTTATCTCTGCATCTTCTGTGATGTTGTTTATAGTGTATCTTCCTGAATATAAAATTTGTGAACGTAAATTCTGACTTTTTCCGTCGTTTATAACTATATACATTCCAGCTTTGGAATCGTCATATGCATCGTCAACATTTACACCGAATTCAAAATTGCTTCCGTGTTTTATTTGGAAAGAACCAGTTACAACGGCATCTTTATCGTTTACATACGTTACACCTTCTACCGGGATAAAAGTCACGGTGTAATAAATATCGTCGACATTCATAATATTTATCGTAAAATCTTCTTTAACATTTGAAAGTCTGTATTTACCGGATTTATCAGGGTTGAGAGTTTTTTTGGTTCCGTCTTCGGAGGTACAAATAACTTGGGTTGATTCTCCTATGGCATACCCTGTATTTGCCTTCAATGTAAACTCGTAATTACCATTGTATTCAACTGTTTGCACACCATAAATCTCGTTTTGATTGCTATCTAAATATTCCGCTGCGTCATTCTTTACAAGATTTATACTATACCGATTAACTTCTATATTTTCTACTCTTACATCTTTGTCAGTGGTTATGTTAGAAATAGTGTAAACACCATTAACAAGATTTAGTTCTCTGCCATTTTCTTGGCTTCCTTTTTCAAAAAGCATTATCTTGTAATTTGACCTGTTGTATTTTTCATTTACTTGGGTAGAGAACTCTATAGTTTGACCATAGTCTACATTTACTCCTTTAGAACCGCTAAGAACCTGGCCTTCGTATTTATAAGACAAAGCTTCGGGGTAATTCTTATCAAGATTAAAAGTAACTAAGCATTGGTCTTTCACGATTGTACCGGAAATCGTTTGGTTCTTTTTAACTGCCGGTAACTCATAGACCTTAATATGTGATGACCTTTCGTTGCCTGGTTCATATATAACAGTCGGCTGTTGAGGCATCGGAGATAATTCGCCGGAATCGCTGCTTGATAATTTAAGAGTATCGATATTATATCCTGTTTGTGCTTCAACCATGAAATAATATGGAGTACCTTCTGGAACTGTATTACGTCCAATTATCATTTCTTTGCATTTATAGTTGTCTCCATCTTTTTCAATTCTGTAGTAGTTTGCACCCTCGATTTTTGAGTGCGTTATAGTTTTGTGGAGCGGACCTAAGTTAACATAAATATATAAGTTTGTTTTTACGTTATCTAAAGAAACTCCAAGTACGGTTTCGCCTTCATCATTTTGATATTCTGTGTATTTATAGCTAACTGTATTCTCTCCTTTTTCATAATCCTCTTGGCTAGTGTATATTTGTATCTCGTTCTCAACGTCACTGATGGTGTATCCTGAATTTGCTTGAACTGTAAATGAAATGTTCGAATTATAGTTGTAAGTTGCATATAATTTTTGGTTGTTAGTTCCTGAAGCTTCGATAGTCCAAGTATCCGTTAAGAATCCGCTTGTTATGGCAAATTGTGCCATATTGTTTGGTACGTCAATTTCAGCGGTATAAGAGGGATACTTAACATTTAAAATTCTAAAATTATATTCCTGGGTAGAAGAACTTTGATTTAAATTATTCCCATGGATTGTCAATTTCATAATCCTGTACTTACTTTCAGAAAGAGCATTAGGATTTTGAACATTGGCATCTACGTCAACTCGACTTTCATAATCACTTTCCTCCGGAATAACCCTCATATTTTCTGTCATGCTTTTTATATCGAAACCATCAACACCTGCTTCAAGAGCCACGTAATTGCTGTCATCTGCTGTTTCAGCCAGAGGATGATAAACATATGACAAGCTGGCTTTAACTTGGCTACTGTCTAAGGTTGACCATTTTACCGAGCGGTCTATGCCCCAAGTAGTATCGGCGTTTTGAAAGAGCTTAACAAAATTCAAGAATTCTATATATCGTGAATTTATTATGAAATTTACAGTAGTAGTTTCTTCCGCCGGGCCTGTTAATTTGACATTATTAACTACCCTTATCGATTTCTTTTCAGTGGAGTCTCCTGATGTGACATCATATTCCTTTGGTAAAACTTCGTTACTTTCCAAATTCGCGAAATTCAGAAGTACGCCGTCAGCATCATTAGTTATACTTGTCCCATCAACATTAAAGAATGTTTTCGTGGTTAAAACATTATCTGGAGTACTCTTTGTAGAGACCCAATTTTGATATAATTTGCTGCCATTAATTTTATACTTTAGTCCTGATCCTATTGCCTTATACCCGCAGTATTCTGTGCCGTCTATCGTAATAGATTCATTGGGCGCACCGTAAAGGTCAGCCTGGGCATCTATGTTATATTTTTCTAAAGTTTCATCTCGATTTAGAGTTTTAGGGAGATATATCGTGTTCGGGGTTAAATTTTTAATTTTTACAGTAAATATAGTGCCTGTCGTTTTTCCCTCTGAATCAAAAATAAAATATGGAGATTCACCTTCGAGTTGTGAAACTTCGAGGCCGTTATTGCCTTCATATTTCAGCTGGTCTTTGCAATCTACATAATCTTTTGTCAGATTAATGTCAAAGTATACTATTACACCACCTGTACTTGCAGAAACTTTTATATAGTTCTTATCGGTTTCATAGGAATCTTGAGGACCTCCGACCCCATGGGACTTTGAAATTGAAAATTTAGAACTATCATAGTCCAGTTCTGCACCCGAGGCATCTACTTCTACGAACTTAACAGTAAATTCTTTTAGAACCAAATTTAGTTTTACATTAACATTTTTGAATTGCAAATCCGAAATACCTGTTTCTTTTTGCGTTATCGTCATTGTAAATGTACAAACGGTTTTATTATTTTCATCTAACTTTTCCTCGACATTACTAAACGACACTTCACAATTACTACTTGTATCTATAATATTACCTTTTTCATCCGAGATCCCAGTACTAATCGACATAATATTATTAATATCTTCTATGTCATTTTCTTTCAGGCCTAGAGTATATCCGTCCTTAAATTTTAATGTTACTTTTCCTTCGAGCTTGGCGTCGGTTATATTATCTTTTTCATCCCTCGTTACAGCCGGCGCAACATTAGCGAAATAGCTTTTTCCATCCGATTTCCTTTTCAAAGATACGCTTTCAAAATCTACGGACTCTATGCCATCACCAATATCCACGGCGGTGCTTGAATTGAAAGTAAGCTTAGATAAATTTTTGGTCGAAATAACAGTAATTGTCAATTTTCTCTCGCCCTCGCCCTCGGTGTACTTCATTTTTTCAAACGGGCCGATGATAACTCCATTCGCATTTTCTATATCTCGAATACATTCATTTCCCTTATCATCTTTGGGGTTTACGTAATGAGTATTGTTTCCGTATGCATACTTGACGCTAGTTCCGGGGGCATAAGCATATCCGTCATTAAATTTTACTATAGCATGGCCTTCCATCTTTTCCCAAGCGCCATTAACATTCACAAAATCATAGCCCAATGACATCTCAGCGCTTTTTAATACATTCTCAGAAGTGAGTATATTCCCATCAGCATCCTGGAATTCATAGGTAATGTCGTTTTCGGTTAATTTTTTATAGTTTACGCCATCGAGGTTAAGTTTCATACCGGTTATTTCTGAGCCATTTGCAGTGAATGAAAATAAAACGCGACCATCTTCTTGCTTTGTTCCTGTCGCTGTATCTGTTGTACCATCCTCGTACGAAACCTCCAGGCTAAAATTAAGCCCTTCACAACCTTCACACATAGTGAAGTACAAATTGTTAATCCAGTTCCAGGTTTGAGCCACTTGAACAGTTGCACTATTTGCGTCTTGATACACGGAATCCCATGATAAATCTGTAAATCTATCTACTCCCGATTTTGCACACTCAGTTTTAACTCTATTAATAAATTTTCCGAGTACCATTCCGTTCACATCATGACCATTTACCGTACCCAATGTAATGTCAGTTTCTACTAGATCTACCTTTTGGACCGTTACCGTTGCATCTTGGTCAACCTTAAACTTTTCAACCTTATTACCTTGAACCTCTACTGTCGAGGTCGTTGGTCCTTCTTTTACGAAAATTTTATCAAATAAATAATAAGCTACATTCCGCCCCAAGACACTATCATACTGCACAAATCTCATACTATATTCTCTACCCGAAAGTAAATCTGCTGTAAACGTACCATCGCCCGGTATAATATAACAATTTTCCGAACCACCTATAAGAGACAATTCTATGAATCCGCTTGCATACTCCCTCACCCCTAATTCATCTTTCAGGAGTTGCTGTGGCTCAAAAGTAACCTTTTTCCTTTCTTGTTCTTCTTTTATATCAATCGAAACAGATAAAGGCACGTCATCATCTTCAATATTAAAATAATATACAGTTATTGAATACATAGTACTTGCATTTATATATGTCATCTTGTCTGACTCTATTTCCTTTTCTTTACCATCCTTGCCTTTATACTTAAGTTTCATAGTAACTTCATTAAAACTAACATTCTTCTGCCGCTTAAACAAAAATCCATTCTTCATATTTTTAGCAGTCACACCCTCCAACAGCTTTTTTTGGTAAAATTTGTTCCCATCATCCTCTCCGAATTCAACTACCTTCTGCGGATATCCCTTATTATCACAAAAAGTAACCGATTCAAATTTATCTGCAAAACTGTATTGGTGGGCTTTCATTTCTTTGCCATTCTTATCACGATAATTAACAACAAACCAGACACCTTCGTTGTCATTCGCCGCGTAAACATTGTCATTCTTATGCAAAAAATAGCCCACGATGCCGCCGACGGCCAGCACCAGCGTGAACACCACCAGCATGATTTTGCTCCATAGCCCTGCTTTGAAATATTTCTTTATAAGATTAGAATCTAACATAAATTTACACATCCGTTCTTTTATTTTGTGATATTTTTACATTTTCTAATTAGAACCAATTATACCATTTAATTTGTGAAGTTTCAACCATGTTTATCCAAAAAAATAATTATTTTAATATTTTATTTACAAATATTAGCTTTATGACCATTGATAACGCAAAATAAAAATGGTATAATTTTCATGATAATAATCTAAACGGAGGGATAATGATGTGCAAAAAGCCGAATAGCAACGATATTATTTGGTATATCCTCGGGGGATATTTTATAGTGGTCGGGGTGGTTTCGATGCAGAGTTTAAATTTGCTGTCAGGGACTCTTTTGGTGCTGGCCGGCGTGGCTTTGTTCCCGGCGATTTATAGGGATTTCGATTCCAAATATAAAAAGTACATACGAGTGATAGTTCCGGGGGCGTTTTACAAAATGGCGGTGGTATCGGCGGTGATAGGAGCGTTGATTTCCGGGTGCGCAAATATGGATTCTAAGCCCGTACCTGAGCCGGAAACGATAGTCGCCGAGGAGGATTTTGAAGAGGAGCAGGATGCGGAGGTTAAAAGTTTGCATTTAAGCGAATCGGAAGTAGAAATGGAAATAAATAGCTCTAAAGAAGTGATTTTGGAAGTTGAGCCGGAGAATTTTGAAGTTCAAGATTTGGAATTATGTTCCTCGAACGACGACGTGGCATTTTTGGAGAAATCCGAAGAGCAAAATGAAAATGGTAAATTGAAGCTCCAATTAAAAAGCGAATCTGAGGGCGAATGCGAGGTATTTGTAAAATCCTCAAACGAAATAGAAAGTAATAGAATAATCGTAAAAGTGACAGACAGTCAAAAAGAGGAAGAAGACAATCCTCCCGCAGAAGAACCATCTCAAGAAGAGACCGTGCAGCAAAGCGAAAAAGAAGAAACACCTGTGCAAGAAAGTTACCAAAAGCCTCAAGAAACCAAACCTAAAACCGATAATAATACCAATAAATCTCAGCAGAGCGGAAGTTCCAAGCCGAATACAAATAACACACACGGGGCTCACATATACTGCACACCCAAAGGCAAACGATATCATTTTGATCCCGATTGCGGTGGAAAAAACTCCAGAGAGACGACTTTGGCAAAAGCTCAAGCTAAAGGTTTAACTCCTTGCAAAAAATGCGCTAAATAATAATAAAAATCTCCGAGACAATCAAAAATCTCGGAGGTTTTTTCTATTTAAATTTTTAATTTATTTACCGAAACAAGAGTGGATATATACGAAGCGGCGGCGTTCCCGGCAACGGCTCCATCGGATACTGCTGTAGCTATTTGCCTAAGTGGTTTTATCCTACAGTCTCCTGCCACAAACACACCGGGAACGTTTGTATTACAATCTTCACCGGCAGCGAAGTACCCAGAGGCATCCATATTAATTTTACCTTTGAAAATATCGTTATCAGGATGATAACCTATGGCGATAAACACGCCATCCACAGGAATAATTTCTTCGTTTTCTTCACAATTTAAAACTACTTTGTTCACAAATTTTTCGCCTGAGATTTCTTTAACGTTGGTGTTAAATTTCACGTCTATATTTTCTTTTTCAAAAACGGCATCGCTTAAAGTTTTTTCGGCTCTAAAGTGATTTTTTCTTACTACAAGAGTAACGCTTTTACAAATATTGGATAAGTAAAGCGCATCTTCAAGAGCGGTGTTCCCTCCCCCAACAACTATAACGGTTTTGTCTTTGAAGAAAGCGCCGTCACAAGTTGCACAGTAAGATACACCCCTACCTAGAAATTGTTTTTCGCCACGGCATCCGAGTTCCCTACGTTTTAAGCCATTAGCTATTACAACCGATAGCGCAGAAATAGTTTTTCCGTCTGACATAGTTAGATATTTTTCAACGCCGCTAAAATCCACTTCTTTAACTTGACTGAATATAAATTCGGCGCCAAGATTTTCAACTTGTTCGTGTAATACTGTTGAAAATTCAAATCCGGAAATTTTTTTAAATCCGGGATAATTTTCGATAGTATCTATTATTGCGGTTTGCCCGCCATAAATATTTTTCTCTATGATATCCACGCTAAGCCCCGCTCTTCTGGCGTATATTGCTGCTGTCAAACCTGCGGGGCCTGCGCCTATTATTACAACATCTTTCATAATTTACCACACTTAATAATTATTTTTTTGCTATACAAAAATCTTTTTCTATTATTTCAATTAGTTTTTCTTCGGGTAAAAATCCAGTTTCTCGGCGAACTAACTCATCTCCGGAAAAAAACATCAACGTCGGAACGGACATTATTTCGTACTTAGAAGCTATGTCAGGATATTCATCTATATCTATTTTCTCTATTTTTAATGAACCTAAATACCTGGACTTAATCTTTTCAAGTACAGGAGCCAGCATTTTGCATGGTCCGCACCATGAAGCGTAAAAATCAACTATCACGGGGACATCGGAAGAAAGAATTTCCTTTTCAAAATTTTCTGAATTCAATATTTTTTCCATTGTAAGCATCCTCCTCAAAATTAAGTAATATTTAGTAGTATTGTCAAAAATATTGTTAAATACTTCCCAGGCAAAAATTATCTTTTATTTCATTTATTTTAGTAGGGAGTATTTTTCCGCGAATATCTGTTTCAGAAATAGTTTTTACATATATGTAGTTTTCGGTATACCCCTCATACATTCCTTGGGAGTTAACTGTTTCATATAATACATCTAATGTACTTCCTATAAATTTATTTAAAACCATTTTACTTATTTTTTCCGAAAATTCAATAGCTTTTTTTACTCGATTTGTTTTTGTTTTTTTATCAACAGGATTTTTGAATTTTTCCGCTAAAGTTCCGGGACGAATCGAATAAGGAAATACGTGTACTTTCAAAAATTCCACGTTTTTCAAAACATCAAGTGATTCACGGAAATCAGAGTCGGTTTCGCCGGTAAATCCCACCATAAGGTCTGTTGTGAAGGTAGCATTTGGGAACTTATTTTTTAATTTTTTTACAACTTTTGTGTATTCTTTAATATTATATTTTCTTCGCATCAATTTTAACACTTTATCTGAACCACTTTGCAAAGAAAGGTGAAATTGCGGGCATAATTTTTTTTCAGTTGATAATCTTTCAATTAAATCATCTGATAATAAATCGGGTTCCAAAGAGCCCAGTCGGATTCTTTTTATACCTTCAACAGAGCACGCTGTTTCTACTGCATCAGCTATGTCGCAACCAATATCTTCGCCATAAGAAAATAAATTTATACCGACAAGGACTACTTCTTTATATCCACTTTTTGCCAAATTTTCAATATCCTTTTTTATTTTACTCAAAGGCAACGAGCGAACTCTTCCTCTTGCGTATGGAATTATGCAATAACTGCAAAACCTATTACAACCGTCTTCAATTTTTAAAAATGCTCTGCATCTTCTGGAAGGATCCATGCTAAGAGTATCTTGAAATTCTTTTTGGATATTTATCGAGGGTACATCTATTATTTTATTCTTATTTTTAAAAAATTTTTCAAGTTCTTCCGCAACCAAATATTTTTTGGAATTGCCTACTATAATATCCACTCCATCGAGTTTTTTTGCCTCTTCGGGAGAAGCTTGAGGCATACATCCAGTAAGCAAAACTATAGAATCAGGATTTAATTTTTTTATTTTGTGAATAGTTTGCCTAAGCTTTCTGTCACTTTCACCGGTAACAGTGCAAGAATTAACAATAATAATGTCAGCATCTTCGAGAGACGCACTGAGTGTGTATCCTTTTTCAGTCATAAGAAAAGACATTTTATCAGACTCACACTGATTAACTTTACAGCCAAAAGTAACAATATAAAAATTCATGATACTCTCCTAAATGCAAAAATATAGCTCCCATATATATACGGAAGCTTTAAAAATCTATATGGTGGACGTTAACGGGCTCGAACCGCTGACCTTTCGCACGTCAAGCGAATGCTCTACCAGCTGAGCTAAACGTCCAGATTCAAGTGTTATTATAACACAAAAAAATGCAGTTGTAAACACAAAAATTTACTAAAAGAGTAATTTAGTTCAACTGCATAATTTTAAATGCACTATAAAATTTTTATAAACCAAATAAACAATTAATTCAAAGGCTTTAAACCAAAATTATCTAAAATCGGAGCAGCAAGCACCGCTGAACTTTCGCCAGTTACTTCATTTTTCATTGCTTTAGCAATTGCTTTCATCAAAGCATTTTCCGGAGAAGCTCCCCCGCTTACATTTCCTAAATCTAATTCGTCTATTCTTTTGTCCAAGAATTTATTGTACTTCACAAAAGCCTCCGAAACATATTCGTCAAACTCTTCCTTGGTTACGCTATCATCTATTGTTAAGCAAAATTCATACATCTCATCCAAAGTTTTTTTCTTTAAAAATTCATTCAAAAGAATTTTATCACTAGATAATTTGTCAAAAACTACATCAATTTTTTTCATGCCAATCCCTCTTTCAAAAATTTATTCCTCTATGCTTATATCTCCGTTGCTGTCACATTTTAAATCATATTCTATCTCTTCATATGTGTTATATCCATTTTTAAACTTATTTTTTATGGTGCTCGAACCTTTGGACAAAGTTTCATTTTTTCTTCTTGTGAATGCTTCGACTTTTGCAGACTCTTTGCATTCATAACAACAAGTAGAACTCAAGCATTCACACATTTTGCGTTTAGTATTAAATCTAAAATCAGATTCATACGCAATATCCGCAAGAATTTTTTCACCCTCGGAATATTCAAAATTTGTTATCACGGTAATATATTTATAGCTCCCTCGCAAATTTTTGGGATAATCGTAAGAATATTTAGAAATTGTTTCTTTTCTTATTATTCCATCGTCCAACGATTTTATTTTTGAAAACTTTGTGACAAGTCTAGCCTCGCCAAAATCAGGCCTTTTCCAATCACACTCTTTGGAGGGGGCAAGAGCACTTGCGCCTAATCCGAAAGAAAACAAGGTCAGAAACAGCCCCACTACGCCTATAATCTTCTTCATATAAAATTCACCACCTTAAGCTTAATGTACATCGCTGTTTATAAGAAGTTCTCCATTGCTTGTACAACTTATATCTACGTGACCATCCATTAAGTATTTGTACTCGCTGCGCGAACTTTTTTCACATACAATATACTTAGTCGAAACCAGCGCCAAGCCATCCTCATGGAACTTTTCAAAAAGGTTTTTTAATATACCCAAACCTTTTATGTTATTTCGAGTTTTTACTTCAGATTTAACAGAAGATTTTTTATCATATGTGAAAGATACCGTAAAACCACTTGAAGCTATAAGTTTGCTCTTGGAATCTTCTACTTTTATGTATTTACGATTAACGTCAATTTTTTTTCTGTAGACCACCAAATTATGTATTTTGATTCTTTTGATTTCTGGAGAATAATCATATTTCTCTATACAAACAATATCATCTCCTAAAAGTTTGCAGTGAGAAACGACCCCTTCGTCGTCCACACAAATCTCACTAGATGGGTCGATTGCTTGTACAAAATTACCGCTCGACAAAAAAATCAGAAACATAAAATATATTACCGGAAATATCCGCCACTTAGATTTCATAAATAAACCTCCTTTTAACAGTTACCGTGTACTTGTACGAAAAATTTATATAACATTCCGGTTACTCTATCCTGAGCATTTAAAATAGCATTAGAAGCTACTTTATAGAAGAAATCGTTGTCTTTATCTTCCATACCATAAAAATTATTCTCAGAAAGAACTGAGCTTGATTTTCCTATAGCATCTAAAGAATTTACTTCATAATAATCCATGTTTTCTTTAAGTGTTTCAGATTTAACTTTATCGCAAATTTCATCACATTTTTTTTCGAACATTACGTGCATCGGAAACTTTAGGACAGCGTCTTTAAAGGAACTATAGACTGTATGTACAGGGGTATTTAAATCTTCCATAAAATGTATACTTCTTCCTAACTCTTGGAAAGATTGTTTTTTATTATCTTTTTTATATTCCTTAACAGCATTTTCAAAATGGCTCGTCAATCTAATGAGTGCCGAATCTTTTTCGTTTAAAAAATTTTGGCCGGTTAGAAAATTATAAAAATGATACTTATACGCACCTTCTACTTCATCTTCATCCGGCTTAACGCTATACTCTATAATAGTTTCCCAATAATTTTCGTCGGCTTTACTAAAAACATTTGATTCTCTTTCGCCCTTATAAAATTTGCATATATTTTCAAGACCGCTTCGAGTAATGTATTTATGTGTATACCCGTTGAAAGCATTTATATCAAAACGCATAGTAAAAAAGATCATAGAAAAAATAAAAATGCGTATTATTGATTTATAAAGCATAAAATTTTTCATTTTATTCATCTCCTTAAAAATAATTTTGTCAAGTAAGCTTGTACCACCTCCGTGTTCTGGTTTACATTTATGATATTATACCATATTTTTTTAAATTGTAAATATTTTATGTACACATTTTTCAAAATTAATTTTACTTTTCAACCAATTATCACTGACTTTTAATATTCCTTTTATTTAGGGCAGATAGTATTGATAAATATTTGATAAAATATTATCATTAAGAGTAGAATATAAATTTCATACCATTCGGAGGTAAAATATGAAAATAGGAATAGTCGGTTTACCGAACGTAGGAAAAAGTACATTATTTAACGCTATAACCAATGCCGGCGCAATGTCCGCAAACTACCCTTTTTGCACTATAGAGCCAAATGTAGGAGTGGTTTCGGTTCCGGACGAACGACTGGATACGCTCGCCAAAATGTATAATCCTGACAAAATAACCCCTGCAACCATCGAATTTGTAGATATAGCAGGACTTGTAAAAGGCGCATCTCAAGGAGAAGGACTTGGAAATAAATTTTTATCCAATATTCGTGAGGTTGACGCCATCGTTCATGTTGTGCGTTGTTTTAAAAATGAAAATATAATTCATGTAAGCGGAGAAGTAAACCCTGCAAAAGATATAGAAGTTATAAATCTGGAGCTCATACTTTCAGACCTTGAGTTAATAGACAAAAGAATTCAAAAAATACAAAAGCTTTTAAAAGCAGATAAAAAATATACTGTTGATTTAGAAATTTGCGAAAGAATAAAAAAAGCGCTTGAACAAGAAAAAATGGTTAAATCTTTATCTTTTAGCGAAGAGGAAGAAAGCTTTGTAAATTCACTAGATTTACTTACAAATAAATTGGTGATATATGCCGCTAATCTTTCAGAGAAAGACTTTTCCGATGGAGTGGAAAATAACACTAATTTCGAAAAAGTTAAAGAGATAGCCTTGGCCGAAAATTCGGGAGTAATTCCTATTTGCGCAGAACTTGAAGCACAGATATCCGAAATGGATGAAGAAGAAAAAACAGAATTTTTACAGGATATAGGACTAGAAAAATCCGGCCTCGACAGATTAATTTCGGAATGCTATAAATTATTGGGGTTAATTTCCTATTTAACCGCGGGAAAACCAGAAGTCAGAGCATGGACAATAAAAAAAGGCACCAAAGCTCCTCAAGCAGCTGGAAAAATCCACAGCGATTTTGAGAGAGGGTTTATACGTGCAGAGGTTATCTCGTTTGATAATCTGATTTCATGCGGTTCTATGGCGGCAGCGAAAGAAAAGGGAATGATAAGGTCGGAAGGAAAAGATTATGTCATGAAAGACGGAGATATAGTCTTATTCCGATTCAACGTTTAAAATCAAGGAGAAAAATATGTATAATTCATGGGAAGAATTAAAAACTCAATGTATGGGATGCACCAAGTGCGATTTATGCAAAGAAAGGCATAATGTAGTATTCGGACAGGGCGTTACGGACGCAGAAGTGATGTTTATAGGAGAAGGCCCAGGTGAACAAGAAGATCTCCAAGGAAAACCATTTGTAGGAAGATCAGGAAAACTTTTGGATTCGATGCTTGCAGACGTAGGACTGAGCAGAGAAAAAAATATTTACATAGGAAATATGGTAAAATGCAGACCGCCGAAAAATCGCGACCCTTTGCCCGAAGAGCAAGAATTATGTATAAACTGGCTTAGGAATCAAGTATTTTTACTTAAACCAAAGATTATAGTTGCAGTCGGAAGAATTGCTGCTATGAGGACTATAGACCCTTCTATAAAAATAACTAAACAGCACGGAATTTTTTATCTTAAAAAAAATACTTGGATGATGCCTACTATTCACCCGGCGGCTATTCTAAGAAATCCGAATCAAAAATCTTTGGTTGTACAAGATTTTGAAAATTTAAAAGAAAAAATAAAAGAGGTATGCACGCATACGTACTAATACATAAAACTGTACTCATAGAGTACAGTTTTTTACGTTGATGGAGCATTTTTTCACAATAGCACTCCAAAATTCATAATATATTTTCAAAAGGAGTGATTATATTTATGAAAAAAATCGATTCAGCGCCTAAATTTTTTTTGGCTTCTCATAGTACCACCGGATTCAAATCCGTTTTTAATTATTTATATGAGCCGGGAGACGGCTGGTTTTGTTACATTTTAAAAGGAGGGCCCGGGACAGGTAAATCAACATTAATGAAAAGCGTTGCAGAAAAATTATATGAAAAGTTGAAAATAAAATATGAAATAATTTGCTGCTCTTCTGACCCTGATTCAGTAGATGCAGTTATTTTTCCTGAAGCCAAAAAATGCATAGTAGATGGTACAGCTCCTCACACGATGGATCCTACCTATCCCGGTGCGAGCGACACTATAATAAACCTGGGTGAGTGTTGGAATGAGAAAAAATTGATGAAGCAAAAAGATGAAATAATAAATTTAAGTAAGCAAAATGCGCATTATCATAAAAAAAGCGCCAAATATTTAAAAGCTTTTGGTGAAATATTTTCTATAAACCAGGATATTATAGGTAGCTCCATAAACCATCAAAAATTAGACAAATTTTGCTCTCGATTAAGCAAAAAAATTCTTAAAAATAAATTTAATAATAGGATTGGAAAAACTGACCAAAAAATGATTAGCGCAGTTACTCCAAAAGGGTATTATTTATTCCCTGACAGCCTTAATTTCTTCGCTAAAAATTTATATGTAATCGAGGATTACACAGGAGAAGTTGGCAATAAAATTATTAAAAATATTCATAAAATCGCAGTATCAAAAGGGTATGATACGGTTTTATTTCCATCCTGTTTGCTCGGCGAAAACCGTTTTGACGCCATGGCAATTCCTGAAGCGGATGTCGCTTTTATAATAAATAACTACCATTCTGGATTGAATTTTTGCAAGTCATTAAACACTACAAAAATACACTCGAAAAGATTTTTGATGAATGATTTGGTAAAAAATCATAAAAATTTGTTGAATTTCAATTTTAAAGCATCCAAAGAATTTTTAAACGAAAGCGTGAAAAATTTAAAACAAGCGCTTGAAATTCATGACAAAATCGAGGAAATTTACATAAAAAGTATGAACTATAAAAAAGTAAAAAAAATAACAGATAAATTAATATCTGCTATTTTATAAAATATATTATGGTTTTGGAGGGTTTTTGCCGCCATTAAACCTATCAGTAATTCTTCCGACCCAACTATTTCTCAGGTGTTGAGTACCAACTACGTAACTTTCAACTACACCTATAGCGAAACATAACCCTGCTACGCTTACTAAGAAATCACATGTCTTAAGTACATCATCACACACTTTACTTATTGCTTTATTCATTGCTATCTCCTTTAAATTAAATATATTTCTTTACTAAATCTGCTACATCAGATACTACTGATTTCATGTCATTAAAACTCTTCATAAACTTACCCACAGCTAAACCCAAAAATACTAATGACCCAAAAGTACTCATCACAATATGCTCCCTTTCTACAGTTATTTGTTCAACATTACGTATACATTTTAACATATTTCTAAGCAAATTTCAACCGAAACTACTGTTTTCGACATCAAATTTTCAAAATTCTATAATTTGCACAAATTATAAATCAATTTCATTTGATAATTCTCTTAGACGTTCTTCTTGCCCACTCAAGTACAAAAATCCAAATAATGCTTCCAAACCCGTTGCTTTATGATAAGTGACGGGCGATGATTTTTTGGGAACCTTTTTAACGTGCGCATTACGGCCTCGCTTGTAGATTTCAAGCTCCTCTTCAGTTAGCATATTTTTTATTTTTTCGAATAGCTCTGCTTGATATTCACAGCATACGCTCTTTACTTTCAAAGAATTAAGCACGCCTATTTCGGCATTATGATTACAAATTATTTTTTCGCGGACAATAATTTCATAAACACTATCTCCGAAAAAGGCGAGTTTATGAGGGCTCATCATCATAATTTCATTTTTGTTAACAATTTTTTTTAACATAGTTTGCTCACAATTACTCAAAAAAATCAAATTCTATATCTTTTATGCGAATGGTATCTCCGGGCATTGCGCCGGCTTCTTTAAGAGCATCTATCAATCCGGCTTTCAAGATATAATCTTGGAAGTAGTGCATCGAATCATAATCTTCAAAATTAACAGACTCTATCAATTTATCAAGCCATTTGGCTTCGGCTTCATATACAGAATCAATTTTTCTTATTATAAGTTTATCTTCTTTCTGACCTAATGAATCACAGCTTTCCTCGGGCTTAAAAAGTTCCGCAGGCGGCAATGTGCTTAGTTTTTGGACTACAATATTAAGCATATTTTTAAGTCCTTTATTTTGAGCTGCAGAAATTTCAATTAACTGATATCCTTTTTTGGAAACATAATTTCTAAACTCTTCAATTTGTTCTTCAGTAGCTATATCGCATTTGTTCGCTACAACGAGCATAGGACGTTTGGAAAGCTCTTTGCTGAATTTTTCCAATTCATTATTTATAATATCAAAATCTTGGCATGGATTTCGTCCTTCTGAACCCGAAACATCAACCACATGCAGCAAAAGCCTGCACCGTTCAACATGCCTTAAAAATTTATGCCCAAGGCCGATCCCTTTCCACGCGCCTTCTATCAATCCGGGAATATCTGCCATTACGAAAGAATTTTCGGAATCATATTTTACAACACCTAAAATAGGTGACAAAGTTGTAAAATGGTAGTTGGCAATTTGCGGTTTTGCTTCGCTTAAAATTGATATTATGGTTGATTTTCCTACGTTTGGATATCCAACCAAACCGACATCAGCAAGAAGTTTTAATTCTAATGTAACTTCCAATTCCAAGCCTTTTTCTCCGGGCTTAGAAAACCTTGGAGATTGTTTTACAGGGCCTGCAAAATTCATATTTCCGGCTCCTCCACGCCCTCCTTTAAGGATGACAAAAGGCTCGTTCGAAGAAATATCCGCGATGATTTTTCCATTTTCAGCATCCCTCACCAAAGTACCATATGGAACTTTTATAATCAGGTCTTCCGCGCTTTTTCCGGATTTTTTACCGGATGCTCCGTTTTGACCATTGGCTGCAAAAAATTTCTTTTTATATCTAAAATTTGAAAGCGTAGATAAATTACTATCCGCCTGGAATACTATAGAGCCTCCACGGCCACCATTTCCGCCATCAGGGCCGCCGTACGCGGTATAGATATCTCTGTGAAAAGATACTGCACCATCACCGCCATTACCGGCTTTTATCCTTATTTTTGCTATATCTACAAACATTTAATTTCACCGACTTTCACTATTGAATTTTATTAAAAATTTTTAATACCGAATAAAAAAAGCAGATCATCATGACCCGCTTTTTTAAAATAAAAGCAATAAATTCAGAAACTAATCTACTGCGTAAATACTTACTTGTTTGCGATCACGCCCAACACGCTCAAATTTAACTCTTCCGCTTATCAAAGCAAACAAAGTATCATCTGAACCCTTTCCTACATTGTTTCCGGGGTGAATTTTAGTTCCGCGCTGTTTAACAAGAATATTTCCTGCTAAAACTTGTTGTCCGTCGGCACGTTTCACACCCAAACGTTTTGATTCTGAATCACGTCCGTTACTACTGGAACCTTGACCTTTTTTATGAGCAAAAAGCTGTATATTAATTCTAAGCATTCTACCTTACACCTCCACATAACTTACTTTTAGATTCTTCGAGTAAATTTCTTCAAGCAATAATAAATGCGCTTTCAAGCCATTTAAAATATCACTACACATTGACAATTTATTTTTATCTACGACCAGTTTCATATATCCTAAACTATCGTCAACCTTCACGTCTGCACTAATTCGCATTATATCCGTCAAAGTATTTGCTACCAAATACGCCGCGGATGAAACGGCAGCGCACACTATATCTTCTCCGGAATCAGCATAGCCGGAATGGCCGCAAACTTCAAATCCTAAAATAAATCCTTCTTTAGTAACAAAAAATTTGGCTTTAGTCATAATTTATTCACTTAAAATTTAATAGACTCAATTTCTACTTTTGTATAGAACTGTCTATGTCCCATTTTGCGCTTACAACTCTTCTTTGGTTTGTAAGTAAAAACGGTGATTTTCTTTCCTTTGCCGTTCTTAAGAACTTTTCCGGAAACTTTTGCAGAGGACAAATCAGGGTTTCCAACATAAAAACCTTTATCATCTTGGCCTGCAATAACTTTAAAATCAACAGAACTTCCTTCTGCTTCGTCAAGCTTTTCAACGTAAATTACGTCGCCTTGACTAACTTTATACTGTTTTCCACCGGTTTCAATAATTGCGTACATCTTCTTTTACGCACCTACCTTTTTATTATCTCGCTACTGAATCAGGCAGCTAAAATAGCTTTTAAAGCCTGCAATAAGCGGCTATACTATTGTATCACAAATTTTAATAAGCGTCAAATTGATTTTATTATTTTTAAGAAATATGTTTCAATTGGGCAATATATTCAACTATATTTCCTACTGTTGTTATGCTGCTGATAATTTCATCGCTTGCTTCTACCTTGAATTCATCTTCTATAGAAGAAATCAAATCCGCTAAATCCAATGAATCAGCGTCCAAATCGTTGAACAAATCGGTATCCATGGTAATTTCGGTTTTGTCATCTCCGAATTGCTCTGTTAAAATTTCTTTTACACTTTCAAAAATACTATCTAAATCCTCTGACATACAAAAATCCTCCGATAAAAAATTTATTATGTGACTTTAAACACATCCTACTCAAACATATTATTTCTTATCGAGGCCTTTGTCAATACTTATGTTAATAATCTTATTTTTTAAATAATAATTATTTTTCTTGACTTTATTTTTTGAAAATAGTATAATGGTCAAAGTCGAGGTCAAATGGGTTTATAGGGGTATAGCTCAGTTGGTAGAGCATCGGTCTCCAAAACCGAGTGTCGAGGGTTCGAGTCCTTCTGCCCCTGCCAATATGCACGCTGATATAGCTCAGCAGGTAGAGCACTTCCTTGGTAAGGAAGAGGTCACCGGTTCAAGTCCGGTTATCAGCTCCAAAACAGAATATAAAAATAAAAAATACTCAATATTAGGTTATTGGGTATTTTTGAATCATAAGGTGAATTTTATGAAACAAAGCATCCTTGAACAAAGTCCAGAAATTCTTAGAAAGTTTTTGGGTTACCTTCAAACCATAAGGGGAAAATCTCCTAAAACGGTTGAAGAATATTTTACGGATTTAAGGACATTTTTCAGATACATAAAAATGAAAAACAAGTTGGTCCCTGAAGATTTGCCGTTTGAAAAAATCCCTATAGATGACGTTGATATAAATTTTATAAAAGAAATTTCTCTTACTGAAGTGTTTGAATACATGTGCTACCTTTCTGAAGTAAGGAAGAATCGCGAAGCTGCTCGTTCGCGTAAAGCTTGCAGTTTAAGAATGTTTTTCAAATATCTCACCAATAAAACAGGCGAGCTCGAAACAAACCCGATAAAAGAGCTGGAAACTCCAAAAAAGGGTAAACGTTTGCCGAAATTTTTAACTCTTGAACAAAGTAAAAAACTTTTAGATACGGTAATTGCCAACGGCGGAAAAAATCTCGAACGCGATTACTGCATAATCACACTGTTTTTAAATTGCGGAATCAGGCTTTCTGAACTCACAGGGATAAATATGGACGACATAAGAGAAGATGGCTCGCTTAAAATACTTGGCAAAGGAGATAAGGAAAGAACTGTATATTTAAATGATGCGTGCAAATCGGCTATTGAAAATTATCGAAAAGTAAGGCCGGTCGATGGAGTTAAAGACAAGAAAGCTTTATTTATAAGCAGAAATAACAACAGGATAAGCGCAAAAACTGTTCAGCTTTTGGTTGGTAAGTACCTTGAATTGGCAGGATTCAAAGGGATGGGATATTCTGTTCACAAATTAAGGCACACAGCGGCTACTCTTATGTATCAATATGGCAATGTGGACATACGAATTTTAAAAGATGTTCTCGGACATGTAAATCTCGGGACAACCGAAATATACACTCATATATCAAATAATCAGGTAAAAAATGCTATTCAAAATAACCCTTTATCTGGAGAACATGTTAATTAAATTACACAAAACACTTCTATTTAACTCGCTTAAATATATTGACATTACATAAAATTTATTGTATGATATATTTAAAATGTGAAATAAAACTATAGGAGTGATAATTGTGGGAGAAATGTCAAAATTAATTGTAAAAATTAACAATCAACTAAGCGTATACTCTCAGACGTTCAAAAATGAATACTATAATCCCGAAACAATTTCAAAAGCAATGCCCGAGAATGACTATCAAAAAATGTATTCTAATCTAAAAAAATTCGACCAAAATTATGAAGAATTTATGAAATTAAAAAAATCAAATTCCAAAGACAAAAATGAAAATCTTAAAAATTTAAAAGAAGCTATGTCAGATTCAGCCAATAAAATTTTTGAACTTCATGAGCAAATGGATAATTATTCAATGTATCGAGATGCTCTTTCGAAAGTAGGAGCTCAATTGAGACATTTTGAAGAAGAAATTAAAAAAAGCGATAGTCCCGAATTAAATGACTAAAAAAATACATAGCCGCACCGAAATAATGGTGCGGACTTTTTTATATAATTAAGATTTTTAATTATTCGGTCTTTAAGCTCTCAGTGTATAAGCTATAATATTCGCCTCTTTGAGAAAGCAAATTTTCATGTGAGCCTTGTTCTATTATTCTTCCTTTTTTAAGGACTATAATCTTATCAGAATTCATTATTGTCGAAAGCCTATGAGCGATCACAAACACAGTTCTTCCCTTCATAAGTGCATCCATACCCATTTGAATCAAAGCTTCTGTGCGAGTATCAACCGACGAAGTAGCTTCGTCTAATATCATAACAGGAGGATCGGCAACTGCAGCTCGCGCGATAGAAATCAACTGGCGTTGGCCTTGAGAAAGATTACTGTCATTGCCGCTAATAATAGTATTGTATTTTTCGGGAAGCAGTTCTATAAAACCGTCAGCGCTAACGAGCTTAGCGGCTGCTATGCACTCCTCATCTGTAGCCTCAAGGCGGCCGTAACGAATGTTATCCATTATTGTTCCGGTAAACAAATTTACATCTTGAAGAACTACTCCTAAAGACTTTCTGAGAGCGGATTTTTTGATGTCTTTGATATCAATTCCATCATAGGTGATGCTCCCGGAATTTATGTCGTAAAAGCGGTTAATAAGATTGGTAATTGTAGTTTTCCCGGTGCCTGTACCGCCTACAAATGCAATTTTCTGACCCGGTTGGGCATCTATATTTATATCATGAAGAACAATTTTTTCGGGGGAATATCCAAAATTTACATTTGAAAAAACAACTTTTCCTTCTAAAATTTTATATTTTACTCCGCCGGAATCAGTCGGTATTTTCCATGCCCATTTTTCGGTATTTTTATTGGTTTCCGCTATTTTACCGCCTTTTTCTTCCACATAAACAAGATCTATTTTTCCTTTATCCGATTCACTTTGAACATCCATAAATTCGAAAATTCTTTTTGCTCCTGCGAGTGCGGTTATTATGGAATTGAACTGCTCAGAAATTTGGCTTATGGGATTAATAAAATTAATGGAAAGCTGCAAAAATGAAGCTATCATTCCTAGAGTGAAAATATTTCTCCCGGTGAGACAAAAATTAGGGAACTCACTCAAAGCCATCCAGCCGCCCAGAACAGCAATTATAAAATAAAGTACATATCCTATATGCATCATGAAAGTTGAAAGCACGTTCGCGTGAGTAGTAGCCGCAGTGGCGGTATTATAAAGTTCGTTATTTTTAACTTTAAATTTTTCCAAAGCTTTATTCTCGTAACAAAACACTTTAACTACTTTTTGACCATTAATCATCTCTTCGACGTAGCCATTTACGTCCCCTATCGCGTCTTGCTGCTTAACAAAATATTTACTGCTTTTCTTTATATATTTGGAAGCTATTTTAAGCGTTATAAAAACAAATAGAACTACGAGCGCAGTGAACCAAAAACTTACATAAAGCATTGAAAAAAATATAGTAACTATAGTAACAAGCGCCGAAAAAATATGCGGTAGCCCATGAGAAATCATATGTCTTAGAGTATCGGTATCATTTGTATAATAGCTCATAATATCGCCGTGAGCGTGGCTATCAAAATATTTAATCGGTAGCGTTTGCATGTGCGAAAACATATCGTCACGAATCTTTTTCAGAACGCTGTGAGAAATATTTACCACTACCCTATTATACATGAGCGTGGAAAAAGCACCCACAAAATAAATGCACGCCATTGTAATTACAGCTTTTAAAAGCCCGGAAAAATCTGGGTTGGATTCCAAAAGAAGCGGCGATATATATTTGTCTATCAGCACCTGCAAAAATATAGAAGATATCGCAGCTACGGCGGAACTCAAAAGTATAAAAAACACCACGACACAAACTTTTAATTTCTCACCCTTAACATACGAAAGGAGGCGTTTAAGTACTTTGAAATCTATTTTATAATTTGAATTATTTTCCATTTTATTTTCCTCCTTTCGTTTGAAGTTCGTATGTTTGCCTGTAGAGTTCACAGTTTTTAATAAGATTTTCATGCGTATCAAATCCTATAACACGGCCGTTTTCCATTACTATTATCCTGTCGGCGTGCTTAACGGAGGATATCCTTTGAGATATTATGATTTTTGTGGTATCCGGAAGATAATTTTTAAAAGCGTGCCTTATCAAAGCATCGGTTTTGGTATCGACCGCACTGGTTGAGTCGTCAAGTATTAAAATTTTAGGATTTTTAAGCAAAGCTCTTGCTATACATATTCTTTGCTTTTGACCTCCGGATACATTCGAGCCTGCTCTTTTTATATAAGTGTCGTATTTAAGAGGCATATTGTTTATAAATTCATCCGCTTGCGCAATTTTGCAAGCACGCTTTATTTCGTCGTCGGTTGCGTTTTCGTTCCCCCAACGCAAGTTCTCTTTGATTGTCCCTGAAAACAAAGTATTCTTCTGGAGAACCATAGCCACAGCATTTCGGAGAACTTTCAAATCGTAATTTTTTACATTTACTCCTCCCACAAAAACTTCACCCAAGGTGGCGTTATAAAGCCTTGGAATCATGTGTACGAGAGTGCTCTTTCCACTGCCTGTTCCTCCTGTGATTCCAATCACTTCGCCGGAATTTATATCCAGATTTATATCTCTAAGGCATAAATTATTTTTATCTTTAACATAGCTAAATCCTACGTTCTTAAAAGAGATTTCTCCGCTTTTCACTTCTTTAATTGCATTTTTTGGAGAGGTGATGTCACTTTTTTCGGTTAATATTTCAGAAATTCTTCTTGCGGAAGAAATGGATATAACTATAAAAGTAAGGATCATGGAAAGAATCATAAGACCCATCAAAATTTGGGAAGAATACGAAATCAAACTTAAAAGTTGACCGGTTGTCAAGCCGTTGGCTGGGTCGTTCCTACCGGCTACTATCATTCTTGCTCCAAACCAAGCCGCTAAAATTGTGCACGCGTACATACTAAATTGCATAAGAGGCATATTAAAAGCTATTATTTTTTCGCCGCTTAAAAAATACTTGTAAATTATACTTGAAATTTTAAAAAACTTACGTTTTTCGTGCTCTTCCCTAACGAAAGATTTTACTACTCTGATGCCGTTTAAATTTTCTTCAACGCTTTCATTCAAGTTATCATAAGTTTTAAAAACTTTGGTAAAAATAGGATGAGCACTCGAAGCCATAAAATAAAGTGCAACTGCAAGCAGCGGCACACACGCCAAAAATAGCAGCGCAAGCTCTGAATTTATTCTAAACGCAAAAACTGTAGATAAAATAAGAAGTGCGGGAGCCACCGGAGCCACAAATGCCAGCATTTGAAAAGCATTCTGAACATTCGTAACATCGGTGGTCAGTCTGGTAATTATACTCGAAGTCGAATATTTATCTATGTTAGAAAAAGAAAATTTCTGAACGTTTTCGTACATTTTTTCGCGCATATTTTTTGCAAACCCCGCCGAAGCTTTGGCAGAACAGCTACCCGCTATGCAGCCGAATATAATCGACAAAACGGTACAAAGAAGTATATACATTCCGGATTTTATTATATAATTCATGTCGCCCTTATCTATTCCGTAATCAATTAAATTGGAGGTTAAGAAAGGGATCACAACCTCAGCCGCCATTTCGCCGATTACAAATATTGGTGCTATGATTGCGTATTTTTTATATTCCCCGATGCATTTTACAAGATTTTTTATCATACCGTCCTCCTTATGGGCTAATTTTTAGTTCATATTAACACTTTTTAGCGTATAAGTCAATTTTATTTCTACTATTTATACATTTAATTCATAAAACGTTGAAATAATATCTGTGGTAATCAAACAAAAAATAGTAACTATACATTATTACCTGTATAGTTACTATTTGATTTCCTTATGAACGAAAATCTTAATTTATAACAGCGACATAATTGCTGCGTTGGTGCCCCTGTTTTTACCCATGGCACGATGAGAAAACATCAAATCATGATAGCATTTTGTGCAAACGTCCGATTTTATAATGCTATTTTCTTTTACTCCGTTTTTAATGAGAATTTGCCGATTGACTTCAAGCAAATCAATATTAATTTTGCCGGGAATTTTTGAAGGTATCAGGTATGATTTATCAGATAAATTTAAACTTTCAAAATGAGGAAGTATATCTTCGGAAACTTCAAAACAATCGCCTGAAATAGCCGGACCGATAGCACAAACCAAATCTCCGGGCAAGGAATTATAATTTTTTACAAATAAATTTACCAAATTCCCCGCTATTTCTTTTACAGTGCCTTTCCAGCCTGCATGAGCAAGACCTATAACTTTTTTGACGGGGTCAACCATAAATATTGCCGGGCAATCAGCGTGATATGTAACCAGTGCCACGCCCGGAAGATTTGTAATAAGGCCGTCTGTTTCGTAGTGAATGTTAGATTTGAGATTTCCTGAATTGATATCACTTTCTTTAATAATTTTTATAAAATTGTCATGAATTTGATTTGTCATGGCAATTTTATTTATATCAAGGCCTAAAACAGAAAATAATATATTATAGTTTCTTTCTACCGCCTCTTCTTCATCTCCTTGAGAAAAGCTTAAATTCAGGGACTTATAGCATCCATCGCTTATTCCACCCAATCGAGTGGAAAAAGCATGGGTTAAAAAGCTAAATTTTTCAAAATCTTTGAACGTTAAATATGAAACTGCATTTTTTATATTCATGTTCATTGTATTACTTTCAAATAACATATTTTATTTCTCAGACCTTTCTTTTTTATAAATATTGCACATTTTTCGCAATTGTGATATAATAAATAAATCTAAAATTACCAGAAAGAAAGCGGCGAAAATATTATGAACAACACTATTATTTTATGCTTATTTATTGCAAGTATATGCGCTTTTGTTCTATTTGTTTTGAGTTCAATTGCGGCTTATTATCTTTTTTTAGTTATAATACTTTCTTCGAGTGACAAATCATTTATTTTTGCCGCGCCTCATAATAAAGAAAAAAACGCATCAGAAGATTCCAAAAACAAAGATGTAAAATATAAAAATTTTTTCCTTGAAAATTCAACTGAAAAATATATCAAATCCAAGGACAAACTAAAACTCCATTCGTATATTTTAAAAAACAAAACTCCGTCTAAAAACTGGGTGATTATGTGCCACGGCTATAATGGAAACGGATTAAGACAAATAAAACTTTCAAATCAATTTTACAAAATGGGGTTTAATATTTTAATCCCTGATGCTCGTGGGCACGGAAAAAGCGAAGGAAAATATATTGGAATGGGATGGCTGGAAAGAAAAGATATTCTAGAATGGATAAAATTAATTCTAGAATGCAATCCTGACGCGAAAATAGTTCTATACGGCGTATCCATGGGGGGCGCAACTGTAATGATGACCGCGGGAGAAACACTCCCTGAAAATGTAAAATGCGTGATAGAAGACTGCGGATACACAAGTGTATGGGACGAGTTTAAATATCAATTTACTACTTTTTTTAAAATGTCATGTTTCCCAGTACTTCACATAACTTCGTTTATAACCAAGCTCGTGAATAAATACTCATTCGCAGAAGCAAGTTCGATAAATCAGATTAAAAAATGCAAAATTCCAGTGCTTTTTATACACGGGTCTAAAGATACTTTCGTGCCAGTACACATGGTAAATGAATTATATGAAGCTGCTTCGTGCCCTAAGGAAATCCTAATAGTCAAGGGAGCTTGCCACGCGGAATCTTTTTTCGTAAATTCAAAACAATATCAAAAAACCGTAAAAAAATTCCTAACTAAATATGGTGTAATTTAGTTTTGTTTATAAAAATTCGAGCTCAATTAATTTTGAGCTCTTTATTATTTAAACGCTGAAAAGTATATCGTCGTAGGTCGGATAAGGCCATTTAGCTCTTGGAATATTAATTTCCAGGGTGTCTACAATTTCCCTTACTTTGGACATAGATTCCAAAACTTCGGTTTTATATAGATCCGCTTTGCTTGCTAAATCGGGTTTCAATTTGATTTTTTCAAGGGCTTCTTCCAAACCGTGTGCTGCGTTATGCAGACTTGAAATGAGAGAAGAAATTGTTTTGAAAAGGTCAAGTTCATAATCGGAAACAAATTTTTTATCGATTTTAGACTTACTGACAATGGAATCGCTTAATTCCTTGGAATATTCGGTAACTACCGGTAAAATTTCGTTATTTACCATTTTTAGCATAACTTTGGATTCTATGTTCAAAATTTTACAATAATTTTCCATATGGATTTCATATCTTGAAACTAATTCTCTTTCAGAAAGAACCTTATGAGTTTTAAATAATTCAATATTTTTCTCATCTAAAGAATGTTTCAAAGCGTCTACCGTTGTTTTAAAGTTGCAAAGGCCGCGTTTTTCGGCTTCTTCTTCCCATTCTTTTGAATAGCTGTTGCCATCAAAAATTACTTTCTTATGATTATTTATAACCCTAACCAACAAATCTTTAAGCGATTTTTTTACATCCTCAGATTTTTCGAGTTCGTCGGCAAATTCTTTCAACACTTGAGCGCTTATTATGTTCAGAATCATGTTAGGAGCCGCGATAGACTGTGCAGAGCCTACCATACGGAATTCAAATTTATTGCCCGTAAAAGCAAACGGAGAAGTACGGTTTCTATCTGAAGTATCACAAGGGAAACTTGGAAAAACGTCCAGACCTATCTCAAAATTTTCTCTCTTTTTACCGGTATAAATAGTTCCTTTTTCAATTGCCTCCAAAATATTCAAAATCTCTTCGCCAAGGTATATAGAAACCACTGCCGGAGGCGCTTCATTGCCACCAAGCCTGCAATCGTTTCCTGCGGAAGAAACAGAGATTCTTAAAAGGTCGGCGTAATCATCCACGGCTTTAATCATGGCACATAAAAATACCAAAAATTGAACATTATCTTGAGGAGAATTTCCGGGTTCTAAAAGATTGGCGCCGGTATCTGCAGAAAGAGACCAGTTGTTGTGTTTTCCGCTGCCATTGATGCCTTCAAAAGGCTTTTCATGAAGAAGACAAACCAAATTATGTTTTTCGGCGATTTGTTTAAGGGTTTCCATTATTATATGGTTTTGATCTGCAGCTAAATTTGAGTAAGTATGAATTTGAGCTATTTCGTGCTGAGAAGGAGCTACTTCGTTATGTTTAGTTTTTGAAGGAACTCCGAGCTTCCAGAGTTCTTCATCGAGTTCTTGCATGAATTCTGCAACTCTAGGTTTTAAAGCAGCAAAATAATGGTCGGACAAATCCTGAGCTTTAACGGGTTTGGCTCCAAATAAAGTTCTGCCGCAAAATTGTATATCTTTTCGTTTTTCATATACTTCTTTATCTATCAAAAAGTATTCTTGTTCAGCACCCATTGTTGGGGTAACTTTTTTTATTTTATCGTTTCCGAGTACTTTAAGAACTCTCAGAGCCTGTTTATTTAGGGCGTACATTGATTTAAGCAGCGGAGTTTTTTCATCCAGAACTTCACCGCTATATGAACAGAAAAATGTAGGTATGTAAAGAGAATGATTTTTTACAAATGCATGAGAAGTTGGATCCCAAGAAGTGTATCCACGTGCTTCAAAAGTAGCTCTTAAGCCTCCCGAAGGTAAACTTGACGCATCCGATTCTCCTTTTATGAGTTCTTTAACCGAAAAGCTCATTTTAGCATTTCCGTCATCATCAAATTCCAAGAAGCTATTGTGCTTTTCAGCAGTAATTTCAGTCATAGGCTGAAACCAATGTGTAAAATGCGTAGCTCCCTTACTTATGGCCCAAGATTTCATCGCTCTGGCAACGAATTCACCGGTTTGCTTATCAATTGGAGAATTTTCTTTAATTGCTTTCTTTAAATTATCATAAATTTCGCATGGCAACAGCTCTCTCATTATAGAGTCGTTGAATACCATGCTTCCAAACATTTCCGGTACATTTATCATCTTATTTCCCGCTTTCCTCAATTGTATAGAATTATAAAAATACTTATTAATTATATATTATAGCTTTTTATATTTCAATTCCAATTTCAAAACTACATATTCAAAAATCCTATACTTAAATTAAGATAAGCAGCGAAGCCAAGCCATATTAGATATGGTATTTGTAAGTAAGCCGCCACGGGTTTTACCTTATAAAAAAGTCCGGTCATCCAGATTACCATTCCCCAAAGTAGTAGTAAAATAAAAAATGCCACCAGAAACATTTTTCCGCTAAAAAATACAAACGGCCAGGTAAAATTTAGTATGAGCTGAATATAGTAAACGTACAAACTTTTCTCTTTATAAATACTTTTTGACTCATAAATCAAATATGAGGATATTCCCATTAAAACATACAAAATACTCCACACGATGGGAAAAACTATCGGAGGAGGAGCTAGCGCCGGTCTAGCGACGTTATTATAAACATTCATAGAATTTTTTGTTAAAAAACCTACGATTGCTCCTCCTGCCAGAGGAATAAATAAGTTCCAAAATAAAGATTTTAATTTTATCATTTCTTCATTCTCCTTTTAGAAAGTATTTTTCCCTACAATTTCAAATTTATTATTTCCATTTGAATATATGCCAAAAATTAATATGCACCCTGAAAAATGATTTTTTCAAAGTGCATTTTGTATTATATTTAGTGTTTTTCGCCTTTATCTATGTGTTCGATATTATCAGTTACATATATCATTTTGTTTTTGTCGTCTACAAAATATGCAATTCGGCATTCTTTGGTACAATTAACCTTGAATTTGTACAAAACAGGTTCGGAACCTTTTTCGAAAAGTTTCTCTAATTTATTAGCGTACCTTTTGTATAAATCAACTTTAGCTTGGCCGCAACCCGACATATTAATTACTCTTTTTTTACCGAATTTATCCATGATGCAACGCGTTCCTCCTACGTGCAAGGAGAATATCATTTCCATTACGCCTTTTTTTATATTTTTGAAAGTAGAAGAGTCATTTTTTTCTTTTAAATTTGAAAATAAAGATGGTTCATAGTATAGCTTATACGCAGCATCTTTTGTGTTCATTTCAACTTCGTTATTTCCTTCAGTTTCGAATATATCTTCAAAATTATATTCTGGAATTTCAGGTGATTCAGAGGAAGAAGCCGACCCTGATGAAGAGGCAGATCCAGATGAAGATGTTGATTCTTTTGTATCAACTTTTTGAGAGCCTTTCTTTGACTTAGAGGATTTTTTTGATTTACGCTTGCGTGCACTGCCGTCGCGGGCGCATTCAGACTCACAGAAACATCTGAATTGTTCATTTTGAACTTCTTCGTTTTCTTTTTTTAATTCCTCGTCGGATTTCTTCGGCGCGGATTCCTCCATTGCTTTCTTCTCTTCTTCTTTTTGTTTTTTTAATTCTTCTTTTTTCAAAGTCTTTTTCAATTTAATTTCTTCGAAAATTCTTTCTCTCTTCTCACGTTCTATTCTATTCTTTTCTTTTAGTTCTGCTTCTTTTTGCTTTTCTTTTTGCTTTTGAGCCCACTCAAATTCTTCGCGGCGTCTTCTTACTATCTTTTTTGACCGAGCTATTTCTTCGTTAGAGGGAAAATGTGATACTATATTGGTACGCATAAAACAGCCACGTACTAATAGTTTTTCTATTTTTATAAGGAATACCGCAAATTCGCGAGCTTTGCAATATGTAAGCACCTGGTTTGGGTTTTGCATGCCGTGAGGGTACACCACCAAATTGCCATTCCCCTCATCTACTTGAATTCTCATAGAGGGATTATTAATTATCTGCTCAAAAATCATACTAGTATTCTTAAAATCAACCTCATTATACCCATAAATTTTTTTCATGAAATTCTCTAGCTTATTCAAAGGTTCTTTGAGCCTTGCGCACTTAGTACGATATTTGTTTATCAGGACTTTAGCCAACAAAAAATTATAATTTAGAGCGTCTACTATATCAGTGCTTTTATCTTCTTCCTCACAAAATAACATACTATTAAGAAGTTCGCCATACTCAGCGGAATCGAATGGATTATCTCTGTGAAATTCCTTTCCGCTAGGAAGTTCTCTATAAATCGGACAACTGTGCGTCCTTAATATAAACCAATAAATAGCAAAAAGACTATCGTATAAAGAATAGTGCAGATATTCATTTGACATCTTGTCAAAAGCGTATGAGCTTCCTTTCAATCTTCTATCTGGATACATATGCAATGATTTAGATAAAGAGGAATTCGCAAGCAAAACATTGGCAATGTAGCCGGAATCTTCTACAACTTCAGCCATGTCACCACTTTCAAATGCAATTTTTTCCATTGTATCAACCATGTGTTCAAAAAATTCCTTACTTATCGGTTCATCATAAGTTGACAAATCTTTTGATAAGCAAAGCCTAGAGCCACTTTTTTCAGCTTCTTCTACCCAATTTTCCAAATTCCACGACTGCGACGGAAACATAGCAAAAAGCGGCGCTCCGCTCGAAAGCACTGATGAAGATAATATTCCAGCGCTGAGAGCCAGAGAAATTAATCTCTTGAATTTCATATTTTACACTCCTTTTTAAATTAATAACGTTTTGATTGTACCATAACCCTATCGTATTGTCAACATAATTTAACTTTTACAAAAATTAAACACTCCCTGAATTAAATCAGGAAGTGCACTTTTAATATATATACCTATTAGAATTCTTCGCACAAATCGAGCGAGTGATTTTCTACCATGTTTTTACACTGTGAAATAAATGAATCTAATGAAATGTCATTTATTTGTTTTCCAGTTCTGACACGCAGAGAAATGGTATTATTTCCCATTTCCTTATCACCGACTATTATAATGTACGGAAGCAATTTTTTGCGGAAAGATTTAATCTTATTGCCCATAGTTCCTTCGGAGGTGTCTACACTCACACGAAGTCCGGACATTCTGATTTTTTCTGCTATTTTATTTGCATAATCTGTATGCTCATCTCTTACAGGAACGATTCCGATTTGATTTGCCGAAATCCAGAATGGGAATTTTCCGGCAAAGTGTTCGATTAGAATTCCTATAAATCTTTCCATCGAGCCGTATATTACTCTGTGAACAACTACAGGGATTTTTTGCTTTCCGTCTTTATCGGTATAGGTCAAATTGAAATTACGGGAAAGCTGGAAGTCAAGCTGAATGGTACCTGTTTGCCAGACACGATTCAATGCGTCTTTCATCATTATATCTATCTTCGGGCCATAGAAAGCTCCGTCGCCTTCATTTATTTTGTAACCATCTTTTCCGTATCTTGCATCAAGAACAGACTTAAGCTCTGCTTCAGCTTTATCCCATAATGCAATGTCGCCCATGAAATCCTTGGGTCTTGTAGAAAGAACAGGAGAATAAGTCAAGCCAAATATGCTGTAGAACAAGTCTGCAATATCCAAAATAGAATTTATTTCACTATGGATTTGGTCTTCAGTTATAAAGTTATGAGAATCATCTTGGCGGAACATCTGAACTCTGAGCAATCCATGAAGTGTACCCGAACCCTCTTTACGATGCAAAACATCACAATCAGAAAATCTAAGAGGAAGGTCACGATAACTCCTTGTTTTCCTGCCATAAACTACCATCGCATTAGGACAATTCATAGGCTTTACAGCAAAGGTTTGGTCTTCAGACAAAGGTATAGCAAACATGTTTTCTTTGTAATGAGCCCAGTGGCCGGAAGTCTTCCATAATACATCTCTATTTACAAGCGGAGATGAAATTTCATGGTAGCCACGTTTTTCGTGTTCTTGTCTCCAAAAATCTATGAGAACATTGAACATTTTCCAGCCATCCGGCAACCAATATGGCATTCCTGGAGCGGTTTCATCCATAAAGAATAAATCAAGTTGCGGACCTAATTTTCTGTGGTCACGTTTTTTAGCTTCTTCTACAAAATTAAGGTATTCTTTAAGCTCGGCTTTAGAAGGATATGCATAAACATAAACCCTTTGGAGCATTGTGTTATTTTCATCTCCGTGCCAATAAGCGCCGGCAACATTAGAGATTTTGTAACTCCAATTTTTCAAATCTTTTGTGTTTTCTACGTGAGGCCCTCTGCACAAATCATAGAAATCATCGCCAAGGTAATACACAGACATGTCCTCGCCCTTGTCTTTTAAGCTTTCGATCAACTCCAGCTTATACGGTTGGCCTTTAAAAAGCTTTAAAGCGTCATCAACACTAATCATTTTTTTAGGGAAATATTCATTTCTGCTTATTATATCTGCCATGCGTTCTTCTATTTTTTTAAAATCATCCTCAGTTATAGTATGGCTCATATCAAAATCATAATAGAATCCGGTGTCTATCGCAGGACCTATAGCCAATTTAACATCATCAAACAATTCCGTAACAGCTTTAGCCAAAACATGAGCTAAAGAATGTCGGCCCGTGTGGATATCCATTTCGTTCTTACACATAAATTTTCCTCCTATTATCTATATAAATCATATATTTTCAAAGTATACAAATCCAAATTAGGATTTGAAATTATATACTTTGTTATGTGTTTTATATTATATCACTTTATTCATAACATAACAAATCAATATAGAATATTTGTTATGTTATCTAATTTTTTATATTTTTAAAATTAAAAAGCTGCCCCATAGGAGCAACCTCTATAAAAATTATTATTATCAAATTAATTATTGGTACGCCCGGAGGGATTCGAACCCCCGACCTTTTGGTTCGTAGCCAAACACTCTATCCAGCTGAGCTACGGGCGCTTACACCACCTCTATTACTGTACCATAATAATAAAAAAACGTCAAGAAAAAATTTTGCAATAATATTCGTACATTTTATTGCTAATACTGAATATTAAAGATTTGAGTTTTAAATATTTAAATAAAATTGTATTTTTTAAATAAAATAATTTTTATTATAGAAAAAAATATAATAATATGATAGTATATTCTTACTACAATTTTTTTTAAAATAATTATTACAGGAGTTGATTTTTGAAATGAAATCTAAAAAACAGTGGTTAATAGTAGGTATTTCTGCTATAATTGTAGCTATAGGCGCTGGATGCTTCTTTTATTTTAGCAATCAAGCTAAAGTATTTACGAAACCAGAATATATAAAAGAAGTCGTGGTGCAAAACGAAAACTTTAACGATGTGCTTGATGAATTTTTAGATTTGACGACCAGTTATATTGGCACTAAAGAAGATGCTCAAAAACTTGAAGATTTAGCTAGCAAATGCGAAACTTTTGTTGATAATTTAGAAAAAAAATTAAAGCCCAGAGTTCCAAGAGATTCTCAGGAGCATTTCGAAAAAATGATGGGCATATACAGAAAGTATTTAGAAGCTGTAAATATGTATAAAAAGGCAGTGCCCAAGCCATTGTCACAAGAAAGAACGCAGCTTATGCTAGAAGCTCAGGATAAACTCAAAGAAGCAGAAACTGAAATGAAAAATTTTAATTAAAGGTAGGGGAATTATGCTTTACAGCCATAGTAACATCAATATTATATTGACGAATATACTGCTGATGATATTTTATCATTTAGCAGTTCTATGGCTGTGCAAGAACATAAATTACAAATTTTTTAACCCAGAAAGACTGCTTTATAAGGCCAAAAATTGGGAACATAATGGACGATTTTACATCAAATATTTAAAAATAAAAAAATGGAAAGATTACCTTCCTCAATATATTTCAAAAAATGGGTTTTCGAAAAGGAATTTGCTTTCCATTACAAAGCTCGATACCAGATATATAAACAATTTTATATTGGAAACTTGCCGAGCAGAGTGGAATCATTTTGTATGTTGTTTATATTTTTTGATTTCGTTTACCATAAACCCGATGCCGTACGCCCTAATATTTTCGATTATCCCGATAGCTGTGAATTTGCCGTTCATAATTATTCAACGATATAACCGAATTAGGTTGAAAAAACTTACCAATAAAAGAAAAACAAAGTGTAAGTTTTCACCAATAAGTACGTGAGATTTTTCATTTTTTCTTTAAAATATATAATTGATTTTTATATTAAAACCTGATACAATATTTGATGGTAAGTGGAGAGGTGTCCGAGCTGGCTTAAGGAGCACGATTGGAAATCGTGTAAGTCGTTAAAGCGGCTTCGGGGGTTCGAATCCCCCTCTCTCCGCCATATTGAAAAATAGTTTTATATTTGTTATTATAATGTAGCTATGCGGCCATGCTGGAATAGGCAGACAGGCATGTTTGAGGGGCATGTGTCGAGAGACGTGTGGGTTCAAGTCCCACTGGCCGCACCAAGTAGCACCTGGAGGCAGTTCGCGTTTTAGGCCTTCAGGTCTTTATTTTTTGTTCGTATCAGAATTAAATAGTCACTATAAATGTGATTTTAGATGAACATGTTGCTTAGAGTAACATGCTTTTTGGTATTAAATTTACCTTTTAAAAAAATGATAACAGAGTGGCATTACGTAAAAGCTACTCTGTTATTTTCGCTCAGGAGTATCGTAGAATGCTGCCGTTATTATCAACAAATCGCGCAGATGTACAAAAATGCGGTTAAAAAAGTCCTCCCTATTAAGGGAGGATTCTTTTTACAAATTAGTCACTTGTATATGGTAAAAGTGCAAGATAACGAGCACGTTTAATAGCGGTTGTGAGTTCACGTTGGTGTCTTGCGCAAGTTCCTGTTACTCTGCGAGGTAATATTTTTGCTCTTTCAGAAATAAAACGTCTTAATTTTCCGAATTCTTTGTAATCTATTCCATTTGCAGATTTATCAGCACAAAAAGCACAAACTTTTCTTCTCATTCTTCTGCCTCTGTTATTTTCGCGTCTTTCAGTTCTTTCTGTTTTTTCAGCCATTTCTTTTCAATCTCCTTTCGTGAGTATATTTCAGTCCGAATTAGAACGGCAAGTCATCGTCAGATTCCACAGTTTGGAAATCATCATTACTTCCACTGGTATAGGCCGCTTGGCTAGCAGAGAAATTATCTCCAGAATGTTGAAAATTATCCGTGCTTGAATTTTTCTTTGATTCAACGAAATCAACATTACTTGCAATAACTTCAAAAACTTTTCGATTATTTCCGTCTTTATCTTGATAAGTACGGGTTTGAATCGAACCTTCTACCGCAATTAACTGGCCTTTTTGGAAATACTTACATACAAATTCAGCTGTATTTCTCCAAGCAACTATATCTATAAAATCAGTTTGTCTTTCTTCAACATTTTTTGAAAATCTTCTGTTTACGGCAATAGTGAAACTTGTAACTGCTATATCGTTTGAAGTATGTCTAAGCTCAGGGTCTGCAGTTAATCTACCTGTTAGCACAACTATATTCAGCATATTTTAACAACCGTTCCTTTTATACAGATTTTTTTACTATCATAGATCTTAACACACCGTCAGTGATTTGACAGATACGATCAAGTTCTTTAGGAAACTCAGAATTGCTTTTGAATTCAAAAAGAACATATTCTCCTTCTGATTCCTTATTGATTAAATAAGTAAGCTTTCTTTTTCCCCAACTGGTCATGTTTGAAAGTTCAGCATTTTTTTCGATTAATTCCTTGAATTTAGAAATCAATTCTTCGGTTTTCTCTCCTAATTTAACTGAAGCTACCAAAACAAATTCATAATCGTGTTTTAATTCTACCATCTTCATGGCACCTCCTTCTGGACGTAAGATCTCATTTTATGTATGAGATAAGGATTTAACTCAAAAATGAGCCTCTATAATTCTATCATTAATTGAGTAATTAGTCAATGTTTTTTTGACATCGTTGCCTTGGGGTAATAAAATTTTTAGTATTTTGAGTGTATAAATGTAAACTTAATGTTAAAACTAGTCTTTGTAAATTATAAGTATCTAAATGATAATGTAATGCTACCTGATTCACGTTAAAATTATAATAAAGGAGGCATTTTAGTAATGATTGCGGAAAAAATAAAAGAATTACGAACAAAACAAAAATTAACACAATCCGAAATCGCAAAAAAACTGGGAATAACCCGTTCAAGCGTAAACGCCTGGGAAATGGGAATTTCTGTACCTTCAACTAAGTATATTATAGAGCTTTCATTGCTGTTTAACGTCTCATCGGATTACTTATTGAACATACCTCGAACTTCCGTGATAAATATCCAAGGGCTTTCAGAAAGGGAAGTATCTGCTATTAAAGAAATTATAGAATGTTTAAAAAAATCTAAATAGACCCCTTGGTATTAAGTTCCGACTGTGCGTTATACAAACAGTAATTGTTGAAAAACTTTTATGCTGAGTTTTGTATTTAAAATTTTGCAAATTAAAACCTCTCCTGATTAGGAGAGTATCGGTTTTGTGTACAAAAAATCATCTTCCAATCGGAGGATGATTTTTATTATTATAAATTATAATTTTAATGCCTACTAACAAAAGTTTTGGGGCCAATTTATATAAAATTTTCATCATCCTCAAAATAATTATCTACAAATTCATCTTCAGCCGCAGTTTGATCGTTCTGTATCTCGCTGAGAGATTTTACTATCATTTTTTCGGGGTCTTTCTTGCTGCCATTTTTACAAATATAATATCCACCAACTCCAGCGACAACAAGTGCTCCTGTTGCGAGCAGGGCTTTTTTAAGGGTACTCTTATTAATTTTCAAGCCACCCGCTGCTTTTTCCAAATCTTCTTCTGAAATCATGTTGTTTTCAAAGTTTGTTTCTGACATATTAAACACTCCTTTGTAAAAAACTATATAATCTATATTTTAGCCCACTCACAAAAAATCAAGTGGACACGTGTTTTTACATATAAAATTAACTTCCTCTGGATTTACATTCACATTTGATTATTCAATTTTTCCCTTAAATCATCCATATTTTCTGGAGTCCAATATTCATACTCATTTTCTTTTCCATTTTTGCAAATATAATAACCACCGATTCCGGCGACAGCAAGTGCTCCTGCTGCAAGCAGAGCTTTTTTAAGGGTGCCCTTAGTAATTTTCAAGCCGCCCGCTGCTTTTTCTAAATCTTCTTCTGAAATCATGTTGTTTTCAAAGTTTGTTTCTTGCATATTAAACACTCCTTTGTAAAAAACTATATAATCTATAATTTTAATGCCCACTCATAAAAAATCAAGTGGGCACTTAATTTTATAATTATACTTGCATACCCTATTTATGGATATCACAGAAACCCGATCCATTTACAATAGTATCCAGTTCGGTCCCCGTATCTAAATATGGTAATTTTTGACCTGATTCTTTCTTGCTGCCATTTTTACAAATATAATATCCACCAACTCCAGCAATAGCAAGTGCTCCTGTTGCGAGCAGGGCTTTTTTAAGGGTGCCCTTAGTAATTTTCAAGCCGCCCGCTGCTTTTTCTAAATCTTCTTCTGAAATCATGTTGTTTTCAAAGTTTGTTTCTGACATATTAAACACTCCTTTGTAAAAAACTATATAATCTATAATTTCAATGCCCACTCACAAAAAATCAAGTGGGCATGTATCTTACATATAAAATTATTTTTTAATCACTAATTTTTATCATCGTTTTCCAAATCGACTTTTTCTAATTTTATTTTTCCTCCCTCCTTCTCATTCATATTATTCCAACCTTTTCTTATATCTTTAAGCTTATCAAGGGTCCAATATCCATCGGATCCATTTTTACAAATATAATATCCACCAACTCCAGCAATAGCAAGTGCTCCTGCTGCAAGCAGAGCTTTTTTAAGGGTGCCCTTAGTAATTTTCAAGCCGCCCGCTGCTTTTTCTAAATCTTCTTCTGAAATCATGTTGTTTTCGATGTTTGTTTCTGACATATTAAACACTCCTTTATATTTTTTTTGAATCTATATTTATGACCCAATTTTATTATACATTCATATATATAATCTGTCAAATGATTTTTTTATGTAAATTTTATATAATTTATTTAATCGTTAAAAATAAAAAGCCTCCCGGATAATCCCGAGAGGTTTTTAAAATTAAAATACTATTTTGCTCTGCATTTGCGTATAACGGCAGCTTTTTTGCGAGCAGCTGTGTTTTTGTGAAGAATACCTTTAGAAACTGATTCGTCAATCTTTTTGATAGCGCGTTTAACAGCCTCTCCGGTTTCTACTTCGCCTTCAACCATAGCATTTTTAATTAAAGTTCTAAGTTCAGATTTATAAGCTTTATTTCTTTCAGTCTTAATCTTAGTAACTTTTACTCTTTTTTTAGCCGATTTTATATTGGGCATTTAAATTTTCCTCCTCTTTAATATTTTTATCGATTATTCCCTAAAAACGTTGCGGCAAACATACCAGGACCCACATGGGAGCCTATAACCGCACCTAAATTGCTTATTATAATCTCTTTTGGGTTAAATTTGTCAAGTATCATACTCGCAAGAATTTTTGCACTTTCTTCACAGTCTGCGTGGCCTACTAAAATAGTTTGGTCTTTCACATCTTGTGCATAATTTTCAATCTGACCAAGGATGTAATCCATTGCTTTGGATTTTCCACGAACTTTTGCAGCGACCTTTAGTTTTCCTTCATTGTCGACGCTTAGAATCGGCTTTATATTCATCATGCTTCCGAAAAATGCGGCACTCTGAGAAAGCCGTCCTCCGCGGCACAAATGATTAAGGTCGTCAACCATAAACCAGTGGCAAACTTTGAGTTTGTTTTCTTCTACCCACTCTGCAACTTCTTCCATGCTAAGCCCTGCACGCTTTTTCATAGCCGCGTGATAAACCAACAAACCTTCACCTATAGAAGCCGAAAGAGAATCGATTACTAAAATTTTTCTTTCGGGGTAATCTTTCTGCACTTGTTCGGCCGCTAAAACAGCTGAATTGTACATACCGCTAAGCCCTGAAGAAAAACATATATATAAAATATCATTTCCAGTTTTTACTATATCGGTAAAGTATTCAGCAAACGTAGAAGGGTTTATCTGAGAAGTTGAAGAAACAGATTTATTCCTAAGTTTATTATAAAATTCTTTTGAAGTAAGTTCATTATCTGAAAAGGTTTTATCATCAATACAAACCATCATGCGAATAACGTCAAGCCCCAGGCTTTCCGCTAAATCAGCATTTAAATCTATAGTCGAATCAGTCATTATAACATAATCATTCATAAATTATGCGGGCAAATTTTCAGCCCAATCCACACCACCTTTTTCAGACGAATCATCCACATAAAACAAATATATAATATTATCTCTTTGAAAATTGTGGAGCTTTTCTTGCTTTTTTGAGACCATATTTTTTACGTTCTTTCATTCTTGGGTCACGTGTTAAGAAGCCCGCTCTTTTGAGGCTCATTTTGAATTTTTCAGAATCACATTCCAAAAGTGCACGTGAAATACCATGTCTTATTGCACCTGCTTGACCGGCAACACCGCCGCCTGTTACGTTGCAGACGATATCGAATTTTGCTTCGCTTTCGGTAAGAGCCAAAGGTTGGCGAACTATAACTTTTAAAGTTTCGAGTCCGAAATATTCGTCTATATCTCTTCCGTTAACTGTGATTTTACCTGTGCCTTTGTAAAGTCTTACTCTTGCTACGGAATGTTTTCTTCTTCCGGTTCCGTAAAAGAAAGGAGTTGTATTATACATTATTTATTTCCCCCCATATCAGTCCATAATTCTGGTTTTTGAGCTTCGTGTTTGTGAGTTGAACCTACTACTGTACGAAGTCTTACGATTTGAGCTCTTGCCAAAGCGTTATCTTGAAGCATTCCTTCAACAGCCATGTGCATAGCTTTTTCCGGATGAGTTTTCATTAATGTGTCGTATCTCACACTCTTAAGATTTCCGACATATCCGGTGTGATGATAGTGATATTTTTGAGTAAGTTTATTACCTGTAAGTACTGCTTTTTCACAGTTAATGATAATAACGTGATCACCACAATCAACATGGGGCGTATAAATCGGTTTATTTTTTCCGCGAAGTAAATTCGCTGCTTGAACTGCTACTCTTCCGAGCGGCTTTCCGGCGGCATCAAGAATGTACCACTTGCGTTCTACTGAGCCTGATTTTGGCATGTATGTAGACATCGATCTTCCTCCTAAATAATTTATTATTTTTTTAACATATTAATTTTATCATTTAGGGGCATGAAGTGTCAACAATAATTTAATTTGAATTGTTATTATCTCGTTTTTTCTTTGTTTATCGTGGCAATTCCTCTTTTTATCTCTGATTTGAATTTTTATATCTTTGCGGCCAAGTAACTTTTCCTTTAATTTATATGTCTGTTGCAGTATAATAATATAAAGTTTAAAGAAAAATTGAAAGGACTATTTTTATGAGTAAAAATAAAAAACAAGTTGAAGAAATCACGTCCATGGACGAAGATTTTGCGAAATGGTACACCGATATCGTAAAAAAAGCTGAACTTATGGATTACTCAAGCGTAAAAGGCTGCATGGTAATTGAACCTTATGGGTATGCTATATGGGAAAATATGGTGTCTATTATGGATAAAAAGTTTAAAGAACTGGGGCACCAGAATGTATCCATGCCTATTTTTATACCTGAAAGCCTATTGCAAAAAGAAAAAGACCATATCGAAGGGTTTGCTCCGGAAGTAGCTTGGGTTACTCAAGGAGGGGACGAAAAATTACAAGAGAGACTTTGCGTTAGACCTACTTCTGAAACTCTTTTTTGCGAGCATTATGCAAAAGTAGTGCATTCGTGGAGAGATTTACCAAAGCTATACAATCAATGGTGCAGCGTGGTGCGTTGGGAAAAAACCACTCGCCCGTTCCTCCGTTCAGTAGAATTCCAATGGCAGGAAGGCCATACTTTGCACGAAACCCCTGAAGAAGCCAAAGAAGAAACTTTACGTATGCTTGACGTATATTTTGATTTCTTTGAAAACACACTCGCGATCCCTGCAATAAAGGGACAAAAAACAGAGAGTGAAAAATTTGCCGGTGCAGAAGCAACTTACACTATCGAAGCTCTAATGCACGACGGAAAAGCCCTACAATCAGCCACCAGCCACTATTTCGGAAATCATTTTGCGAAAGCTTTTGGAATAGAATTTCAAAATAGAGAAAATAAACCGGAAAACCCGTACCAAACTTCGTGGGGAAGCACTACAAGAATGATAGGCGCAGTAATAATGGCGCACGGAGATGACAGAGGATTGGTTCTTCCGCCTGCTATAGCTCCTGTGCAGGTTATGATCATTCCTATAGCAATGCACAAGGAAGGTGTGTTGGAAAAAGCCAAAGAAATACAAAATAAACTGAAAAATATCTGCAGAATTAAAATTGATGATTCGGATAAATCTCCGGGCTGGAAATTTTCAGAACATGAAATGCGTGGCGTTCCGCTAAGAATAGAAATCGGGCCTAAAGATATCGAAAAGAATCAATGCGTAATAGTGCTTAGATACAATTTGGAAAAAATAATAGTTTCGCTTGACGAACTAGAAAGTAAAATCCCGGATTTATTAAAGAAAGTTCATGATGGAATGTATCAAAATGCGCTTAAAAGAAGAATTGAAATGACACACACGGCAAAGGATTTCGAAGAATTCAAAAACATTGCTAAAAATAAACCCGGATTCATCAAAGCTATGTGGTGCGGAAGCGAAGAGTGCGAGAAAAAATCCAAGGAAGAGACGGCGTTCACTTCGAGATGTATTCGTGACAACGAAGAAAAAACAGGCGACAAATGCGTTATCTGCGGAAAAGATGCTAAGCATCTTGTATACTGGGCAAAGGCATATTAATTTAACAAGATAATTTTTAATAAATTGGTTAGGAAAAGAGAGGTAAAAAAATTGAGTGAAGAAAGACAAATAGTAACTATGGACGGCAATACAGCTGCGGCGAACGCAGCGTATGCTTTCACTGAAGTTGCCGCCATATACCCCATCACGCCGTCATCTGTAATGGCTGATGTAACAGATAAAAATTCTGTATCGGGTAAAAAAAATATATTCGGAGAAGAAGTTCAAGTCGCCGAAATGCAATCTGAAGCCGGAGCTGCAGGAGCAGTTCACGGAGCGCTTTCTGCCGGTGCACTTGCAACAACATTTACGTCTTCGCAAGGGCTTTTACTTATGATACCGAATATGTACAAAATGGCTGGAGAATTACTCCCGGGGGTTATTCATGTTGCAGCGAGAACTGTAGCTGCACATGCGTTATCCATTTTTGGAGATCACTCCGACATATACGCTTGCCGTCAAACAGGATATGCAATGCTCGCTTCAAACAGCCCTCAGGAGGCATTTGATCTGGGGTGCGTTGCACATTTGAGTGCGATTGAAAGCAGAGTGCCGTTTTTGCATTTTTTCGATGGATTCAGAACATCTCACGAAATTCAAAAAGTAAAACTTATAGACTATGAAAATTTGGGAAAATTGGTAAATAAAAAATCTCTTCAAGAATTTAAAAACAGATCTTTGAACTCCAATTCCCCACTTATAGCAGGTACTGCTCAGAACGACGATGTTTATTTTCAAAACAGAGAAGCTTGTAATATTTTTTATGATAAGATTCCGGAAACCGTTGAAAATTACATGAATAAAATAAATGCTCTTTCGGGTACAGATTATAAACTGTTCAATTATTACGGAGCGCCTGACGCCGAAAAAATAATAATTGCAATGGGCTCAGTATGCGAAACAATCGAAGAAACCATTGATTACTTAATGAGTAAAGGAGAAAAAGTAGGACTCGTAAAAGTACATCTTTATAGGCCGTTCTCTGTAAAACATCTTTTAAATTCTTTGCCATCGTCCACAAAAATGATATCCGTGCTTGACAGAACAAAAGAGCCAGGATCTATTGGAGAACCATTATATTTAGACGTTGTAGCGGCGCTTAAAGGCTCAAAATTTGATAATTTGGAAATATTATCAGGCAGATATGGTTTAAGCTCAAAAAACACCACTCCAGAGCAAATAATCGCTGTATATGATAATATGAGTTCGAAAAACAAAAAGCCTAGGTTTACAGTAGGTATAAAAGATGATGTGACTAATCTATCCTTGGAAATAGGAGAAAAAGTAAACACTATACCTGAAGGAACATTTTCGTGCAAATTCTGGGGAATAGGTTCGGACGGCACTATAAGTGCAGCTAAAAACACAATAAAAATCATAGGAAACAATACCGAAAAATACGTTCAAGGATTTTTTCAATATGACTCTAAAAAATCAGGTGGATTGACCATTTCTCATTTGAGATTCGGGAACGCGCCTATAAAATCCACTTATTATGTAGATAAAGCAGATTTCGTAGCGTGTCATACGAAAGAATATATAAATAAATATGATATGATAAAGGACTTGAAACCCGGCGGAAGTTTTCTTCTGAATTGCGATTGGAATGAAAAAGAAATTGATAAATTTTTGCCCGAAAAAATTAAAAAATATATAGCAAAAAATAATATAAATTTTTACACCATAGACGCTGCAAATATAAGCAGAGATTTGGGGCTTGGAGGGCGAGTAAACACAACTTTGCAATCCGCTTTTTTCAAAATAACAAACATACTTGAAGAAAATAAAGCCCTTGATTTAATAAAAGAAGCCATTACAAAAACTTATTCAAAAAAAGGCGAATCTATCGTAAAAATCAATTATGATGCGGCTGAAGCGGGCATGAAAAATTTAAATAAGATAAATGTTCCGGACTCCTGGAATAATATATCAGATGAAAATGATTTTTCGGATAGTAAAAATATAAAAAATTCAGAGCTCAAGAAATTTTTTGAAAATGTTGCCGACCCAATAACCAAATTAGCAGGAAATGACTTGCCTGTGTCAAAATTTATTGAATACACAGATGGCAAAATACCTCTGGGGACAGCAGCTTTCGAAAAAAGAGGAACGGCAAGTTTTGTGCCGGAGTGGATTCCCGAAAATTGCATTCAATGCGGGATTTGTTCCTTGGTATGTCCGCATGCGGTTATTCGTCCTCATGCTTTAAATGACAACGAAATTAAGAATGCTCCTGAAAATTTAAAATCCAAAAAAATGATCGGATTTCCAAATTTGAATTTTTCGATAACAATTTCTGATAAAGATTGTACAGGTTGCGAAAATTGCGTTGCCGCTTGCCCTGGCATGAGAGGAGAAAAAGCTCTATCCATGGTTCCTGTGAATTACGATTCTCAAAAAGCGTTTGAATACTGCGAAACTATTCCTGAAAAATCCGAAATATTCGAAAAATTTAAACGTGGAACTGTAAAAGGAAGCCAATTTAAAAAACCATTATTAGAATTTTCCGGTGCATGTGCAGGTTGTGGCGAGACACCCTATGCAAAACTCGCGACTCAGCTTTTTGGCAATAGAATGATCATAGCCAATGCGACAGGATGTTCCTCAATTTGGGGAGGCTCTTTCCCATCAACACCATATACCAAAGATGCAAACGGCAAGGGGCCAGCGTGGCAAAATTCGCTGTTTGAAGACAACGCTGAGTTTGGATACGGAATATTCCTATCTCAAAAAATAAAAAAGAATAAAATAAACAAGCTAATAAATTCAATAAAAAATTCTACCAAAAACCTAGAATTAAAAAATATTTGCGAAAAATGTTTAGAAACAAAAAATAATTCCTCAGAAAATTATACATTCGCAAATCAATTAATATCATATTTAAAAAATAACGAAAATGACATAGATATCGACCAAAAATTGATGGCAGATATTCTGGAAAACGAAGATGATGTCAATACGAAAAGTGTTTGGATTTTTGGTGGAGATGGCTGGGCATATGATATAGGATTTGGGGGGCTAGACCATGTAATCGCCTCGGGCGAAAACGTGAATATATTGGTATTCGACACAGAAGTATATTCAAATACCGGCGGCCAAGCTTCAAAATCCACGCCAAGAGGAGCCATCGCTCAATTTGCTTCAGCAGGCAAAAAAACTCCGAAGAAAAATTTGGCTGCGATCGCAATGACGTACGGATATGTCTATGTGGCTCAAGTAGCTTTAGGAGCAGACTACACACAGTGCGTAAAAGCATTTGAAGAAGCAGAAAATTATGAAGGGCCATCCATTATAATCGCCTATTCCCCGTGCATAAATCACGGAATAAAGGGTGGAATGAAAAATTCATTGCTTTCAGCTAAACAAGCCGTAGAATCAGGATACTGGAAACTATTTAGATTTAATCCCAGCAAAGAAAATCCCTATGAAGAAACTCTGAGCAAAAAAAATATTCCCATTGAAGAATTTTTAGAAACCGAAAGAAGATTTAATAATAAAAATAAATAAAGAAAAATAACAAAAGCTCCCGAATAGGGAGCTAAAAAAATGGGAAAAAAAGAGTGAGTAAAGTGAGAAGAGAGAAAAGAAAGGAATA